>JAZKCA010000036.1:0-134274 GCA_040388275.1 Pseudomonadota bacterium
ATGATGATGATGATCCCGGAAGCCTGGGAAAACCACAGCATGATGGACGACAACCGGCGCGCCTTCTACGAATACCACGCGGCGATGATGGAACCGTGGGACGGCCCGGCCGCCATGGCCTTTACCGACGGGCGCCACATCGGCGGCACGCTGGACCGCAACGGCCTGCGCCCGGCCCGCTACATCGTCACCGACGACGACCTGGTCGTGATGGCGTCCGAATCGGGCGTGCTGCCGATTCCGGAATCGAAGATCATCCAGAAGTGGCGTTTGCAGCCAGGCAAAATGTTCCTGATCGACCTGGAAGCGGGCCGCATCATCGACGACAAGGAGTTGAAGGACACCTACTCGAACGCCAAGCCCTACAAGGCATGGATCAATTCGGTGCGCATCAAGCTCAACGAAATCAAGCTCAGCGAAAGCCAGCTGGCGCACAACCGCGCCAAGGACCAGCCGGCACAGGGCGAGAAGGCGGTCGCGACCGTGCTGGACCGCCAGCAAGCCTTCGGCTACACCCAGGAAGACTTGAAATTCCTGATGGCGCCGATGGCCCTGCTGGGCGAAGAAGCAACCGGCTCCATGGGCAACGACTCGCCGCTGGCCGTCATGTCCAACAAGCTCAAGCCGCTCTACAACTATTTCAAGCAACTGTTCGCCCAGGTGACCAACCCGCCGATCGACCCGATCCGCGAAGCCATGGTCATGTCGCTGGTGTCCTTCATCGGGCCCAAGCCGAACCTGCTCGACACCAACAACGTCAACCCGCCGATGCGGCTGGAAGTGTCGCAGCCGGTGCTCGGCTTCGACGACATGGCGCGCCTGCGCAATATCGGCGCCCACACCGGCAGCAAGTTCAAGTCGTACGAGCTGAACATTTGCTACCCGGTTTCGTGGGGCAAGGAAGGCATCGAAGCCTCGCTCGCCTCGCTGTGCGCCGAAGCGGTCGATGCGGTGCGTTCCGGCCACAACATCCTGATCGTGTCGGACCGCGCCATTTCCGCCGAACAGGTCGCGATTCCAGCGCTGCTGGCCACCTCGACCATTCACCAGCATTTGGTCGGGCGTGGCCTGCGCGCCTCCACCGGCCTGGTCGTCGAGACGGGTTCGGCACGCGAGACCCACCACTTCGCCCTGCTGGCAGGCTATGGCGCCGAGGCCGTCCACCCTTACCTGGCCATGGAAACGCTGGCCGAGCTGGCGCAAGGCATGAGCGGCGATCTGTCGGCCGACACCGCCGTCTACAACTACACCAAGGCCATCGGCAAGGGCTTGATGAAGGTGATGTCGAAGATGGGCATTTCGACCTATATGTCTTACTGCGGCGCGCAGATCTTCGAAGTGATCGGCCTGAACAAGTCGCTGGTCGACAAGTATTTCAAGGGCACCTCGTCGAATGTCGAAGGCATCGGCGTGTTTGAAGTGGCCGAGGAAGCGTTGCGCCTGCACGCGCTGGCCTTCGGCAACGATCCGATCCTGGCCGACGCGCTCGACGCCGGCGGCGAGTATGCCTTCCGCGTGCGCGGCGAAGAACATATGTGGACTCCGGATGCGATCGCGAAACTGCAGCACTCCACCCGCAGCAACAACTTTTCCAGCTACAAGGAATACGCGCAGATCATCAACGACCAGAGCCGCCGTCACCTGACCCTGCGCGGCCTGTTCGAATTCAAGCTCGACCCGACCAAGGCGATTCCCCTCGATGAAGTCGAGCCGGCCAAGGAAATCGTCAAGCGCTTCGCCACCGGCGCCATGTCGCTCGGCTCGATCAGCACCGAGGCGCACGCCACGCTGGCCATTGCCATGAACCGCATCGGCGGCAAATCGAACACCGGTGAAGGCGGCGAAGATCCTTTCCGCTACACCAAGGAGCTGAAAGGCATTCCGATCAAGCAGGGGGAGACAATGTCGTCCGTCATTGGCGCGCAGAACGTCATGGTCGACATCCCATTACAGGACGGCGACTCGCTGCGTTCGCGCATCAAGCAGGTGGCCTCCGGACGCTTCGGCGTCACGGCCGAGTACTTGAACTCGGCCGACCAGATCCAGATCAAGATGGCCCAGGGCGCCAAGCCGGGCGAAGGCGGACAGCTGCCAGGGCACAAGGTCTCGGAATACATTGCCAGCCTGCGTTTTTCGGTGCCGGGTGTCGGCCTGATTTCGCCGCCGCCGCACCATGACATCTATTCGATCGAAGACCTGGCGCAGCTGATCCACGACTTGAAGAACGCCAATCCGCGCGCGTCGATCTCGGTCAAGCTGGTCTCGGAAGTGGGCATCGGCACGGTGGCCGCCGGTGTCACCAAGGCGAAAGCCGACCACGTTGTTGTTGCCGGCCATGACGGCGGCACGGGCGCGTCGCCCTTGTCATCGGTCAAGCACGCCGGCACGCCGTGGGAGCTGGGCCTGGCCGAGACACAGCAAACGCTGGTGCTCAATGGCTTGCGCAGCCGCATCCGCGTGCAGGCCGACGGCCAGATGAAAACCGGCCGCGACGTCGTCATCGCCGCCATGCTGGGCGCCGACGAGATCGGCTTCGCAACCGCGCCGCTGGTGGTCGAAGGCTGCATCATGATGCGCAAATGCCATTTGAACACTTGCCCGGTCGGCGTGGCCACGCAAGATCCTCTGCTGCGCGCCAAGTTTGCCGGCAAGCCTGAATACGTCGTCAACTATTTCTTCTTCGTCGCCGAAGAAGCGCGCCAGTTGATGGCGCAGCTGGGCATCCGCAGCTACGACGAACTGATCGGCCGCGTCGATCTGCTCGACAAGTCGAAAGCCATCACCCACTGGAAAGCCCAGGGGCTGAACTTCGCCGCCATCTTCCACCAGCCGAAAGTGCCGGAAGGCACGGCAGTGCGCCAGATCGAAGAGCAAGACCATGGCCTCGAAAAAGCGCTGGACCACAAGCTGATCGCGCAAGCCAAGGCGGCGCTGGAAAAGGGCGAGCGCGTCTCGTTCATCTCGCCGGTGCGCAACGTCAATCGCACGGTCGGCACCATGCTGTCGGGCGAAGTGGCCAAGCGCTACGGCCACGCCGGTTTGCCGGATGACACCATCCACATCCAGCTGCAAGGCACGGCGGGCCAGTCGGCAGCAGCCTTCCTGGCGGCCGGCATCACGCTCGACCTGGTCGGCGAAGGCAACGATTACGTCGGCAAGGGCTTGTCGGGCGGGCGCATTATCGTGCGGCCAAATACCGAGTTCCGCGGCTGGGCGGTGGACAACATCATTGTCGGCAATACGGTGCTGTACGGCGCGATTTCCGGCGAAGCGTTTTTCAACGGCGTGGCCGGCGAACGCTTCGCGGTGCGCAACTCGGGCGCGACGGCGATTGTCGAGGGCTGCGGCGACCACGGCTGCGAATACATGACTGGCGGCACGGTCGTGGTGCTGGGCGATACGGGCCGCAACTTTGCCGCCGGCATGTCGGGCGGCGTTGCCTACGTGTATGACCCGGCCGGCGACTTCGAAAGGAAATGCAATACCACGATGGTGAACCTGGAAGGGGTCAAGAGCAGCAAGGAGCAGACCGATCCGTCCGCTTGGCACAGCCAGAGCCGGGACGCGGTGCGCGAGGCCGACGAAGTGATCTTGAAGCGGCTGATCGAACGCCACTTCAAGCACACCGGCAGCACGCGTGCGCGCAACCTGCTCGACGACTGGGCCAACAGCCGTGCCAAGTTTGTCAAAGTATTCCCGACCGACTACAAGCGGGCGCTGGAAGAAATGCATAACAGCAGCATGGAAGAAGCTGCCGAAAAGATCGCCGCTTAAGTCCTCACTAAAGAAAAAAAGGAAAAACATCGTGGGTAAAATCACCGGCTTCATGGAATTCAAGCGTCAGGACGAAAGCTATCTCGAGCCTGCCGCGCGCCTCAAGAACTACAAGGAATTTGTGCTGCATTTGACCGATCCACAAGCGAAAGTGCAGGCGGCGCGCTGCATGGATTGCGGCATCCCGTTTTGCAACAGCGGCTGCCCGGTCAACAACATCATCCCCGACTGGAATGACCTGGTCTACCACGGCAACTACCGCGCGGCGCTGGAAAACCTGCACTCGACCAACAACTTCCCCGAGTTCACGGGCCGCATCTGCCCGGCGCCGTGCGAGTCTGCCTGCACGCTCGGCATCAATAACGATCCGGTCGGCATCAAGTCGATCGAACACAAGATCATCGATACGGGCTGGGAGCATGGCTGGGTCGTGCCACAGCCGCCGAGCGTACTGACGGGCAAGAAAGTCGCGGTCATCGGATCCGGTCCTGCCGGACTGGCCGCCGCGCAGCAACTGGCGCGGGTGGGTCACGCGGTCACCGTCTTCGAAAAGAGCGACCGCATCGGTGGGCTGCTGCGTTATGGCATTCCCGACTTCAAGATGGAAAAATCGCACATCGACCGCCGGGTCGAGCAGATGGAAGCCGAGGGCGTCACCTTCCGCACCAGCGTGCTGGTCGGCAAGGACTTTCCGGCCAGCGTCAACAACTGGGCCAAGGAAACGATATTCCCTGAAGACCTGGAAAAGGAATTCGACGCCGTCATCATGGCCGGCGGCGCGGAGCAGCCGCGCGACTTGCCGGTGCCGGGGCGCGAGCTCAAGGGTGTGCATTTCGCGATGGATTTCCTGCCGCTGCAAAACAAGGTCAACGCGGGCGACAAGGTCAAGGAGCAGATCAAGGCCAGCGGCAAGCACGTGGTCGTGATCGGCGGCGGCGACACCGGATCGGACTGCGTGGGCACCTCGAACCGGCACGGCGCCGCCTCCGTGGCCCAGTTCGAACTGATGCCGCAGCCGCCGGAAGAAGAAAACAAGCCGCTGGTGTGGCCATACTGGCCGACCAAGCTGCGCACCTCGTCCTCGCACGAAGAAGGTTGCCAGCGCGACTGGGCGGTGGCCACCAAGCGCTTCGAAGGCAAGGCCGGCAAGGTCGACAAGCTGATCGCCTGCCGCGTCGAATGGAAGGAAGGCAAGATGATTGAAGTGCCTGATTCCGAATTCGAGATGAAGGCCGACCTGGTGCTGCTGGCGATGGGTTTCGTCTCGCCGGTGCAGCAAGTGCTGGACGCTTTCGGCGTTGACAAGGATGCGCGCGGCAACGCCAAGGCCACGACCGACGGCGAAGGCTGCTACCAGACCAGCGTACCGAAAGTGTTCGTTGCCGGCGACATGCGGCGCGGCCAGTCGCTGGTGGTATGGGCGATCCGCGAAGGCCGCCAGGCAGCGCGCGCCGTCGACGAATTCCTGATGGGCGCCTCGGTACTCCCACGCTAGGTAACCCGGGGGACTGACCCCGGGTTTAGCGAAGATCGCGGGATTATCGCGCCAATTTATGCAATTTGATTAGGCAGATTTCGCCTGTAAATACGCGGAATATGCACAAGACAAAGTTTTCGTCGTGCCGCAGCCTTGCTTCTCCTAAATAAAATAAATCGGAGACAACGATGAGGAATTACAACGGAAACCACCTCCTGGCCGGCCTCGTGCTGGCCGCCGCCAGCCTCGCTGTACAGGCCGGCGTGCCGTATCTGAACCACACTTACGATTACAAGCAGCCGAACGGCGAAGTGCTCAAGGTCAAGGTCGACGGCAACAGCTATTACGCCGAGGAACGCGCTCCCGATGGCTCGCTGCTGGTCTATGACGCAGCGAAGAAGGGCCTGTGCTATGCCGAGGTGAACGCGGCCGGCGACGCCCTGGTCTCGACTGGCGTATTGGCGAGCAACGCCAGGATGCGCGCCTTCAGCACCAGCGACAAGAAGCAACCCGGCCTGAGCAAGGAAGCCAGGGCCCTGCGCGCCAAGGAACGCTACGAGAAAATGCATGGCCACTCGCCCGAGGCCGCCAACGAGAAGGTGCGCAAGGCAACCATCGCCGCCAACAGCACCGGCATTTCGCCGATGGCCGTGGCAACCGGCCCGATTCGCGGGCTGACCGTCATCATCGACTTCCCCAACCTGCCGGGCACGCTCACCCAGGCGCAGGTCTCTTCATTCCTGAACGATCTGCCGTACACCGGCTTTGGCAACGCCTCCTCGGTACGCGGCTATTTCCTCGGCGTGTCCGGCAACAAGCTCGACTATTCGAACACGGTCACCCGCTATTACCGCGCCAGGCAAAACAAGTCTTACTATGCCGACGCCACCCTGGATGCGGGCCGCCGCTCCCAGGAGCTGATCACCGAGGCCCTGAACTGGCTCAAGACCACGGAGAACTTCGATTTCTCGACCCTGACGCGCGACAGCAACAACCGCATCAAGGGCTTGAATTTCCTTTACGCGGGCGAGCCGGACAGCCCGTGGTCCAAGGGGCTGTGGCCACACATGAGCACGCTGAGCCCCCGGTTTTGCTCGGGCGCCGTGTGCACCAACACCTACCAGATCACGAATATGAGCACCCAGTTGTCGATCGGCACCTTTGTCCATGAATCGGGGCACCTGGTCATGGACTGGCCGGATTTGTACGACTATGACGGCAGCTCGCATGGTTCGGTCGCGTCGTTTTGCCTGATGGGTTACGGCAGCGTGGGACAGTTGTCCAAGTTCCGCCCGGTGCCGCCGAACGGCTTCTTCCGTTATCTGGCGGGCTGGGATACGGTCACCGAGCTCAATCCCGCCGTCAACCGCAGCGCGCCGACCGGCCGCCTCAGCCATACCTCGGGCGCGCATGCGCTGTATCGCTGGAGCAATCCCGCCAACGCGAGCGAAGCGTTCTACGTCGAAGCCATGCACAAGAGCGGGGACAATACGAACCAGCCCGATGAAGGCCTGGCCGTCTTCCACACTGACCCGAGCGGCAGCAACACCAACGAGTGGAAGCCCTACGTGCAGATGGAACACGCCGATGGCCGGCGCGATATGGAAAACAACGTCAATTCGGGCGACGCGACCGACCTGTTCGACGGCGTCGCAACGCGCAGTTTCAGCGACACCTTGCCGAATGCGCTGACCGCCCGCGGCACCAACTCCAAATGGTGGAATGGCTTCGGCTCCGGGCTGAGCGTCACCAATATCGCCGTCCCTGCCAAGACCATTGCCTTCGACGTCGGCAGTGGCAACGTAACGCCGGGACAGACCTACAACGGCTACCTGGCTGTCGGCGCGCAAGCGATCCATCCGTCGCCATGGTTCGACTATGCCGGCGGCACCATCAAGGCGACCCTGGCAGGGCCATCGACGGCCGACTTCGAACTCAAGCTCGAACGATGGACCAACAACGCGTGGCTGAAAGTGGCTGAAAGCACGTCGCCGACCTCGACGGAATCGATCAGTTACCCAGGTCCTGCCGGCTACTACCGGATCACCGTGTATTCGTACAGCGGGGCCGGCAACTACACGCTGACCGTGACCAAGTAATCCCCGTGCAAGCCGGGGTCAGGCCCCCTCCCTGACCCCGGTGTTTGCTATTTGATCTGACGTGCCAGCGCCCCGGAGACGGCCTTGTCGAAGCCGGCCTTGCCCGCGCCCTTCTTGCTGCGCTGTTCAGCCAGGTACTGGTCGCGCTGGTTCGACAAGGCGACGATCCGCGCGCGCAAGGCCTTGCGTTCGCCGACCGCCTTGTCGAGCGCGGCCTGGCGCTTCTCGGGCGCCAGCGCGCGCAGCGCGTCGGGCAGCTCGGCTTCGGCAATCGATGGCAGCGCCACGCTGCCGGCGCTCGCCTTTTGCACCAGGTCGCTGTCGTCATAGGCCTTGTCGTTCAGGGCCTTGTTCAGCGCCCGGTCCGCCTTGGCCGCCGGCGGCGCCGCTGCCGCCACGCGCGACTCCATCGCCACCTGCGCCGACTGGCGCTTCATGCGCTCCTCGCTGCGGCCGTAGGCCATATAAGTGCCGCCGATCTGCTGCCCCAGCTGCGCCAGTTCCTGGTCGTAGGGCGTGACGAGCACCTCGACACCGCCATCCTGGGCGATGGCGAAGTATTCGCCGCCGCCGTACTGGGCCACGTTGCGCCAGGCCGTGGTGGTGTCGGCGTCGTTGCCGCACTGGATGGCGTTGACGATGATGCCGCGCCGGCTCGCTTCGCGCGCGCTGGCGGTGGCGCTGGCAAGGTTGCGGTAGTCGTCATGGGGTGGCGCGTCGCCTACCAGGAACATCACCTGCGAGGTGCGCGGCCCCGGCGCCGACCAGCCGCCGGCGCGCAAGGCTTCGGCCATCGCGCTGCGTACATCCTCGGGGCCATCGCCGCCGCCTTCCGGACGAAAGCTCATCAACTGCGCGTACACGCTGTCGAGGTTGTCGCTCAGCGCGGTAACTTTTGTCACATAGGCGTCGCCGCGGTCGCGGTAGGCCACCAGGCCGACCCGGATCGTGGCGCCGGCGTTGCCCTGCCGCTGCAGCACGTCGTTGACGATGCCCCAGATCTTGGTCTTGGCCCCTTCCAGCATGCCGCCCATGGAACCGGTGGTGTCCAGGACGAAGACCAGTTCGATCGTCGCCCGGCCATATTGTTGCTGAGCCTGGCCCTGGGGATAGGGACGGGGCGAGGCCTGGGCTGGCTGGGCAATCAGCCCGGCGAGAACGAGGGCGGCGATCAGGGCGGGGTGGCGTAGCGGGTTCATTATCTTCTCCGTTGGGTGGCCGGCCGCTATCTGGGCCGATGATCATGAAACGACGCTGGGCAGGCTCGCGGGGTCAAACGAAGTTGTAACGAAACGTTGCGAAAAACGGGAGCGGGACGCGACGCTGAAATGAAATGACGCTTTGCAGCATTTTTCAGACAATGGCGACCATTTTTGCCCCGTAATTGCCCGTATGCACGAAATTTACATGGGGAAACATCATCTCCGGACTGACGTCGTCGCTGGCTGTAAAATCAAGCACTTACGCATGGAAATATCTGACCCGCCGTTCAGTAGTGTTGTATTCTGTCCCCTTTGGCCGCTGGCGCCGTGGCCCGCCGCGAGCAGGGATTGACCTTTCTGCACTACAATACGGCATTCCCAAAAATGAACAGCGCCGTGCCTAATCTTGTCGAAATCCGCGATCTACACTTTGCCTATGGTGACCGTTCGATTCTGTCGAACCTGAACATGGACTTCCCACGCGGCAAAGTCGTTGCCGTCATGGGCGGCTCCGGCTGCGGCAAGACCACCGTGCTGCGCCTGATCGGCGGCCAGATCCGTCCCGACAAGGGCGCCGTGAGCGTCGCCGGCGAAGTGGTGCATCAGCTCGATACCGACGGCCTGTACCGCCTGCGCCGCAAGATGGGCATGCTGTTCCAGTTCGGCGCCTTGTTCACCGATCTGTCGGTGTTCGAGAACGTGGCCTTCCCGCTGCGCGAGCACACCAATCTGCCCGAAGCGCTGATCCGCGACCTGGTGCTGATGAAGCTGAACGCGGTCGGCCTGCGCAACGCGGCCCAGCTCAAGCCAGCCGAAATTTCCGGCGGCATGGCGCGCCGCGTGGCGGTCGCCCGCGCCGTCGCGCTCGACCCGGAACTGGTCATGTACGACGAACCCTTCGCCGGCCTCGATCCGATTTCGATGGGCGTCACCGCCAACCTGATCCGCAAACTCAACGATGCACTGGGCTCGACCTCGATCCTGGTCTCGCACGATGTGCACGAGTGCTTCGCGATCGCCGATTACGTTTACTTTATGTCCGCTGGAAAAATCGTCGCCCAGGGAACCCCGGCCGACTTGCGCGTGTCCGACGATCCTTACGTCAAGCAGTTCGTCAACGCCGAGCCCGACGGGCCGGTGCCCTTCCATTATCCGGGCGCCTCGCTGGCCGACGACCTGGGCCTGGGAGGTCCGGCATGACCATGGTCTTGAACTGGCTCGAAGCCATCGGCCGTTCGGTGCGCGAAAACATCGCCAGCATCGGTTTCGCCACGCGCTTCTTCTTCAACCTGCTGCGGGTGTCGCCGGGCGCGCTGCGCCGGCCGGGCCTGATTTCCGAACAGACCCATTTCATCGGCAATTACTCGCTCGTCATCATCGTCGTGTCGGGCTTGTTCGTCGGCATGGTGCTGGGCTTGCAGGGTTATATCACGCTCACCCCTTACGGCGCGGAACAAAAGCTCGGCCAGGTGGTCGCCCTGGCCCTGGTTCGCGAACTGGGACCGGTCGTCACGGCGCTGCTGTTCGCCGGCCGCGCCGGCACCTCGCTGACCGCGCAAATCGGTCTGATGAAAGCCGGCGAACAGTTGTCGGCAATGGAAATGATGGCAATTAACCCGGTGCAGCGCGTGCTGGCGCCGCGTTTCTGGGCCGGCGTGATTGCCATGCCGGTGCTGGCCACTATCTTCAGCGCCGTCGGCGTGCTGGGCGGCTACCTGGTCGGCGTCAAGCTGATCGGCGTCGACGAGGGCGCGTTCTGGTCGCAGATGCAGGCCAACGTCGATGTCCAGGCCGACGTGATGAATGGCGTGGTCAAGAGTTTTGTGTTTGGCATTGCCGTCACCTTCACCGCGCTGTTCCAGGGCTACCACGCGCAGCCGACCCCGGAAGACGTGTCGCGCGCGACCACCCGTACCGTGGTGATCGCCTCGCTGATGATCTGGGGCCTCGACTTCGTGATGACCGCCATCATGTTTAATAAATAAGCAAAATTGTGAATCAGGTGCGCAAGCGCACCGAACTAAACGAGTTAGGAAATTAAAATGCATCGTAAATCCGTGGACGTCTGGGTTGGCCTGTTTGTTTTGCTGGGCCTGGCCGCCTTGCTGTTCCTGGCCCTCAAGGCCGGCAATATGAGCACTCTGTCGTTCGGCAAGTCCTACAATATTACTGCCAAGTTCGACAATATTGGCGGCCTCAAGCCGCAGGCACCGGTCAAGAGCGCCGGTGTTGTTGTTGGACGCGTCGGTGATATCAAGTTTGATGACAAGAGCTACAAGGCGCTGGTAACCTTGGAACTCGAAGCGGGCTATAAATTCTCGAAAGATAGCTCCTTGAAAATTCTCACTGCTGGCCTGTTGGGCGAGCAGTACATCGGTATCGAAACAGGTAGCGATACAAACAATCTGGTCAATGGCGACCGGATTTCGCATACCTCCTCTGCCACGGTGCTGGAAGACCTGATCAATCAGTTCATCTACAGCAAGGCCGCGGAAGGCAAAAAGGAAGAAGAGAGCAAATGAAATTAATAACAATAAGGTACGGCGCACTGCTGCTGGCCGCCCTGTCGCTGACAGGCTGCGCGTCCATGGGCGAAAAAGACCCGTACGAAAAATTCAACCGCTCGATGTTCCAGTTTAACGACGCCGTCGACCGCAACGCGCTCAAGCCGGCGGCCACTGCCTACAAGGCGGTATTGCCATCGTTCGTACAAACCGGCGTCAACAACTTCTTCGCCAACCTGTCCGACGTGTGGAGCAGCGCCAACAACGTGATGCAGGGTAAGCCGCACCGCGGCCTGTCCGATATCACCCGCGTGGTGATCAATTCCACCTTCGGCCTGGGCGGCTTGATCGATATCGCGTCCGACGCAGGTCTTGACAAGCACAACGAAGACTTCGGCCAGACCCTGGGCTACTGGGGCGTGCCGTCCGGTCCCTACGTGATGTTGCCGCTGCTCGGTCCGTCGACCCTGCGCGACACCGCCGCTTTGCCGATGGATATTGCTCACGACCCATGGGGCTATGGCATTTCTTCGCGCGTCAGGAATATCGGCCTGGTCCTGCGCGTGGTCGATCAGCGCGCGGTCCTGCTCGACGCCACCAATCTGATGGAAGAAGCCGCGCTGGACCGCTACGAGTTCATTCGTGACGGTTATTTACAACAACGCAAGAGCCGCGTCTTCGACGGCGAAGGTTCCCGCAAGGAAGCCAAGGAAGCCCGTGCCGAAGAGGCGGTTCCGGATGCAAAAGCCATCAGGGCGGCCTATGCTGAAGACGACGCGCCAGCCACACCAGCGGCCGCGCCGGTCAAACCCGTGTCATCCGAAACACCCGCGAAGTAGTTAACGGAGGAACTGAACCCGTCAGTGAACGGGTTGCGGCCTTCCTAAATTGCAACTATTCAAGAAAAGAGCTTATGAAACTGATCAAACAACTTATCGCAGCCGCTACCGTGGCCATGGCCACCAGCGCCTTTGCAGCCCCTGCCGGCGAAGCGCCTGACGCGCTCGTCAAGCGCATCAGCAACGACGTCATCGACACCGCCAAGAGCGACAAGGACATCCAGTCCGGCAATCGCAAGAAGGTCATGGACCTGGTCGAGAGCAAGATTTTGCCTTACGTCGACTTCCAGCGCATGACCGCGCTGGCCGCCGGCCGCCACTGGCGCGACGCCACGCCTGAACAGCAAAAACAGCTGTCCAACGAGTTCCGCACCCTGCTGATCTTCACCTACTCGGGCGCGCTGTCGCAGATCAAGAGCGAAACCGTGGAATTCAAGCCCCTGCGCGCCGATCCGGCCGACCAGGAAGTCGAAGTGCGTTCGTCGGTCAACGTCGCCCGCGGCGAGCCGATCACCCTGAACTATCGCCTGGCCAAGTCCGCCAGCGGCTGGAAGATTTTCGACATCAACGTGCTGGGCGCGTGGCTGGTCGAAACCTACAAGGGCACTTTCGCCACCGAAATCAGCAAGTCGGGTATCGACGGCCTGATCAAGGCATTGGCCGAGCGCAACAAGAAACTGGCCAGCAATCCGATCAAGCCAGCAAAATAAGTCGCGTTCAACCATGTCTCAGACCAACAAGCTGGAAAGCATCACTGTCCTGACCGTCCAGAACGCGAAAGCGGCGCTGGATCAGGGCATTGCGGCCATCAAGGCCGGCCAGACCGTGTTCGACCTCGGCACCGTGCAAACGGCCGATTCGTCGGCCGTGGCGGTATTGCTGGAGTGGAAGCGCGCCGCGCGCAGGGCCGGCGCCGCGCTGTCCTACATTAATCTCCCGGCCGGACTGCAAAGCCTGGCCGCGCTGTACGGCGTTGACGCCTTCCTGGTGGAATCGCCCGCCAATCTGCAGCACCATTGATCCTGTCTTTCTAGAAGCGAACCGGGCTCCGGTTCCCTTCTTGTCTATACGAGCTGTTATTGCTGGCTCGACTCAACACCACCCGATTTCACCTATAATTGACGGCTTACCCCGCGCTGTATATGCATGCTGTATATACAACGCCCACCTATAAAAAGCATGACTGCAATCCAGATTAACAGTGTCGAGAAAAGCTACAAGAGCCTGAAAGCCCTGGGCGGCGTTTCCTTATCGATTGAAGAAGGCGAATTCTTCGGACTGCTCGGCCCCAACGGCGCCGGCAAGACCACCCTCATCTCGACCATCGCCGGCCTGATCCGTCCCGATGCCGGCAGCGTGTCCATCCACGGCCACGATGTCCTCACCGACTTTCGCGCCGCGCGCGGCAAGCTCGGCGTGGTGCCGCAGGAACTGGTGTTCGATCCCTTCTTCACGGTGCGCGAAACCTTGCGCCTGCAGTCCGGCTATTTCGGCCTGAAGAACAACGACAAGTGGATCGACGAAGTCATGGGCGAGCTCGATTTGACGAGCAAGGCCGACGTCAACATGCGCGCCCTGTCCGGCGGCATGAAGCGGCGCGTGCTGGTAGCCCAGGCGCTGGTCCACAAGCCGCCTGTGATCGTGCTCGACGAGCCCACCGCCGGGGTCGACGTCGAACTGCGCCAGACCCTGTGGAAGTTCATCGCGCGCCTGAACCGCGAAGGCCATACCGTGGTGCTGACCACCCACTATCTCGAGGAAGCGCAAGCCATGTGCCAGCGCGTGGCCATGCTCAAGGGCGGCAAGGTGGTCGCGCTCGACACCATGTCGGCGCTGATCCGCCGCATCTCGGGCTCGCAGCTGATCGTGCACCTGTCCGCCGGCGACTTGCCCGAAGACCTGCGCCACCTGGTCTCGCATGACGAACACAGTAACGGCAACACCTACAGCCTGCGCGTGAACGAGTACGCGGAAGTCGAACCGATCCTGGCGCGCCTGCGCGAGTCGGGCGCCGTCATCGATGAAATGCAATTGCAGCAAGCCGATCTCGAAGATATCTTCTTGCAGATCATGGACAAGGGTTCCGTATGAGCGTTTTTTCCATCGGATTCCAGACCCTGCTGTACAAGGAGACGCTGCGCTTCTGGAAGGTCGCCACGCAAACGGTGGCCGCGCCCGTGCTCACCGCCATGCTCTACCTGCTGATCTTCGGCCACGTGCTCGAAGGGCGGGTCGACATGCCGGGCGGCGTCAGCTACACCGCCTTCCTGATCCCCGGCCTGGTGATGATGAGCGTGCTGCAAAATGCCTTCGCCAATTCCTCGTCCTCGCTGATCCAGTCCAAGATCACCGGCAACCTGGTGTTCATCCTGCTGCCGCCGCTGTCGCATTGGGAGATCATCTCGGCCTATGTGCTCGCCTCGGTGGTGCGCGGCCTGGTGGTCGGCGCCGGCGTGTTCGTCGTCACGGTGTGGTTCACCCACCTCAGTTTTGCCGCTCCGTTGTGGATTGTCGTGTTCGCACTGCTGGGCGCGGCCATCCTCGGTACCATGGGCGTCATCGCCGGCATCTGGGCCGAAAAATTCGATCAGCTGGCCGCCTTCCAGAACTTCCTGATCATGCCGGCCACCTTCTTGTCCGGCGTGTTCTACTCGATCAAATCGCTGCCGCCGTTCTGGCAGGCGGTTTCGCATTTCAATCCGTTCTTCTACATGATCGACGGCTTCCGCCACGGCTTTTTCGGCCAGTCCGACATCTCGCCATGGACCAGCCTTGCCATCGTCTCGGTGTTTTTCGCGGTACTCGCGACGATCGCCATCAACCTGCTCAAGCGCGGTTACAAGCTGCGCCATTAACAAAGGATTCATCGTGGCTACCACTCCCGAACTCATTCACGGCTATATCCAGGCCGGACTCGAATGCACCCACCTTGAAGTCGATGGCGACGGCCAGCACTTCAACGCATTGATCGTTTCGCCGGCGTTTGCCGGCAAACGTCCGATCCAGCGCCACCAACTGGTGTACGCTGTGCTGGGCGACCGCATGCGCGAAGAAATCCACGCACTGTCGATGAAGACCCTCACACCTGAAGAATATCAAGGATAAGACATGGACCAGCTTAAGATCGTCGGCGGCAAGCGCCTGGAAGGCGAAATTTTCATCTCGGGCGCCAAGAATGCAGCCCTCCCTATCCTGTGCGCGGGCCTGCTTACGGCCGGCGACCTCGAACTGTCGAACGTGCCGCGCCTGCACGACGTCAAGACCATGCTCAAGCTGCTGGCCAAGACCGGCCTCAAAGTGACCCAGGTCGACGACGAGCGCGTCACCCTCAACGGCAGCGCCATCGACACCCTCGAAGCGCCCTACGAACTGGTAAAGACCATGCGCGCCTCGATCCTGGTGCTCGGCCCCCTGCTGGCGCGCTTCGGCGAAGCCAAGGTGTCGCTGCCGGGCGGCTGCGCGATCGGCTCGCGTCCGGTCGACCAGCACATCAAGGGCTTGCAGGCGCTGGGCGCCGAGATCACCATCGAGGGCGGCTACATCTACGCCAGGTGCAAAAAGCTCAAGGGCGCGCGCATCCACACCGACATGATCACCGTCACCGGCACCGAGAACCTGCTGATGGCCGCCACCCTGGCCGAAGGCGAAACCGTGCTCGAAAACGCCGCGCGCGAGCCTGAAGTGACCGACCTGGCCAATCTGCTGGTGAAAATGGGCGCCAAGATCGAAGGCATCGGCACCGACCGCCTCGTGATCCAGGGCGTGCCCGAGCTGCACGGCGCCAGCCACGCGGTCATCTCCGACCGCATCGAAGCGGCCACCTTCCTGTGCGCCGTGGCGGCCACCGGCGGCGACCTGCTGCTCAAGAACACCCGCACCGACATCTTCGACGTCGCGCTCGACAAGCTGCGCGACATCGGCCTGGTCATGACGTCCGGCCCCGACTGGATCCGCGCGCAGATGGGCGGCCGTCCGAAGCCGGTTTCGTTCCGCACCACCGAATACCCCGGTTTTCCGACCGATATGCAGGCGCAGTTTATGGCGGTCAACACCATCGCCGGCGGCACCAGCCGGGTGACCGAGACGATCTTTGAAAATCGCTTCATGCACGTGCAGGAAATGAACCGCCTTGGCGCGTCGATCCAGACCGAAGGCAACACCGCCTTCATCAAGGGCGTCGACCACCTGGTGGGCGCGCCCGTCATGGCGACCGACCTGCGCGCTTCGGCCTCGCTGGTGATTGCCGCCATGGCCGCGCGCGGTGAAACCATCATCGACCGCATCTATCACCTCGACCGCGGCTACGACCGCATGGAAGTGAAGCTGTCGGCCGTGGGCGCCGACATCGTGCGCATCAAGGCATAGGCGAATGAGTCAATTTAGCGATCCGGCCAATTCGCAGCTCATCCTGGCGCTGTCGAAGGGCCGCATTTTCGAGGACACCTTGCCGCTGCTGGAGGCGGCCGGCATCACCGTGCTCGAAAATCCCGAGACCTCGCGCAAGCTGATCCTGGCCACCAACGACCCGGGCGTGCGCGTGATCATCGTGCGCGCCTCCGACGTGCCCACCTACGTGCAGTACGGCGCGGCCGACTTCGGCGTGGCCGGCAAGGACGTGCTGCTCGAACACGGCGGCGAAGGCTTGTATCAGCCGATTGACCTGAACATCGCCAAGTGCCGCATGTCGGTCGCGGTGCATGCCGGCTTCGACTACGACAAGGCGGTACGCACCGGCGCGCGGCTGCGCGTGGCCACCAAGTTCGTCCAGACCGCGCGCGAGCACTTTGCAGCCAAGGGCGTGCACGTGGACTTGATCAAGCTGTACGGCTCGATGGAGCTGGCGCCGCTGGTGGGCCTGTCCGACGCCATCGTCGACGTGGTCTCCACCGGCAGCACGCTGCGCGCCAACAACCTGGTGGAAGTGGAAGAGATCATGGAGATCTCCTCGCGCCTGGTGGTGAACCAGGCCGCACTCAAGCTCAAACGCGAGCGCTTGCAACCCATCCTCGAGGCGTTCGAACGAGCGTCGAAACTGAAGAACTGAATATCATGCCGCTACAGATTCGCAAACTCGATTCGGCTCAGCCGGACTTCACACAACGCCTCGATACGCTGCTGGCCTTCGAAGCGTCCACCGATGAAGCGATCGAGCATGCTGTAGCAGCCATCCTGCAAGACGTGAAGGAGCGCGGCGACGCCGCCGTGCTGGCTTACACCATCCGCTTTGACCGCATCCCCGGCGACTTCGCGAGCATGGAGCACTTCGAGATTCCCCAGTCCGAACTCGAGGATGCGCTGGCCGGCCTGCCACCAGCCCAGCGTGCGGCGCTGCAAACGGCGGCCGACCGCATCCGCGTGTTCCACGAGCGCCAGAAGCAGGAGCTGCAGGGCTTTAGCTACACCGAGCCTGATGGCACCGTGCTGGGCCAAAAAATCACGCCGCTGGACCGGGTAGGCATCTACGTCCCGGGTGGCAAGGCCGCCTATCCATCCTCAGTGCTGATGAACGCGATCCCGGCCAAGGTGGCGGGCGTGCAGGAAATCATCATGGTCGTGCCCACGCCCGACGGCGTGAAGAACCAGATGGTGCTGGCCGCCGCCGCGATTGCCGGCGTGACCCGCGTGATCACCATTGGTGGTGCGCAGGCCGTCGCGGCGCTGGCCTACGGCACCGAAACCATCGCACCCGTCGACAAGATCGTCGGGCCCGGCAACGCCTACGTGGCCGCCGCCAAGCGCCGCGTATTCGGCGCCGTCGGCATCGACATGATCGCCGGCCCGTCCGAGATCCTGGTGCTGTGCGACGGCACCACCGACCCCGACTGGGTGGCGATGGACCTGTTTTCGCAGGCCGAGCACGACGAGCTGGCGCAAGCCATCATGCTGTGCCCCGACGCCAACTACATCGCCGCGGTGGAAGCGAGCATCCGCAAGCTGCTGCCGACGATGCCGCGCCAGGAGACGATCCGCACGTCCATGACCGACCGCGGCGCGCTGATCAAGGTGCGCGACATGCAGGAAGCGTGCGACATCGCCAACGCGATCGCCGCCGAGCACCTGGAAATCTCGGCCGAAAACCCGCAGCAGTGGGCCGACCGGATCCGCCACGCCGGCGCCATGTTTCTGGGCCGCTTTTCGTCGGAGTCGCTGGGCGACTACTGCTGCGGCCCGAACCACGTGCTGCCGACTTCGCGCACGGCGCGCTTTTCGTCGCCGCTGGGCGTGTACGATTTCCAGAAGCGCTCCTCGATCATTTTCGTCAGCGAAGCCGGCGCCCAAACGCTGGGCAAGGTCGCGGCCGAACTGGCCTACGGTGAAGGCTTGCAGGCCCACGCCCGCAGCGCCGAGTTGCGCCTGAAGGCCGTACCATGACGGCCGCCTGGATCAACCAGGTATTTTGCGAGGATGCGCTGACGGGACTGGCGCGCATCCCCGATGGTTCCATCGACCTGATCCTGACCGATCCGCCCTACAACCTGGGCAAGGACTACGGCAACGACTCGGACCAGCAGAGCGTGGCCGCCTACCTGGCCTGGACCGAAGCATGGATCACTGCCGCACTGCCCAAGCTGAAACCAAACGGCAGCCTGTATATTTTTCTGACCTGGCGCTTTTCGCCGGAGATCTTCGTCATGCTCAAGCAGCGCATGACGATGATGAACGAGATCATCTGGGACCGCCGCGTGCCGTCCATGGGCGGCAGCGTGCGCAGCTTCACCTCGGTGCACGACACCATCGGTTTTTTCGTGAACCGCAAGGATTACTATTTCGACCTCGACGCCGTGCGCATCGCGTACGACGCCGAAACCAAGAAAGCCCGTTCGCGCTCCATCTTCGTGGGCGCCAAATGGCTGGAAGTGGGCTATAACCCAAAAGATTTGTGGAGCGTATCGCGCCTGCATCGCGAGCATCCGGAGCGGGAAAATCACCCTACCCAGAAGCCGCTGGAAATTATCGAGCGTATGGTCAAGGCTTCGTGCCCGCCCGACGGCGTGGTACTCGACCTGTTCATGGGCAGCGGCACGACCGCGCAGGCAGCCAAACGCTGCGGCCGCAATTTTGTCGGTTTCGAACTGAATCCGGAGTATTGGCAAACCATTCAAAACCGTCTCGCAGCCCCCGACGAGCAAGTGGCCAAAAAGACCGTGAAACGCAAACCCGCAAAGAAACCGGCGCAGGAGAACCTGACACTCGACCTGTCCCTTGAGGAACCCAACTGACATGTCATTTCTCGACAAGCTGATCGCCAATACCATCCGGCCGGAGATACGCGCCGATGCGCCTTACCACGTGCCGGAATCGGGCGGCTTCATCAAGCTCGACGCAATGGAAAACCCGTACCCGCTGCCGCTGCACATGCGCGCGGAACTTGGCCGCCGACTGGCCGACGCGGTGCTCAACCGCTACCCGGTGCCCAGCTACGCCAGCCTCAAACACAAGATCCGCGCCCGCATGGGCGTGCCCAAGGGTTACGACGTCATCCTGGGCAATGGCTCGGACGAATGCATCTCGATGATCGTCGCGGCCGTGGCGGGGCGCGAGCAGCGCGCCGTCGTCATGGCGCCGGTGCCCGCCTTCGTGATGTTCGCGCGCTCGGCCATGCTGGCCGGCGCCGACTTCGTGGGCGTGCCGCTCAAGGTCGACCTGACGCTCGACAAAGCCGCCATGCTGGCCGCCATTGCGAAGCACAAGCCGGCCGTCGTGTTCCTGGCCTACCCCAACAACCCCACCGGCAACCTGTTCGACGAAGCCGACATCGTCGAGATTATCGAAGCGCTGGGCGAGACCGGGATTGCCGTGGTCGACGAAGCCTACGGCCCGTTCGCGCGCACCAGCTTCATGCCGCGCCTGCCCGAGTTCGAGAACCTGGTTGTCATGCGCACCGTGTCCAAACTGGGCCTGGCCGGGATCCGGCTCGGCTATATGTCGGCCGCACCGGCCCTGCTGGAACAGTTCGAAAAGGTGCGCCCGCCATACAACGTCAACGTGCTGACCCAGCTGGCCGCCGAATTCGCGCTCGACCACATCGACATCCTCAACGACCAGGCCAGCCTGATCATCGCCGAGCGCGCCCGCCTGGCCGCCGCCCTGGCCGCGCTGCCGGGCGTGACGGTGTACCCGTCGGCGGCCAACTTCTTGCTGGTCCGCGTGCCGGATGCAGTACATGCCTGCGCGAAACTAGAGGCTGAAAAGATCATGGTCAAGAATGTGAGTAGAATGCACGAGATGCTGTCTAATTGCATCCGTGTGACCGTGAGTACGCCCGAAGAAAATTCCGCCTTCCTGGATGCCTTCAAGGCATCGCTGATTTCGCACTAACCGAGCAATGTCCATGACCCGCACCGCAGAAATTACGCGCAACACCAACGAAACCCAGATCAAGGTGTCGATCAACCTCGACGGCACTGGCAAGCAGAAGCTGAACACCGGCGTGCCCTTCCTCGACCACATGCTCGACCAGATCGCCCGCCACGGCCTGATCGACCTCGACATCGAATGCGTGGGCGATCTGCACATCGACGCCCACCACACGGTCGAAGACACCGGCATCACGCTCGGCATGGCGGTGGCCAAGGCCATCGGCGACAAGAAGGGCATCCGCCGCTACGGCCACGCCTACGTGCCGCTCGACGAAGCGCTCTCGCGCGTGGTGATCGATTTCTCCGGCCGTCCGGGCCTGGAAATGCACGTGCCATGGAAGCGTTCGATGATCGGCGCCTTCGACGTCGACCTGGCGCATGAATTTTTCCAGGGCTTCGTCAATCACGCGCTGGTGTCGCTGCATATCGACAACCTGCGCGGCGAGAACGCCCACCACCAGTGCGAAACCGTGTTCAAGGCATTCGGCCGCGCGCTGCGCATGGCCGCCGAACTCGACGCCCGCTCGGCCGGCACCATCCCTTCCACCAAGGGCAGCCTGTAACGCCATGAATAAAATTGTTGTGGTCGATTACGGCATGGGTAATCTGCGCTCCGTGGCGCAAGCCTTGCGCGCGGTCGCGCCGGAAGCCGACGTGCTCATTTCCGGCGAAGTGGCCGACATCGACAGCGCCGACCGCATCGTGCTGCCGGGCCAGGGCGCCATGCGCGACTGCATGGCCAGCCTGCGCGCGTCCGGCGTCGAGGAAGCGCTGCTGCGCGCCTCCAAAACGCGTCCGATGATGGGCGTGTGCGTGGGCGAGCAGATGCTGTTCGACGTCTCGGAGGAAGGCGATACGCCCGGCCTGGGTCTGCTGCCCGGCAAGGTGGTGCGCTTTCAGCTGGAAGGCCGCCTGCAGGCCGACGGTTCGCGCTTCAAGGTGCCGCAGATGGGCTGGAACCGCGTCAAACAGATGCGCCCGCATGCGCTATGGAAAGGCATTCCCGACGACGCCTATTTCTACTTCGTGCACAGCTATTACGTGCAGCCGGACGATGTTGCGCTGGTCGCCGCCGAAACTGACTACGGTGCGCCCTTTTGCTGCGCGGTAGAACGCGATAATATTTTCGCTACCCAGTTCCACCCCGAGAAAAGCGCTGCTGCTGGCTTAAGGTTGTACAAGAATTTTGTTCACTGGAATCCCTGATTTCCAACTTAACTTCTAACTGACAAACGATCATGCTGCTTATTCCTGCCATCGACCTCAAAGACGGTCACTGCGTGCGCCTCAAACAGGGCGATATGGAACTTGCCACCGTCTTCTCCGAAGAACCCGCCGAGATGGCGCTGCACTGGCTCAAGCAGGGCGCGCGCCGCCTGCACCTGGTCGACCTGAACGGCGCCTTTGCCGGCAAGCCGAAGAACGAAAACGCCGTCAAGGCCATCCTCAAGGTGGTGCAGGCGTTCGCCATCGAAAACGAGATCGACGAGATCCCCGTCCAGCTGGGCGGCGGCATCCGCGACCTCGACACGATCGAGCGCTACCTCGACGACGGCATCACCTACATCATCGTGGGCACGGCGGCGGTGAAGAATCCCGGCTTCCTGCACGACGCCTGCGGCGCCTTCCCCGGCAGCATCATCGTCGGCCTGGACGCCAAGGACGGCAGGGTCGCCACCGACGGCTGGAGCAAGATGTCCGGCCACGAAGTGATCGACCTGGCCAAGAAGTTCGAAGCCTATGGCGTCGAATCGATCATCTACACCGACATCGGCCGCGACGGCATGATGGGCGGCATCAATATCGAAGCGACGGTCAAGCTGGCGCAAGCGGTGCGCATTCCCATCATCGCCTCGGGCGGGCTGCACAATATCGGCGACGTCGAAGCGCTGTGTGCGGTGCAGGAAGAAGGCATCGAGGGCGTCATTTGCGGGCGCTCGATCTACGAAGGCACGATCAATCTGGCCGAAGCGCAACTGCGCGCCGACGAACTCACGGAGGGGGACTTGGCCGTCTAGGCCAAGTCCGGCCTGAACTCATACCATGCTCGCAAAACGCATCATTCCCTGCCTTGACGTGACCGACGGCCGCGTCGTCAAGGGCGTCAACTTCACCGAGCTGCGCGACGCCGGCGACCCGGTCGAAATCGCGCGCCGCTACGATGAGCAGGGCGCCGACGAAATCACCTTCCTCGACATCACCGCCTCGTCCGACGACCGCGACCTGATCCTGCACATCATCGAGGCGGTGGCCAACACCGTCTTCATTCCGCTGACGGTGGGCGGCGGCGTGCGCAAGGTCGAGGACGTGCGGCGCCTGCTCAACGCCGGCGCCGACAAGGTCAGCATGAACACCTCGGCGGTGACCAATCCGCAGCTGGTGTTCGAGGCTTCTCAAAAGCACGGCTCGCAATGCATCGTGGTGGCGATCGACGCCAAGCAGGTTGCGCCAGGAAAATGGGAAGTGTTCACCCATGGCGGGCGCAAGGCCACCGGCCTGGACGCGGTTGCGTGGGCAATGGAAATGGAACGACTGGGCGCTGGCGAGATCCTGCTCACCAGCATGGACCGCGACGGCACCAAGGTCGGCTTCGACCTGGGCCTGACGAGCAGCGTGTCGAACGCGGTCGGCATTCCCGTGATCGCTTCGGGCGGCGTGGGCGGCCTGCAAGACCTGGCCGACGGCATCAAGATCGGGCGTGCGGACGCGGTGCTGGCCGCCAGCATCTTCCATTACGGACAGCATACGGTGCAGGAAGCGAAGCGCTTCATGGCGGCCCAGGGCATACCGATGCGTTTGGACGAGTTTTGACAACGCGGGGGCTACCATGCCGAGCAATGTGAAATGGCTGAAGAAAGTGAAATGGGACGAAAACGGCCTGGTGCCGGTGATCGCCCAGGAAGCTGGCTCGAACGACGTGCTGATGTTCGCGTGGATGAACCGCGACGCGCTCGCCAAGACGGTCGAAATGGGCGAGGCAGTGTACTGGAGCCGTTCGCGCAAGAAGCTGTGGCACAAGGGCGAGGAATCGGGCAACGTCCAGAAGGTGCTGGAAATCCGACTCGACTGCGATGAAGACGTCATCCTGCTCAAGATCGAGCAGGCCGGCGGTATTGCCTGCCATACGGGGCGCCATTCCTGCTTCTTCCAAAAATTCGACGGCGACGCCAAGACCGGCGACTGGCAAGTGACCGAGCCGGTGCTGAAGGATCCCGAAACCATGTACGCCAAACCGAAGAAAAAAACATGAGTGAAACCATGGGCCGCCTTGCAGCCATCATCGAGTCGCGCAAGATCGCCAATGGCGGCGACCCCGCGACGTCGTACATCGCGCGCCTGTTCGCCAAGGGCGACGACGCCATCCTGAAAAAAATCGGCGAAGAGGCGACCGAGCTGGTGATGGCGGCCAAGGATGCGCGCCATGACGGCGACGCGAGCAAGGTGCTGTACGAATGCGCCGACCTGTGGTTCCACTCGATGGTGCTGCTGGCCAAGTTTGACCTGACCCCGCAGCAAGTGCTCGACGAACTGGCGCGCCGCGAAGGCGTGTCGGGCATCGAAGAAAAAGCTGCCCGCAAGGACGAACTGCGCGACGCCGACGAATCGAACAAACACTGAACCCGGAGCCCCCGTGGACAACTGCCTCTTCTGCAAGATCGCCGCCAAACAAATCCCTTCGAGCATCGTCTATGAAGACGACGAGCTGCTCGCGTTCAAGGATATCAACCCGGCCGCGCCGGTGCACCTGCTGGTCATTCCAAAGCAGCATGTAGCGACACTGTCGGAGTGCAACGACGGCCACACCCTGCTGCTTGGCAAGATGCTTTCCCTCGCCCCAAAACTTGCGGCGGAGCACGGTTGCGCGGTCTCATACGATGCGGACGGCACGCCTGGCGGCGGCTACAAGACCCTGATCAACAGTGGACCGGACGGCGGGCAGGAGGTATACCATCTGCACATGCACATGTACGGCGGCCCGCGCCCATGGCGGGGACAGCGGTAGAGCCCCGAATAAGGCATATACTCCCCGCATCGCGTATACTGTGCGAATAGTCAACTTACGAATATAGGGCGTACGCGCCCTGCAAGGAGAATTAGCATGGGTGGAACAAGCTGGGTTCACTGGGTCATTTTGCTGGTTGTGGTGATCCTCATTTTCGGCACCAAAAAGCTCGGTAACATGGGTGGCGACATCGGCAAGGCCGTCAAGGGCTTCAAGGACGGCGTCAAGGGCAGCGACGAAGACAAGCCAACTTCGGTTCCGCCATCGCAGGTAGCCGACAAGACCATCATCGACGTCGAATCGAAAGAAAAGACCAAGCTGTAATGTCCGCGCGGGTTGTAGCCCGCGCGGAAATCCACACTTGAACAATTCATGATCGACCTTGGACTCACCAAAATCGCCATCATCGGCGTTGTCGCCCTCATCGTCATCGGCCCTGAAAAGTTGCCGAAAGTAGCCCGCATGGCCGGCACCTTGTATGGCCGCGCCCAGCGCTATTTGCATGAGGTCAAGTCCGAGGTCAGCCGCGAAATCGAGCTCGACGAACTGCGCAACCTGAAAAAGGAAGTCGAAGAGACCGCGCAGACCATCCGCTCCGGCGTTGAAAACGCGGTCAAGGAAAGCATCGACGACGTCGAATCGGCGTGGCGCGACCTGCCCTCGTCGACCGCGCCAAGCGCCACCATGACCGACCTCGAGCGCAAGGCGCGCGATTTCCGGCGCAAGAAGCTGGTGCGCAATTCGGCCATTCCCGGCTGGTACAAGCAACGTCACGGTGGAAAGTCGCACATCATGTCGGGCGCCGCGCGCGTCAAGAAGTTCCGCCCGCGTGCATCCTCCACCTCGTCGTTCTTCTAAATGACCGATAAAGCGCCCGTCGAAGAAACCTTCATCTCGCATCTGGTCGAACTGCGCGACCGCCTGGTCAAGGCCTGCATCGGCATTGCCATCGTGTGCGGCACCTTGTTCGCCTGGCCCGGCCCCTCCCAGATTTACGACTTCATTGCGCGCCCGATGATCGCCGCGCTGCCGGCAGGCTCGAAGATGATCGCCACGGGCGTCATTTCGCCCTTCCTGGTGCCAATGAAGGTCACCCTGGTACTGGCAATCATCATTGCCTTGCCCTGGGTGTTCTACCAGCTGTGGGCCTTCATCGCGCCCGGCCTGTACACGCACGAAAAGCGCCTGGTGCTGCCGCTCGTGGTGTCGTCCTCGGTGCTGTTCATGGCGGGGGTGGCATTCTGCTACTTCCTGGTGTTCGGGCGGGTATTCAAGTTCATCGGGGACTTCGCACCGAAATCGATATCGGTCACGCCGGACATAGAAAACTATCTCGACTTCGTCATGTCGATGTGCCTGGCCTTCGGGGCCGCGTTCGAGGTGCCGGTGGTGGTCGTGATCCTGGTACGCATGGGCATCGTCAGTGTGGCAAAGCTCAAGGAAATCCGGCCTTATGCAATCGTGGGCGCCTTCGCCATTTCAGCCGTCATTACCCCGCCCGATGCGGTGAGCATGCTGTCGCTGGCGATCCCGATGTGCCTTCTGTACGAATTCGGCCTGATCGTGGCGCCGATGTTCGTCAAGGCCACCCAGGCCCCTGAAGAGCCGGCCTGAAGCCTACCCAGCAAGCATAAGAAAATAGGCATATACTTAGTTGATTATTGGGCAAGACGCCAATAGACCACCTAAGGGAGCCGCCATGCACGCCTGGTTAAAGACTGCCATTCCCAAACTCGCGTCGATGGACATCGAGCGCAGCGTTAAGTTTTTTGAAGCGCTGGGCTTCACGCGGATCGCCGTTTATCCAGCCGTGGCGATCGTCACGCGCGACAATGTCGACATCCATTTCTGGCTGACCGACAATCCCGACATTCCTAACGCGACCGGCTGCCGGGTCAATGTGGAGGGGATCGACGCGCTGTACCAGGAATACCTGCCGCTCAACATCGTCCATCCGAACGATCCGCTGGGCGACAAGCCTTGGGGCCTGCGCGAATTCTCGATCCTCGACATCGACAACAACATCCTGACCTTCGCCGCGCCGATCAACGCCTGAACGTCTGACGACGCGATAAACGTAGGGCGGAAAAGCGGAACGCGCATTCCTCCAGCGAATAGCCCAGTGTCAGTGGTGCTGGTTGCTAAGTTCCAGCGTTTTTTTCGTCACCAGCCGCGCCGCCATCAGCGCGCCTGCCAGCCCGACCACAATGGCCGTCGTGCTGCCTGAAAAGCCCACTGCCGTATTCTTGGCCAGCCTGCCCGCTTTCGGCTTGAGAAGGTCGAGCCGGCGGCGCGTCATGGCCGCGCCCAGTTCGTTGAGGCGATCCTTGTCGAGCAGGCGCTCCGCTTCCGGCAGCAGTACGGTTTCCTCATCGGCCACGTGGTGCATCACGTCGCGCATCAGCTCATGCAGCAGAACATCATGACGCTCATCGGTAGACTTGGTCTCGCGCAGTTCCGCGATCATGCGGCGCATTTCGTCATGTTCAGGCTCGCTTTTCTGGATCACCGGTTCATTCGGATTGAGCCGGCGAATCACCGGGTAAAACACTTCTTCTTCCAGCGTGGCGTGGATTTCCAGCGCATCGCAGATGGTTTCGGCCAGCGCCTTCTTGACGCTGGGCTTGGTGGTAGTCGTGTACTGGTGAAAGGTGACCAGCACGTGCGAATGGTCGAACCGGATCATGTCGGTGATCGACGGGCTAAGTTTGCTCATTGAAAACATGACTGTCTCCCCTGATGGTCGGTCCCCAATCTTAGTCATTCGCACGCTGGCTGTAAGTAGGACAACGGCTCACCGCGGCGTCGGCCTGATTCAGGCTGTTCCATACCGCGGTGTAACCATAACGTCCTCATGCCTAATCTAAGGACAATTGCCGATGATGTAATACGCGGCCGCCGTCTGCGCCAGCGTGCTGGTGTAGAAGGTGTTGTTCAGTCCCATGTTCTGGTTCGATCCGTTGGCGAGCGCGTAACCGCCGCTATTGTGCGCGCGCCCGGCCTGCACGTGCGCGTAGTTACTGGACGTGGTCGCCGTGCACACGAAGCCGGACGTGGTGGTCCCCGATACCGGGCTCGACAGTACGCTTTCGGCCGAACCCACGGACGACGCCTGGAAGTTGTACGTGGTGCTGGCCGCCAGGCCGCTGCTGGTGTACGAGGTGCCGGTGACGGGCGTGGCTGTGACCTTGGCGCCATTACGGTACACGTTGTAGCCGGTGGCGCCGCTGGCGGCGCTCCACGACAGGCTGATCGAACTGGCAGTCGCTGCGGTCACCGCAAGGCCTGCGGGCGGCTGAATCACCGGTGCGGGGCCGACCAGAAATTGCGGAATCGCGCATGCAGCCGAGGTTTTGCCGGTGCCGGCGTCGGTCGCGGTAACGCTACCGGTGTAGTAGCCGTTGGCCAGCGCGTAGCCGATGCTGAAGCTCGCGCCGCTGCCCGCCGCCGGATCATTGACCGCCGTGGCGCCGTTGAGCACCACACGGTAGCTGCTGACGGTGCCGGCAGCGTCGGTGGCCGAGCCGGTAATGGTGGCCGAGTTGCCAGAGACGACCGCATTGCAAGCCGTCATCACCGGCGCCGGAATCACGCTCGCGCGCAGGTTGTTGTTGAACCAGAAATCCATGACAAAGGCTGGGTAATTGACCTTGGTGGCGTCGACATAATTAGCGTTCTGCCCGCCGGTGCCGGCCGGCCACGAATGGCCCATGCCGGTCACGGTGATCTCCGATGTGCGCACCTTGCCGCTGCTGTCGGTGTAGGGGATGTTGCTGCCGCCGGTAGGCACACTGACGGCGGCGCCCTTGGTAAAGGTGCCGCCGTAGGCGCCGCGCATGGCGGCCGCGTCCATCGGCCCGTAAGCCTGGGCCACGGTGAAGTCGTTGCTGCCCCAGATCACACCGGCGATCTGGGTCGAAAATTTGGCCAGGTTGCTACCGGCCAGTGCCTTGCAATTGTTGGCAGCGGTGGTGGCCGTGTAACCCGACGGGACGAAACCGATCTGCCCGGTGGTGGTGCCCGGCGGCGGGCCGGCGTTGATGCCCACGCCTGCAAAAATGTCTGGTGCCATGCAGCCCAGCGCCATGGTCTCGCCGCCGCCCGACGACAGGCCGGTGACGTACACCTGGTTCGGGTCGATCGCATACTGCGGGTTGGTGACGAAGCGGCTGATCAGGTTGAGCAGGACCGCATCATGTCCGGTGCTGCGGTTGTGGTTGGTGCTGGTGTAGTCCCAGCAATGGCTGCCGTAGACATTGCCGGTAGCGTTGGGCGCAAGGATGACGGCGCCGTACTGTTCAGCTGCGGCTTTCCAGCCGAAGCCCTTGTCGCTGGTGGAATCGATGACGTCGCCCGCGGCGGTCTGCGCGCAGCCGTGCAGCACCAGCACCAGTGCGCGCTTGCCGCCCAGCGTGGGCTGGCTAGCGGGCCAGTAGAAGTAGCCGGTCAGGCTGCCGCCATTGACGCTGTCGGCCGCCCAGGTCTGGTTCGCGCTCCATGTGCCGGGACCGGCCGCCACTTGCGCGCTGGCCGCGGGAACGGCAAGGATGAGCAGCGTCGCCGCCACCAGGGTCTTGATGTTAAATGCCATGTTGAGTCTCCATATTTTTTTGTGAAATTTTCTTATAGGTAGATCGCTTGCGGCCGGATTGGTGCGGACGGCGCGAAGCCTCACCGGCCTTTGACGGGGTGATCGCTTTCGTGCAGGGTGGAGGAATCGGCGCCGGTGCGCCGCGGTTGTCACATCGCGAGGGACAGCTGAACAACTTCACGGAATGTAACAGCCCAAAATAATTCTACTGGATTAGATATTTCAGTTCGTTAAGAATGTCGGATTGTGCAGGCACCCTGTTTGTGCGTAAATGCACAGTATTGACGAAGGAGGAATGGATGTGGGAACGCGCAAACCTGGTCTTGCTGGCCGAGTACAACCAGTGGATGAACACCAAGCTGTATGAGGCCGCCGCTGAGCTGCGGCCCGAAGAATTGCTGGTGGACCGCAGTGCGTTTTTTGGATCGATCGCTGGTACGCTCAACCATATCGTGGCCGGCGATACGATATGGCTGCGCCGCTTTGCGACTCACCCGGCGCGCTACGCCATGCTGCAGCCGCTGCTGGAGTTGCCCAAGCCAGCCTCGCTCGCCGCGATCCACAGTACCGACCTGCCGACCCTGTTCGCGCACCGGCGGATGCTCGATGGCGTGATTTGCGCATGGGCGGCGGCGCTCGCCGATGCGGACCTGGACTACGTGCTTGAATATGCGAACATGAAGGGCGTTGTTTCGCGCAAGCGCTTCGGCAGCCTGGTGCTGCACTTCTTCAATCACCAGACGCACCATCGGGGGCAGGCCAGCACCTTGCTGTCGCAGGCGGGAGTCGATATTGGCGTGACCGACTTGCTAGCGCTAGTCTAGACCCGGGGACCTGACCCCGGGGGTTACGGCTGCAAGGCTTGGGCGTAAGCGGGATGGTCCGAGAGCGTGTTGTGCCCGGAGCGGGGAATATCAACCCAGCGCGCCACGCCCGGCTTGAAGCGGGTGAACAGCAGCTTGGAGCTCGAACGCGGAATGACCTCGTCGTCGGACGCCGCGACCAGCGTGGTGGGCACCGTGATCAACGGCGCGTAGCGCCACGATTCGAATGTGTCGGTGAGCAGGAAGCTTACCGGGAACATGGGAAAGCGCCGCGCCGCCAGTTCGCCGAGACTGTCGTACGGCGTGACCAGCACCAGCCGCACGGCCGGGCGCACGCTGGCCAGGTACACGGCCACGCCGCTGCCAAGGCTGCGGCCTATCAAGGTGATATTCGGATGCTGCGCGTGCAACTGATCGAACATGGCCAGCGCATCGGCAAACACCGCGGCCTGGCTTGGCTTGCCCGAGCTGCCGCCGTAGCCGCGGTAATGCATCAGGTACAGCGCATGCTTCGGAAAGGCTTCGGCCAGGGTCGGCAAGCTGCCCGAGACGTCTTCCGCATTGCCGCCGAAGTAGATCACCGCGCCGGGACCAGCGAGGCGCCTGCTCGACACCGTCAGCTCGGCGTTGGGCACCTTCATCTTGATGACGCTGTCAGCGTTGCCGAAGCTGCGCGGCTGCGGGTAGAAAATGAAGGACCGCTGCGAGAGGAACAAGGCCAGACAGGCCAGCAGGTAAACCACGCCGGCCATGATAGCGATGCCCGCCGCAAAACGGATCACTGCATCAGCTCCTTGATCATCTTGACCGGCGCGCTGCCGTAGCTGAGGAACTGGTCATGGAAATCCTTGAGCACGAAGCGCGGGCCCAGGGCCTGCTTGCGCTGCTCGCGCAGTTCCATGATTTCGCTGTAGCCGCTGAAGTAGCTGGTCAGCTGCACCGAGCTGACCTGCACGCGATGCCACTTTTCAGTCGCTTCGCTACGGGTCTGGAAGGCCTGGCGCACCAGCAGGTCCATGGCCTGCGCTTCGGTCATGCCCATCACATGCACGCCGTAGTCGAGGATCGTGTTGCTGACCACGCGCAGATTCCACTTCGAGTACATCAGCCACATCTCGGGCGTGTTGTCGCCATAGCCCGAGTCGAGCATCATGCGCTCGCCGTACACGGCCCAGCCCTCGACCATTGCGCCGTTACCGAACAGCGACTTGATCAGCGACGGCGACTTGTTCGCGTACACCAGCTGCGCGTAATGGCCCGGGATCGCCTCGTGAATATTGAGGATCTGCAGAAGCCAGTGGTTGTACTCGCGCAGCGTGCTCTCGGCCTGCTCCGGGGTCAGGCCGTCGAGCGGCGTGACGTTGTAGAAGGTGCGGTCCTGCGGACGGTAAGGGCCTGGCGCATCGATGCTGGCGCCGGCCACGCCGCGCTGGTACAGCGGGGTTTCACGCACCACCAGCGGCTTTTGCGAATCGAGCGTGAGCAGGTTGTTCTTCACTACCCAGTCCTGCAGCACCGGAATCTGGCGCCGGATCTCGGGGAAGAAATCGGCGGGCGCCACGTGTTTGCTGGACAGGCGGTCGATCACCATGCCGATCTTGGCGGTGCGGTCGGCCGGCTTGGCTGCGTTCCCCATGGTCTTGGTCCACAGCTCGTCGGAGAGGCCGTCCATGCGCTGCAGCAGCTGCTCGCGCGCGCCAAGGGCCTTCTGGTACATCTGCTCGGCGCTCACGCCAGCCTGGATGTCGTGCCCGAACTTCGGCTCGTACATCGCCTTGCCGATGCGGAAGGAGCGCGCGTTGTTGGCGGCTTGCTGCTTCTTGTCCAGGTCCGTGAGGAAGTCGACGTACACCATCAGCGCGGTGCCGGCGGCGGCGATGCGCTGCGCGAACTGGTTCTTTTCAGCCTGCGTCAAGATCGATTCCTGCGCCGCCTTGCCCAGGTCGGCCAGCACCGTCATGGTGCCGGGCGCCTGCGCCAGCGCGAGCTGGGTGTGCTCGTGGGTCGGATTGACGATGCTCGCCTGCGCCGCCTGGTAATAGGCCGGCACGTCGGCGATGCGCTTGAGCAGGGTGCGCAGGCGCTGCGGCTTGGCGGCGTATTCGGAACCGAGAATCAGGTCGATCGGCTGGGCGATATTGTAAAGCGAGGGATTCCACTCGAATTCGCGGAACGTGGTCAGGTACCAGCGGTCCGAACGCAGCTTGTTGACCACCAGGGCATGGTCGGTGCGCTGCTTGTCCGACAATTTGGCAGCGTCGATCTTGCCGAACTTTTGCAGCCAGTCGTCGATGAAGGCCAGCTGCAGCGCGCGCGTGGCCGGGCTTGGAATAGTCAGGTTGGCGGCGCTGTCGTACTTGCCGACCGTGATGGCGCTTTCCGGGTCGATGCGCCACAGCGCGCCCAGGAACTGCATGCTGACGGTATTGAAGCGGCGGTCGCCACTCGCTTCATTGGAAACTGGTGCTTCGACCGGACGCGCCTTTTCGACAACGACCATTTCCGCGGCATGCTTCTTCTTCGCGACTGGCGCCTTGGCCTTGCCAGCCTTGTGTTTGGCCTTGGCCGACGTGGTCGATTTTGCCTTGGATGGTTTCTTTGGCTTGGCGGCGCTCGCAGGCGCCAGCGCGAAGATCGACAGTAAAACTGCCAGTGCGATTTTGGTCTTGATCATTGGGTAAATGCCTCGTAAATATGTGGCGAATAATGCCATGCAACGGGCGCCAGATTAGCATCAATCGAGCTGCTTGAGCGCCTTTGTAACAATTGGAAGCAGGCGGGCGCGCTGGGCCTCGTCCTTGCTCTCCGCGAGCGATGCATATAGCGGATACAGGAAGCTTTTCAGGTTGTGGCGGCTCGCCAGCGTGGCCTGGGACTGGGGCGCGGCCGCAGGGATCAGCGATGCGAACCAGGCTTCCCAGTCGGCGGCGTCCAGGGTGCTGCGGCGGGCCAGATAGAACACGGGCGCCATCAGGCGTTCGCCTTCGCCGTAGCGATAGAAATGCGCGGGCGTTGACGCCTGCGCTGCGATCGCCGCCAGCATCAGCTGATGTTCGGCCTTGCCGAGCGCCGGGTGGACCGCCATTTGCAGCATCAGGTCGGCGCCGTGCGCCACGCCGTGGCGCCAGCCTTCTTTTTCGTCGAAGCCGCGGTAGTCGCGCACATTGGAGAGGTAGGTGGTGGCAGCGCGAACGAGTTCGGCGCGTTCCGGTTCGGACAGGTAGGGCTTCACGCGGTCGGCGCGTACCACCTCGGCCAGCACCAGCGCGGCGAACGGCTGCGCGACCCCGCTTGGGTCGGCAGCTTTCAGGCGTGCCACCAGTGCGCTGCGCAGCGTCTGCATGGTCGCCACGTCGAGCTTCTGGGTGCGCATCCACACTTGCAGCGATTCGAATCCGATGCCATCGCGCAGGGCCGGGTCGGGGTCGGCGAGGCAGTCGAGCATGCCGATGGCGAGCGCCTGGCGCTTGGCATGGTCGGCCACCTCCCATTTGCTGGCGCCCAGCTGCGTCAATTGGAGGCGGGTGAGGCCGGCCGGGGCGCAGGCGGCTGTGGCTGCGCCATGGATGAAGCAGGCGGCGATGAGCGTGGTGAGAGTGCGCATCATTCGACGTGTCCTTCGCGGATCATGGCCTGGTGCTTGCCGTTGAGAGTGGCGACGGCATCCTTGCCGCGCGCGATGCTGGTCAGGCGGATTTCGCTGGCCTTGGTGAAGCGGTGGCCGATGCGGATAGTGTAGGAGCCGGAGATCCAGCTCCAGAAACCCTGCTCGAAGGTCGCTTCATCCATGTCGCGCCATTTGACGCCGGCCACGCCTTTTTTCCAGGGCAGTACGCCGGAGAAGACCCACACGCCGATGTCGTCGTAGTACAGCTGCACGCTGCGCAGCTGAAGGAAGCGGTAGCCGACGATGAGCGTGGAGAGCGCCATGACGACGGCGGCGGCGATTTCGTTCAAAAAGTGAAAGGTCGCCGGCAGCAGCACGAAGAATAGCAGCACCGCAAGCAGGAACAGGCCGACGTAGGCCGTCCACGATTTGACGCCGACGACGTGGGCGTTGGGGGAACTGCGCGATGCGTTGTCTTCTTCCACGTTCTCTCCTGGATGATTCTCTGGCGGAGCGTGGTGGAAGGCGCTTCGCTTTTCCACCCTACAGTGTGATCAGACTGTAGGGTGGAAAAGGCGTAGCCGCCTTCCACCACGCTCCGCAGGCGGCCTAGTTGAATCCCTCTTGCAGCATCCTGAGCATATCGCCCGGCGACATCCGTGCCGACATATCGCTGCCTTCGAGCAGGCTGTCAGCCAGGTCGCGCTTGTGCTTGTGCAGCTCCACGATTCCCTCTTCGATCGTATGACGCGCCACCAGCCGGTAGATTGTAACCGGCCTTTGCTGGCCCATGCGGTGCGCGCGGTCCGAGGCCTGGTCTTCGACCGCCGGGTTCCACCACGGGTCCATGTGGATCACGTAGTCGGCCGCTGTCAGGTTGATGCCGACGCCGCCCGCCTTGAGGCTGATCAGGAACACATCACCCTCGCCGCCCTGGAAGGCGTCCACCCGTTTTTTACGTTCCTGCATGGGCGTCGAGCCATCCAGGTACTGGTAGCTGATGCCGCGCGCATCGAGGTGCTTGCGAATCAGGGTCAGGTGGTCGACGAACTGGCTAAATACCAGCACCTTGTGGCGGTTTTCGAGGAGGTCGTCGAGCAGGCGCGAAAACACGGTCAGCTTGCTGCTTTGCAGATTGAGCTCGGGCGCCACCAGGGCCGGATTGCAACAGGCGCGCCGCAGGCGCATCATCTCGGCCAGGATCTGGATCGACTTCTGGCTCTCCGGCGCCTCCAGCGCGGCCAGCTTTTCGAGCGCATCGCGGCGCAGCGATTCGTACAGCGCCGTCTCTTCCTGCGTCAGTTCGACCGGCAGCACGATCTCGGTGCGCGGCGGCAGTTCCGACAGCACCTGCGCCTTGGTGCGGCGCAGGATAAAAGGCTGGATCAGGCGCTTTAACCGTACCCGCGCGCCTGCTTCGGCGCGCTTGTCCTGGGCCCGTTCGATCGGTCCCGCAAAGCGCAGGTTGAACTGGTCGCTGGTGCCGAGCAGGCCCGGGTTGATGAACCTGAACAGGTTCCACAACTCGCCCAGGTGGTTTTCCAGCGGCGTGCCGGTGGCGACCATGCGGAACTCGCCGTGCAGCGCCATGACGGCCTGCGAGCGCTTGGTGGCGGTGTTCTTGATGGCCTGCGCTTCGTCGAGCACGATGCTGTTCCACTTGACCTTGGCGAATGTCGGCGCTTCCAGCTGCAGCAGGCCGTAGCTGGCGATGACCAGGTCGAACGGGCCGGCTTCGGTGAGCATGGCGGCGCGGTCGCCGGGACCGAACAGCTTGACGTTGAGGGTGGGCGCAAAGCGCGCGGTCTCGCTGATCCAGTTCATGCACACCGACGTGGGGGCGATGACCAGCGCCGGGCCTTGCGGCGCGCGCAAGAGCAGCAGCGCCAGCGCCTGCAAGGTTTTACCCAGGCCCATATCGTCGGCCAGGCAGGCGCCCACGCCCCAGTGGGCAAGGCGCGCCAGCCATGCAAAGCCGTCGACCTGGTAGTCGCGCAGCTCGGCCTGCAGGGTGCTTGGCAGCTGCGGCGTGTAGCTGGCGCTCGACTCCATGCGCTTCAGGTGGGCTTTCCATGCCTTGTCGGCGTCGACATTGCCGGCGTCCTGGGCCAGTTCCTCCAGTGCGAAACTGGCCAGCGGGTGCACGCGCACGCCATCGCCATGCTCGGTGCCGTAGGAGGCCAGTTCCATCAGGCGCCGGTGCAGTTCGGACGTGAGCGCCAGGAACTGGTTGTCGCCCAGCGCGACAAAGCGCCCGCGGCTGGCCTTGAGCGATTCGAGCAAGGTGCGCAGGTCCATCACGCGGTTCTCGTCGATCTGCACTTCGCCGTTGGCCGCGAACCAGTCCTTGTCGCGCTTGATGGTCATGCGCAGCGACTTGGAGTCGGCCTTTTTGGTCACCCTGAACGATTCGCCTTCGGGCCAGGCCATGATCACCTTTGCCGGATCGAGCTCCTGCAGTTCAGACAGCAGTTCCAGGCACGCGACCGGCTGGCCAAGCAGCCATTCGCCGTGGTCCTGCTCGGCCTCCTCGAGCGCCAGACAGGCCGCGATCAGCTGGCGTTCGGCCTCGCGCTCGGCGTTGAGGTTGCGGCGTGCCTCCACCCGGGCGCCGTTGACGTCGGCGATCACGCTCTCGTGGCCTGAGCCAGGGGCGTAATAGGCGCCGGCGTCGGGCAGGGGGCGCACCAGTACCTGCATTTTCAAGCCGTGCTGGTAGGGCAGCAGGTGCACGTGCAGGCGCTTGTCGGCTTCCACCTGGGCGATGTCGCCGGCGCTGCCGCCGATATCGGACTGGACGGTGACGATCGACGAAATCGCGCTGATCGCTTTCAAGACCTGCTTTTCGGCGTGCAGGGGCACCACCAGGCCGGCGCCGATGATGGCGCCGATGCGGCGGTGCTCTTCGCTGATCTTCACCACGCGCAGGCGGGTCGGGGTTTCGCGCGTGACGCACACGTCGTCGGTATCGTCCAGCACTTGCGGACGCATGGTGATGGTGACGTTCACGGCGTCGGCCCGGATGGACAGCTCCGGCTCGCCCGGCAGCAGCTCGACCCGGGTGCCCGGCGACTCTTTCCAGAACAGCAGCGGGTGGCCGATCAGCGCGGCGACGGCTTTTTCAAGGTCGAATTCGTAGCGCGCCCCGCTGCTGCTGTAGTACTTGAAGGCCTTCAGCGTGGCGATCACGTTCAGGTCCTGGGCGGTGAGAAATTCCAGGCTGCCCGCGTCTTCCGAGAGGCGCTTCAGGCCCACCGCGCGGCCGCGGCTCCAGCCACCCTGAGCGTCGCGCTTTTGCTCGCGCGGCTCCAGGTCCTGCACACCGTAGGTCGGGTCGAACTGGATGCCCCATACCAGGCGCGTTTCCTTGACCGCTTCCACATTCACGGCCGGCTGCAGATTGATCAGCGCGTTGAGCTGGCGCTGCCACGGTTCCTCGCGTTCGAACCAGGTCGTGAAGTCGGCGAAGCGGCGCTGCTGGCGCAAGGCGATCGCCTTCTGGTCGCTCGACACGCTGCCCATGCGCCCAAGCAGCGAGGCCAGTTGCGCGGTCAGCAGGTCGAAACCGGCCTGCTCCGACAATGCCATCATCTGTTCGATGGCGTCGCGCTTGTCCGCCAGTTGTGGCTGCGCCAGCCAGTAGTGCATCAGTGCGCGGAACATGAAGGGCTGCATGGCCGATTCCCAGTTCCGGGTCGGCAGCACGGCCGCATCGACCGTGCCCCCACGGATCTGGCGCAGCATCGAGAACTGCTGGTACACGGCGGTGTCGTGGTTTTGCACCGCGCGGCTGGCGATGTCGAGATAGGCGTCGACCGCCTTCTGGTGTTTCGGGTCCTTGCTGCGTAACAGGGCCAGCACGTACAGGTGGCCGCCGAGACCGGGGAAGCAGGCCTTGCGTTTGCCGGTTTCGCGGCGCAGCGCCTTGAGGGCCGCTTCGAAGCCGGTGATGGCGGCGTCCAGGTCGTCGCGCAGCAGCAGGATCACGCTGCTGTAGAACAGGGCCAGCGACTCATCGAGGTGGGGCGTGAGCGACAGGGCTACGTCCAGGCGCCCGCACAGGATGTAGTGCTCGGTCATCACGGTGCGCAGCGCCATCGACGAGGCGGCGCTGGACAAATGCTTTTCTGCGTAGGTGCGCAACTGCGGCGCGCTGGCCGGCTCGCGCTGGGCGTTCTCGATCAGCACCGTCAGCACTTCATCGCGCATTTGCGGGTGGATGCGGGCGAACAGCTCTGGCTCGAAAGGGCGTGCGCAGATGTCCACCAGCGGATGCAGATAGCCGGCCTCGTGACAGTTCATGCAGGCCGCCAGCAGCGGGCCGATGTCGCTCGGCGAACCGCCGCCGATCAGCGCGATGCGCAGCAGGGCGATTCCCTGCCGGTAGCTGCGCAGGATGGCAAAGCCTTCCCAGTTGCGGCGCAACGGTGTCAGGTTGGTGTAGGCCGATGCGAGCGCGGCGAAGCTGCCGGCGTCGAGCGCTGCCTTGAGCGCGGGCCAGCACAGCTCCGCAGGTACATGCCAACCGCGCCCCGTTATCTGGCCGACCACATCGAGCCCGTGCATTTTGGCCAGGTCGTGCGCCAGCAGGTGGTCGTCGTCGCGGATGTTTGCAGCGGCCAGGTGTTCGCCCAGGCGCGAGCGGCCCATCGGCTCGCCGGCCATGGCGAGCATGGCCACAATCATCTTGTCGTGATAGCTCAGTCCATCGAAAACAGTGCGCAAGTCTCGTACGGTCATGCAGTTCCAGGCAGGTTATCGATCGCCACCGGCGCAACGGCATCGGACGCCGTCATGCCGAAAATGCGCAGGTAGAAATACAGCTCCGCTTCGAGCGTGCGCACGATGCTGTCGGCCTTGCGAAAGCCGTGTCCTTCACCTTCGAGCGTCATGTAGGCGACCGGCACGCCGCCTTCGCGCAGTGCATTGACCATCACCTCCGATTGCGGCGGCGGCACCACCTTGTCGTCCAGGCCCTGGAAAAAAATCATCGGGCGCGTCAGTTTAGCGGCGTGGTGGATCGGCGAGCGCTCCAGGTACAGCTGCGCCGATGCCGGTGCGGGGGCGATCAGGTATTCGTTGTAGTGCGATTCGAACTTGTGCGAGTCCGCATCGAGGCCGGCCAGGTCGGACACGCCGTAATAGCTGGCGCCGGCCTTGAAGACGTCATGGAAGGTCAAGGCGCACAGCGTGGTCAGGCCGCCGGCGCTGCCGCCGCGGATGACCAGGCGTTCCGGGTCGACCATGCCGCGCGTGGCCAGGTAGCGCGCGCCGGCCACGCAGTCGTCGACGTCGATCACGCCCCACTGGCCCTTGAGGGCGTCGCGATAGTCGCGCCCGAAACCGCTGCTGCCGCCGTAGTTCACGTCCAGCACCGCGAAGCCGCGGCTGGTCCAGAACTGGGTCGCCAGTTTCAGCGTGTTGCTGGCCATGCCGGTCGGGCCGCCGTGGCTGATCACCATCAGCGGCGGCTTGTTGCCTGGCGCCGGTTCGAGCTCGGCATTGGTAGGCGGGTAGTAGAAGGCGTGCGCGATGCGGTTGCCGCTGGTTGGATAGGTGATGCTCTCCGGGACCGACAGATAGCCTGCCGGCGGCAGCGCGGCGATCGAACGCGCCAGGATCTCGTGCAGCTCGGTGTACAGGTCGACCCGCGCCAGCTCCAGCGCAATGGTCGGCGCGCCGCCCAGCAGCACCAGCACGCTGCCCGCCACGCGCAGCTCGCGGATTTCCTCGTACGGATTGGGAATCAGGTGCAGCTTGCCGCTGTCGGTCGAAAGCTGGGCCAGGCGGCTGACGCCGTTTTCGATATAGGTGCAAACGATTTCTTCGTTCGAGCGGAAACCGTACATCGCGCCACCGAATGACCAGTGCGGGGAGCCGAATTCGGCGGCGCGGTCGCACAGCGCCTGCACCACATTGTCGACCAGCCGGTACAGGTTCCACCAGCCGCTGCGGTCGGACACGAAGTGCAGCACGCCCGAGGGCGACCATTCGGGCTGGCAGATCGCTTCATTCGGACCGCCGGCGACCAGGCGCGGCAAACCGAGCGCGCCGTCGGGCAGCACGTCGGCCACCCACAGCTCGGTGCCCTGCCACGGCATGCGCGGATGGTCCCAGCTGAGCCACGCCAGCAACAGGCCGTCCGGCGACAGGCGCGGCGCCGCATAAAAATCGCTGCCGTCCATCAGCACCGATTCGCTGCCGTCGGCGCCCACCGCGCAGATGGTGTTGACCGGCTGCGCGCTGCCGGCCTCGTGGTCTTCGCGCACGCTGATCAGGCGGTGCAGGCGCGTATCGAACACGAAGTCGGCGAAGCGGTGCGGGCCGGGCTGCGTGAGCGGGGCCGGCGCCGAGCCGTCGCGCATGGCGTACAGCCGGTTGTCGGAGAAATTGGAAAAGTAGACGTCGCCGCCGGTGACCAGGCAGGCCCCGCCGCCGTATTCGTGCACGCGGGTGCGCACATTGAAGGGCGCCGGCGTCATTTCCGTCACGTCCTGGCCGCGCTGGCGCATCAGGGTGGTGCGTCCGCCCTCGCTGGCGCGCCCGGCCAGCCAGTAGGTATCGGCCCCGTCGAGCATCGGCTGCGACAGCGGCGACGCGCCCGCAGCGACCACCTCGGCGCTGATCGGGGAAGGCCATATGCCGCACTGGGCGGCGTGTTTCGAGCTCGAAGCGGTCATCGGAGGGCCAATCAGGTTAGGGGTGGTATCGCATCATAGATAATACCCGTCCCCCGCGCAACGCGGTCCGTGCGGCGGGGATGCGATAATAGCGCCTTTATTCAAGCTTTAGATTGTCTCCCATGCCACAATTCGCCCCGCTCAAGAATGACACCTTCCTGCGCGCGCTGCTGCGCCAGCCGACCGACTACACGCCCGTATGGCTGATGCGCCAGGCCGGCCGCTACCTGCCCGAGTACCGCGCCACGCGCGAACGGGCCGGCTCCTTCCTCGGCCTGGCGAAAAACCCCGATTACGCCACCGAAGTGACCTTGCAGCCACTCGAGCGCTATCCGCTGGACGCGTCGATCCTGTTCTCCGACATCCTGACCGTGCCCGACGCGATGGGCCTGGGCCTGTACTTCGTGGAAGGCGAAGGCCCCAAGTTCGAGCGGCCGCTGCGCACCGAAGCCGACGTCATGGCGCTGCGCGCGCCCGACCTGGGCTCGCTCGACTATGTCTTCAACGCGGTTACCCAGATCCGCGGCGCGCTCGACGGCCGGGTGCCGCTGATCGGTTTTTCGGGCAGCCCGTGGACGCTGGCCTGCTACATGGTCGAAGGCGGCGGCTCCAAGGAATTTCACACCATCAAAAAGATGCTGTATAGCCGACCCGACCTGATGCACCACATCCTGTCGATCAACGCGGCGGCCGTGGCCGACTACCTGAACGCCCAGATCGACGCCGGCGCCCAGGCCGTGATGATCTTCGACTCGTGGGGCGGCGCGCTGGCCGACGGCGCCTATCAGGCCTTCTCGCTGCACTACATGCGCGAAGTGATGAGCAAGCTGCAACGCGAAAAGGACGGGGTGCGCATTCCCGCCGTTGTATTCACCAAGGGTGGCGGCCTGTGGCTGGACCAGATCGCTGATATCGGCGCCGATGCGGTTGGCCTTGACTGGACCGTGGACCTGGCCCGCGCGCGCGCGCTGGTGGGCCACAAGGTGGCCCTGCAGGGCAACCTGGACCCGGCGATCCTGTTCGCCAGCCCGGAACAGATCCGCGCCGAAGTCGAGCGCACCCTGACGGCCTACGGCAAACCGTCGGCCGGATCCGGCCACGTGTTCAACCTGGGCCACGGCATTTCGCAATTCACCCCGCCCGAGTCGGTCACGGCGATGGTCGACGCGGTGCACACCTTCAGCCGCCAGCAGCGCGCCGCCTGATGTAGTTTGGGTAAAGGCTTGCATCCCTGATGCAAGCTTTGCGAGGTGTTTTTCTACCGCGCTGCACCAAGCGAAAACCACACTTATTCACAATTTCCGAAAACCCTTCTGTGCGCACGCGGGGTTGCAAAATCAAAAGTTTGCAATTTTTAAGTCCTTGATTTTATTGTGTTTTATTTTTTTGCTCAGCAGTTAATACCCCTGGCCGGGCGCGCCGTTGCAGAGTGAAAATGCGGTTTTTTCAAGTTTGTCCACAAAGTTATCAACAGGCTCTGTGGATAAAAAAGAAAAGTCGTTCGTTAACCGTGAGTTAGCGAGTTTGTGAAGGTTTTACATGAGGTGTGTGCTGCAATGCATGATATTTTGATACCTCAGCTTGGCAGTCAGACAATGCTCGTTAGCGCATAACCGAATCGCGACTCCGGAATGCAAGAATCAGGGCGTCAATACCTGCAAATCGACTACAAAAACAAGATGGTACTGCTCAGTTATGCACAGCGCGGTCTCTTGAACCGATTGTCATCACCCCTTGGGGTGAAATTTGCAAGTCATTGAATTTAAATACATAAATAAATTTGATTTTTGGTAGATAGTGTTTACGATTGTTTTTGGACAAATCTTTTCCCTCAGGGGAATTCAATTGTCCACAAAGTTGTCCACATGTTTGCTTGCCCAGCACGGCAAGCAGGGAAGCAGCCTCCGGGCATGCCTGACATACCGCATTTTTTGAACCTGACCGGGCCCTGATGGCTTATTGCATCCTCAACTTGGCGCTCGACACGCCGCTCAACAGCTGCTTTGACTACCGGTGGCAATGTGAACCGGGAGAGGAACCAGAAGTTGGTCAACTTGCCATGGTCAATTTTGGGCGGCGCGAGGTAGTCGGACTCATTGTCGAGGTCAGGCACGAGAGCGACGTGCCGCCCGACAAACTCAAGGATGCGCTGGCCGTGCGCAGCCAGCTGGCGCCATTGTCGCCGGCCTGGCTGGCGCTGGCGGCGTTCGCGGCGGACTACTACCAGCGTCCGCTGGGCGAAGTCGCGCTGCCCGGCCTGCCCAAGAACCTGCGCGTGCTGACCACGGTGGCGCTCGAGCGCGCGCTCAAAAAGCTGGGCAAGCACGAACCGGCGCACGACCACACTCCGCTCGACATGCCCGTGCTGAACCCCGCACAGCAGCAAGCGGCCGACGCCATTGGCGCTGCGGCCGGCTTCACCCCGATTCTGCTGTATGGCGTGACCGGCAGCGGCAAGACCGAAGTCTACCTGCAGGCCTGCGCCCAGGTGCTGGCGCGCGAAGCGGAAGGGCAGATCCTGATCCTGGTCCCCGAGATCAACCTGACACCGCAGCTCGAAGGGAATATCCGCGCGCGTTTTCCGGGCGTGATGCTCGCGACCTTGCACAGCAGCCTGTCCGAGGGCGAACGCATGCTGCACTGGCTGGCGGCGCACCAGGGCAAGGCGCGCATCATCCTGGGCACGCGGCTGGCGATACTGGCCTCGCTGCCGCAGCTGAAACTGATCGTCATCGACGAAGAGCACGACCCCTCGTACAAGCAGCAGGAAGGGCTGCGCTATTCGGCGCGCGATCTGGCGGTATGGCGCGCGCGCCAGCTGGCGATCCCCATCGTGCTCGGATCGGCCACGCCGTCGCTCGAAAGCTGGCACCATGCCGGATCGGGACGCTATCGCAGGCTCGATCTGCGCGAGCGCGCCGTCAGGGACGCGGTGCTGCCGCGCGTGAAGCTGCTCGACATGGAGCGCGACAAGCCGAAGGACGGGCTCACCTCGCACCTGGTGGCGGCGCTGCGCCAGCGCATGGAGCGCGGCGAACAGTCCTTGCTGTTTTTGAACCGGCGCGGCTATGCCCCGGTGATCTGCTGCGAATCGTGCGGCTGGATCAGCAACTGCACGCGCTGCACTTCATTCATGGTGCTGCACAAGCCCGAGCACCGGCTGCGCTGCCACCACTGCAGCCTGGAGCTGCGTATTCCGCGCCACTGTCCCACCTGCGGCAACGTCGATCTGCAACCGCTGGGGCGCGGCACGCAGCGGGTGGAAGAAGGGCTGCAGCAGATGTTCCCTGACGCCCGCATCCTGCGCATCGACGCCGACTCCACTCGCCGCAAGGGCAGCGCGCAAGCCGCGTTCGACACCGTGCACCGGGGCGAGGTCGATATTTTGATCGGCACCCAGATGGTCGCCAAGGGCCACGACTTCAAGAAGCTGACGTTGGTGGGCATCCTCAATCCCGACACCGCGCTGTTCTCGCAGGACTACCGCGCCAGCGAGCGGCTGTTCGCGCAGCTGATGCAGGTGGCCGGGCGCGCCGGGCGTGCCGCGCGCACCGAGGGCGGGAGTGTGAGCGAAGTGCTGATCCAGACGCGCTACGTGGCGCACCCGCTGTACACGGCGGTGGTGAACCACGACTACGAGCGTTTCGCGGCCAGCCTGCTCGAAGAGCGGCGCCAGGCCGCGCTGCCGCCGTATATGTTTCAGGCGCTGCTGCGGGCCGAAGCGCCGGAACTGGCGACCGCGATCGCGTTTCTGGAAAGTGCGCGCGACTGCATCGCGCACGACGCCATCACGATCAACGACCCGATCCCGATGACGATGACGCGGGTGCACAACGTCGACCGCGCGCAACTGCTGGTGGAAAGCGCCTCGCGCCCCGCCCTGCAAGCCTTCCTCAAAGAATGGCTGGCCGCGCTGCGCGCCATGAAAAGCCGCATCAAATGGTCACTCGAAGTCGACCCCCTCGACATCTGAAAACAGTTGCACCTTCGGGGTCAGACCTCTATTTGATGTAAGAACGACATCGAATAGAGGTCTGACCCCGATGGTGCAACTTTTTTTAGGGCTGGGGCAGGCAGGTGCGGGCGGTGACGATGATGTGCTCGCTCAGGGCGCGTGTGAACGGGGTGTCGATGTTCCACGCGTGCCAGCGCAGCGGCAGGTCGAAGGTCTTGCCCGGAGTCAGGTCGAGCAGGCTGCCGGCGTCGAGCGCGGCCGCTGCCTGGAGTGCCGGCATCAATCCATAGGCTACGCCGCTGGTGATGCAACCATCCAGCGCCGGCGAGACCGGCAAGGTGTGGTGCGGGAACGCCGCGCTGTACTCCCATTGCTGCGCCAGGTAGCGCGCCAGCAGCTTGCGTTCGCTGACCACCGCCGGCGCCAGCGTTACCGCCTCGCTCGAAAAGCCGTCGCCGAACCAGTGTCCGGCAAACGCGGGCGTCGCCACGCACACATAACGCATCAGCCCGAGCGCGCTGGCCGTAGTGCCAGCCGCCGCGTCGTCGCCGTCGTCGTCCCCCGCCACGCAGCCGAATACCGCGCCCTCCCTCACCAGCCGCAGCGCGTGAGCGCTGTCGGCCAGCTGGACGTCGAGCTGGCAGCGCGGCGGCGCCAGCAAGGCCGGCAGCGCCTGCCCGAACCAGGTCGCCAGGCTGTCGGCGTCCACCGCCAGCGACAGCTGCGGCAAGCTCACTTCGCGCCCCAGGTCGATGTCGAGCGCCGCTTCCATCAGCTTCACGTGCCGGTAATGCACCACCAGCCGCTGCCCCAGCCCGGTCGGCGCCGACGGTGTGCCGCGCACCACCAGCAGGCGCCCGGCCGCGTCTTCCAGCGCCTTGATGCGCTGCGATACCGCCGATTGCGTCATGCCCAGCTGCAACGCGGCCTTTTCGAAGCTGCCGCTGGCGGCCACCGCGTCAAGCACGGCCAGGCTGCGGTAATCCAGTTGGCTCATAAGCGCAGCTTATCCAAAATGATTTCGATAAGCGATACTAATACGAAACCTTGCCAGCGCCTATTCCCGTCCCCATATAGAATCGCATCTGCAGCCATTCAATCGAAACGGGCCCTACATGAACCAGCTTGAAGTCGACGTCGCCATCATCGGTACCGGAACCGCCGGCCTGGCCGCTTATCGCGCCGCGCGCGCCCATGGCAAGCGCGCCATCCTCATCGAGAGCGGCCCGTACGGCACCACCTGCGCGCGCGTGGGCTGCATGCCCAGCAAGCTGCTCATCGCGGCCAGCGAGGCGGCCCACATGCTGGCGCTGGCGCCCGGTTTCGGCGTGCATGCCGGTCAGGTGCGCATCGACGGCAAGGCCGTCATGGCCCGCGTGCGCAGTGAACGCGACCGCTTTGTCGGCTTCGTGCTCGAGAGCGTCGAGAATGTCCCGGCCGCCGATAAACTGGTCGGCCATGCCCGCTTCACCGGCCCGCACACGCTGCAGGTCGACGAGCATACCCGGATCCAGGCGCAGCGCGTGGTCATCGCCAGCGGTTCCACGCCGGTCATGATTCCCAAGCTGGCCAAGGTCGGCAAGGGCGCGATCAGCAGCGACGATGTATTCGAGTGGACCGACCTGCCGTCGTCGGTGGCTGTCATCGGCACCGGCGTGATCGGCCTTGAACTCGGCCAGGCCCTGGCCCGCCTTGGCGTGCGCGTGAGTTTTTTCGCGCGCGGCGGCAGCGTCGCCAACCTGAGCGATCCCGAAGTGCTGCACGTCGCCTCAAATACCCTGGCCGCGGAGCTTGACCTGCGCTTCCAGCATACCATCGTCGAGGCCAGGCAGGACGGCGAAGAAGTCGTCCTCACCACCCACGACGCGGCCGGCTCCCAGCGCACTGAACGCTTCCAGTACGTGCTGGTGGCGGCCGGGCGCAGCCCGAACGTGAAAGACATCGGCATCGAGCACACCGGCCTTGAACTTGGTCCCGACGGTATTCCCTTGTTCGACGGCGCCACCATGCAATGCGGCAGCAGCCATGTCTTCATCGCCGGCGACGCCAACAACGAGCGCCCCGTGCTGCCCGAAGCGGCCGACCATGGCAAGATCGCCGGCGACAATGCCGGCCGCTACCCGGACGTGCGCCCCGGCCTGCGCCGCACCCCGCTGGCCATCGCCTTCACCGAGCCGCAAGTCGCCACCTTGGGCGAGTCGTATCGCGCGCTGTGCGCCGAAGGCCGGCCCAAGTTCGCCATCGGGATGGTGTCGTTCACGAACCAGGGGCGCAGCCGCGTGATGCTGCAAAATCACGGCATGCTGCGCGTGTACGGCGAGTATGGAACCGGCCGTTTCCTGGGCGCCGAGATGATCGGCCCGCGCGCCGAACACCTGGCGCACCTGCTGTCGTGGGCCTGCCAGGCGCGCATGACGGTGGCCCAGATGCTCGACATGCCCTTCTATCATCCGGTGGTCGAGGAAGGCGTGCGCACAGCCTTGCGCGACCTCGCCGCTGAACTGGACAAGGGTGCGCCGGTAGCGAGCCCCTGCCCCGATTGCACGCCCGGCGTATAGCAGCCTAGTTCAGGTACGAGGCATCGAGCCGCCCATCGGCAGCCAGTTCGCGCAAGATGCGGATGGTGTCGATGTCGGCTTCCTGGTAGGCCGATTTGCGAAATTCATCGTACATCTTGTTCGCTTCATCGGTGGCCGCGTCGTGCCCGTCGTCGTACTTGAAGCGCACGTACAGCGCGTACTCGTTGGGCGTCTCGATCGACATCACCAGGCTCGATGCGCTGATCTCGCCCTGCGCCGCCACGTCGTAGCGTACTTCCTGCAGGGGCGTGAGCCGCACGCGGTCGACGATCTCGAGCTGCCCGTAGCGCAGCCTGCGCCGGAAACTGCCGGCGTCGCGCTCGTCGATGGTGCAGTCGTCCAGGTGCGGAATGAACAGCTTGGGCGAATCGGCCCGCAGCACCAGGCCGCGCCACAGCTGCTCGCGCGTGATGGTGTCCATCAGCGGGTTGAGCGGGTCGTTAATTTCTATCAGGTGTTCGAATTTCATGATGCTCGATTGTCAATGTAGGAGATAGCTCGCATGGTAACGCAAGCGGCCCGGTGACCGCCAGTTTGTGCGCGCCGGAAACGCGGCTTTCCGCTACACTGGCGCGCATGAACAAGCGCAGAGATTACCTGGCCCACGCGGAGGCCATCCAGAAACGCAGCAAGGACACGGTGGCCCGGCACATCGCCGAGCGCAAGCCGATTTCGAGCAGCCAGCACGCCATGGGCGACGAGGTCACCTTCGGTCAGCGGGCGGCCGACGCGGTGGCGCGCTTCGGCGGTTCGTGGACTTTCATCGGCCTGTTTGCGCTGGTGCTGGTGGGCTGGGTCGCGCTCAATTCCTGGCTCTTGCTGCGCGGCGGCGGCAAGCCCTTCGATCCTTTTCCTTACATCCTGCTCAATCTGTTCCTGTCGATGCTGGCCTCGATCCAGGCGCCGCTGATTTTGATGTCGCAAAACCGTCAGGGCGAAATCGACCGCAAGACGGTGCAGAACGACTACGAGGTCAACCTCAAGGCCGAGCTGGAGATCATGGCGCTGCACGAAAAGATGGATGCCTTCAAGCTGCAGCTGATCGAACTGCAGCACGAGCAGCTGCGCGTGCTCAACGCACTATGCAAAAAGCACGACATCGAGCCCAGTCTCAAGGTGTAAGGCCGGGCAGCCCTTCGTCCCAGTACGGCGCCGGCCCGAAGCGCGCCGCAAAAAAGTCGATGAAGGCCTGCGTCTTCGGCGGCAGGAAATTGCGGTTCAGGTACTGGGCCGACACCACCGGATCCTGCGCCACCGGAAAATCGGCCAGCACCCGCACCAGCGCGCCGCTTTTCAGCTGCTCGTACATCGCCCAAGTGGCTTGCAGCGCGATCCCCAACCCGGCCAGCGCGGCGTCGCGCATCGCTTCGCCGTTGTCGCTTTGCATGCGCCCGTTTACGCGCACGCTGACCGTCTCCTTGCCATCCCTGAAACGCCACGGACTGGTCCCTTCCAGCACCAGGCACTGGTGCGCGGCCAGCTCCTCCGGCCGGCGCGGGGTGCCCGCCTGCGCCAAGTAGGCCGGCGAGGCGCACAGCCACAATCGGCTTGGCGCCAGGGTGCGCGCCACCAGCGCCGAATCGCGCAGCGGGCCGATGCGGATCGCCACGTCGATGCCATGGGTGGCCAGGTCGATCATCCGGTCCGACAGGCGCAGGTCCAGCCGGATGCCCGGATACTGCGCCAGGAAGGCGGCCAGCGCCGGCATCAGGTGCAAGCGCCCGAACGAGACCGAGGCGGCCACCCGCAGCAGCCCGTGCGGATGCTGGCCTGCCCCGCCCACCGACGACTCGGCCAGTTCGGCCGCCTCCAGCAACGGCATGGCGCGCTCAAAAAAGGCTTCGCCATCCTGGGTCAGCGCGATCTGGCGCGTGGTCCGGTGCAGCAATCGCGCGCCGAGCTGGCGTTCGAGCTGCGCCATGCGCGCGCTCGAGGCGGCCGGTGACAGGCCGAACTCGCGCCCGGCGGCCGACAGGTTGCGGGTCGCGCAGACCCGGACAAACAGCGCCACATCGATCAGGTCGAGACTCATTTGTTTGTTTTGGTGAATAGTTATTTCACCATTATGCCGCTTATCAATCGAATCGACATGGCCCAGACTGGCGTCACTCTTAACCACCTGGAAAAACAACATGAAAGCCATCGCCGTCATCAACGACACCCTGCAAGACATCGAGCTGCCACTGCCGCAAGCGCTCGCGCGCGACCTGCTGGTCAAAATCGCCGCCATTTCGGTCAACCCGGTCGACCACAAGATGCGCGGCGCCGCCACTGAGGACGGCTCGCCGCGCGTGCTGGGCTGGGACGTGGCCGGCGTGGTCAGTGCGGTCGGGCCGGACGTCACCCTGTTCAAGGTGGGCGATGAAGTGTATTACGCGGGCAGCCTGGTGCGCCCTGGCGCCAACAGCGAATACCATGTGGTAGACGAACGCATTGTGGGGCGCAAGCCGTCCACGCTTGATTTCGTCCAAGCCGCCGCGCTGCCGCTGACCAGCATCACCGCGTGGGAAGCGATCTACGAGCGGCTCGGCGTGAAGCATGGCGGGGGCGATGAGGGCAAGCGCATTCTGATCGTCGGCGCTGCAGGCGGCGTAGGTTCGATCGCGATCCAGCTGGCCAAAAAGCTGGCGCGGCTGACGGTAGTGGCGACCGCCTCGCGTCCCGAATCGGCCGAGTGGTGCCGCAAGCTGGGCGCCGATCACATGATCGACCACAATGGCGACCTGCCGGCGCAGCTGAAGGCGCTGGGGATCGCGGATGTCGATTTCATCCTGTGCCTGAACGAGTTCGACCACCATTTCCCGGCGATGGTCGAAGCGTTGGCGCCGCAGGGCAAGCTGTGCAGCATCGTGAAAAATGAGCGGCCGCTGGCGCTGGACCTGTTGTTTTCGAAGAGCGCGACCCTGGTGTTCGAGCTGATGTTCACGCGCGCGATGTTCCAGACCGCCGACATGGACGAGCAGCACAAGCTGTTGACGATACTGGCAGGGCTGATCGACGAAGGCCGGATCACGACCACGGTGGGAGAAGTGTTCGGCGCCATCAACGCAGCCAATATTGCAAAGGCGCACGCCGCGCTCGAAGCGCGCCGCACCATCGGCAAGATCGTCCTGTCCGGCTTCCAATAAAAAGTTGCACCATCGGCACCATCGGGGTCAGACCACTATTCGTTGCACCATCGGGGTCAGACCTCTATTCGCTGCCAAAATGGCAACGAATAGAGGTCTGACCCCGATGGTGCAATATGCCCAAGGCGCAGGCCGCGCTGGTAGCGCTCGCGCCATCGGCGAGATCGTCTCTTTTAGTTGCCAATCAGCATTGAATAGAGGTCTGACCCCGGTGGTGCTGGTACGCTACAATGGCTGGTTGTTTCCAGAAAGTAGCCTTCTCGATGTCCTCCACCCCCAAGTTCGGCCTGAACGTTCCCCAGAGCGAAGCTGTCATGTATCTCGACGGCCCCTGCCTGGTGCTGGCCGGCGCCGGTTCGGGCAAGACGCGCGTGATTACCCAGAAAATCGCGCACCTGATCGAGGACCGGGGCTACGATCCGCGCACCATCGCTGCGCTCACCTTCACCAACAAGGCCGCGCTCGAAATGCAGGAGCGCATCGCCAAGCTGCTCAAGCAGCCGCGCCAGGCCAAGCAGCTCACCGTGTCCACCTTCCATTCGCTGGGTGTCAAGATCCTGCGCCAGGAAGCCAATGGCGTAGGCTTGAAGGACCGCTTTTCGATCATGGACAGCGACGATTGCTATGGCCTGGTGCAGGACCTGGCCATCACCACCGACAAGCAGCTGATCCGCAGTATCCAGACTTCCATCTCGCTGTGGAAGAATGGCCTGGTCGACCCCGAAGACGCCATCAAGCAAGCCAAGGACGAGGATGAAGCGACCGCCGCGCGCGTGTTCCGCAGCTACGTGGCCACCTTGGCGGCCTACCAGGCGGTCGACTTCGATGACCTGATCCGCCTGCCGGTGGAGCTGTTCCGCAACAACGACCCGATCCGCGACAAGTGGCAGCGCCGCCTGCGCTACCTGCTAATGGACGAGTACCAGGACACCAACACCTGCCAGTACGAGCTGGTCAAGCTGCTGGTCACCGGGATCGGCAAGAAGCCGATGTTTACCGCCGTGGGCGACGACGACCAGGCCATCTACGCCTGGCGCGGCGCCTCGGTCGAAAACCTGAAGACCCTGGGCGACGATTTCCCCGACCTGCGCGTGATCAAGCTGGAACAGAACTACCGCTCCACCACGCGCATCCTGCATGCGGCCAACGCCGTCATCGGCAACAATCCCAAGCTGTTCGAGAAAAAGCTGTGGTCCGAACACGGCCTGGGCGAACCGATCCGCGTGCTGGGCATGCAGACCGACGACCAGGAAGCCGAGCAGGTGGCCATCATGATTTCGGGCGACCGTTTCCAGCGCAAGAACAAGTGGTCCGATTACGCGATCCTGTACCGCGGCAATCACCAGGCGCGCGTGATCGAGCAGTCGCTGCGCAAGGAGCGCATTCCGTACACGATTTCGGGCGGCCAGAGTTTCTTCGACAAGGCCGAAATCAAGGACATCATCAGCTATTTGCGCCTGATCGCCAACGATGGCGACGATCCGGCCTTCATCCGCGCGGTGACCACGCCAAAACGCGGGGTCGGCATGGCCACGCTGGAAGTGCTGGGCGCCTTTTCCAAGCAGTGGAACTGTTCGCTGTTCGAGGCCACCTTCAAGGGCGGCATCGAGGCCAAGCTGCCGGACCGCCAGCTGCTGCCGCTGCGCGCCTTCTGCACCTTCATCAATCAGCTCGAGGCGCGCGCCAGCCGCCCGGGCCCGTCCGGCAGCGGCGAGAACGCGGCCGCCGTGCTCGACGACATGATGAAGGAGATCGCCTACGAGAGCTATCTGTACGACACCTTCGAGGACCGCGCCGCGCAAGGCAAGTGGCAGAACGTGCTCGAATTCGTCAACTGGCTCAAGGAGCGCGGCAATGGCGGCAAGGACAAGTCGGGCGAGGAAAAAAACCTGCTGGAACTGACCCAGATGGTTGCCCTGATGAGCATGCTCGAAGGGCAGGACGAGGAGCAGGACGCGGTGCGCATGTCCACCCTGCATGCGTCGAAGGGGCTGGAGTTTCCGCACGTCTTTCTGGTCGGCGTGGAAGAAGGCATCTTGCCGCACAAGGGCGACGCCGATGCGCCGGTCGAGACCATTGCCGCGCGCATCCAGGAAGAACGGCGTCTGATGTACGTCGGCATTACCCGCGCCCAGCGCACCTTGCAGATCACCTGGTGCAAGAAGCGCAAGCGGGCCGGCGAGCAAGTCCATTGCGACCCTTCGCGCTTCATCAAGGAAATGGCGCTCGACGTCGGCGAGGCCGCGCCCACCGAGGCCGAAACCTTGTCGCCGAAGGACAGGCTGGCCAGCCTGAAAGCCTTGCTGGCTACGCCGAAGACCTGATTCCAAACACGCTCTGCGATCGCTCAATCGCGCGCTTGTGCACGTCTGGGTTTTGGTTTGACACAGCCCTGCTGGCTTGAAATACTCGGCTTTCCTACTACCGAGTGAGGTTGCCAGCATGGACACCGAAATCCTCCGCAAGAACATCAACCATCCCGGTCCGCCCCAGATCGATCCGCTGACCGGGCGCGCCATCCTGGCCGATGTCACGCCGCCCGCTGCGCCCACCGAAAGCGTGTCGAAGAACGCGGCGGGCTATGTCTACGGGAATACGCCGCTGCTGGCCGGCATTGCCGAAGCCGGCTCCATCATCAATGTCTTTAGCGGCGCAACCCGCATCGGCAGCACCGTCACCAAGCCAGATGGTTTCTGGAGCCTCAATTCAATTGCCCTGGCCGACGGCAGCTACACCGTGCGCGCCACCGCCACCGATGCGGCCGGCAATACGTCGGCCTGGAGCAGCCCGCTCAGCTTCAATGTCGACGCCCATGCGCCGGTCGCACCCACGGTCGTCAGTTCGCTGGCCGCCAACGGCAACCAGCCCGCCTTCAGCGGCAGCGGCGAGGCCGGCACCGACATTTACCTGGTCGACGGCGCCCGCACCGTCATCGGCAGGACCAAGGTCGATGCAGCGGGGCACTGGAGCATCAACCCGCATCCGCTGGCCAACGGCAGCTACAGCATCACGGTGCAATCGGCCGACATCGCCGACAACATCACCGAGGCTGCCAGCAAGGTGAACCTGGCCATTTCCAGCACGCTCAACGTGGGTGGCACGGCCGGCAACGACATCCTGCGCGGCACCAGCGGCAACAATGCCATCAGCGGCCAGGGCGGGATCGACACCGCCGTGTATGCGGGCGCGCGTGCCGGCTACACGGTGCGCTCCGGCAGCGGGGGCTTCAGCGTCACCAGCGGCGCCGACGGCTTCGACTGGCTGGCCGGCATGGAGCGCATCCGCTTTGGCGACAGCGCGCTGGCGATCGATATCGATGGCCATGGCGGCCAGGCTTACCGCATCTACCAGGCCGCGTTCGACCGCGCGCCCGACCAGGTTGGCGTGGGCTACTGGATGGACCGGCTCGACGCGGGCGCCTCGCGCACGGCGGTGGCGCGCGGTTTTGTCGACAGCCAGGAATTCGCCAATATGTACGGGGTTAATCCGACCAACCTGACCTTTGTCACCAAGCTGTATGCACACGTATTGCACCGCAATCCCGACGGACCGGGGTTCGATTACTGGATGAACGTGCTGGGGCAGGGCGCCGACCGGGCCGAAGTGCTGGCCGCGTTCAGCGAAAGCCCGGAGAACATCCTGCAGGTGGTGGGCACGATCGGGAACGGGTTCGAGTACGTCCCTTGGGCGGGGGGCTAAGCGAGCGGGCTGGCATAATGGCGCCTTTGCCCCAAGGACACGCCCCGTGAGCCACGAAGACCGTTTTGTCGATATCGAAATCAAACTGGCCCACCAGGAAGACCTGGTCGAATCCCTGAACCAGATGGTGTACCAGCAAAGCCGCCGCATCGACCAGCTCGAAACCATGGTCGCGCAGCTGGCCGAGCACATCCGCAACAACGCCCAATCCGGCCCCAACCTGATCAACGACCGGCCGCCCCATTACTAGGCGGATTCACTGTCGCGCAATGCAAACATGCATATACGCTAGCGGGTGACGCCTCCATGGCATCCTGATATCATCTTCTGCTACGCGTTGCCAGCTACCCGCAGGCAGCATTTACTTAGCGCTCGTGAAAGATGCCATGAACCGTCCCCACATGCTTGTTGTAGCCGCCAGTCTGGCGTTGATCCAATCGGCCGCATTCGCCGCCCCGGTCGCCGCACCGCTGCCGGCATCGAACCCGCTGGCCGCGCCAAGCACGCTGCCGTTCCAGTATCCGGCCTTCGACAAGATCAAGGACGAGCACTTCAAGCCGGCCTATGCCGCCGGCATGCGCGAGCACCTGGTTGAAATCGCCGCCATCGCCAACAACAAGGATGCGCCTACCTTCGACAACACCATCGTCGCGATGGAAAAGGCCGGCCTGCTGCTGACCCGCGTGGCCACCATCTTCTCCAGCCTGCAAGGCGCCAACACCAACGACAAGCTCGACGCCATCGACCGCGAGATGTCGCCCAAGCTGGCCGCGCACAACGACGCGATCTACCTGAACGACAAGCTGTACCAGCGCGTCAAGGCGCTGTACGACAAGCGCAGCGCCCTGGGCCTCGATTCCGAATCGGCCTTCCTGCTGGAGCGCTACAACAAGGACTTCGTGCTGGCCGGCGCCAACCTCAATACCGCCGACAAGAAAAAACTCAAGGCCTTCAACGGCCAGATCGCCATGCTGCAGACGGCCTTCACCCAGAACGTGCTGAAGGAAACCAATGCATCGGCGCTGGTCGTAAACACCCGCGCCGAGCTGGCCGGCATGACCGACCCGGCCATCGACGCCGCCGCCGCCGAAGGCAAGAAGCGCAAGCTCAATGGCAAGTTTGTGGTGCCGCTGATGAACACCACCGGCCAGCCGCCGCTGTCGGTACTGACCAACCGCGCCGTACGCGAACGCTTGCTGGCCGCCTCGATGGCGCGCGGCAGCCATGGCGGCAAGTTCGACAACCGCGGCGTCGTCGTCAAGCTGGCCAAGCTGCGCGCCGAACGCGCGGCCCTGCTTGGCTACGCCGACTTCGCTTCGTATTCGCTGGTCGACCAGACCGCGCAGAACACCGCCAACGTCAACAAGCTGCTGTCGGAACTGGCCAAGCCGGCCGTCGCCAACGCGCGCAAGGAAGCGGCCGAAATCCAGAAGGTCATTGATGCTGAAAAAGGTGGCTTCAAGGTCGCCGCGCACGACTGGGCCTTCTACACCGACAAAGTACGCGCGGCCCGCTACAGCTTCGACGAGAACCAGCTCAAGCCATACTTCGAACTCGATTCGGTGCTGACCAAGGGCGTGTTCTTCGCTGCTGAAAAGCTGTACGGCCTGACCTTCAAGGAACGCAAGGACCTGCCGGTCTACAACGCTGACGTGCGCGTGTTCGACGTGTTCGATGCCGACGGCAAGCAGATTTCGATCTTCATCGCCGACATGTACGCCCGCAGTAACAAGCAGGGCGGCGCATGGATGAACGCCTATGTATCGCAGTCTGGCCTGCTGGGCACGATGCCGGTGGTCGCCAACCACCTGAACATTCCAAAGCCGCCGGCCGGCGAGCCGACCCTCCTGACCATCGATGAAGTCAAGACCGCATTCCACGAATTCGGCCACGCGCTGCACGGCCTGCTGTCGAACGTGAAATACCCGCGCTTCTCCGGCACCAGCGTGCCGCGCGACTTCGTCGAGTATCCGTCGCAGGTCAATGAAATGTGGATGGTCGCCCCTGAAGTGCTGGCCAATTACGCCAAGCACCACAAGACCGGCGAGCCGATGCCGCGCGAATTGCTGGACAAGGTTGCCGCGTCCAAGAAATTCAACCAGGGCTTCACCACCACCGAATACCTGGCCGCCTCGCTGCTCGACCAGCGCTGGCACCAGCTCGCTGCCAAGGACGTGCCGAGCGACGTGCTGGGCTTCGAAGCGGCCGCCTTGACGAAGGCCGGTGTCGACTTCGCACCGGTGCCGCCACGCTATCGCACCACCTATTTCTCGCACAGCATGTCGGGTGGTTACTCGGCCGGCTACTACGCCTACCTGTGGAGCGAAAAGCTGGACGCCGACACGGTTGAATGGTTCAAGGAAAACGGTGGCTTGCAGCGCAAGAACGGCGACCATTTCCGTAAAACGCTGCTCTCGCGCGGCGGCGCCGCCGAGGCGATGGACCTGTTCCGCAACTTCCGCGGTCGTGATGCCAAGATCGAGCCATTGCTCGAACGCCGCGGCCTGAACACCGTCGAAACCAAGTAAGCGAGGCCCGCAATGAACCGTCCCCAAGTGATGATCATTGCGGCCAGCCTTGCCGCCGCGAACTTCGTGTTCGCGGCGCCAGCCATGGCCGCGCTCGATGCGAGCAATCCTTTTGCCAAGGTAAGCTCGCTGCCGTTCCACTATCCGGCTTTCGACAAGATCGCCAACGAGCATTACATGCCGGCCTTCACGGAAGGCATGCGCGAGCAGGCCGCCGAAATCGAGGCGATCGCGAATAATCCCAAGCCGCCCACCTTCGACAACACCATCGTCGCGATGGAGCGTTCGGGCGAGCTGCTCGGCCGGGTAGGCGCCGTGTTCGGCAACCTGTCGGGCGCCAACACCAACGACGCCTTGCAGGCGATCGACCGCGAACTGTCGCCCAGGCAATCGGCGCACAGCGATGCGATCCGCCTTAACGAAAAACTGTATCAGCGCATCAAAACCCTGTACGACAAGCGCGCCAAGCTCAAGCTCGACGCCGAGTCGGCCTTCCTGCTGCAGCGCTACCACACCGATTTTGTGCGCGCCGGCGCGCGCCTGTCCGGCGCCGACAAGGAAAAACTGAAAGCCTACAACGGCGAACTGGCCGTGCTGCAAACGACGTTCAGCCAGAACGTGCTGAAAGAGGCGAATGCCGCCGCGCTGACCGTCGACACCCGCGCCGAACTGGCCGGCATGTCCGACGCCGCGATCGACGCCGCCGCTGCCGCCGCCAAAAAGAACGGCATGGACGGCAAGTTCATGATCCCGGTCACCAACACCACCGGCCAGGCGCCGCTGTCGGTACTGAGCAACCGCGCCGTGCGCCAGCGCCTGCTCGAAGCCTCGATGGCGCGCGGCAGCCGCGGCGGCGAATTCGACAATACCGCCATCGTGCTGAAGATCGCCAAGCTGCGCGCCGAACGCGCCGCCCTGCTCGGCTATCCGAACCATGCGGCCTACTCGCTCGAAGACCAGACCGCCAAGGATGCGACGACCGTCAACCAGATGCTCGGCGAGTTCGCCAAACCGGCAGTGGCCAATGCGCGCCGCGAAGGGGCCGAGATCCAGCAGGCGATTGACGCCGACAAGGGTGGCTTCCATCTGGCCGCGCACGACTGGGCTTTCTACAGCGACAAGGTGCGCGCGCAACGCTTCAATTTCGACCAGTCGCAGCTGCGGCCCTACTTCGAATTGAACAATGTGCTGACCAATGGCGTATTCTTCGCCGCCACCAAGGTCTATGGCATCACCTTCAAGGAACGCAAGGACTTGCCGGTGTACGACCCGGAGGTGCGCGTGTTCGACGTGACCGACGCCAACGGCAAGCCGCTGGCGATCTTCATCGCCGATTTTTACGCGCGCGCCAACAAGCGCGGCGGCGCCTGGGCCAACGCCTACGTGTCGCAGTCGCGCCTGATGGGCACCCATCCGGTGATCGGCAACCACCTGAACATTCCCAAGCCGTCGGCGGGCGAGCCGACCCTGCTCACCTATGACGAGCTGCGCACGATGTTCCACGAGTTCGGCCACGCGCTGCACGGCATGTTCTCGGACGTGAAGTACCCGCGTTTCGCTGGCACCCGCGTGCCACGCGACTTCGTCGAGTTCCCGTCCCAGGTCAACGAGATGTGGGCGGTCTGGCCCGAGGTGCTGCGCAACTATGCCAAGCACCACAAGACCGGCGCGGCCATGCCGCAGGAGTTGCTCGACAAGGTGATCGCATCGAAGAAGTTCAACGAAGGCTATCGCACCACCGAGTACCTGGCCGCGTCCATCCTCGACCAGCGCTGGCATCAGCTGGGCGCCACGCAAATTCCGACCGACGTGCTGGCCTTCGAGGCGGCAGCGATGAAGGATGCGGGCCTCGACTTTGCGCCCGTGCCCACGCGCTATCGCAGCACCTACTTCTCGCACGTGTTTTCGGGCGGGTATTCGGCCGGCTACTACGGCTACCTGTGGAGCGAAAAGCTGGACGCCGATACCGTCGAATGGTTCAACGAGCATGGCGGCATGACGCGCAAGAATGGCGACCATTTCCGCAAGATGCTGCTTTCGCGCGGCGGCACGCTGGACGCGATGGAGATGTACCGCAAGTTCCGCGGGCGCGATGCGAGGGTCGAAGCGTTGCTCGAAAAGCGGGGACTGACCACGAAGTAAAGCCAATGCCGCCGTTAGCCTAAAATGCCGCCGTCCCCGCGTGCGCAGAGGACGACGTGTCAACGTTTAACGGAGCAAAACCAGGAGAGCCCCCGTGGTTGAATCATTCGGCCTCACACATATCAGCCTCGCGGTGAGCGATCCGCAGCGGTTGCTCGATTTTTACGGACAGGTGTTCGGCGTGCACGAGTATTTCCGCGATGCGAACCAGATCCTTGTCCAGGGGCCCGGTCCGCACGATGTGCTGGCCTTCGAGCGCCAGCCTGACGAAGCGGGCGCGTGCGGTGGCATTCAACACTTCGGCTTCCGACTGAAACGCCGCGCCAGGGCGAATTCGGTCCCCGTTTTGCCATATGCCTATGCCGCCGATCCGGACGGCTATGAAGTCGAAATCTGGTACGAACCATGAACTGCACTGATCCGGCCCGTGGCCAATTCGATTTCTGGCTTGGGGAGTGGGACGTGCACAGGCCCGATGGCAGCCTGGCGGGCATCAACCGCATCGAGAAAAAGCACGGCGGCTGCGTGCTGCACGAGCGCTATGAAACGCCGGCCGGTTACAGCGGCGAGAGCCTCAATATCTACGACGCCGCAAGGAAGCGCTGGCACCAGACTTGGGTCGACAACGACGGCCTGCTGCTACTCCTGGAGGGAAGCCTGGTCGACGGCTGCATGGTGCTCGAAGGTGCCGGCCACCGGATTGCCTGGACGCCCATGCCGGATGGGAGCGTGCAGCAGTTTTGGGAGACGATAGATGCCGATGGCGCCTGGGCAGTCGCGTTCGACGGACGGTATACCCGCAGGCGCGACCAGCCCTAGTTGCCAATTATTTAATAGGACGGCATACTGGGCGGCTTCGACAACAGGAGATCTACATGAGACTCTACGTAACAGTGACCGGCGTATTGTTTGCGCTGCTGACCCTGGCGCACATCGCAAGAATCGCCATGGAAGGCACAGTGCATCTGCGCGACCCCATCTTCATGTTCTTTACCGTGCTGGCCGCGGCCCTTTCCGTATGGGCTTTCGTGAGCCTGCGGCGGACCTCCGCATGAAGCCAGGCGAGATGCTGGTGCGGTTCGGCGTGCTGACCATCCTGGCCACCGCCATCGCCGGCGTCATCGCCTTGTTTCTCCACACCGGCTGGATGATCTTGCTGGTCGCCGCTGGTGCGGCATGCAGCCTATTCCTCATTGCCGGCGGAAAAATTGTCGGCAACCGTGCAGCGCGCCTGGTCGCGCTTGCGGCCCGGCGTTTTCAACTATCCTTGCAGTTTCCCGGCGCCTCGCTGTCGGATTACCATGCGATGCTCGAACTGCAGCAACTGCTGGCGCTCGAGCTCGGTTCCTCGGCCACCGTGGCCGGCCATGACATGGCCGATGGCGAGACCAGTATCTTCCTGCATACCCAGGATCCCGAATCGACCTTCGAGCGTTGCAAGCCGGTCCTGCTGCGCATGCAGGCGCTGGCCGGCCTGACCGCCGCCTATCGCTGCCTCAATAGCGACGATTACCAGATCCTGTGGCCCCAGCAGTTTGCCGGCCGGTTCGCCGCGGCGTAACGGGCCATGCGCGTCTGGAAGCGCATCGTACTGGTTCCCCTTCTCTGCTACCTGGCCGCGGCCGCCGCTATTGCGGTAGCCGGCCTGGACGACCGGCTGGTTCCTGCCGACGCGATCGTCGTATTGGGCAACACGGTCAATCCGGACGGGCAGCCTTCGCCGCGCCTGCGCGCCAGGCTCGATTGCGCACTGCATGCGTATCGGCAAAAGCTGGCGCCTTTGATGATCGTCACTGGCGCGCATCGCCCGCGAAAGACAGCTTTCGTCGGTGATCGTAGCCAGCCAGTACTTCCACCTGCCACGCGCCAGCCTGGCTTTCGAGCGTGCCGGCATCCCCGTGGCCGGCACCGTGCACGCCAGGTATTTCGAGGCGCGCGACGTGTATTCGCTGGCGCGCGAGGTGGTCGGCTACGGCGCCTACCTGGTCGGCCTCAAGGGCGCCTGACAGCACGATTGGTACTGTCGTTCAGTCCCTGTTCGATACGAATGGCTAAAAAGTTCCATATTCTTATACTTCACGTCACGACCTTACCGAGGAGTCATGATGATGAAGAAATCGAAAGTGTTTGCCCTGGCAGCCTTAGGCACGTTGCTGTCGGGCTGTTATGTCGTTCCGCTGAACCAGTATCCGAGCGGGCCGCACAGCAATGCGGGCTACAGCGGTTCCGGCGCGGCCATCGTGCCAATGGCCGCCTACCGGCCCGCGTTTTCCGCGCGCCTGTATCCGGGCAATCCGGAAGCGGCGCGCATGGGCGGCGTGACCGGCGCCATCAGCAATTCCGAAACCGGCCATGGCGAATTCTCCTTCAACCTGGGCGGTGAACAGTTCGCCGGCGAAGCGACCCGCTCGCCGCGCTCGACCAAGGGTGTGGCCAATGCGGGCGGCAACCGCGGCGGCTACGTGCGCTGCGACTACGTGATGAGCACGGCCTTGCTGGGATGGGGCTCGTGCACTTTTTCCAACGGCGCGCGTTATGATATGCACATCTCTCAGTAGCCATCAACCGACGAGGCCACCATCGACACCGCCCGGCTCAAAAAAATGTGCGCCAGTTTTTCCGGCGCCAGCGCCACCCTGTACGACCCGCCCAGCAACATCCTGGTGTATTCGGTAGGCGACAGGAAGTTCGCCTATTTCAAGACCAGCGAGCCGGAAAAATGGCGCTTCAGCATCAGGGTCACGCCGTCGCGCTTCGTCGAGCTGACCGATGTGCCGGGCATCAAGCCGGCACGCTACATGGGACGCTTCCACTGGGTCACGATCGTCAATCCGAACAGCCTGCCGGCCGACTACCTGGCCGAGCTGATCGACTGGTCGTACCAGAAAGCGCTGTCCTCGCTGAGCCGGCAGCGACGCGCCGCTCTGGAGACGTAATACCTGTTGAGTCGGCGCGCGATTTGAACGATGATCAAGTCTTTACGCTCGCCTGGAGGCACGCCATGATGTCGCGCACCCTGAACTTGCTCGGCGCGCTGCTGGTCGCAGCCACCATGGCCGCGTGTGGCGGCGGCGGCGGCCGTGCCGCCACCGCGCCGCCGGTCGCACCGGTTCCTGCGGATCCGGCGACGCTCAGCGTCCTGATGTTTGGCAATAGCCATACCGTCCTCAACAACTTGCCCGGGATGCTGAGTGCCATGCTGACGGCGGGGCGGCCGGGAAAAACCTTTTCTGTCGTGGCCGCCCCTGGGTACCTGACCCTGGAAGAGCGGCGCCACGATGCGGCCTCGCTGGCCCTGATGTCGCGCCAGAAATGGAGTGCGATCGTCTTCCAGGCCCAGCAATACAGCCTGTCCGGCGACTTCGTGTACTCGATCGACGAAGCCGTGGATCTGGTGCGCATGACGCGCCTGGCCGGCACCGTCCCGGTCATGTTTCCCGAGTGGCCACGCTTCGGGGTCGACGAGACCGAGCGCATCTTTGACCTGCATGTGAGTATTGCCCGGCTGCAGGCGGCCTGCGTGGCGCCCATCCCGCAAGCGTTCGACCGGGCGGCGCTGCAATATCCCACGCTGGTGCTGCACAATGTCGACGGCAACCATTCATCGCCTGCGGGCGCGTTCCTGGCCGCGCTGGTCCTGTATGCTACGCTGACCGGGAACTCGGCGGGGGCCTTGCCGCTGCTGCCCGCCTTTGCGATCGACGGCGCCACCCAGGCCAGGCTGAGGGCGGTGGCTGACGAGCAGATGCTGGCCACGCCGCCGCGCACCTGGTGCCCCGGCGACGTCGTTCTCTAGGCGAGTCTGGCGCTTGGGTGTATAAATCCGTATACGTCTCCCCGCAATTTTCACAGTATAGGCAGCAGCAATGAGTGTTCAGGAATTACACGGTCTTACATTAGAATCCATATTGACCCGGCTGGTGGCGCATTACGGCTGGGAAGCGCTTGGCAAGCGCATCGATATCAACTGCTTTCTCAGCGACCCGACCATCAAGTCGAGCCTGAAGTTCTTGCGCAAGACGCCATGGGCGCGCCAGAAGGTGGAAGATTTGTACCTGGAGACGAAATTTTCTGATTAGAACGAGGACGACATGTTGAACGACGATACAGCGAACCTGAAGTCCCACCTGAAAAACCTGCACGCCAACCTGGCGCAGACCAAGGATGTTGACGAAGAATTGCAGTCCCTGCTGCACCAGCTCGACGGCGACATCCGCAGCCTGCTCGAACGCCGCACCGCGGTGGCCGCGATCGAAGCGCAGGAAGAGTCGGACACCTACGGCCTGGCCGAACGCACCCAGGAACTGACCGCGCGCTTCGCGGCCGAGCACCCGCGCCTGGAGCCGGCGCTGCGCGAACTGGGTCGCATGCTGGCCAATATGGGGATTTGACGACGGGCCCGCGCCGGCTCAGCGATCCAGGGTGCCGTCCTCGACGCGATTTCTTCCGGCGTGCTTGGCCCGGTACAGGGCTTCATCGGCGCGCGAAATGGTTTGCGATATCTCCTCCATGGGCCGATATCCGGTCACGCCCAGCGACACGGTAACGTAAAAATCATCGCCAATCTCGGGGAACTTTTCAGCCTCGACCAGGCGGCGCGCCCGCTCGGCACACACCAGGGCCCCGTTTCCGCTGGCCTGTTCCACGATCATCACAAACTCTTCTCCACCGAAGCGCGCGCAGAGGTCCGTTTCGCGCAGGCTTGCCTGCAAGACCCTGGCCACCGCCTTGAGCACTTCATCGCCTTGCAAGTGTCCAAAGCTGTCGTTGATGCGCTTGAAATGATCGATGTCGAGGATGATCACGGAGAACAACTGCCCGGTACGATCGGCGCGCTTCTTTTCAATCTCCAGCCGGTCGAGCAGGTGGCGCCGGTTGTAGAGCCCGGTGAGCACGTCACGGATCGAAATCTCCTGGATGACACTTAAAGCGTCCTGGAGTTCCGCATTTAGCCGGTGCGCCTTTTCCGTCTCGGCCCGGAGCGCGTCGCTGCTCTGCTCGGCCAACCGTTTGGCATCCCTGACTTCCTCTCTTTGCCTGGCATATTGCTCTGATAGATTGCAAATGAACAAAGCCGAGGGCAGGAAGCACAGCGTGTAAAAGACTTCCAGCCCGAACGCGCCCGGCTGTTTCAGATAGACGATCGCATAGTAGGATCCGGCAATCTGGATGATGGTTGCCGTGGCGGTGATGACGACGGACTGGAACAGCTTCGCATGGGACAGGAGGAAGGCCAGGGCCATGAAGGCGCAGAACAGCGCCATGCCCCGCACTTCCCTCAGGGTAAGGAACCAGACCGGATACATGACGAGCCAGACGGCAAACTGGCCGAAAAACACGAGGTTGGCAAATTTCGTCGAAATGGTCTTCGTGGCGTGGACGAGCAGCCCGAAAGCGACCGCGGAGCCGAGCGTGATACAGGATACGAGCACGATCTCCGGGAGCCGGACCGAGGAAAGCCCGAAGAGATAGGCGCCGATCGTCGCGATCTGCGTGATCGAGTAGGCAAGGAACACCAGCATCGTGTATTTGATGAGGATTTTCTTGCGCCGCATATTGTTGTCAAACTCAGCAAACTGCATATGGCAATCCAATCTCCACCAAAAGCAACAGAGTGTACCCCATCCGCCAGGCGTCCCAGCTGCCTGTTTATGTAGCACAAACGTCACAAGTTATTGATAGATAAGACGTTTTTCTGTCGTGGCGGCCTTCTAAAAAGCACTTTGCAAGGTGCTGGCAGGCGCTTTTCCGGTACAATACCGCCCAATGAGCTCCCCAATCAACCTGTTTGCGACCGTCCCCAAGCGGTCTAGCCGCGCTGCTGCTGCGCCTTTCCTTCCCATGTCCCGCGCCGAAATGGCCGCCCTGGGCTGGGACGAGTGCGACGTCATCCTTGTTACCGGCGACGCCTACATCGACCATCCGAGCTTCGGCATGGCCCTGGTGGGGCGCCTGCTCGAGGCGCAAGGTTACCGCGTGGGCATCATCAGCCAGCCGGACTGGCTCTCGGCCGAACCGTTCCGCGCGCTGGGCAAGCCGCGCCTGTATTTCGGCATCACCGCCGGCAATATGGACTCGATGGTCAACCGCTACACGGCTGACCGCAAGATCCGCTCGGACGACGCCTACACCCCGAATGGCGAGCCGAACAAGCGTCCGGACCGCACCGTCACCGTGTATGCCCAGCGTGCGCGCGAAGCCTACCCGGACGTGCCGGTCATCATCGGCTCGATCGAAGCATCGCTGCGCCGCATCGCCCATTACGATTACTGGTCGGACAAGGTGCGGCGCTCGGTGCTGCCCGACTCGAAGGCCGACATGCTGCTGTTCGGTAACGCCGAACGGGCCCTGGTCGACCTGACCCACCGCCTCAACGCCGGCGAGTCCATCAAGGATATCCGCGACCTGCGCGGCACCGCCTTCATGGCCGCTAGCGGCTGGCTGCCCGGCGACGACTGGGGCGTGCACAATTCGACCCGGGTCGACGTGCCCGGCAAGGTCGACGCGCACCACGACCCGTACGCGATGGCCAAGGAAGACAAGACCGTCTGCGCGACCGAGAATTCGGCCGCTGCGCCCGAAGTGATCAAGCCGATCCGCATCATGACGCGCGAAGAGCGCCAGGCCATGCTCAAGGAGCAGCACAACAAGACCGTGGTGCGGCTGCCGTCGTACGACGTGGTCAAGGACGACCCGGTCATGTACGCGCACACCTCGCGCGTGTTCCACCTTGAATCGAACCCCGGCAATGCGCGCGCGATGGTGCAGGCGCACGGCGAGCGCGATGTCTGGATCAACCCGCCGCCGCTGCCGCTGGCGATGGATGAAATGGACGGCGTGTACGACATGAACTACGCGCGCGCCCCGCACCCGAGCTACGGCAAGGCCAAGATCCCGGCCTGGGACATGATCCGCTTCTCCGTCAACATCATGCGCGGCTGCTTTGGCGGCTGCACCTTCTGCTCGATCACCGAGCACGAAGGGCGCATCATCCAGAGCCGCTCCGAGCCGTCGATTTTGCGCGAGATCGAACACATCCGCGACAAGACCAAGGGCTTCACCGGCACCATCTCGGACATGGGCGGCCCGACCGCGAATATGTACCGGCTGGCCTGCAAGGACAAGAAAATCGAGGAATCGTGCCGCCGCCTGTCGTGCGTATACCCGACCATCTGCGTCAACCTGGGCACCGACCACAGCAAGCTCATTTCGCTGTACCGCAAGGCGCGCGCGATCCCCGGCATCAAGAAAGTGTTGATCAGCTCGGGCCTGCGCTACGACCTGGCGGTGCGGTCGCCCGAGTATGTGAAAGAACTGGTGACCCACCACGTGGGCGGGCTGCTGAAGATCGCGCCCGAGCACACCGAAGAAGGCACGCTGTCGAAGATGATGAAGCCGGGCATCGGCGCCTATGACGAATTCAAGGAAATGTTCGACCGTTTCTCGCTCGAAGCGGGCAAGAAGCAGTATTTGATTCCCTACTTCATCGCCGCGCATCCGGGCACGACCGACGAAGACATGCTGAACCTGGCGCTGTGGCTGAAGAAAAACAACTTCAAGCTCGACCAGGTGCAAACCTTCATGCCCACGCCGATGGCGATGGCCACGACCATGTACCACTCGAAGAAGAATCCGCTGCACAAGGTGACGGCCGATTCCGAAGTGGTGGAAACGGCGAAAAGTGGCAAGGTACGGCGCGCGCACAAGGCCTTTTTGCGCTACCAGGACCCGGCCAACTGGCCGATCCTGCGCGAGACCCTGGTCAACATGGGCCGGGGCGACCTGATCGGCAATGGCGAACGGCATTTGGTGCCGAGCTGGCAAGCGTCGGAAGACGGCGGCTTGGCCGCGGGCGAGCGCAAGCGCCAGACCAAGGGCGCCGGCACGCTCGACAAGTTCGCCGCCGCGCCGAAGCGCGCCACGGCGCGCGCGCCAGCGACGACGCCGTTCATGGCGCCCGAATCGACGGTCCGTCCGTCGATCCTGTCGACCATCAAATCGCGCCCCAAGGCCGCCGCTGCGCCCGCAGCCAAGTCCCGCCAAGGCCGCAAGTAACATTGCCCCACAACCGGGGTCAGACCACTTTTGCCGTTTTGCAAAAGTGGTCTGACCCCGGTTTTGCCGTTTTGGCAAGCCGTTGCAGGCGCGCACTGCACGGCGGAATTCCGCCTCTTCCGCAGCGAACGATCGTACAATCAGGCCATGCGTTGCCATAGCGCACTCCTAACATGCTTGGACGGTCGATGATCCTAGTGCACCTTTTCAGGCGCATCTCGAGGGTATTCCCAGCTGCGGCCCGGGTTGCCGTGCTTGCGCTCGCGGTTAGTGCGTGTCCGGGCGCGTATGCGCTCGAGAAGATCACCCTGCAGCTCAAGCACACCCACCAGTTCCAGTTCGCCGGCTATTACGCCGCCCTCGACAAGGGCTATTACCGCGACGCCGGCCTGGACGTTTCCATCATCGAAAGCAATGACGGCGCCGAGCCCGAACGGCGCGTCATCGACGGCCGCGCCGAGTATGGCGTCGGCAGCAGCAGCTTGCTGCTGGCGCGCATGGCGGGCAAGCCGCTGGTGGCGCTGGGCGTGATCTTCCAGCACTCGCCCTACGTGCTGCTGGTGCGTCAGCGCAACGGCTCGCCCGACATTTCGGACCTCAAGGGCAAGCGGGTGATGATCGGCTCGCTCACCGACGAACTGACCCAGGCCGACGAGCTGGTCGCCTACCTGACGCGCGAGGGCCTGCCCTTGAACAGCATGGTGCGGGTCGAGCACACCTTCAATGTCGACGACCTGGTCAAGGGCAAGGTCGATGCGATGTCGGCCTATATCACCAATGAACCCGACTACCTGGACCGGATCGGCTTCCTGTACGACGTCTACAGCCCGCGCGCAGCCGGCATCGATTTTTACGGCGATACCTTGTTCACCAGCGAAAAGGAAATCAGCGCCAATCCGGAACGGGTCAAGGCCTTCCGCGCCGCCAGCATGAAGGGCTGGGCCTATGCGATGGCGCACCAGGAGGAAATCGCCGACCTGATCCTGGCCAAATACAGCACCCGCAACGACCGCCAGCACTTGTTGTTCGAGGCGCGCCAGATGGTGACGCTGGTGCAGCCGGTGCTGGTCGAAATCGGCTACATGAACCCGGACCGCTGGCGCCACATCGCCGACATCTACGCCGACCTGGGCATGCTGCCGCGCGGCGTGAACTTCGACGGCTTCCTGTACAACACCGATCCCGAGTCGACCAACATCACCTGGCTGTACCGGGTGCTGATCGCCGCCACCGTGCTGTTGTTCGTCGGCGCCGCGGTGCACGTGTCGCTGCTGGCGCGCGAGCGCCGGCGCGCCGAAGAGACCATCCGCAAGGGCGAGCTGCGCTTTCGCACCATGTTCGAGGAAGCGCCGATGGGCATTGCGCTGATCGATTCGAGCACCGGCCAGTTCAAGGACATCAATCCGCGCTACGCCGAGATCACCGGCCGCTCGTTCGCCGAGATCAAGAGCAGCCACTGGACCGACATCACGCACCCGGACGACATCTCGAGGGAAGTGAACCAGATCGCCGAACTCAATGCCGGCGCCGCGCCCGGCTTCAAGACCTCCAAGCGCCTGATGCGCCCGGACGGCGCGGTGGTGTGGATCGACATGTCGATCGCCAAGATCGAAACCGAGGCCGGCGCCCAGCCGCTGCACCTGTGCATGATCGAGGACGTGACCGAAAAGAAGAAGTCGGAGGCGATGATCTGGCAGCAGGCCAACTTCGATACCCTGACCCAGCTGCCCAACCGGCGCATGTTCCACGACCGCCTCGAGCACGATATCGTCAAGTGCCGGCGCGACGGGCGCCGCATCGCCATCCTGTTCATCGACCTGGACCACTTCAAGGAGGTGAACGACACGCTCGGCCACCACCAGGGCGACGTCCTGCTGGTCGACGCGGCGCGCCGCATCCGCTCCTGCGTGCGCGAGTCCGACACGGTGGCGCGCCTGGGCGGCGACGAATTTACCGTGATCCTCTCCGCGCTCGACGAAGTCAATCCGGTCGAGGGGATCGCGCAAAAAATCCTCGACGTGATGATGGCCCCGTTCCAGCTGGGCGAGGAGCAGGCCTTCGTCTCGGCCAGCATCGGCATCACCCTGTACCCGGACGATGCGCGCGACATCGACGACCTGCTCAAGCACGCCGACCAGGCCATGTATGCGGCCAAGGGCGCGGGACGCAACCGCTTCAGCTATTTCACGCCCGCGCTGCAGGTGGCGGCGCTGAACCGCATGCGCCTGACCAACGACTTGCGCAGTGCGCTCAAGGGCGACCAGTTCCGCCTGTACTTCCAGCCCATCGTCCACCTCAAGACCGGCAAGATCCACAAGGCCGAAGCGCTGATCCGCTGGCAGCATCCGCAGCGCGGGCTGGTCAGCCCGATGGAATTTATCCCGCTGGCCGAAGCGAGCGGCTTGATTATCGAGATCGGCGAATGGGTGTTCAAGGAATCGGCGCGCTGGGCCAAGCGCTGGCGCGTGGAGCACGATGCGCGCTTCCAGGTCAGCGTGAACCAGTCGCCGCTCGAGTTCCAGCGCGAAGGCAAGGGCTACGAGGGCTGGTTCGAGCACCTGGCCGGTATCGGCCTGGCCGGCCAGTCGGTGGTGGTGGAAATCACCGAGGGCTTGCTGCTCGACGCCTCCACCGGCGTGACCGACAAGCTGCTGGCGCTGCGCGACGCCGGCATCCAGGTGGCGCTCGACGACTTCGGCACCGGGTATTCGTCGCTGTCGTACTTGAAGAAGTTCGACATCGACTACCTGAAGATCGACCGCTCCTTCACCCGCAACCTGGCGCCCGATTCGAGCGACATGGCGCTGTCGGAAGCGATCATCGTGATGGCCCACAAGCTCGATTTGCGGGTGATCGCAGAGGGCGTGGAAACCGCCCAGCAGCGCGACCTGCTGCTGGAAGCCGGCTGCGACTATGGCCAGGGCTATTTGTTCGCGCGCCCCATGCCGGGCGAGGAGTTCGACGCCATGCTGCGTTCGCAGAAAGAGCTGGCCTAGCGCCTTCCATACATACCTATTCCTAAGCACTGCCATTTCCGTGTAAGATGATGCTAAAAAGTAATAAGCATTGCATTAAACACATAACATCAGGAATGCGCAGTGGTAGATATTCAGACTTTCATGCTGGTCCTGGCGATCGGCAATATTGCGTTCGCCATGCTGATCGCGGGCTACGCGCGTTCGGGGCCGGTCAATCCCGCGCTGTCGATGTGGCAGTGGGCCAAGCTGGTCCAGGGCTGCGCGCACCTGCTTGGCTGGCTGCGGCCCGACTGGCCCGGTCCCTGGCTCAGCGTGGCCGCCAATTCCACCCTGATCCTGGGCGTGATGCTAGAGGCGGCCGCGTATTGCACCTTTTTCGGCTTCCCGCGCTGGCAGCACATCATGTACCCGGCCTGCCTGCTGGCGCTGCTGGCCTACGACGGCGCCCACTTTTATGGCGCGGCGCCAGGCATCCGCGCGATGGTGATGTCGGTGATCATCGCCGTCTTCACCGGCGCCGTGGCGTTCGCGCTGCTGCGCCAGCGCGGCGGCGGCTCCACACTGCAGCGCATCATCGGCATCAACAACCTGGTCTTCTTCGGCGCGATGTGCATGCGCGCCTGGACCTTTTTCACGGATGGCAGCCTGACCGTGTTTTCCACCGGCGCGGTGCAGACCTTCACCTACCTGACCGGCTACGTGCTGATGATCGTGAACGGCTTCGGCTTTCTACTGTTGTGCAAGCAGAAGGACGACGCCCAGATGGCGCTGCTGGCCACCGTCGACAGTCTGACCGGCCTGCTCAACCGGCGCGCATTCTTCGAGCACACGGCCAGCGCGCGCATGCTGGCGTCGCGCCAGCGCCATCCGGTGGCGCTGATGATGCTCGACCTGGACCATTTCAAGTCGATCAACGACCGCTACGGGCATGCAGTGGGCGACCAGGCGCTGTGCGTGTTCGCCGTAGCGGCGCAGGCGGCCCTGCGCGATCCGGACATCCTGGCGCGCCTCGGCGGCGAGGAATTCGCGGTGGCGCTGCCCGGCACCGATCTGGCCGGCGCGATGCAGGCGGCCGAGCGGGTGCGGGTGGCGGTGAAGGATGCGCGGGTGCCCGGCTGCGACCTTGACCATGCATTCACGGTCAGCATCGGCGTGGTGCTGGTCGATCCTGATGAACATATCAACGCGGCGCTGGCGCGCGCCGACCGCGCCCTGTATGCGGCCAAGAGCCTCGGCCGCAACCGGGTCGCCATGGGCGAACCGATACGCAAGTGTGCCTGATCAGTCCAGGTCGAGCGTGGCCCGTGCCGGCAGCTGCGGATCGAGGTGGCTGGTGAGCACGATGCAGCAATCCTGTGCCTGTGCCTTCGCCGTGAGCTGGGCGCGCAGGTAGCCGACGGCGGCCGCATCGAGTCCGTTGAACGGTTCGTCGAGCAGCAGCAGGCGTACCGGCAGGGCCAGTGCCAACGCCAGCTGGACCTTCTTGTGCTGACCAAGCGACAGCGTTGACAGGCGCTGCCCGAGCGTCTCGCGCACGCCGAAAGCGTCCAGCTGCGCGTCCACCATCAAAGCCTGGGCGGACGGATAGAGGTCCATATGAATATCGAGGAATTCGCGCACCGTCAGCCACGGCAGATCGGGCAGGTCGCCGCCGCAAAAAAAGCTGGTCAGGCGGTAAGCCAGCGGCGCCTTCGCGCAATCGACTTCGCCCAGCCGGATACTGCCGGCGTGCGGCGCCAGCGCCCCCGCCACCAGGCGCAAGAGCGTGGTCTTGCCCTTGCCGTTGGGCCCGCGCAGCCAGGTGATGCCCGGCTCCAGGGTGGCTGAAAAACCATCAAACACAAGGCGGGTATCGAATCGAAATCCGATCGATTCGATCCGCAGGACCGGCGTCACTTCCATAGTTCGCTTCCAACGGCGGTTAACAACAGGATTTCGATCACGACCAGGGCGACCCGGTAGCGTTGATTGGCCACCGGTGCGGCCACCAGCAGCAGCGGCGCTGCGCAGCCGAGCGCCAGGTAGACCTGGCCGGCCCGGTGCTGCCACAGGCCGTGCGTGGATCCCAGAACGAACACCAGCAGCATCACCAGCAGCGCCGGGGTCGCCGAAAACGTGCGCGCGAAGGCGAACAGGGCGCGCGGGTTCAGCGGCCACGCGCCAATGATCGGGCGCAGCAGGGCAGCTTGTTCGCGCACCGCCTTGTCGCCGCGGTCGGTCAGCAGCACCATCAACAGGCCCGTGGACAGCGCCAGCGCCGCGCGCAGGAAAGCAGAAGGCGTGAGCATCCAGGCCGTGCCGCTGGCCAGCGCCGCGCCCAGCAGCATGCTCTGCTGCCAGCCGACCACGTTCTCGGCGCGCCAGTAGGGCAGCCAGAACAAACGGTGCCACAACAGCAGCAGGCGCGAAGGCACGTGCGCGCTGGCGTAAGGGGCGGCCGGCGGCGCCGCGCGGCGCTGCCATGCCGGCGCGGCCACGCGGCGTGAACGCAGCGCCAGCACCGCGATCGAAAAGGCGTAGGTCAGCGCCAGCGAAAACACGGTCGCCGCCGCACCGGCGGCCGGCTTGAGCCAGGCCGCATGCTGGTACAGCAGGATGGAGGCCGACACCGCGTACATCAACGCCAAAGGGCCGACCAGCAGGCCGGCCACGGCGGCATCGGCGCGCCACTGGACGCGCGCCGGCAGCGGCAGGCGGTGCGCCCAGCGCACCACGTCGGCCGGCAGCACCCGCTTGCGCAGCAGCGCCGCCGGAACGGCCATGCCGAGCGCGTGCGCGAGCAGCAGCGCAACGCCCTGCAAGGGCGGCAGCGAGACGGCATACATGGGCGGAAAGGCGGACAGGGCGAACAGGCCGATGACGACATTGGCGCCGACCAGGAGCAGGATTTCGGCGGAGCTTTTCAGGCTGGCCGCGAACTGGCGCAGCGCGTGGCGCGCGAGGTGGAAGCGAAACGTGACGTAGGCGTGTGCCAAGCGGGTCCCGATACGAATAAAACCGAAAGGAAAATACAAAAAGGGCCCGACGAATCGGGCCCTTCTCTTGATGCTGGCGGAGCGGACGGGACTCGCCTACATTCTGCAGGCCGCGGAATCCCTTGCAGGGGATTCCCTTCGATTCCCAATCCGTGTTCCCCGCAGGGGGAACACTCCTTACTACTATATGCTGGCGGAGCGGACGGGACTCGAACCCGCGACCCCCGACGTGACAGGCCGGTATTCTAACCAACTGAACTACCACTCCGTGTTACTCTGATCGGTACTGCTGATCATGATGCCAGGTCTCTGATCTGGTGGGCGCTGAGAGGCTCGAACTCCCGACCTAAGCCTTGTAAGGGCTCCGCTCTACCAACTGAGCTAAGCGCCCGCACACTTCTATTCAGAGACTGCATCCGACGTTTGTCACCACGTCTGAAGAGGCCGAATCATATAACATTTTTCTCAAAGTGCGCAAGTGGTTCAGCGAAAAAAGACAAAAATCCGCTGAAAATCTTGCCTTTTCACTCCTTGATTCCCCACTGCGACAGCATCCACGCCATGTTGAAGGCGCCTTCCTTGATCGCATTGAAGCGTCCCGATGCACCGCCGTGGCCGGCGCCCATATTCGTTTTGAGCAGCAACTGGTTGCTATCGGTCTTGTGCGCGCGCAGCTTGGCCACATACTTGGCCGGCTCCCAGTACATGACCTGGCTGTCGTTCAAACCGGTCGTCACCAGCATGGCCGGATAGGCCTTGCGCTCGATATTGTCGTACGGCGAATAGCTGCGCATGTAATCGTAGGCCGCCTTCTCGTTCGGGTTGCCCCACTCGAGGTACTCGCCGGTGGTCAGGGGCAGGGTCGCATCCATCATCGTGTTCATCACGTCGACGAAAGGCACGGCCGCATGCACCGCGTGGAACAGGTCGGGGCGCATGTTGACCACGGCGCCCATCAGCAGGCCGCCGGCGCTGCCGCCCTGGATGATCAGCTTTGCAGGGCTGGTCCACTTTTCCTTGACCAGGTATTCGGCGCTGTCGATGAAATCGGTGAAGGTGTTTTTCTTCTTCATCAGCATGCCGTCGTCGTGCCAGGCTTCGCCCATGTCGGTGCCGCCACGGATATGCGCCTGCACATAAATCACGCCCCGTTCGAGCAGGCTGATACGGCTGACCGCGAAGGTCGCTTCGGTCGACATCCCGTACGAGCCATACGAGTACAGCAGCAGCGGCGCGCTGCCGTCGAATTTCACGCCCTTTTTGTACACGGCCCACAGCGGCACCTTGACGCCGTCGCGCGCGGTGGCCCACAGGCGACGGCTTTCGAAGCGCGAAGCGTCGTAGCCGCCGACGACTTCCTGGCGTTTGAGCACGGTGCGCTCGCCGCTGGCCATGTCGACATCGAGTACCGTCGGCGGGGTAACCGGCGACTGGTACGACAGGCGCACGCGGGTCGAGGTGAACTCCGGCGTGCCGGCGCTGCGCGCCAGGTAGACCGGGTCGTCGAACTTGATGGTCTTCCAGCTCTTCTTCTTGAAGTCATAGATGCGCAAGCGGGTCAACGCCAGGGTCTTCTCGCTGACCACCATGAAGTCCTGGAAGACTTCCAGGTTACTGATCAGGACAGCCTTGTCGTGCGCGACCACGCTCTTCCAGTTCTTTTCTTCCGGATGGGCCAGCGGGGCCCGTACCAGGCGGAAGTTCTTGGCGTTCTTGTTGGTGACGATGAACAGCTCGCCGTTGCGCACTTCGCTGCTGTAGCGGTGGCCTTTCACGCGCCCCAGAACTGAGCGGAATGCGGCGTTCGGCTGGTCGCTTGGCAGCAGGCGCACTTCGCTGGTATCGGTGGCGCCGATATTGAGCTCGATGAACTTGCGGTCGCGCGAGGTGCCCACTTCCATATTGAACTGCTCGACGGCCTCATGATAGACCTCGGCCGGTGCGCCACCGAGCGCCATGCGGAACAGGCGGTCCGAACGCTTCGTGGTCGCATCTTCCTGGACGAAAAAAATGGTCTTGTTGTCGGCAGCCCAGGCCACCGAGGTCACGCGCGGCGCGCTGTCGGCCAGCAGCTTGCCGGTTTTCAGATCCTTGATATGCAGCTGATACTGGCGATAGCCGGTGGTGTCGGTCGAATACAGCAGCATCGAATTGTCGGGGCTGACGGCAAAGGCGTTCACGGCGAAGAATTTCTGGCCGGCGGCCAGCTCGTTCTGGTCGAGCAGGATTTCTTCGGACGCCTTCTCGTCATAGACCATGCCGGCAGCGGCGCGGCGGCGCGCGTTGATCGGATACTGCTTGCCTGCTTCGAAGCGGGTGTAATAGAAGTAGTCGCCGCGCCGGGTCGGCACCGACAGGTCGACTTCCTGCATGCGGCCCTTGATCTCCGCGTACAGCTTGTCTGCCAGCGGCGCGATGTCGGCGGTCATGGCCTCGGTGTACGCGTTTTCCGCGTTCAGGTGGGCGATGACTTCCGGCTTTTCCTTCTTGTGCATCCAGCGGTAATCGTCGCTGACGACTTCACCGTGGCGCGTTTCGGTCCAGGTCGATTTGGCAGCGACGGGCGGGGTCGCGACCGCTGCAGCCTGGCTGCTCACCGCAAGCGCCATGGATGCCAGCAGGAGGGAGGTTTTTTGGTAGGACACTTGTACTCCAATGAATAATTTGGTGACAGCATCATAGAGTGAGTCCGCTCAAAAAGGTAAAAAATTGATGTCATATACATATGTTTCGACCGGTCAACCCCGGTTCACCCGGTACGCATATTTCAATGTGTAATGTTATCGTAAATGACAATGTTTCGTGGGAAATATATGTTTTGCTGTATTTATTCTTAACATTGCAACTGAATATGTTAATAATTAGACAGATTTCGGCCGTTTTTCCATTCGGTAAAAACCCGTAAATACCAAATTAAGTACGATTCTTTCAAATTCCCACCGTAAACTTGCCAAGAAACCATTAATTTCAATAGAAAACACGTTTCCTGATGAGCGTTTTGATCTAATCTTCAAAACTCGCTTAAAAAAAGCGAGATCCTTTGCCCCAAAAGGCGGGGGAAAAAAGGCAAAAGCGTGCCAACCCGCTCGCTGTTGCCCTCATAAAATGTTTATCGGAAAAATAGAGGAACGACATGAAGCAATTGCATTCGACCTACCCGTCATTTTTGAAGTTTTGTGTGGCGGCAGTGATCTCCACCCTGCCAATGGCAGCGATGGCTGGCGCGACTGAGTTTTCGGCATTAGGGCAAACGGGAAACGCGAGCGGCACGACCGATCGCATGATTGTTAAATATAAGGACGCCAAGGCTTCGGCTAAAGGCGCCGCTGTAGTACCGGCCATGGTCTCGAGCCGTGCCGCCATCCTGACGCGTTCGGGCCAGCAGTTCGGCGTGACCATGCGTTCCATGCACACGACCGCCACCGGCGCCAACGTGGTTCACCTCGGCAAAAAAATGTCGGTGGCCGAAGTTGCCGCCATCGCCCGGGACCTGCAATCGCGCGATTCGAACGTCGAGTACGCAGAGCCGGACCGCATCATGCGCAAGATGATGACCCCGAACGACACGCGTTACGCCGAACAATGGCAATACCATGACGCCGTCGGCGGCCTGCGCGCCAACACCGCCTGGGATACCACCACCGGCACCGGCGTGATCGTTGCTGTCATCGATACCGGCTACCGTCCACACGCCGACCTGTCCGGCCAGTTCGTCGGCGGCTATGACTTCATCACCGACACCGCCATCGCGGCCGACGGCAATGGCCGCGACAGCGACGCCAGCGATCCGGGCGATTCGACCACCGCCGGCCAGTGCGCCGCGGGCGAGCCTGCTTCGGGTTCCAGCTGGCACGGCACCCACGTGGCCGGCACCATCGCAGCCAAGACCAACAACGCCATGGGCGTCGCCGGCACCGCCTTCGGCGCCAAGGTACTGCCAGTGCGCGTACTGGGCAAGTGCGGCGGCTACACCTCCGACATCGCCGACGCGATCATCTGGGCTTCCGGCGGCACCGTTGCCGGCGTGCCTGCCAACCCGAACGTCGCCAAGGTCATCAACATGTCCCTGGGCGGCGGCGGCGCTTGCGACACCACCACCCAGAACGCCATCAACGGCGCCCGTTCGCGCGGCACCGTGGTGATCGTCGCTGCTGGTAACGACGGCCAGGATGCGAGCGGTTCGAGCCCGGCCAACTGCGCTGGCGTAGTCACGGTTGCGGCAACCACCAAGGCAGGCGGCCGTGCTTACTACTCGAACTTCGGCGCCATCGTCGACGTGGCGGCACCAGGCGGCGACTCCCGTGTTGCAGGCGGCGGCATCCTGTCCACCCTGAACGCGGGTACCACCACGCCGGGCGCGGACAGCTATGCCTTCTACCAGGGTACCTCGATGGCGACCCCGCACGTAGCCGGCGTGGCTGCGCTGATGCTGTCGAAGACCCCGGGCATGACGCCTGACCAGGTCGAAGCGAAGCTGAAATCGTCCTCGCGTGCATTCCCTGCTTCGTGCTCGGGTTGCGGCGCCGGACTGGTCGATGCTGCAGCAGCGATCGGCAGCGTCGTCGTTCCACCGCCACCGCCACCGACCGGCAGCAACGAAACCGAGTCGAACAACACCACGGCCACGGCCAATGCGGTCACCGTCAGCGGTACGACGATGAACGGCAACATGGGTTCCACCACCGATACCGATTACTTCGTGGTGCAACTGGCTCCAGGTAAAACCCTGAGCTCGGTCCTGACCCCAGGCGCCGGCAAGGACTACGACCTGTATATCTACAACAGCAACGGCACGCAAATCGGCGCCAGCGAGAACGGCGCCGGCGCAGTGGACAGCGTTTCGGTCACCAACACGGGTACTTCGACGTTCGCACGTTATGTGCGCGTTGTGTACTACAGCGGTGGCACGGGCGCAACCAACGGCAAGTACACGCTCAAGCTGACCTGGTAAGCCACAAAGTGGAATAGAAAGGACGGGTGGCTTGCCACCCGTCTTTTTTTTCGCCTCGCCTAAAGTTGCACCATTGGGGTCAGACCTCTATTCGATGCATTTTTGCATAGAATAGAGGTCTGACCCCGATGGTGCAACTCATTTTTGGGCAATAAAAAAGGGACAAGCGGATTGCGCTTGTCCCTTTTGCGTCAAGCGCCGCGTCAGCGCTTATTCGTAGGCCCCCAGGCGTCGTTGTTCGTCAACGCTGAAGTACTTGTCGCGCAGTTGCTGCATGGCGGCCGCAGCGCCCGCAGGCAGGACGCTGCGTTCGGCCAGATAGCGCTGGATACGCCCTTTCCATTGCGCTTCCTCGCGATCCAGGTCGGCCAGCCGCGCCGCCGCTTCGGTGGAGAAGGCGGCCGCCCGCACGCGATAAACCTCGTCGTCGCTGGCGCCGTTCTCGCGCATCTTCTGCACCGACTCTTCGGTCCGGATGACCCGCGTTGGCGCATCCCTTTCCTCGCGCATCGCCGGCGACAGTTTCAAGTCGAGCTCGGCCAGCTTTTCCGTCCTTTGCGCAGCACTGAGCTTTTGGTCCAGGCTGACCTCGATACGCGCCAGGGAGTCCAGGTCGTAGGCGTCGCTAAAGCCGAACAGGCCCGCAATTTCGCTGGCCGTGAAGTAGTTCCGCCGCAGCTTTTGCATGGCCTGCAAGCGCGCGCGCGCCGCGCTGGCCATGTCGGCGCCGGGTTTGAGCCCTTGCTCGAGCCCGGCCAGCGCCCTCTTGTAGCTGAGGTAGCTGGCCAGCAGGCGCTTCGCTTGCGCGGCCGGGCCGGGCTTGAAGCGCCGCTCCAGTTCGCGCTCGATCTCGCTGCGGATCGCGTCGAGGTCCTTTTCGCCCAGCCCCGCCAGGTAGTAGTCGAACAGATGACCCAGTTCGGCGTCGACCACCAGCTGGCCGTCGGCGCCGAGCTTGACGTCGCCGTCGGGTCGGGTGCCCTCCATCGACCGCACGAACGCGAACGGATCGGCTTGCGGGCGCGCCTCGGCCGCGTTCTCGAGGTCCGGCTTCGAGAACGCGGCGTACAGCAGGCCGATGCAAAGCGCACCGGCTCCCAGCTTCATCTTGCTTGCAGCTGCGGCCATGGCGCCCCCTTACAGCCCGAGCGCCTGCAGGCGGTTGGCCTGCTGGCGGAACACCGTGACCGGGCTGGTCTCGAACAGGTTGACGATGCCGACCATCTGGTTCACTTCATCGAGGTGGTTCATGCCGTAGTCGTCGCGGATGGTGCGTCCCAGGTGGCTCTTGCAGCTCGCTACCAGGCCATCGTTCTTTTCGCCGAAGGCCAGGCCGGTCGCCAGCAGGAAGGGATCGGCCAGGTCGAAGGCGTTGGTCCAGGTGCTGCCGCCGCTCCACGAAAAATAATGCACGCCGTTGACGACGTAGGCGCCTTCGCCGCACGCGCTGGTCGGCAGGCCGGCTGGATGGCGCGCGTTGAACGCGTTGGTGCCGGCGGTGCTGAGCGAGGTCAGCGCGGCGCGGCCGTTCTGCGGCAAGCCCGAGCCGCCCGAGACGAAGTTGATCAGCGCCGCGACGGCATTGGCCAGGGTGCTCGACACGCCGGGAATCAGGCCGAGGGCGATGTCGGCCACCTTCGATCCCTTGTTCACGCCAGCCACCGAGCTGACCGAGGCCACCAGGTCGGGCCGCACCGAGGCCACATAGCGGCTGGTAGGGCCGCCGTGGCTGTGGCCGATCAGGTTGACCTTGCCCTTGCCGGTGGCGGCGATGATTTGCTTGACCTGGGCCAGCAGCTGTTCGCCGCGCACTTCGGTGCTGTTGGCGGCCGACACCGTGGTGGTGAAGACCTGGGCCCCGCCGCTGCGCAGCGCCGACGGGATGCCGTAAAAGTATTCGACCGGCCCGATGCTGTTGAAACCGAACAGCCCGTGGGCCAGCACGATGGGGTATTTGGTCTGGGTATAACCGAGTGCCCAGGATGGCGCAGGTGCGGCAATGGCGGCGGCGAGTAAAACAGACGAGCACTTCCAAAAGCGATTCTTCATTTTGTCTCCGTAAAGGTTTTTTGATTGAAGTCGACTTGCTGGAACTGAAGTTGCGCGGTTCGAGCCGCACAGTCCTTCCTGTTACCGAGTTCACCAGATGTGTTCCGCTCCTGACGGCCTGGGAATGGTGTTATTCAAATTAGAGCGAGCGCTCGGTTTTTTGAATTTATCACCATATTGCGTAAAACGCATCCCGCAGCGCAACAAGAACAGCCTATCTTTTCCTTGTAGTATTTATATGTGGTTTTAAAGAGATATAATCGTGCCCGACACCAACTCAATGACACACAGGCGAATAATGGGAAGCGTGTCCAGCCGTTTCGATTTCGAACAATTCCAGCAAATGACGCCCCTCAACGGCGACACGATTTGGGTGTATCTGGTCGACCGCCATGGCGAGCGGATCGGCGTCAAGCGGCGCAAGCCGGCGCTTGAAAACATGGAAAAAATCTTTGACGCCACCTTCCGGCTGGCTAACGAAGTGGGTTTCCGCGCCATGAGCTTGCGCGACCTGTGCCGCGAGACCGGGCTGTCGATGGGCGGCCTGTACGGCTACATCGAAAGCAAGGACCAGCTCGCCGAAATGATCGAGGACGTGGTGCGCCACGCCACCTACGAGCTGCCGCGCATGTTCGCGCACATCGCGTCGCCGCTGGAGCGGCTCGAGTCGATGGTGCGCGGCACCATCTACCTGTCCGAAATCCTGCAGCCGTGGTTCTATTTCGTGTTCATGGATTCGCGCGTGCTCAATTTCGAGCAGCGCGGCATGGCCAAGAATTCCGAGCTGTCGGTGCAAACCTATATCGCCGGCATCCTCGACGAACTGAAACCCGCCTCGCGCGGCGACACCACCTTGCTGGCGGCCCACATCGTGGCCATGTTCCAGGATTGGTATGTGAAGCGCTGGAAATACCGGGCGGCCAAGGTGCATGTCGACGATTTCGCCGACAGCATGCTGCTGTTCCTGCGCAGCCATCTGACCTGACTTGCAAGTTTCCGTGGAGTAGGCAATACTGTATGCAATTACAGTGTTATTGCCCACGCCCGTGCCGCCAACCGAACCACGCCGCATTGCCCACCTCGACATGGACGCGTTCTACGCGTCGGTCGAGCTGCTCAAATATCCGGAACTGCGCGGCCAGCCGGTGGTCATCGGCGGCGGGCGCGACCAGCATCCGGTCGAGCAGGCCGACGGCCAGCGCCGCTTCGCCCGACTGCGCGACTATGTCGGGCGCGGCGTGGTGACCACCTCGACTTACGAGGCGCGGGCGCTGGGCATCTTTTCGGCGATGGGCATCATGAAGGTGGCCCGGCTGGGCCCGGATGCGATCCTGCTGCCCACCGATTTCGATGCCTACCGCACCTTCTCCAGCATGTTCAAGGAGGCGGTGGCCGCCATCGCGCCCATCATCGAGAACGTGGGCATCGATGAAATCTACATCGACCTGACCGACTTCGGCGACCAGGCCGTGGCGGTCGCGCGCCAGATCAAGGAGGCGGTGACGGCGGCCACCGGCCTGTCGTGCTCGATCGGCCTGGCGCCCAACAAGCTGCTGGCCAAGATCTGTTCCGACCTCGAAAAGCCGAACGGGCTGACCATTTTGCGCGAGGAAGACATTGCCACCCGGGTTTGGCCGCTGCCGGTGCAGAAAATCAATGGCATCGGGCCCAAGGCCAGGGAAAAGCTGAACCATATCGGGGTCAATACCATCGGCGATTTGGCGGCCACCAGCGCCGCGGTCCTGCGGCCCCATTTCGGCGAGGTCTATACGGCCTGGCTGTGCCGCGTGGCCCAGGGCAGCGACGAGCGCCCGGTGCGCACCAGCTCGGAAACCAAGTCCGTCAGCCGCGAGGTGACCTTCGAGCGCGACCTGCAGGTGGTCAGCGACCGTTCGGTGCTGTCGGCCAAGATCGAATCGCTGTGCGGGCGCGTGGCCGACGACCTGAAAAAGCACGATCTGGCCGGCAAGACGGTGGGCGTAAAACTCAAGTTCGAGGATTTTTCGACCATCACGCGCGATATCACGCTGCCCAGGAATACGGCCGATCCGCTGACCATCCTGAAGGCGGCGCGCGACTGCCTGCGGCGGGTGCCGTTCGAGAAGAAAATCCGGCTGCTGGGGGTGCGCATCTCGACCTTGTCGACGCTGTCGGCCGCCCGCAGCAGCGACACTGCCCAGGCCGAACTGTTTCCCGGGGCTTGAGCTCGACCGTGTAAAATATCGTTCCTTCGGAAATATTGACTGAAACAAGGCATACGCACATGTGGTTCAAGAATCTTCAGATTTATCGCCTGCCCGCACCATGGGCCTACACACCTGAGCAACTGGAAGCGGCGCTGGCGCCACAGAGTTTTGTTCCTGCGACCAGCAATGAATTGCTGCGCCAGGGCTGGGATACGCCCCGTCCGAACGGCCCCCTGGTGCACGTGGTCAACAAGCAAATGCTGATCCTGCTGGGCACCGAGAAAAAGCTGCTGCCCGGTTCGGTCATCAACCAGGTGGCCAAGGCCAAGGCAGCCGAGCTGGAAGAAGCGCAAGGTTTTGCGCCAGGCAAGAAAGCCATGAAGGAATTGAAGGAGCGCGTGGCCGACGAATTGCTGCCGCGCGCGTTCAGCATCCGCAGCAACATCTGGACCTGGATCGACCCGGTCAACGGCTGGCTGGTGGTCGATGCGGCCAGTCCGGCCAAGGCCGACGACGTGATCAAGCTGCTGTTGAAAGCGGTCGACCGCATGCCGCTGGAAAGCCTGCGCGTGCAGCGCTCGCCGGTGGCCGTGATGACCGCCTGGCTGGAAACGGACGAGGCGCCTGTCGGTTTTACCGTCGACCAGGACACCGAACTGCGCGCCACCGGCGAGAGCAAGGCGGCCGTGCGCTATGTGAAGCACACGCTGGAAGTCGACGACATCCGGCGCCACATCGCGTCGGGCAAGCAATGCACGCGCCTGGCGATGACGTGGAACGACAAGATTTCCTTCGTGCTCACAGAGTCGCTGGCGATCAAGGGCGTCAAGCCGCTCGAGGTCATCAAGGAAAACGACACCAGCACCCGCAATGACGAAGAACGTTTCGACAACGACATGATGCTGATGACCGGCGAACTGTCCAAGCTGATGACCGACCTGGTCGAAGCGCTGGGTGGCGAAGCGAAAGCCTGATCCTGCTTTTTAAAAAAGGCCCGGGCGCGCAAGTGCCCGGGCCTTTTTTTTAACGATTAGTAAAGTAAGTTAATTTTTTAACAAAATGTAGGGTATGATCGCGCCTCCCTTTATTACCAGAAGTCGAAATCAATGAACACTTTGTACACTCCGGTCCGATTCGGCCGGTGGGCAAGCGCTGCGGCGCTTGCGATGGCAGTCCTGTCGGGCTGTGGCGGCGGCAGCGATAGTCCCGCGACACCCCCGGCGCAAGCGAATACCGCGCCGGTGATTGTCGTGATGCTTTCTGGCAATGTCGATCCAGGCACCGGGGGCGCCGATGTCAGCGCCAGCGCAGGCAGCGTCCTGACCCTGAATGCCAGCGGCAGCACGGACGCCGAGGGCGATGCGCTGGCGTACAAATGGACGATCGTCAGCAAACCAGCGGCGAGCAACATGGCGCTGGTGAGCGAGAGCGCCATCCAGCAGACCTTCAAGCCGGAAGTGAGCGGCACCTACGTCATCAGCTTGCGCGTTACCGACAGCAAGGGCGCGTTCGCCGAAAAGAAAGCCACCATCCTTATCCGCGACAACAGCGCGCCGGTCACCAGCCTGGCTGTCACGGTCACGTACACGGGCGAGGTCACAACCAGGCCGAACCAGTCGGTCAATATCGGTTCCACGATCGTGCTCGACGCGAGCAAATCGACGGACGCTGACGGTGACCTGGTCACCACCACCTGGACCCTGATCCAGAAGCCGGCCAGCAGTGCGGCCAGCCTCACGACGGAAACGGCCACCACCCGTTTCGTCACCGATGTCGCCGGCCTCTATAAAGTGCGCGCGCGCGGTACCGATCCGCTCGGCGCCTACAGCGACACCGTCTATGTCTTCGAATCGAACAACAGCGCGCCGAAAGCGCTGGTACTGACCTCGGTCAGCGACGCGCCAGGCAGCTCCGGTAAAAACGCGCTGTATGCGGCGGTCGGCTATACCGTGTCGCTCAACGCTGCCAACAGCCAAGACCCCGACGGTTCGTGGCTGAGCTACACGTGGACCCTGGTCAAGCCAGCGGGCAGCCAGGCAGAGCTGAGCAGCACGGATGGCGTGACCACCCAGATCGACCCTGATCTGCTGGGCAACTACGTCGTGAAGCTGGTCGCAACCAACCACTGGGGCGTGGCCAGCACCTACACCACCACCATCGTGGTCGGCAACCGTCGTCCGGTTGCCGCCATCACCACCAATGTCAGCCCGACGGCATTGCCGACCGGTCCTGCGATCCGGCTTCCGGTCAACACCCTGGTCACCTTGCGCGGTAGCACCAGCGTGGATGCCGATGGCGATGTCCTGACCTATGGCTGGACCCTGTCGGGCAAGCCGACCGGCAGCGTGGCCGCAGTCTCGTCCGACAGCGGCGCGGTGGTGCAGATGACGGTTGACCTTGCCGGCAGCTATACGGCCTTGCTGCGCGTCACGGACAGCACCGGCGCCTATTCCGAGCAGACGATGAAAATTGAGGTCGGCAACTACGCGCCGGTGGCTGTCATCGACCGTTCCCGTATCACGGTGCTGTCCGGCACCGCGGCGACGGCATCGGCCGCACTGAGTTTCGACGAAGACCGCGACAATCTCACATACGCCTGGGCCATCGATGCGCGCCCGGTCGCCTCCACGGCAACCATCGCTGCAGCAAGCTCGGCAACGCTGTCGTTCACGCCTGACCTGCCCGGTACTTATGTGGCGTCGGTGACGGTCAGTGACGGCATCAGCTCGAATGTGTCGTATGTGACGATCAATTCCCTGGCCAGCTTTGCAGCGACCGTGTCGCTGCCATTCGCACCACTCGAGACCCGTTATAGCCGTGGTCTGGACAAGCTGGTGATCCTCGCCACCAATCCGAACGCGCTGAAAATTGTCGATCCGTTCACGGGGCTGATCAAGACGGTGATCCTGCCGGCCGGTGCGACTGCCATGAGCCTGAGCCCGAACGGCAAGCTTGCGGTCTTGCTGCACGACAGCGCCGTCAGCCTGGTCGACCTGGAAACGGCGACCCTGGTGCGCTCGTCGACCTCCAGCGGCAGCCACAGCGATGCGCAGGTGTCGAATGCCGGCATCGTTTATCTCAACGGTACCGTCACGTCCTATAGCGACGCCTTCGTTTCGGTCATCAATGGCCACACCGGCGCCAACCTGACCACCAGCTTCGGCATGGCCGGTTCGTCGTATTACAACTTGCGCGGCGTGTTTGCCGGGAGCAAAGGGCGTGTTCTGTCGGTCATGTCCAACCAGTCCTCCTACGACATCAAGTACTTCGATATCGATGCGGTGACGGGCAAGGTCACGCGCTCGGGCAGCTTGAATTCGTCCGGCAATGGTTTCGGCACGCAGTTGTTCTTGAGCGAAAACGACGACCTCGCCTTCACCAACGCAGGAACGTATTTCCGCACCGATACGGTTCAGTACGCAGGCAAGCTGGCATACACCGGCAATATGCATTCGCTGAGCCACTCATCGGCGGCCGAGGAAACCCTGGTGATGTTGTCCACGCAAGGCGACTGGCCTGACTATGCGACCAACTATTCGGCGAACTACAAGCGCTATGTTGGCGCCTTGTTCCTGGCCGATACGGACTTGACGCTGCCCACCATCGGCGGCGCGCAGAGCTATGGTATCAATATCTTCCATAGCGCCAATGGCAAGCATATCGCCCTGGTCCAGACCGGTAGCCGCGCGAAGCTCGGCACCGGTATCAGCTATTACGTACTGGCCCGATAGACGAGGCAATGCGTAAAAAGCCGGCCGCACCTTCGGGTGCGGCCGGCTTTTTTCAGCTGCGCCCCTCGCAGGCGCTAGAGCGGCTGGAACACCCCGGCCGCGCGGTTCTTGGTCACATTATCCCAGGCAAACACTTGCCCGTTCATCGCCACATACACGCCCGCCGGCAAGGTCTGCGCGGCGGCGGTAGCAAATCCCAGGTTGAACAGCGCATCGGAATTGGCGATCGAATACGGAATCATCGCGCCGGTCAGCACGATCGTCTTGCCGAGATCGACCGCGCCAAGCACGGCCGCCGTCTCTTTCATGGTGTCGGTGCCATGCACGATGACAATCGCTTTCTCCGCTGCGGCGGTGCATGAAGTGAGCACACGCTCTCGGTCCAGGTCTTGCATGTCCAGGGAATCGAGCAAGGGCAATATTTCAAGTTCGACAGGAATGGTCATGCGGGTACGCGCCAGCACGGCCGGCAGATGGCTCTCGGCAAAGCCCAGCGTGCCGTTCAGTTCGTTGTAGTGTTTGTCGAAGGTGCCGCCGGTGGCAATGATGCGCAAGCTCATAATGTTCTGGAGATTCTCGAGGAAAAGGTGCTTAATGATACCGTGTAGCATCAAGTCTGTCGAAACACGCAAGGTGCGCGCCGGTCTTTGCGACTGCGCTAAAATCCTTGGCTTGCGCCTCAGTACACTGTTTTTATGGCCCCGACATCCTATGAAAGCCCTTGCACCCGGAACCGTGATCTTCCACCGCCACCGCGGCTATGGCGTCATTACGCACGTCAATTTGCTGACCGGGTGGATCTCGACCCGCTTCGGCAGCGAAGCGCGCACGCTCGACCTGAACCTCTCCAGCGACGAGGTACAGCACGCCGACGGCGAGGCCATCCTGTTCCGCCGCGCCCCGCCCGAGCGCATGCCGCACGCGCGCCTGATGGCGATGGTGCGCGCGCTGCACCAGGCCGGCTACGAAAAGCTGTACCTGTATTCCTGGCCCAAGCCGTCCGGCTTGCACTGGCGCTGGCATTTGTTCACTGGCCAGCGCAACTGGATGCAGCGCCCGTGGCGCGAAGGCTGGTACGGCTCGGGCGCCGATTACAACAGCAATCCGGTGATGGGCTGGGGCGATTCGCCCGGGGCCACGACGGAAGAACTGATCCACGCGCTGGCCAGGTTCGACCCGCACGGTCTGGCCCAGGCGCTCGGCCGCGACGAAGACCACAGCGCCTGGTTCGCCGGTGTATGCGATGCACTGCTGCCGGGATACATGTACAGCCTGGACATGGAAAAGGCTACCGCCGGGGGCTTGCGCGACACCCCGCCCGTACCGGTGATCGCCGTGCGCGCCGGCCTGCCTGTCTACGACGGTCCCACCATCGGCTGGCCGCCCGGCTGGGCCGGCCTGTGGACCCGCACCCACGTGCTGGCGGCGTCGCCCATCAACATCACGGGCGCGCCGAAGCTGCGCGAGACCTCCGATTAAGCGCCGTAAAGCACGGCGGGATTGTGGATATTCGTCGGGTTGCCGCCAGCAAAATTAACGATATTCTCGAACGCAGCCCGGAAATACAGCTCGTAACTGTCCTGTTCCACATAGCCCAGGTGCGGCGTGGCCAGCACCGTCGGTATGCGCAGCAGCGGCGAATCGGGCGCCAGCGGTTCGCTGGCAAACACATCTATTGCCGCCGAGCCTGGCCGCCCGAGGTGCAGCGCCGCCTCCAGTGCACCTTCCGCGATCAGTTCGGCGCGGCTGGTGTTGACTAGCAAGGCGCCTGGCTTCATGCGCGCCAGGTCATCGGCCGTGACGATGCCTCGGGTCGTGTCGGCCAGCCGCAAATGCAGGCTCAGCACATCGGCGCGATCGAACAAGGCTTCGCGCGACGGCGCCGCCTCGAAGCCGTCGGCCACCGCTGCCGCGCGGCGCGCTTCGCTGCCCCATACGATCACCTGCATGCCAAAGGCCTTGCCGTAAGCCGCGACCATGCGTCCGATCTTTCCGTAGCTCCAGATTGCCAGGGTGCGCCCGCGCAGTACCGTGCCCAGTCCGTTGAGCACGGGGTTGATCGAGGCCGTCTGCCACAAGCCATCCTTGAGGTGGTTTGCGTAGGGGACGATCTTGCGGCTGGCCGCCATGATCAGCGCCCACGTCAGTTCGGCCGGCGCGACCGGCGAACCGACTCCTTCCGCAATCGCAATGCCATGCGCGGTGGCGGCGCTAACATCGACATGGCCGGCCAGCTTTCCGGTCTGCGAAATGAGCTTGAGGTTCGGCAGCCTGGACAGCAACGCACGCGGCAGCGCGGTCCGTTCGCGGATCAACACCAGCGCATCGAAGGGCGCCAGGCGGATCGCCAGCTGGCCCGCGCCGCGGCTGGAATTAGTGAACACCTTGACCTCGTGGCCGTCTAATAAGTGGAAGCACGCCAGCTGCCGCACGGCGTCCTGGTAGTCGTCCAGAATAGCTATTTTCATCGACGTTAAAAGAAGTTAGTGAAAAATTCGTAGGTAAATAACAGGATAGGCGCGAATCGGAATAGCCTACTACTTTGCTCAACTATTATTACTACATTTCCGGCCAAATCCCATGTTTGCAGGTGTACAATCGGCCCCAAAATCAGGATTTGACCCGTCGAATCCAGCAGCACCGTTCCACCCAGCCTTGCATCAACCGAGGCTGTCGACATGACCGCCGTATCGCCGAACCATCCCCTAGGAATGGATTTCTGAGCGCAAGCCAAAAGCTGACGACGATCCTGCCGTGCCGGGACAAGAAAAGAATTCTTATTGGCATTGGAGGTATTATGAATCAGCCCGTGATGGGTGGCGTTGCAGCATTGAACGTCCCAGCTTACATCAAACATCAAAAGCTTATCAATTGGGTCAGCGAGACTGCGGCCCTGACGAAGCCGGACAGCATCTACTGGTGCGACGGTTCGCAAGATGAGTACGACCGCCTGTGCGCCGAAATGGTGGCGGCCGGCACGATGAAAAAGCTCAACCAGCAATTGCGTCCGAATTCCTACCTGGCCTGTTCCGATCCGTCGGACGTGGCCCGCGTGGAAGACCGCACCTACATCTGCTCGGCAAGCAAAGAGCAGGCCGGCCCGACCAACAACTGGATGGCCCCGGCAGACATGCGCAACACCCTGCACGAGCTGTTCGATGGCTGCATGACCGGGCGCACCATGTACGTGGTGCCGTTCTCGATGGGCCCGCTCGGTTCGCCGATCGCCCATATCGGCGTCGAGCTGTCCGATTCGCCTTACGTCGCCGTTAACATGCGCATCATGACGCGCATGGGCAAGGCCGTCTATGACGTGCTGGGCGCCGATGGCGATTTCGTTCCCGCCATCCACAGCGTCGGCGCGCCGCTCGCTGCCGGCCAAAAAGACGTGGCATGGCCATGCAACCCGACCAAGTACATCGTCCATTACCCTGAGACGCGCGAAATCTGGTCTTACGGTTCGGGCTACGGCGGCAACGCCCTGCTGGGCAAGAAGTGCTTCGCGCTGCGCATCGCTTCGAACATGGGCTTCCAGGAAGCCCAGGCAGGCGGCACCGGCTGGCTGGCCGAACACATGCTGATCCTCGGCGTCGAATCGCCTGAAGGCAAAAAGCACTACGTCGCGGCGGCCTTCCCTTCGGCCTGCGGCAAGACCAACTTCGCCATGCTGATTCCGCCGGCCAGCTTCAATGGCTGGAAAGTGACCACCATCGGCGACGATATCGCCTGGATCAAACCGGGCGCCGACGGCCGCCTGTACGCGATCAATCCGGAAGCGGGCTACTTTGGCGTCGCTCCCGGCACCAACACCAAGACCAATTCGAACTGCATGGCCTCGCTGGGCGCGAACACCATCTTTACCAACGTCGCGCTGACCGACGACGGCGACGTCTGGTGGGAAGGCTTGACCAAGGAAGTGCCGCAGCACCTGATCGACTGGCAGGGCAAGGACTGGACGCCGGACAATGGCGCCAAGGCCGCCCACCCGAACGCGCGCTTTACCGTGGCCGCCACCCAGAACCCGGTCATCGACCCGGCCTGGGACGATCCTGCCGGCGTGCCGATCTCGGCCTTCATCTTCGGTGGCCGCCGTTCGACCACGGTGCCGCTGGTGACCGAAGCGCGCAACTGGACCGAAGGCGTGTACATGGCCGCGACCATGGGCTCGGAAACCACCGCAGCGGCTGCCGGCCAGATGGGCATCGTGCGCCGCGATCCGTTCGCGATGCTGCCGTTCATCGGCTACAACATGAGCGACTACTTCCAGCACTGGCTCGACATGGGCAAGAAGATCAGCGCCATGAACCCGGCCGCGCTGCCGAAGATCTATTGCGTCAACTGGTTCCGTACCGATGAAGCGGGCAAGTTCGTCTGGCCTGGCTTTGGCGACAATATGCGCGTGCTCAAGTGGATGCTCGAGCGTATCGAAGGCAACGGCGGCGGCACCGAGAACGTGTTCGGCACCACGCCGAACTTTAACGACCTGAACTGGGACGGCCTGCCGTTCACGCAAGCGCAGTTCGATACGATCACCTCGATCGACAAGGCCGCGTTCACTGAAGAACTCAAGCTGCACACAGAGTTGTTTGAGAAACTTGCTTACCACTTGCCACAAGAACTCGTGGCGACCAAGGCAGAACTCGAAAAGCGGCTAGCGTCATAAGCGACTGGCTGCAATTTGATACGGCGCCCTCGGGCGCCGTTTTTTTTATCGTCGAAAATTGTGACAAAGCACGTACCTGTTTGACCGCGCTTCGTGGCAAGATGGTGCATCCCCGTGGAAGTCGAAACATGAAATACCAGATAAAAATTCCCGCAACAGTCCTTTGGTTCCTCGCCCTTACCTCGGCCGCGCAAGCTGCGCCCGACCGCTCCAACGAAGAAATCAAGCGCGGCGTCGCCGAAGTCGTGCGGCGCTATGCCAATGCCATCGCCTGTCCGGGCGTGAAGGTGCGCCCCGAAGACGTGCTGGCGCTGATCCCCAGCGAAGATGACGACCGCAGGCTGTCCAAATACGCGGTGTTGTGGAGCGGCGACCTTGGCTGCTTCGGCGGCCAGGGGATCGAGGCCACCCATATCGCCATCGCCACCATCAGCAGCGGCAAATACATCGTGGACCCGCGCCTGTCGTCGCCGCTCGTCGAGTTCGACAGCCCGGTCCGGTTCGTCAAGCGCGTGGTCAGCTACACGGCCGACACCTTGACCTTGCAGGGCAATCAAAATGGCCCGCTGGACGTGCGCGGGGTGCCGAGCGTGCCGGTGCGCTTCGTTCTCAAGCTTGATGACAAGGGCAATTGGAAGATGTTCGACAAGCGCATTTTGCCGATCGGGACTGCCGGCGGTTGATGTTCAGGCGGTCTCGCGCTTGCTCAGTCAAGCAGGAAGGGCAGCATGCTGTCCTGCTCTTCTTTGGATGCGTGATTGTGTGGCTCCCACGGGTGCTTGTCCTTGTTACATTTTCAACAGCGGTCCAAGGTAGGCGCCGGTGACGCTCTCCGGATTGCGCGCCACGTCTTCCGGCGTGCCGCTGGCGACGATGCGCCCTCCGCCGGCGCCGCCTTCGGGACCAAGATCGACGATCCAGTCGGCGGTCTTGATCACGTCCAGATTATGCTCGATGACCACCAGCGTATTGCCCTGGTCGCGCAGGCGGTGGATCACCTTGAGCAGCAGGTCGATGTCATGGAAGTGCAGGCCGGTGGTCGGCTCGTCCAGGATGTACAGGGTGCGCCCCGTGTCGCGCTTGGACAGCTCGAGCGAGAGCTTGACGCGCTGCGCTTCGCCGCCCGACAGCGTGGTCGCGCTTTGCCCAAGCTTGATGTAGCCCAGGCCGACGTCGAGCAGGGTCTGGAGTTTACGTGCGATGACCGGCACCGGCTTGAAAAATTCGTGCGCCTCTTCGACCGTCATGCCCAGCACTTCGGTGATGTTCTTGCCCTTGTAATGCACTTCCAGCGTTTCGCGGTTGTAGCGCTTGCCGTGGCACACGTCGCACGGCACGTACACGTCGGGCAGGAAGTGCATCTCGACCTTGATCACGCCGTCGCCCTGGCAGGCTTCGCAGCGCCCGCCCTTGACGTTGAACGAGAAGCGCCCGGCGCTGTAGCCGCGCTCCTTGGCCGTCGGCACGCCCGAGAACAAGTCGCGGATCGGCGTAAACAGGCCGGTGTAGGTGGCCGGGTTCGAGCGCGGCGTGCGTCCGATCGGCGCCTGGTCGACCGAGATGACCTTGTCGAAGTGTTCCAGCCCGCTGATCGAATCGTGCGGCGCCGGCTCGGTCTGCGAGCCGTACAAATGGCGCGACAGCGCCGGGTACAGCGTGTCGTTCACCAGCGAGGACTTGCCGGATCCGGACACGCCCGTCACGCAAGTCAGCAAGCCCACCGGCAGCTTGAGGGTGACCTTCTTCAGGTTGTTGCCGGTCGCGCCGGTGATCACCATCTGCTTGTTCGGGTCGGCCACGTGGCGCTTCTTCGGCACGGCGATCTTGAGCGTGCCGTTCAGGTATTTGGCGGTCAGCGACTTCTTGCTCTTCAAGATGTCCTTGAGCGTGCCTTCAGCGATGATCTCGCCGCCGTGCACGCCGGCGCCTATGCCCATGTCGACCACGTAGTCGGCGGTGCGGATCGCGTCTTCGTCGTGTTCGACCACGATCACGCTGTTGCCGATGTCGCGCAGGTGCTTGAGGGTTTCGATCAGGCGGTCGTTGTCGCGCTGGTGCAGGCCGATCGACGGTTCATCGAGCACATACATGACGCCGGTCAGGCCGGAACCGATCTGCGAGGCCAGGCGAATGCGCTGCGCTTCGCCGCCCGACAGCGTGTCGGCGCTGCGGTCGAGCGACAGGTAGTCGAGTCCCACGTTGTTGAGGAACTTCAGGCGCGAGATGATTTCTTTGATCACGCGGTCGGCGATGTCCTTCTTGGCGCCCTTGAGCGTGAGCTTCTCGAAAAACTCCAGGCATTCGCGCAGCGGTTTGCGCGCCACTTCATAAATGGCGCGCTGCTGCTTGCCGGTGCCAACCTTGACATAGCGTGCTTCAACCCGCAGGCGCGCGCCGTCGCAGGACGGACACTGCTTCTCGTTGATGAACTTGGCCAGTTCCTCCTTCACTGCCATCGAGTCGGTTTCGCGGTAGCGCCGGGTCAGATTGGTGATGACGCCTTCGAAGGTGTGCTCGCGGATGACGGTGCGGCCGCGCTCATTGACGTAGGTGAACGGGATCGTGGTCTTGCCCGAGCCGTACAGTACGGACTTCTGCGCCTCCTCGGACAGCTTCTCGAACGGCGTGTCGATGTCGAATTCGTAGAACGCGGCCAGGTTCGACAGCATCTGGAAATAGAACTGGTTGCGCCGGTCCCAGCCCTTGACCGCGCCCGACGCGAGCGACAGATTGGGAAACGCGACGATGCGGCGCGGGTCGAAAAATTCGATGTGGCCCAGGCCGTCGCACTCGGGACAGGCGCCCATCGGATTGTTGAACGAGAACAGGCGCGGCTCGAGTTCCTGCAGTGAATAGCCGCAGGTGTTGCAGGCGAATTTGTTCGAGTACACATGCTCTTTGGTGCTGTCCATCTCTAGCACCACGGCGCGCCCGTCGGCCAGGCGCAGCGCCGTCTCGAAGCTCTCGGCCACACGCTGCTTGATCTCCGGGTTCACTTTCACGCGGTCGATCACGACGTCGATGGTGTGCTTCTCGGTCTTCTTCAGCTTGGGCAGGTCGTCGATCTCGTAGATCTTGGCCGCGTGGGTGCCGCTCTGGATACGGAAGCGCACGAAGCCCTGGGCCTGCATCGACTCGAACAGGTCGGAGTGCTCGCCCTTGCGGTTGGCCACCACGGGCGCGAGGATCATCAGCTTGGTCTCAAGCGGCATGTCGAGCACGGCGTCGACCATCTGCGAGACCGTTTGCGCGGCCAGCGGGTTTTCCGGGTGGTCGGGGCAGTACGGCGTGCCGACCCGCGCGTACAACAGGCGCAGGTAATCGTGGATCTCGGTGACGGTGCCGACGGTCGAACGCGGATTGTGGGAGGTGGCTTTCTGTTCGATCGAGATGGCCGGCGACAGGCCTTCGATCAGGTCCACGTCCGGCTTTTCCATCAGTTGCAGGAATTGGCGCGCATAGGCCGACAGCGACTCGACATAGCGGCGCTGGCCCTCGGCATACAGGGTGTCGAAGGCCAGCGACGACTTGCCCGAACCCGACAAGCCGGTGATGACGATCAGCTTGTTGCGCGGCAGGTCGAGATTGATGTTCTTCAGGTTGTGCGTGCGTGCGCCGCGGATCCGGATCTGTTCCATGTGTTGTGCCTTAAACGGGTCAGCCTAGTACTATAGCCGTGATTCGATTGCGACGTCCGCAGCGGTAACTGCCGGCGACGTATTGAGATTGCTCAAAAAATAGGGGGGATACGAATACTGTATATAATACCAGTATTCATGCCTCAGGCAAACGCGTGACAGGTGCACAATATCCAGCCGCAAGACAGGACGCCTGACATATAATCCTCGTCTGGTAAAAATTATCGCGCCGCAGTGCCTCCCTGCGGTCCTACAGGAGTAATACATGGCATCAGTCAACAAAGTCATCATCGTCGGCAACCTCGGGCGCGACCCGGAAATCCGCTACATGCCGAGCGGTGACGCTATCGCCAACATCGCCGTTGCCACTTCGTACAAGTCGAAGGACAAGAACACCGGCGAGCAAAAAGAACAGACCGAATGGCACCGCATTTCCTTCTTCGGGCGGCTGGCTGAAATCGTCGGCCAGTACCTGAAAAAAGGTTCGTCGGTCTACGTTGAAGGTCGTTTGCAGACCCGTAAATACACCGACAAGGATGGCGTCGAGAAGTACGCGACCGACATCGTCGCGGAAACCATGCAAATGCTGGGCGGACGCCAGGGCATGGGCGAAGGCGGCGGCATGGACGACGGCGGCGGCTACGACGCCCCTCCACAGCGCCAGCAGCAGGCGCCGCGCCAGGCGCCGCCGGCCCCGGCCGCGCGTCCGGCACCGAAGCCGGCGCCGAACTTCTCGGATATGGACGACGACATTCCGTTCTAAAATCTACGGTGTAGATTTTTGTGGGTGAAGGCCCGCATTTCTGAGAGGGAATGCGGGCCTTTTCTTTGCCAACATATTATTTCGTGGTGCCAAGCGCAAGCAATTGGCCGCGCAACTGATTCATTGCCGGGGTCTCCCGTCGTGCGGCAGGTATCTGCTCGATCGATGCCAACCCCTCCTGCACCGCCTCTTGCGCCATCGGCTGGCGATCGGCAGCGAGCAATACTCTCGCCTTGCGAAGGTACAGTTCAGGTAGACCTTGGCCTTGCACGATCATGGCATCGAGGCGTTTGAGCGCATCGTCCCATGCTTTTGAAGCGATGTTCAGGCTGATGCACTTGTTCTGCAGCACGCTCAACATCCCCAGTTTTTGCATCCCTTCATCCAGACTGGCGAGCGCTTGCGCCGTGGCGCCCGCCTTGCCCTGCGCATCGGCAAGGTGCAGGTAATGCTCGGGCGACGGTTCGGCCGCCTGGTCCACTGCGATGCGGAACGCTATCGCGGCGTCCCGATATTGTCCTTGTTCGAGCAGAATCTGCCCGTACAGGCTTTGTCCGCGCACGATGGCGCCTGGCTCGCCTTTCAATTTCGCCAGAAACTGTTCCGCGTAGCGCCGTGCGGGGGGAAGTCTGTTCTGATGGAAGGCCTGCTCTGCCAGGTAATAGTAGGCGGACCGCTCCTCAGGATTGAGCTTCAGCGCCGACAAGAAATCCTGGGTGGCGGATTTGCTGGCGCCGTGTTCCATTTGAAGCCTGCCACGCTGGACGAGCAAAGGCGCACTTATCCCTTCGCGCCGCATCGTCGCACTGAGATCCTTGATCTGACTGTGCAAGGAGCCATGGGCCAGCGCCTGCCCGGTGCAAAAAAGCAGTGCGAACAATAGGCGATTGAACTGCATGATGGGATCCTCAATAAATAAAAACGGCGGGCGTCCTGCTCCCGCCAAGTCCTTAGCGATTAATTCTGATACGTAATGCTCAAAGTCGGACGCTGGGAGGCAGTGCCATATTCGCTGGAGCGGATGTCGACGCCGTCGCTGCTGGTGGAGCGCACGCTCAGGCCGTGATTGGCAATCGACCCGTTCAGCCAGCCTTGCACCACGCTGATGCCTGCCGCATTGAGCGTGATCGTGTGCAGTCCGTTGGCACTCGGTACAAAGCTGCCGATCTCGGTACCCTGGCTGCCGGCCACATTGGCGTTGGCCCAGGTGGCTGTGCTTTCGCTCCAGGCGACATTGCGGGCATACAGCCGGTAGGTGCCTGCGCTCGGGTTGAAGGCTTGTAGCTTCACACGAACTGACTGGACGACGGCGCTGCCCGGGATGCCGGTCAAGCTCCATTTGAGCAGGGAGACCAGTTCGCCATTCGTGCCGTCCGACCCATCGGCCATCACGGTGGCAGAGCTGCCGAAGTTGGAGCCGCTCTTGCCGCTGGCGACATAGGTATCCTGGGTGCCGGCGTAACCGTTCAGGCCGTCGCGCAGATCCACCGTCACCGTCGTACTGCCGGCAGCGAGCGTCGTCGCGTTGGCCACATTCGAATAGACCGAGTTGCCGGCACTGTTCTTGGCGCGTACACGATAGTAGTAGGTGGTGCTGGCGGCCAGGGCGGTGTTGCCATAGGACTGAATGTTACTGCCGACCGAGGCCAGCGCTGCCCAGTTGACATTGTCGGTGGAACGCGCGATATCGAAGCCGGTTTCGTTATTCGCATTGTCGGTCCAGGCCAGGTTAATGGAGGACGCCGAAGCCGCCGTTGCCGTCAAGCCGCCAGGCGCTGCCGGAACGGCAGGCGGCGTGGTTTTTTTGCTGAGCGTGAAATAGTCACGCAGGGTGCCGTTGTTGTTGAGGTACTTGATGTCCATGGTTGGGCCGGAAACATCGATGACCATGGAGCCCAATTCATTCAACGATATAAACATGGCGGGGTGATTCAAGGTGCCGCCACTGACCTGGCCGGACGCGCCGACGACGGAATAGACTGCGCCGGAATGCGGCAGGCTGGCCGTTTTCGTATAGGCGCCCGACCCATCGATGCGGCCGCTGCCGCCATTGATTTCAAACGAGCTGCTGTAGGTGCTCGAGAGACCGTAGTGGCCGTCGATGAATTTCGAGCGTTCATACGAATGGCTGTGGCCGGTAAGAACAAGGTCGACGCCATAGTTTTCCAGAACAGGCAGGAAGTTCTGGCGCATTTCAATCAGGTTGGTCTCGGTGTCCGAATTGTGTGAACCCTTGGTGTAGGGCGGATGGTGCCAGATGGCGACCAGCCAGGTCGCGGTCACATTCGCCAGATCGGCTTTCATCCAATTCATCATCGCGCCCGTGGTGGCGCGGCTGGTCCCGTTCGAGTCGAGCACGATGACGTGGATATTGCCGTAGTTGAAAGAGTAATAGGCTTCAGTACCGGACGCGACGCCGCCAGCCTCGGCGTTTTTCGGAAAGGTGTGGATGTCGTAGTAAGGCCCGGTCTGCGTCGCCGAATCGGCGCTGGTGCCGTCGTGGTTGCCGATCGTGGCCCATAGCGGCGACTGGCGCATCATCTCCGGGTACACGTTGAACATATTGGTCTGGTATTCGGCATCGGTACCGGCGTTGTAGGCGTTATCGCCGAGCATCATCCAGAAGTCCGTGTAGGTGCTTCCGGTGTAATTGCGGTAGGCGTTGTATACGGCGGCCTGACCGGCCGTACCTGTACCTGCATCACCGATCACCCAGATACGGGTGGGCAGCGCAGTGCCGGCCGTCGGCGAGGTTTTGAAATAATACGTGGCGTCGCCTGCCTGCACGGCGCTGCTGGAGCCGACGTTGTAGAAGTATGTCGTGTTCGGGCTGAGGCCGGTCAATTTGACGATGTGTTCCGTGGTGGATGTGGCATTCGATGCGGGCAATGTCAGGCTGCCGGAACTGAGACCATATTGGACCCGGCTATCGGTCGCGGTATCGGTCCGCCAGCGCACGGTGATGCTGTCGCTGCTGGCGCTTTGAAGGTAAGGCCCGCGTACCACCGTGGCGGCGAATGCAAGCGATGACGACAGCAGAACGAGGAGCACGACGCAGGACTTCCAAGCGCCATGCATTTTTATATATAGCATGTGTTTTTCTCCCTATCCTAGGTGGGTGGAACGGTGTTGGGACGGCCCGGACGACGATTCAATTGCGGTCTTCAGAATGGGATCTGAGCAGCGCCAGCGACTTCAGGCGTTCATTGGAAGACCCCGGTAGTGCGTGCATCAATTCCTCATCTGGAAGCGTGGCTGCTGCCTTCAGCCACAGGTCTGCCGCCGTCCGGTCAAGCCTGGCTGCAACGGGCAATGCCATGCGTGGTCTGAGCGACAGTACATAAAACGACACGGCCCACAATTCGTCGTCGGACAAGGCAGAAAAGCGCGGCATGGCGGTGTTTTGAACGCCCAATTTGACAGAGGTAAACACGGACAACGGCGACATCGATGCCATGCGTGTCGAATCGAGAAAATTCATCGGCTTCGACGCCAGTGTCTGCGCCGCGACGCCAAGTCCATTGCCCGTTGCGCCGTGGCAGGACGCGCAGTGCGCGGTGAATACCTGTTTTCCCTGAGCCAGGCTGGGCCAATTGCGCGGCGCCGTTGTCGTGCCGGCTGCCACATAGATGGCATCACGCGCTTTCAATGCCTGCTTCTTGATTGCCTCGGGCTGCGCCTTTTCCTTGATCAGTTCGATGAGCCTGGCAATATCCTTGCGAATGGCCGGCTGCGAGCTGATCGCTGTGACCTGGTCGCTCACTTCCAGCGCGGAACCGCTCACCACGAGTTGTTCGACGTATTCATCTTCATCGATGACTTTTCCGTTCGGTGAGACGGCGAGCGCATAGTCGCGCGAGACATAGTCGAGCATCTGCGCCACGAAGTCAGGGGTGTATGCAGGTCGAATACTTTCCTGTGCCGATGTGCCTGGTACCACGCTGAGATAGAGCAGCGCTGCCGAGATCGCCATGGACGCGAGTGTGGGAAATGCCATGCCTCGCAGCGAATATATTCTACACATTGAAGTGTCCGGAAAGAAATGCGGGAAACCACCAACAGTACCGTCGCAGAATGACCTCTCAATGACATCGTGAGCACGCACGCGATGCGAGACATGGAGCGGTCTCTAAAAGGCCGCACCGTCCGGTGCGGGTGGCCTATTTATACACGGACTTGAAGGCAGCGGCCAGTTCTTCCGACTTATGCGGCGCGCTTCCAGTACGGCAACACTACACGGCCATTGCGTTTGGCTCGCATCAGCAGGACGACGGTTCGCTCACGTCGCGCTTTTCGATCTTGTGCACATAGTAGCAATACAAGGCGTAGGAGCAGCAGATGCCGAGAAACTGGCAGGCTTCAGGTCACGTGCCGCTCGCGCTGATGGCAACGCGCCGTGGCAAGCCCGTGGCCAGTTGCACCCGCTTTCCGTATCTGGATGCCGGGAGTGTCCCGGAGTAAGCGCGACTTTAGCAAGTCTTCTTTCTTGTTTACGGATTTTTCCAGATCGGCCACTATCAGTGTATCGATGGAAGGAGTCTGAATGTTGTGCAAGCTGCTACTGTTCCTGGCATTGTCCCTGGGCGCCACATGCGCGCGCGCCGACGATATTACCCTCACCAACGGCGAATGGCTGCCCTACCAGTCAGAACACCTGCCCCATTACGGCGTGCTCTCGCGTATCGTGTCCGAAGCCTTCGCCCTGGAAGGGGTGACTGTCCATTATGTATTTCGCCCCTGGCCGCGCGCACTGGCCGAGGCCCAGCAGGGCCGCGCGCAAGGGGCTATTGTCTGGGGCCAGGGTTCGCCCGGCTCGTCGCGCAACCGCAATTTCCACTTCAGCGATCTGGTCTTCGAAGACAAATCGGTCTACTTCCACCGCAAGGATTTCCCGTTTACGTGGACCACGCGGAACGATCTCGCCAAATACCGGCTTGGCGGCGTGGCGGGCTATGAATACTCCTTCGAACAGGTTCCGGGAGTCCGGATCGACCGCGCCGCCACCGACGAGCTATGCTTGCGCAAGCTGCTGGCCGGGCGCTTCGACATTTTTCCCTCCAGCCTGGACGTGGGCAGGTACATCCTGCGCACCCGTTTCAGTGCGGAAGACGCAGCCCGCTTCACCTGGAATCCGGGCGCGAACATCACCACGCGCTACTATTTGCTGTTGCCGCGTTCGCTCGCCAGCAGCCCCCACTACCTGACCGTATTCAACAAGGGCTTGAAACGCTTGAAAGACAGCGGCCGCTACGCCGAGTACCTGGCCGACCTGGAGGCTGGAAAATACTGATCTCTTTTTGCGCGACGCAACGATTGCTCGCTTTCATTTTGCGCCAGGTGGTGTAGTGCTAGAGTGCAGCAGTGTGGATGAGGCAGCGCTTTGGGGAGACGTCGATGAGCGCCTTTCTTAATTGATGCGCGCGGCGAAGGCCCGCGCCGACGCGCTGCGCATCCAGCAGCAGGTCGACCACGACGCCGCTCCTGTTTTTATACAATCCTTTTAGTGAAACGGTGATGGCGACCGTACTGCACAACATCGAGGCGTCATGGCGGGACCTGCGGCGCGCGGTCTGGATCCGCAATACCCATCCCCATGCCACTGGACAATGCAGCCTTCCTCACCTTGGTGGCTGCCAAGAAAGGTTTCAGCACCTACCGGACTCATGCATAAAGCTAAGGTGCGCGCATTCAATTTATTTTTATGAAACAATGGTGCATTAACAATTTCAGACGGGTGAAGCCATGAAAACGCATCAAGGACGCGATTGCCGGCCAGGCCTGGTTTTGCTCACGGCGCTAGCAGCATCGCTGCTCAGTGCCTGCGGTGGCGGTGGCGGCTACGACACCCCGGGCGTTGGCGAAACCACCTACTACATCAGTGGCACGATTGCCGGACTGGCGCCGGGGGCGTCGCTCGCGCTCGTGGTGAACGGGGGCACGCCCGCGCCGTACGCTAACAATGGGGTGTTTACCTTCGGACAGGGGTTCAAGCTGAACGCGGCGTATGTGGTCACGATCGGAACCCAGCCAATCGGCCAGCTATGCGCGATTGCAAACGGCAGCGGCACCATCGGCGGCAACGTGAGCAATGTCGCGGTGACCTGCGCCACCCCGATTCCCCTGTAAAAGCGCGGCCGCCCTATTTGCCGTCATCAAGACGAACTGCACGCTTGAGCAGGTGGTCCAGGCGACAGCCCTTTGAAGGCGTCACCGGCCAGGTGTTCGGCGTGCCAATGATCGCCAGCGCGGGCGGCTACGTGCTGCTGATGCGCGAACGCTGCGCAGGAGCTGATCAGGCCTTGATGGAAATGGCCACGCGCTGGCCCGGTTCTTCCCTGTCCTCGGCGCGGCGGCCCGGATTGCGGCGCCGGCCCTGCGATACGCGGGTGTCGAGGAAGGCGGGAGCTTCGCTTTCGCGGCGCTCCAATACGCGCCGGCTGGTGCTGCGGCGGTCGATCTGGGGCAAGCCGGGCGGCACCGGCGCCAGTAAAGGGCTTTCTGCTGCGGCAAGGCGTGGACGCATGGGCGCCACCGGCGATTTTGGCAGGGGCGGGCGTTCAAGGAAAGGTGATATTTTGAGCGGAAACATACTAGTCGTTACAAGGTAGGATTAACACCTTATAACGGCAAGCTTGCTGTTTACTTTAGTCCGGTGCTGCGCGCGCGTACCGCTGCGACGGTGGTGCCCACTTCCTTGACAATCTCGGCCAGCTTTTCCCTGCTGACACCGAGCTCTTCCATCCAATAGCGGACTTCCCAGTCCTCGTCCAGGTTGATGCGCCATCGGTCCTGCGCATCGCGTTCGGATTGATTTCCCATAGCATCGCTCCTGTAACCAACAAGAATCATACATGTAGATTCTATGATACTTGGTTACTTTTCTGTTCGCCATCGAACGGAACTCCGAATTGACCTACGGAAATCATTTGACGATACTTGCGAGTTGTAAAATATGCAATTAATGTTCCTCGTGGAGAGCAGGCCGCCGCCCTGTACCGGGCGGCCGACAAGCTGGGCGTGGCGTTTGCTTTGCGCCGGCCGTACATCATGGTCGAGGACGGACGGGTGCCCGGGCGCGCCGAGGGCGTCTATCGCAAGCGCTTCGACGCGGCCGCGATAATCTGCTGTCTTTCCTTGGCATGCTTTCCCGGAACCTGCGGTGGCAGGATAAATACGCCGACGCCGATGCCGTTCTGACGCGCCAGCTCGCGCTGACCGAAAAGAAGCTGGGTGCCGGGCACGAAGACGTGGCCACGGTACTGATCGACTTGGCCGCTGTCCACTTCGTACAGCAACACTTCGCGCACGCCGACCTTGCTGCGGGCCTACGGCCTCATGCTCACGGCGAGCGGGCGGTATGACGAGGCCGAAACCATACTCAGCGCTCTCTGCGCATATCGGAACTGAAATATGTCGCCGGACACACAGAGCTCGCAATTCTGACGGATGACATTGCGCAACTGGCAGCGGCGAGAAAAAAGCAAAGCAGGGTTGATGGGGGCGGCATCGCCGCTGCGCGCTTGCCGAACTTCTTGAACGGCTGATTTCTCCAATACGGGTAGGTTGCGCTCGCGACCGCTTGCCTGGGGAACATCATGCCGATGCAGTTCGATGCCGCGTCCATCGTGCAGTTTCACGACGCCAAATTTGTTCGCAGGGACTGGCCCGAGGGCAGCATCGACCGCGAGCAGTCCGAGGTGTGGCGCCAGATCCACGCCAACCACCTGTTCAACACCTTGCTCTGGAACGAGGAAGACCGCGCCCGGCGCACCGACGTCGGCCCGGCCGAGATCGCCGCCAGCAAGCGCCTGATCGACCGCCACAACCAGCAGCGCAACGACGCGGTGGAGGCCATCGACGAGGCCATTCTGGCGCAGCTGGGCCAGCAGGCGCCGCACGACGCGGCCCGCCTGTCGAGCGAAACGGCGGGCGCCATGATCGACCGCCTGTCCATCCTGTCCCTCAAAATTTTTCACATGCGCGAGCAGACCCGGCGTACCGATGCCGGCGCGGCCCACCTTGACTCATGTCGTGCCAAACTGCAGCGCCTGTGCATCCAGCGCCAGGACCTGGCCAGCTGCCTGGAGCGCCTGCTGGCGGAGGTGCGCAGCGGGCAGGCCTACTTCAAGGTGTACCGCCAGTTCAAGATGTACAACGACGCCAGTCTTAACCCCTATCTGTACGGCGCGGTGCGATGAGCGCGCAGACCGCGATCGACGTGCTGATTCCGACCTGCGAGCGGGCTTGCGCGCTGGCGATCACGCTGACGGCGCTGTCGGCCCAGGGCTTTCGCGATTTCCGCATCATCGTGTCCGACCAGTCCGACGGCCCCGGCGCCTTTGCCAGCGCCGAGGTGGCCGCCGTCCTGCGCTACCTGGCCGTGCTTGGCATCGACGTCAGCACCGTGCGCCACCTGCCGCGCCTGGGCATGGCCGAGCAGCGCGCCTATCTGCTGTCGCGCTGCGAGGCGCCCTACTGCCTGTTCCTCGACGACGACGTGATCGTCGAACCCGACCTGCTGGCACGGCTGTATGACGTCATGCGGGCGCAGCGCTGCGGGCTGGTGGGCAGCGCGCTGCACGGGCTGAGCTACCTGGCCGACCAGCGGCCCGGCCAGCAAGGCATCGCATTCTGGGACGGGCCGGTGGCGCCGGAACGGATTGTGCCGGGCAGCGCCGCATGGGAGCGCCATCATTTGCACAGCGCCGCCAACCTGTTCCACGTACAGCAGGCGCTGGGGATCGGGCGCGACGCGACGCGCTGCTACCGGGTGGCGTGGATAGGCGGCTGCGTGCTGTTCGACAGCGCCAAGCTGCGCGCCGCCGGCGGCTTCGACTTTTGGCGTCAGCTGCCGGTCGGGCATTGCGGCGAGGATGTGCTGGCCCAGTTGCGCGTCATGGAACGCTTTGGCGGCTGCGGCATCATTCCCTCCGGCGCCTACCATATGGAATTGCCCACCACGATCAGCGCGCGCGAGATCGATGCGCCGAAGGTGCTGCACCGATGAAGCGCCAGGGCCTGCGCGACGTGCGCAAGATCGCCGTGCTGCGTCCCAGCGCGCTGGGCGACTTCATGTTTTGCCTGCCCGCGCTGCACGCGCTGAAACAGGCCTGGCCCGAGGCGGAGCTGGTCTACCTGGGGCGCGCGTGGCACGCCGATTTCCTTGGGGGCAGGCCGGGCCCCGTGGACCGGGTAGTGGTGGTGCCGCCCATGCCGGGCCTGAACGCGGCGAGCGACGCGCCCGGCGAGCCGCATGCAATCGAGGCCTTCCTCGGCGCCATGCGCGGCGCCGGCTTTGACCTTGCGCTGCAAATGTTCGGCGGCGGGCGCTATGCCAACCCGCTGGTGCGCCAGTTCGATGCGCGCCTGACGGTGGGCATGCGCTCGGCCGACGCGGCTCCGCTGGACCGTTCGCTGGCCTACGCCGGGCTGGTGAACCGCCGCCTGCAATTGCTGGAAGTGGCCGCGCTGGCGGGCGCCTGCGCCTGGCCCATGCACGGCGCGCTGCGCGTGACCGCCGGCGACCGCCAGTGCGCCGCGCAACTGGTGCCGCCGGCGCCGGGCCAGCGGCTCGTGATCGTGCAGCCCGGCGCCAGCGACCTGCGGCGCTGCTGGCCAGCCGCGCGCTTTGCCGCGCTGGCCGACGCGCTGGTCGAGGAAGGCGCGCTCGTTGCCGTCAATGGCAGCGCCGCCGAGGCGCGCTTGGTGCGCGCCGTGCTGGCGGCCATGCGCCATCCGGCCATCAACCTGGCCGGGACGGCATCGCTGCAAGCGCTGTGCGGGCTGATGGAACGTAGCGTGCTGGTGGTGTCGAACGACACGGGGCCGCTGCACATGGCGCTGGCGCTGGGCCGCCCGTGCGTGGGCATCTACTGGTTTACTAATCTGGTCGAGTCGGCCCCGCTGTGCCAGCACGGCCACCGCGCCGCGCTTTCCACGCGCGTGGCCTGCCCCGTGTGCGGCGTTGAAAATACGGCCACCCGTTGTATCCATGAAGTGAGTTTTGTCGACGATGTAGCGCTCGAGGAAGTGACAGCGCTGGCGATCGACTTGTTTCGCGCTTCATGCTGAGCCCAGCAGTGCGCGGGCATGGCCGAGGACCTCGCCGACTCGTTCGCCGTCGGGGTCCCACAGGCAGCGGTGGCGCTGGCGGTCGAGCGGGGCCCAGCGCCGGATGTCGGCCTTGCTGAAGATGACGACGCTGCGCAGCCCGAGGCCGGCGGCGATGTGCGAGACGCCGGTATCGTTCGAGATCAAGAGCCGCGCCCGGCTCATGAGCGCAGCCATGGCGCCGATCGAGATGGGCGCGGCCGCGTCGATGGCCTTGTGGCGCATGAAGCGCGCCACCGCAGCGGTGAGCGGGGCCTCGGCGGACGAGCCGGTAAGCACGATCGTGAGGCCGTATTCGGCGGCGAGGCGGTCGGCGACCTGCGCGAAGCGGGCTGGATGCCAGCACTTGTCGCGCACTCGCGCGCCCGGATGCACGCACACATAGCTGTGCGGGGCCAGGCCGCTGGCCAGACCGCTGGCGCCCAGCTCGCGCTCGTCGGCGTCGGTGATGGGAAATTCGAGCGCGCCGCCGTCGTCGGGCGCGCCCAGCAGGGTTGCCAGGTCGAGCAGGCGCAAGGGTTCGGGGCCGCCATCGGGATAGGGAAAGAACTGTTCGCCGTGGCTGGCCGGCCCGTCGCCATAACCGGCGATGGCGCGTGCGCCGAACGCGCGCGTGACCAGATTGCTGTACTCGCCGCTGCCATGCAGCTGCAGCGCGAGGTCGAAGCGGCGCGCGCGCATGCCCGCGTAGAAGTCGGCCAGTTGATGCTGCTGGACTGGCTGCTCGGGGAAGGCTTCATGGCCCGGGAAGGCGATGAAGTCGTCGATGTAGCGCGCGAAGCGGATGGCAAACTGCTCGGCCCACGGCAGGCCGACCAGGGCGATGCGGGTCGACGGCAGCGCCGCGCGCAGGGCGCGCAGGGCCGGCACCGCGCACAGCATGTCGCCCAGGTGCAGCGCGCGGAACACCGCCAGCGTTGCGCACTCGTGCCGTTGCAGCCACGGGGTCGTCGTTTGCATGATCGCCTTTCAGTGTGGGGACATCATATTGACCGCGCCAGGCGCACTGGGTTCAGCAGGCCGTCGATGACATTGCGCGTGATCGTGTCGACCCGCCCTTCCTGGCCGCTGCCCAGCACTTGCGCCCAGTCGGTGGTGCCGGCGCTGAACACCGTGCCGCCGCGCGTGAAGATGCCCATGGCCGCCGCATGGATGCAGGTGGCGGCATGGGCTTCGCGCGCCGGCCTTTCCTGCCAGCGCGCGTCGAGCGGACAGGCCGCCAGCAGGCGCAGCTGGTCCGGCGTGCCGCAGCGGCCCGCGTCGGAAGCGAGCGTGGCTAGGCCGGTGGCGTGGTCGAAGCTGGCCAGCGGCACGCCGTCGCACTCGTAGCCGGCCAGCGGCGGCGAGGTGGCGGCGCCGAACGATTCGCCCCGCTGCAGGCCCGTGCCGGCGAACACCCAGTGCCCGGGATCCTGGACGACGAAGCCGGCGTTCTCGCGCGGGCCGTCCCACCAGCCGCCGCCGTGGCGGTAGCTCACGCCGCCCAGCGCGTCTTCGGGGCGCTCCGGCCACCAGTGGTCGAGCGCGCCGTCGGGACCGCCCTGGTGGCACACCATGGCCGCGCCGTCCGGCGCCAGATGAATGCGCCACCAGCACAGGTTGGCGCTAAAAAAGGCCGCGTTGCCGCCGCGCGCGATGAAATCCTCGACGCTGTCGCGCATCGGCGTGCTCCAGTATTCGTCGTGTCCCACGCTGAGCAGCAGGCGGTAGCGCCGGCACAGGTCCGGATCGGCATGGATATCGAGGTCGGTGCAAAATTCGGGCGCGTAGCCCTGCCGGTAGAGCCAGCCGATGAAGTGCGCGTCCCAGTGGGCGAAGCTCTGGCGCGGCGAGCTGGCGTCGTAATGGTCGGGAGCGCCGAACACGGGACCGCCGATGCCGCAGCCGGGGCGCCGGAACGACAGCCTGGCGCCGGGCGGCGTGTGCGAACGGGGCGGATTGGCGTAGAAGCAGCCGCCGCCGGCGTGGTTGTAGGCGTTGTAGGTGGCCAGCGCGATCTTGAAGAGCAGCTTGCCGGCGGCCTTGCCACGCACGACGAACAGGACGGCCGCGCTGCGCATGGCCAGGTGCGGGGCGCCTGCGCCCGGCTGTTCGAGGTGGGCCAGGTACACGCCCGCCGGCCAGCCGTCGGGAATGCGGAACTGGTAGGCCGGCCAGTCCCAGTCGTCACCGGCGCCGCGTTCGGGCACGCGTTCGCAGCTGCGCCAGCCGGAGGTGAGCATGTGCACCAGGCGCCCCGTCCAGTGGTAGAAGCTGACCCGGAAGCGCGGGCCGTCGCCCGCCACATGCAGCACCAGCCGTTGTCCCGGATACAGGCTGGCGCTGGCGGCATAACCGTCGATCATGCGGGCGCTTCCGGCTCCATCCATTTGCGGATCAGGTAGGGCGGCATGGCCAGTGCGTGCATGGGGGTGCGGCGGAAGGTATCGAGCGCCTCCATGGGCGTTTCGACGATCGGTTCGTCCTTGCCGTTGAACGAGGTGTTGAGCAGCACCGGCACGCCGGTGCGCGCGGCAAAGGCGGTGAGCAGGCGGCGCAGGAAGGGATCGTCGTCGGGCCCGACCGTTTGCAGGCGCGCCGTGCAATCGACGTGGATGATGGCCGGTACGATGGCGGCCGCCTCGGGCCGCACGGGGGCCGCGTATTGCATGAACGGTGACGGCTGCGGAACGTTGAAGTAACGGTCCGCATGTTCGAGCAGGACCACCGGCGCGAGCGGACGGAACCATTCGCGCAGCTTGACCTTGCTGTTGATCCAGTCGCGCATCGGCCCCTGGCGCGGGTCGCCAAGGATGCTGCGGTGGCCCAGCGCGCGCGGGCCGAACTCGCTGCGGCCGTGGTACAGGCCGAGCACCTTGCCGTCGCACAGCAGGTCGACCATGGCGCTGCACAGGTCGGCCGGGCGTTCGATCAGCAGGTCGTCGGCATCAAGCACGGCCGCGTCGATGGCGGCCGGGCTGGGTTCGGGGCCCAGGTAGTCGCTCTGCCAGCGGTAGTCGCAGGGCAGGCCGGCCAGCTTGGTCAGGCCGTAGATGGCGCAGCCAAGCGCGGTGCCGGCGTCGCTGGGCGCGGGTGGGATGAACACGTGGCGGAAAGGTGTTTCGCGCAGCAGCCGTTCGTTGGCCGAGCAATTGAGCGCGGTGCCGCCGGCGAAGCACAGGGCCTCGGCCCCTGTTTCGCGATGCAGCCAGTGGGCCACGCGCAGCAGGGCGTCCTCGAAGGCGCGCTGGCCGGCGGCGGCCAGGTTGGCGATCTCGGCGAAGGTGGTATCGCCCCTGCCGCCGTAGCGGAAGCGCCCGCGTTCGTGCAGGATATCGCGCCACTGGACGGGAATGGTGACCTGCCACCCTTCCACATGCAAGGGGGGCAGCCCGAGTGCGGCCGGGTTGCCATGCGGCGCCAGGCCCATGACCTTGCCTTCGTTGCCGTGGCCGGGAAAGATGGCCTGGGTCAGCAGGAAATAGAACATGCCGAGGCCGACCAGGCGCTGGTCGTCGCGGTTCCAGACCTGCTTGTCGATGCAGCTGATGCGCGCGCGGTCGGCATGGTAGAAGGACGCCACTTCGCACCAGTTGCCCGGCACCGAGGCAGCGCCGCGCCATTGTTCGGTCAGGGCCGACACCTGGCTGCCCTGGCCGTCGATGATCATGACGGCGGCCCGCTCGAACGGCGACGGATGGAACACGCTGTACACATGCGCCAGGTGATGCGATATGTGGGCGTGGCGGCATCCGGGCGCCAGCGTGAGTGCGCTGGCCAGTTCGAATTCGTAGGCGGCCAGTTTGTCCAGTTCGGCGTCCGAGGAATAGCATTCGACCAGCACGTCGATCGGCTGCCCGAGCCCGGGCAGGCGCGGGACGTAGAGGTTGGCGACGTCGCCGGTGCGGCCCCAGTGGTGCTTTTGCCGGGTAAGCCGCTCCTTTTGGATAGCCCAGGAAAGTTGCGATCCGCGCATCAGGCACATGCTGGCGTCTTGCGTTCGGTTGATGCCGAGAATCAGCGGCGCTTCGCTCATGTTCTTATCCTTATCTGAACGTCATGACGACGCAGGTTGGAACCCGCCTCAGGTGATTAGTTCACAAAGGCGGTATCATTCCTTCAGTACATTTTGAAAGGCTGCAGCATGCTTCGGACGCCCTCTTCCTTCACCCCGCTGATCGTTGCGCACACGCACGACGATCCGCTCAATTTCGTGTTCCAGGGCAGCCAGTTGCTGCTGAGCGAGGACGGTGCGACGCTGCCCACGCTGGCCCAGTTGGACGGCCTGCGCGGCGAGATGCACCCGGTCGGCCTGCTGGGCGAGCGCTATTGCCAGGCCAGCTGGAGCGAGCGCGATACGCCGGCGCCGCCAGGCTTCGCGTGGCGCGGCCTGCGCGGCCTGTGGGGCGAGCTCGACGATGGCTTGATGGGGGTGGCCGGGCGCGCGGTGCAAATCGCCGAGTGGGCGCGCACGCACCGCTACTGCGGCGCCTGTGCCGAGCCGATGGCCTTGCTGGCGGGGGAGCGCTGCTTCACTTGCCAGGCCTGCGGGATGATGGCGTATCCGCGCATCTCGCCGGCCATGATGGTGTTGATCCGCAAGGGCGAGCAAGTACTGCTGGCCATGCACGTGGCCTCGCCGAGCAAGCGCTTCACGCCGCTGGCGGGATTTTTGGAAGCGGGCGAATCGATCGAGGAAGCGGTGCACCGCGAAGTGTATGAGGAAGTGGGGCTGCGGGTGCACAACCTGAAGTATTTCTCCAGCCAATCGTGGCCGTTTCCGCATTCGCTGATGATCGGTTTCACGGCCGACTATCTGGACGGCGAGATCCGGGTCGACGAAAGCGAAATATCGGAAGCGCGCTGGTTCGGACCCGGCGACGAATGGCCCGAAAAAGTGCCCCACATCTCCATCTCAAGCATCCTGGTCGACGCCTACCGCCCAAAGTGATTCAAATTCGAGGTCAGACCTGAAATCGCGAAATCAGGTCTGACCTCGATTGAGGGATTCAGGGTTTGGGGGCGCTGCGGACCTGCACCGTCTGCTTCATCAGGTTGAACCAGAACGGGGCGCCGAACAGCGCTGTCGATGCCGTCAGCATCCAGCCGGCGACGTTGATGGCGAACTGGCTGTTCAGCCGCGGCGGGAAGTCGCGCCAGCCGATCGGCAATTGCCACAGCGCGTCCAGCGCGCGCTGGTCGAGCGCCGCCGGCCCGCCGCCCAGCTGTGCGGCCAGCGCCGGATGTTGCCACAGCGATTGGAACAAGTGGATGCTGTCGATGTTGAACAGTACCGCCAGCAGCAGCGACAGCGCCAGGCTGATCATCATCGCGCGCCGCTTGTAGGCCGCCGTCACCCGCACCATCGCGCTGTCGAACCAGCCTGCCAGCGCCGCCTGGAAGGCCTCCATGTCGCCATTGGCGCGCTGGTAGATCCCTTGCAGCGCGCGCCGCGTCTGGGCGTCCGGCAGGGCGTCGATGTCGCGCCCCAGTTGCGCCATATCGCCCGGAATCGACTGGATCGCGTCGACCAGCGCGATGGCGAAATGGGCCGGTTCGATGAAGGCCGGACGGTGGCCCTCGGCGTGCGGATTGACCAGCGCATGCCCGTACAGCGCGCGCGCCAAGGTGGTGAAGGCGGGGTCGTTGAGCATGCTCTTGATGCCGGCCAGCAGGCAGCCGGCGCGCAGCCGCAGCGCCGAGGCCAGCGCTTCTTGCAAGGTGCTGACGATTAATGCGACCGTGGCGTAGCAAAACGTCAGGCCAACCACGACTTCCAAGACTGTGCTGCCAAACATGGCGTTCTCCCGCTGGCGTTCGATAAGCTTACGCTAGCGGATGCGGCTGCCTGATGAGGCTGGTTTGCGCAAACATGCTTACCGTTTCTTGAGCAGCCCCCGGATCGCCGACTTGAGCTTGTCGCGCGCCTTTTCCCGCACGGCAGCACCCGAGATGGTTTTGTTGTCCACGCGCCAGGCGATCGCGTCCCACGGCCCCTTCAAACTGACCGGCAGCGCGATCCCGGTCGATGCCACGGTGCAGGCCAGCGTGTAGTCGACCTGCTCGCGGGCAAGGTCGATGTCGCCGGCGCCGGCCACGTGGAACAGCGACGCCTGCGCCGCCAGATCGGCGTTGTGCGCCACGCCATCGGCAATCGTGAAGCTGGCGCTCAGTTGGGAGAAAGCGGTTTTCTGGCCGCGGGCGGCCAGTCCTTGCGCGGCCTTTGCGCCAATCACCATCGCGGCCAGGTCGATGCCGTCGACGCTGCCCTCGGCCAGCCGCAGTGAAGCGGTGCCGGCCAGCCCACGGCGCATCTGCGCGGTGCTGGCGCCCACCGTGTTGAGGTCGACCTGCACCTCGCCGCGGCCTTCGATGGGACTGTTGCCGAGCAGGTCGTGCAGCAGGGCGCCAACCTGGATGTCCTTGAAATGCTGCACGAAGGTGATGTGGGGCGTGCTGGCGCTGCGCGTGAAGTCGAGCGCGAGCGCGCCGCTGCCGCTGCCGCCGTACAGGGTGGCGCCGATCGGCTGCAGCACGAATTTGCCGCCATCGGATCGCAGTGCCGCGCGTACATTGCTTGCGTGCATGGTGCCGACCTTCAGTTCGCCCACGTGGATGCCGCCGCTGGCACGCAGGATCGACAGCGGCGACAGGTCGAAGGCGTCGCCCGGTTCCACCGGTGACGGGTCGTCGGGCGCAGCGTCGGGCACCAGGCGGCCCTGGTAGCGGCCCAGGTCGACCTTGTCGATGTGCAGGGTCAGGTGGTAGGCGGCGGCACGCAGGCCGGCCTTCAGGTCGAACACGCTCTCGTCCAGCCGGCCCTTGAGGTCGGCGGCGAAGGCGTCACCGTCGAGGTCGACGTCGATCTGTCCGTTCAGCTTGACCCTGGCGCCGCCCGGTGCGACGTCGAGGTTGGCGTCGAAATCGCTGAAGGCAATGCGGCGCTTGTCGCGGTCGGGCAGAAACTTGCTGGTCAGCGTGATGGCGGTGGTGATGGATGGCTTGCTCAGGCGCAGGCTGGCCGACAGCGCTATCTGGCTCGGCACCCCCGGCGCGATGGCGCCCGAGTCGATGTTCAGGTGGCTGATGTCGAGCGTGCGGCCGCTCTTGCGGTCGTCGAACAGCAGGCGCGCGTGGTTGACGCGGATGCTGTCGATGGCCAGCTGGACGGACCTGGTGGCGCCGCCCGTGGCCGGCGCGGCTTGCTGTCCGGCCAGCAGGTCGTCGGTGTTCAGGCTGCCGTTGGCAAAGCGCACGACCTTCGCGCGCATGCCCTGGATGTCGATGCGGTCGACCACGACTTGCTGGTGCAGCAACAAGGGCAGCAGCGCCACGGAAACGCGCGCGCTGTCGATGGCGGCGAATTCTTCCCGGCCCTGCGATTCGGACAGGGTGACCTGCCCGAGGTTGGCGCCCACGCGTGGAAACAGGGTCAGCGTGATGTTGCCGGGTATGGCCAGCGTGCGCTGGTGCTGTTGCTGCACTAGCTGGATGATGTCGCTTTTATAATTGTTGGGATTGACCGTCAGCCGGATGAGCACGCCGAACGCCAGCAGGGCCAGCAAGATGCCGCCCGCCGTGACAGCGGCAAATTTCAGATATCGGGCCATGGCATGCTTGCGCTGGAAGGTGTGCCCGAGTGTAGCAGCGAAGCGCCGAAATCCAAAAGGCAATACGGTTTTCTGTATACTAATGGCACCTTATTTATTTACCAGGAAATGGCGTATGTCCGACGCAGTGCTGACCCAGATCGAGTGGAACGAGGGCAATCCGGATGCCGCCTTCGCCAAAGCCGCAGCGCAGGCCTTGCCGCTGTTGCTGTATTGGGGCGCGGCGTGGTGTCCACCCTGCAACAGGATCCGGGCCAGCGTCTTCGAGCGCGCCGATTTCCAGGCCCTGGCGCCCGCCTTCGTGGCCTTGCATGTCGACGGCGACAGCGCAGGCGCCCAGCAACTGGCCGAGCGTTTCCATGTGCGCAGCTACCCCACCCTGATCGTGTTCCGTCCGGACGGCACTGAAATCACGCGCCTGCCGTGTGAACTCGACGGCGCGCGCTTTGTCCAAATCTTCAAGCTGGCGCTCGACGCGCGCCGCACCGTGGCCGAATCGCTCAGCGCGGCGCTGTCGCGCGAGCGGCCGCTGGCCGACGACGAATGGCGCTTGCTCAGTTTCTATTCGTGGGACACCGACGAACGCCAGGTACTCAAAAGCCTGGACCTGGCAGCCATGCTGTCGAGCATGACGCGCGCCTGCACCGAGTCCGACGCCCTGTTGCGCCTGGAGTGGCATACCCTGCATGCGGCGGCCATGTCGGGCAAGGGCGGCATCGACCAGCGCGCCGCCGTCAAGCGGCTCGAGGAAACCCTGGCCGATCCGCAGGCGGTGCGCGCGCAGATGGACATTGTCACCAACCAGGCGGCGGAGCTGGTGCGCTTCCTGACGGTGCCACAGTCGCCGGCGCGCATGCGCCTGACGCAGGCGTGGGCGAACGCGCTCGAGCGGCTTGAGGTCGACCCTGGGCTGAACCTGGCCGACCAGCTGGCCGCGCTGCGCACGCGGGTGCGCATGTCGCGCCTGGGCCAGCCCGATCCGGACCTTGAAGCGGTGCTGCGCGAACGCGTCGCGCTGGCCAGCGCGGCCGTCAGCGGCCCGGCCATGCGCCACCAGGTGATGAACACTGCCGCCGGTGTGCTGTCCGACGCCGGCCTGCTCGATGAGGCCGAACAACTGCTGCTCGACGAGCTGGAGCGATCGCACGTGCCCTTTTTCTTCATGCACAACCTGGCGGCGATCGCCAAGAAGCGCGGCGACCCGGCCACGGCGGTGCGCTGGTACGAACGCGCGTGGGACAGTGCGACGGGGCCGGCCACGCGCCTGCAGTGGGGAGCGACTTACCTGCAAGGGCTAATCGATTTTGCGCCGCATGAAGCGCCGCGCATCGACCGCTTCGCCGGCCAGTTGCTGCAGGAAATCGGCGGCATGGGCGACATGTTTTGCCAGCGCAACCGCACCCAGCTGGAACGGATAGCCAGCAAGCTGGCTGTGTGGAACGGCGCCAGCGCCTTGGCGTCGGCGCTGCGGCAGGCGACCAGGGCGGCTGCGCGCAACTGACTTTGGCAAATCCGGGAACCCGTTCCGGATCCTGCCGTCAAATGGTATTTGCGGGGGCAGACTATGGCGCGACCAGAATGTGCGAGCGACGTACCGCGCGACCAGTTTGAAAAAATCCAGCCCATGCTCGAGGCCGCCCGGCGGCGCACGCGGCCGCGAAAGCACGACCTGTACGATGTGTTTTGCGCGGTGTTGTACTTTATTTCCAGCGGTGCCGCATGGCGCAGCCTGCCGGCCGATTTCCCGCCGTGGCGCACCGTGCACGAGTACTTCACGCAGTGGACCACCACGCGCGGGGGGCAGGTTTCGCTGCTGGAGCAGGCGCTGCGGGAGCTGGGGCGCGAGGCGGACATCGACAAGCTGCGGGCGCTCCTGGCGCCGCGTTGAACCTGGCAGCGTGCTTATTTGACCGCGGAGGCGGTCGGCGCGGCCAGGTTGAACTCCATCTTGTCTTTCCCCAGCGAGAACACGCCCACGCCGTCGCCCAGCGCATTCGGCGCCGGCGCGGCGAGCTGGGTGCAGCTTTGCGTATCGACCTGCAGCACCTCGCTTCCCGAGCGCAGTGTAAATACCCCGTCGCCACTGGAAAACAGTTCCACTGCCAGATCGGTCTTGGGAACCTTGCCCATGGGTATGGCGCGCTGGCAGTCGGGCATGCGCGACACAACCAGGGTCAGCGTAATGTTGTCCTCCCAGAAGTACTCCTGCTCGGCGCGCAAGGTGATGGCGTGGTCGCGCGTTTCGCTGACGTAGTAGCTGGCCGACTGCTTGATGCATCCGGCCAGAAGCAGCGGAGTCAGAAGGATCAAGATCTTGCGCATGTGGGCGTCCCGGGAGGTGTGTACCTGCGCAGTATAAGTCAGAATTCGGTGCCGATGGTCAGCGCCAGGACCCGGTGTCTTGGCACCGGCAGCGATGAGCGGAACTCGGGCGAACGCCGGGTTGCCTTTACTTGCAGGAACCATGGCCCGTGGCTGTCCGTGCGCGTGCCGGGGAAATCGAAACGGGTGCCAGCGACCATGTCGACCACGACGCTGCGGCGCTCGACGCTGGGATCGTCGCGGAACAAGCGGCCGTCGAGGAACAGATTATAGGCCACCAGGCGTGCTTCGACGGCAGCGAAGGCGGTGCACTGGATCCACGGCACCAGGCAAGCGACGGCGGCGGGCGATTTGCGGGCGGCGCCCGTGCGCATCTTGTGGCCGATACCGGGTGGCGGCGGCGACACCAGCGGCAAGTTCTTGCCGGCCACGACGGCCAGGCCGACGCCGGCATAGGTCTGGATATTGCCTGCGGCGATGCGCCAGTAGCCGGCCGTGTGGACCCTGACATCGCCCCACAGGCCGGCCGAGAGGGCATCGATCGCGCTGCGCTTTTCAGCGGTGGCCATGATCCCGAGCGCGCCGCCGATCTGGTGGTCCCAGCCTTGCGGCTGCGGCCGTTCGAGGATGCGGTGGAACAGCTTTTGCGCCGGTTCGGCCAGCGACAGCCGGCCGCTGACGCCGACCTGCACGCCAAGCGTGGTCAGGGTGCGCTGGTCGGGTGACAGGAAGGCATGCTGTTGTTCGTAATACAGCAGGCCGCCCCAGGGCCGGTCTTGCGGCTGCGGCTCGCGCCAGGTGATGTGGCGCGGCGTGTACATCAGCTGTCCCAGGTTGGCCTGGCCGGTGAGGAGGGCGTCGCCAGTGCAGCCGAGCCAGCCGCACATGACGTCGCTCACGCGCTTGGCGAAGCGGCCACGGGTGTCGGTCGAGCGCTTGACCGAGAACTGGACGCCGTTGGTGTAGAAGCGGTCGGTGTTGTAATGGGAATCGTTTTCGTAAGTAAAAAAATGGACCTTGTCTTGCAGCGTTGGCTCGGCCGCCGCGCCAGGGCAGCTGATTGCCAGGACAAGTGCCGCGGGGCATAAGCACTTCGATAGCGCCAGCATGGCCTTCACCGCCTTGGGTTGACACGGACGAGTTCGATTGTAGGCGTGCAAGCTGGCGCGGCCTTGGCCTGTGTCAGACTAGTTGCCGGCATCCTTCTTGCGCCAGAACCTGTCCAGCAGGGGCTTGACGCTGGTGCCGTGCACCACGATCGACAGCATGACCACGATGACGGTGATCCGGATCATCGGCTGCGCCAGCTTGTGGGGCAGGCCGTGGTTGATGGCGAACATCAGATAATAGACGGAACCGATGCCGCGCACGCCGAACCAGCTGATGATGGAACGCACGCGCATCGGTGTGCCTGATCCGAGCAGCCCCAGCATCACGCTGAGCGGGCGCGCGACCACGAACAGGAACACGGCCGTGCCGATGGCTTGCCAGGTCCAGCTGTGCATCGATACCATGCCGCCGAGCAGCAGCACCAGCGTCAGTTCGGACAAGCGTTCGATGTGCTCCTTGAAAATCAGCGATTCGGTGCTGACGGTCGGGGTGTCGGGCTCGGGATTCTTGCTGGTGTCGTCCGGCACCAGCAAGCCCTGGCGGTCCTTGTGCGAGCCCACCAGCAGCAGTTCGGTCTGGCGCAGCGCGACGCCGGCAAAAAATACGGCGAGGAAGCCCCAGGCCTTGAACACTACGCACACGCCGTACACCAGGGCAATCAGGCCGAGGCCGACGAAGTCGTCCAGCACTTCATGCTTCGGATCCTTGCCGCGCAGCATCCAGCTCAGCTTGCCGAGGACGGTCCCGCCCACGGCGCCAATGGCGATGGCCCCGATGGTGCCCCACAGTACGTCGACCACCATCCAGCGCCATGCATAGTCGCCCAGTTCGTGCACGCCCAGCAAGCCCAGGCCCAGCATCACAAAAGGAAAGGCCGAGCCATCGTTCATGCCCGCTTCACAGGTGAGGTTAAAGCGCAGCTGGTCGCGGTCGTCGGCATGGCGCACCTGGACGTCGGTGGCCAGCACCGGGTCGGTGGGCGCGAGGATGGCGCCGAGCAGCACGCCGGCGCCCAGCGGCAACTGCAGCACGTAGTAGGCGAAGGCGGTGACCAGGCCGACGTTGATCGACATCGACACCCAGGCCAGGCGAAAGGCGGGCATCCAGCGTGCGCGCGTGATCGGCACCGGCATCTTGACGCCGGCCGAGAACAGCGACACCAGCACGGCGATCTCGGTCAGGGTTTCGAGCAGCTTGGCTTCCTCGATCGGATTGAAGTGGAAGATACCCAGCACCATCGGGCCGAGCACCAGGCCGACGCACAGGTACACGATGGCCGACGTAAACGGCAAGCGCGAGATGGTGGTGGCGGCAAGGCCGCGCGCCAGCATCAGGCAGCCGATCAGGATGAACCAGAGGGTAGTCGTCATCCTGACGATTCTACAGAGGAAAAGAATGCCGTACCGCCCGTTTGGAGATCGGCGTAAGCCGGCAGGAAATCGCGGTATTTACTTGAACTGGTAGGCGCCGATATCGATACCTGCGGCCTTCGAGCGCAACTTGCCGGTGGCATCGGTCAGGGCCGCATGTTCCTCGACACCTTTGCCGATGGCAGGCGAGCCGGCGCGCAGGCGAAAGTCGACCTCGCCCCGCCTTGCGTAACGGACGAACTGGGGAGCCTGGGCGATGGTGCCCGAATGCGTGAGGCCGTTGCGCAATTGCCAGTCCGCATTGCTGCTCTGGAAAACCAGATTATTGCGGTAGCTATTGTGGACGCCCGTGGCGCCTTGCTCGGAAATGCCGACCTTGTTGTCGTACACGATGTTGTTGTGGACGACGGTGAAATCGTTGGGCCCTTTGGTGTGATAAAAGTCGCCGCCGCCGACCAGGATGCCGGTCATGGACGCGGCCACGGTGTTGTTGGTGACGATGACGTTGTTTGCGTCGTGCCACATCTGGATGGCGGCGCCGCCGATGTTGTGGACGATATTGTTGCGCGCGCTGCCCGAGGTGCTGATGTGGATGCCCTGCATGAAGCGGCAGCCGGGCGGGCCGATGTCGTGCACCACGTTGCCGATGACATCGCCCTGGACGCCGTGATAGTAGCTGTCCACGCCGATGCCGGCGGCGCCGCCGCCGTTGCAAGGCGTGTCCTGCGCGATGTGGTGGACCCGGTTGTGGCGGATGACGGCGAAGGAGCCGCCGTTGTAGATGCCATGCGTCCATTTGATGCCGTTGCGCGCGGCACTGCCGTCGATGTCGAAGCCGACGATGTCGACATAGCTGCCGCGGTTGTCCCAGGCCGCCTTGGTTTCGGAGGTCATCGGGGGCACCAGCCGGGCGCCGCCAGTGACGGTGGACACGTAGTAGATGCGCTGCGATTCGGTGCCGCTCATGGTGGTCTTGAAGCCGCCCTCGTAGGTGCCCGGCGCCACGTGGATGGTGGTGCCGGGAAGCGCCACCTTGGACGCGCGCAGGATGCTTTGGAAAGGCAGCGCGGCCGTGCCTGGATTGGAGTCCGAGCCGGCGAGGGAGACGTAATAGTTATAGGTGGACTGGCTCACGGGCGCCATCGGCTTCGCCGGCGCGCTGGCGCCAATACCGGCGGCAGCGGCGATGATCAATGCGGCGAAGGGAAGGGGGCGACTTTGGTTCATCAACAGTGTCCTCTGCTGAAGGGGAATTTGGAGGCGGATGCTGGAATCGAACCAACTTGGCCAGCTTTGCAGGCTGGTGCATTGCCATTTTGCTACTCCGCCGATGAGTCAGTTTCCCTCTTCGGCAGCCTGCGGAGTTTGGACTAGCGCAAACTTGGCGCTCAACGATGGAACGATCCGTTTCTCCTCCGTGCAAGAGTATTTCAGAGTGCAAAAATGAGTGTAAGAAAGCTTGCTTTCCCACCAGCTATCGAACGCGGGACATGGCATTCCATCGTTAGACTGTGGCATCGAATGTTGGACGACCATACCAGGGCGCTGGCCGACGTTACCGCGCTGGCGCAGAACAAGGGCGTGAATTTGCCGGCCGCGCCGGATGCGAAATCCACGGCGTTGGTGGGCCGCCTTGGCAGGCTGAAGGGGGAGCGGTTCGACCGCGCGTACATGGCGCAGGCCGGCGTTGCGGATCACCAGCAGGCGTACCCGACGCTGAAGAGGGGCGAGGCGCGCGCCAGGGATCCGGATGTGAAGGCGCTGGCGGCCCCGCCAAAATAGGGGCACGATGCGCAACGTCCTAAGGATTGTTTTCGCGACCGCATTGGCTGGTCAACACTTCCCATGCATAGTCCCAGGAGATGCGTTCCTGTTCCAGGCGCAGGTGTTGGGCCAACACATTGCATTTCAGATCGCGATATACACTGTGCTCGCTTTCGGTCAACAGGGGCAGTTCGTTCGCACCATGCTGGACTTTCTCGTCGGTCCAGAGCGGCGCGAAGCGTAGCAACGTGTGTTTATCCATTAATACGGATTCGACAGCGGGAAGGCAGGAACGGGCCCGGTTCAAGATAGCGAATCCATGCGTGTCGATGTCTCCCCAATAAATACAACGCCCCGCCGCAATCCATGGAATTTGTTCGAGCAAGTCGACGCTGTAGCCGAGTGCCATGAACACAACCGCCCCGGGGATGTCAGCAAACGCCAGACCGGTCTGCAAATTTTCGACCACAATGACGATCGACGCCGGCAGGTCAAGCGCCGCGATGTCCGCCAGCGGCGCCGTGATATCGCCGAGGCCCCCAAGCCGGCTCCTCAGGCGCTGATCAAGGATGCGCATGCGCAGTTGTGCAGGCGGCTTTTTCAATCCGCATAGCTGGTAAAAATCGTCGATCCTGTCCGGCACTTGCCGCAGCAACGCGACCAGCTCCATCAATACGGCCTTACGCGCTTCGATCCATTTGCTGTCGATGCCGGCAAGCGGCAACTGCCGTGGATACAGTCCCGAAGCCGGATTCGCGCCCAGCCAGGCAAGCATGTCGACCAGGCGCGCAAAATCGGGATCGCTGTAATCGGCCAAGACGCCGAAAAGGCGCGGCGTACGGGTTGCCAAGGCCGGCCAGCGCGCCGCCAGCTCCTCGTATCGCCGCGTTGCGCGCAGCCACCGTTCTTGCTGGCCAATCCAGCTTGCCACCTCGGCCGGGCTACGCAAGGTTAATGTTGCGGGAAGGCGCTGCGCGCCCAATACCTTCCATTGCCGCAGCACCCAAGCCAATTCACCGGCGCCTTGCCATGCAGCCCAGGCCGCCACCCAGGCGCGGACCGCATCGACTTGGCGCTGTGCTTCCTGTTCGGTCGGCAAACCGAGCGCAATGATCATCGGCCAGTGCTGATCGACGCTGGCGGCGGCCAGCCAGTCACGGTGGCCGCTGTCGAAGCGCCGCAGCAAGAGCTGGGCGATGTCAGGCGGCCGCTTCAAGCGCAGCCTCACGGCGTGTATGTTCCGGCAACTTGAGCCGTTGGCCGCTATCGTCGTACTCGATCAGCAGCACCCCGGAGACGCGGCGGTCGCGGATATCGACAAAGCAGGCGCCGCCGATGAATGGTTCGAGCGTCATCACTGACTTGAGCGGCGTCGCAACAATCATCTGGAAGCCGAAATTGGTGAAAATATTCATCGCCAGTGTCGTGAATTCGTTGTCCGCCTTGTCGAAAGCCTCGTCGAGCACCACCGGCGCGTACATCGGCACGCCATGGTCGTTGCCGCCGAGCTGGTAGCGCAACGCCGCCGCCAGGCAGGTGGTTGCCAGTTTCTGCCGTTGCCCGCCGGATTTGCCTGCGCCGCTGCGATAGACTTCGACCTCGACGCCCTCGGTGTCGATCTCGCGCCCGATGAACTCGACATGCATGCGCACGTCAAGCACCGCTTCGCGCCAGCGGCGCTGTTCAGGCTCCTGGCTGGCCAGCTTGTCGACCAGGCGCCGCAGGGCGATGAAGCGCGCCTCCGCCAGCTCCGCGTCGTTGCTCCACACATTGCTGAGCGCCTTCTGGATCTCTTGCCTGAATTCGCGTACTTCCGGCAGCTGGCGATCGTTGGGCTGGATGTGCAGATAGGTGCTCTGCTGTGCACTCTGGTTGAACGGCACCTGGCGCAGGCTGTCGTTGACCAGCTCCATGCGTTCGAGAATGGCCTTGCGAGCATCGTTCAGGTAGGTCGCAAGTGCGGCCAGGTTCTGGTTGCTCTGGTTGTGGAGGAGCTCGAGGAAGCGCTGCTCATGTGCAGGCAGGCCGTCGGTCTCGAGGCGCGACAACTTGACGAAAAAATCTGCAGCCGCGGCCATGCTCGCATCGAGGCCCTCGGCATCGCCGCGCCAGCGCGCAATAAAAGCGGCGAAGGTCGCCTCGATTGCCTTTTCGCACTGGCCGGCCTCGCGGTTGAGGTTTTCGATGTCCGCGTTCAGCGCCGCGCCTATGCTTCGGTCGGCGCCGTCGAGCGTGCCCAGGTGGACCGGCGCCGCCAGGGCCGCATAGCGCCGGTCCAGGCCCTGGCGCTGATATGGCGTCGGCGCGACCATGGTGGCATCGGCCCTGCTCGTTTCCAATTGCCGTCGCTGCTTGTCGATATCGCGCAGACAAGCCTTGTATTCGATACCGGCCTCGTCGCGCTTGTCGGCCGCCTTGCGCACCAGCGCTTCCTGCTGATTGAGCAATTCGTCGATGCGTTTGAGTTCGGCGTTCCCTTCGCGGGCCGCTTTCAAACTGCGCTCGATGGCGTTGATGCGCTCGGCCAACGGCAAGACGTCGATTTCCTGCCATTGCAGATTGACCAGGGTCTGGCATTGCAGCAGCCTGGCCGCGCTCTGCTGCAGCTGCTTGCGCAGGACGACAAGTTGGGCCTCGAGCGCGTCGATTTTTTGCTGCAGTTCGCGGCCCTGCTGCTCATACAGGGCCAGTTTCTCCCGGTTGTCGAAGCCCAGCACCCAGTTCTGGCGCGCATCGACGCTGTTGCGGTCATCCTTTTCGTGTCGCGAGCGGCTGTGCTTGACCTGTCCCTCGCGCGTGAGCGCACGTTCGGCGGCGGCCCGAAACGCCCGGATCGACTCGACGCAGTCATAATCGAAGCCTTTGCGCAGTTCCGCTTGCAGCCACGACGCCCAGTTGCCAGGCTTGACATTGAGCTTGAGCACCAACGAATTGGCGTTGACGTGGCGTACCGCGGCCCCTTCGTTGGCGGCGGTACGAAAATACACCAGGCGGCGGCCCAGGTTGACACCGTTGATATGGTTGACCAGCGCGCCGTAGTGGTCCTCGTCCACCAGGATGGCGAGCGCGAAGCCGCGCAACACACGCTCGGCGGCGCCGCGCCACGGCGCCTCGTCCGCCTTGACCTCGACCAGTTCGCCCACGAAGGGCAGCGCCGCTTCGGCCACGCCGATGGCGGCGGCAATGTCGCGCCGAAGCTCGATCAATGGTGCGGGAATATTCGAGGGCTGGCGCCGCAGCGAGGCGATTTCGCGCGCAATGGCAGTACGCTCCCTTTCGGCGTCGGTCTTGAGGCGGTCGAGCACCAAGAGCTGCGCTTGCGTGCTGCTGTCGGATTGCCAGCTTGCGAGCTCCTGGCGCGCCAGGCCAAGCAGCTCCGCGAACGCATGCGGCGTGCCGGGCAGGCTCCAGTCGAGCAGTTTGCAGGCCTCGACCGCCTGTCCCCGGCGTCGCATGCGTTCCTTGCGTTGCTCTTCCAGTCCCCTCTTTTCGCTTTCCCAGCGTTCGATCTGGTCGCCGCCGGCGGCACTGCGCTGGTGCTGCAGGTCGCGCAGGGTCGCGCTGCGATTGTCGAGGCTATCCTGGTGCCGGCGCAGCTGGCCGTCGAGTCCTTCGGCCTCGACCTCCAGCGCCGAGATGTGGGCCTCCAGCAGATCGACGCGCAACAGTTCGCGATAGCTGTTCATCCCCGCGCGCAGTTCTTGCAAACCGTTGCGCTGCAGCTCGATGGCGGCCATGTCCGCATGTTTTTGGCGCGCGGGCACCAGCATGTTTACTTGTTCGCGGGCCGTGACGACGGCCTGGTGCGCCGCGTTCAGCTCGCCGAATTCATTGACCAGACGTGCGGCAACGTCGAACGTTTCCGGCTTGTCGAGCATGAAGTCGCGCAGGAAGGTATTCAGGTCGCCCAGGTTCTTCGCCGATTGGGTTTTGTGCAGCAGGCGCAGCGCACCTTCGCTTTCGATGCCGAGCAGGCGGCAAAAGCGCTCGCAATAGGGACGGAATTCATCGCGCGCGTAGGCGTCCGGAAACGTTTGCTTGAGCTTGCGTATGTCGAAATTGTGCTCGGCGAAGTCGCTTAGCTCGCGCAAATCGAAGGCACGCTCGAAGATCAGGAAATAGCGCCGGACGTCGGTGTTGCCATTGGCGTTTCCGCGCAACCAGAACAGCTGGACCAGCACCACGTGCTGCCCCAGCGCATTCTTGTAATTGAGCGCGATCGCTGACCAGGTGGTACCGGGGCGCAGGTAGCGCGTCGCGTATTCGCCCGATTCCGCGTCGCTCTGCGCGGCCCAGGCGCCGCGCACGTAGCTGACCAGGTTGCGGTCGCGCCCGGTGCGATCGGCCTCGCGCGCGGCAGCGTTGAAGTCGATCCAGCGCGGTGGCACCAGGAGGGCTGAAAAGGCGTCGAGCAGGGTCGACTTGCCGGCGCCAGAGCGGCCGACGATCAGAAAACCCCGTTCGCTGATGGGGACGTCATGCAGGTCGTTGAAGGTGCCCCAGTTAAACACCTGCAGGCGCGCCATGCGAAACTGCTCGCGGGAAATTAATGGGCCGCTGCCGGCGTCGCTATTCATCTTCGGTCTCGTCGTCGGTGATTGCTTGTTTCCCGGGCAGTGTAAGGGTGCCATCGGCCATCTGTTGATACAAGGTGCCGAGGGCCTGGATTTCCTCGGCAGAAAAAAGCAACCTGAGGGTAGGCGAGATTTCAAAGCGCTCATCGCCGCCACGGATTTTCTGCAGGATATTGTGTTTCTTTACCTTCTCGACCGAGGCGCTGACCCGCTTGGCAAAACCTGCGCGGTCGGTGTTGGCGGCGCGTTCATAGAGGGTCAGGTTTTCCATGATCTCATCAAGTGAAACGACTGCGCGGTCGCCGTGCGCGTCTGCCTGCGTGAGCCGTTGTCGCAGGTAGAGCACCAGGACCGAATCGATGAAAGTCAGTTGGGCACGCCTTAGCAGCACCGGCACGTCGAGACCGGCCGTATCGGCCTGGCGCGTAAAGGCCACTTGCATGTCACGGTCGATAACGAGCTCCAGGAAAAGTTCGGCCAGACGCTTGCTGATCACCGCCTCGTCGCGCAGCAAGACCGGCCACAGCTTGGCATGGCGGCGCCCGTCGAGGGAAGGGCCTGCCAGCAACTGCACCACAGCCCGGCGCGTGTCGAGCGCCAACTCGCCGCTGTCGCCGGGGAACAGGGACGTCATCGGCGGGGCGACCGCTTCCTGTTCGTCAGGAAAGTTCATCAATACGCTCTTTCAAAAAATAGATGACCGGGATGCGCGCACTGCGGGCATGGTCGTCGCCTCCGGTCCAGTTGACCGTTTCGCTGGCCGTTGCGATCATGCCGTGCCTGCTGCCCAAGGCCAGCAAGCCGACCACGCTGCCGAGCCCCTGTTCTGCCGGAAAAGCGAGCAGGATATCGGCAATGGATGCCTGGGAGCGCTCGGCCAGGACCGCGCGCACATGGCCCTTGAGGGAGCGGAAGTCGATTTCCGACTGCGCCACCAGTTCACTGATCGATGCGAGGTCGATCGGGGCCGCCCCGCCGTCGATCATTTTACCCGGCGGCGCCTGCAGTGCGGGGTCGTGCAGCAACCATTGGGACAGTGAATGCAGCTTGCAGCTGGTCAGTGCCAGCGTGTAGTGCAGTGTTTCGGTGGCCTTGACTTCATCCTTGAGCGCAAGCGCGCCGCGCTGGGCCCGGCGCAGCAACTGGTTGAGGCGGCGCTGTTCGAGGAATTCGCGGCTCTGGACGAAATGCTTGAGACTGCGTGCGAAAGACTGCAGGACGTCGTGCACCATGCCGCCCTGTTCGAGCAAGGTGCGGGTAAGGCGGAGCAGGAATCGGCGCTCTTGGACGTCGAGGCCGGCAATAAAATCGCGTGACATCAGCTGGTCCAGCGCCTGTTCGAGGGTGGCCGACTGCTCCGGATCGGTGAGCAGACGCCAGAACGCCGAAAAGGTGCGGCCGGCGTCGCTTTCGGTAATCAGATCGATGCCGGCAAACAGCGAGTCGAGCACTTCACCGCGGTTACCATCGTTTTCCATGATGCTCTCACGCAAGTCGCGGTTGAGTTGCTCGAACTGGTCGCGCACGCGCCGGAAATCGCCGGCCAGGTCGTCGGCAAGCGTGATGATCTCGCGGGTGCGTTCGAGGGCAGCCGTTTCCGGCAGCACACGCATGATCCCGTGTTCGATGTCGGCAATGTCGCGCTCGATGCGGGCCTGTTCAGCGCGCAAGCGGGCGATGCGACGGATCTTGTCCGTGTCGGTGTCATCGGACAATTTTGCCAGGGCGTCGATCACCAGTCCGAGACGGCTTTCGGTGGCGCTTGCGTGCGGCTTGACCAGTCCTGACACGAAACGGATTGCTTCGATGGCCGCAGTCGAAAGCTCGTATTCTTCCTCGGGCGATCCCGCAGGGAAGCGGCGCTCCAGATAGCCTTCGGCCAGCCACCCTGCCACATAGGCTTGGGCCGTCGGCTTCCAGTCTTCCCCAACGCCGCGCAAGCGTTCGAGCTCGCGCGCGATTCGCTCGTGGAAGATCGATGCCGGCAGGCTACGATCGGCCTCGTAGAGGTGGGTTTGCAGCAGGCCCAGTACTGTGGGGCCGTTGTCCGAAGCGAGCAGTCGCCACAGTGGCTGGTTGCGCAGGCGACGATAGGTGGCTAATGTCTTGTCAGCTTTCATGGTGTCGGGTAGGGGATGGCGATCTTGGCAAACAGTCTAGCACCGGACCCGCACTGGGGAAACGCTATTCGAGATGAAGCCCGGCCTTGCATTGGTCAGCTGCCTGTTTGGGTGGGACTGACGTCCGCCTCGAAAGTATGCCGGATGAGCAGCTTCAGTCAGAGCGTGGCGCGTTGCTCAGATGGTTGTGGGTTGACTTCATTTCGTCAAGGAGCATTGATACTGCGGTGGGGCTGAGCACGGCGCAGGCGGCCATTAGTACCGGAAATAGAAGGTCCCGAATTCTCCTGGGTCCTTTTCGCCGCGCTGTGCCTTGGAACTCTTGACCAAGTCGACTCGGCTTGGGTTCGGCCAATCGAGCGCTTTGAAAACTTTCTCGGCCATTTTAACGAATGGGCGCCATTTCCACGCTAATGATGTGAACATCAACCCGAAGAAGGCAGCTGATCCTCCCAAAGTAATGTAGTGATATGGTTCCGTGAAGGTGGCCGGCCCCATAATGTAGAGCGACAACGCTGTCATGAATATGGATGGGGTGAAAAGCCCCAACCAGAACCACAAGAAACCCGTGTTTAGGACATGAGCCAAATGTCCCCGGGAGCAATGAGGATATAGTGCGATTGTCCTGTCAATTGGGCGAGCAATCCCATAAGCCTCATAGTGATCCCCATGCCATTCTGCAGCAACTTCGACCATATCGCCCTCATTGAACGGACTTCGCCATAACCATCCTTCTACCCGAAGACCGTCTATTTTGAATTCGACATGATCAGCTTCCTCATCCAAGGTAGCCGCATTTTCAGAAGTGGAGATTGCTTGACCACTCAACCCTGTCAAAGCGGCCGCGACCGCAACAATTCCTATTGTCGTCTGGTCCGTTGATGTAAGGACAAAACTTGCATTCTTCCGTCTGGACTTGTAGGCCGTCATTCTGCCAATAAGCTTAACCAAGCCAATAGGATGAGGGTGTTCAAGAAAATCAGTCATTTCGAATTCCAACTTCAAGTAGTGCTCGTTCAAGAGCGCTATTTTGTTCAGTGATTGTCTTGAATGAATTCTGCGCAAAGCGGCGATTGCCGAAGGCGCAAAGGGCACACCAACTTTGCAGCTCATCATCAGAAAAAATCCAAATAATCGCCTGAACGCCGAAAATTCCAACTGTGAGCCAGGATCCGGCCGACATAAATAGAACCCGAAAGCCGATAATGGCGGCCGCGCGGCCGCTCATTGCTTTTACTGCAGCACCGATGGCGACCTTGCCAGTCATCCTCCCTATCATAGGAGCAGCGTAAGTGAACGTTGCCCCGAAACCAAGGAATGATTGCGCTGTTCCCAGGAATGATTTTAGAATGTAAAGATACGTGATTCCGATTTGTTCTTTCTCATGGGCCTTAAACGCATCCTTTGCGTCAAAGACAGCCCCGATCGCTATGGCTCCCGAACTTAGAATCCCGCCCATTCCCTTGAGCCTTTGGTAGCTCCAGCTTTCCGCACCGAACAAGCTCTTTGCCGGGATACTGGCGATTTCAAACAAGGCACTCGTAATACTGATTGCAGACGCTGCAAGCAGCCACCGGCTCTTGTCGTCACCTTTCATTTTGCAATCGGCCATGAGTTTGGCGAAATTCCCCCCTTCAATCAGCATGACGAGAAGCGCCAATCGGGCGTCTTTCAAAGCAATGTTCGCCGCACCTTTGGTATTCTTGGCCTTGAATTCCTCCCACGCTTTCCTTAAATTTTCCGACTGAGCAGTGGCAATCGCAGGCGTATTGGCAGCCATGAGGGTTCTTGCCGCCCGAAAGCGTTGCATGAGCTGTCCGCGAGCCACCATCTCATTTTGTGTTTGCACTACGATGAGACGAACCGAGTCATGCGGATCCACGAATGCGCGAATGCTAAGGATATGCTGGATTATTTTTTCCGAGGCATGGTCGGCCAAGGTATTGATTCGCACGTGACCGAAAATGGCGTCGCCAAACGTGATCATGGCCTTGTCGGTGCCACGCAGGTTGAAACTTCGAATTTTCGCGCCAAACGCTGTGCTGCCAGTCAATGCCGAGGTGTTCGTGTTGTTGACGCTGACGCATTTCTTGTAGGTGTCGGCAAGGGCTTTCAGGGACTTGTTTGCATAGTTGATCCAGTCAATGCTTGTGGCCAGAGTGCGGTCGCCCTTGTGCTTTTCCGCTTCTTGCAGGGCCTGGTTCAGCTCCGCTATTCCATCCTTGTTATTCAATCCGATCGAGCGCCACAACAAATTTCCTTCTGTCGCGCGCATTTCTTTGACCCAAGCCTCAATTTGCACCCTGCCATTGATGCTCGAATTCATTCCAAATACGGCCGTCCCGACAGCATCATCGAAGGCCATGCCGTCGGTGATGTTCCGATCATTAAATTCGGTCAGCGAATCTATCAGTGATTTGGAGGTCAGCCACGCTATCAAGTCGCCGGTACGTTCTTCCATGATTGTGTCTGCGGCGGCCATGAATTTTTCGTATTTTGACTTGAATTCCTTGTAGACTTTCTTACCTGCTCCATCGAGGAGCAAGAGTTTTTCATATTTCGGCCATGCTTCCGCGGTCGCCGATTTCTCCGCGTTCTGCGCATTCTCTTCGCGCACTTCCGCGCCTGACTTTCCATCCTTTCGAACGGGAGCTGAGCGGGCGTTGGCTGCATAACGATCAATAACCGCCATGCGCCCTTCCCACTCTTTTTTTGCTAACGGAACATACCGCTCGCGGTCGACAGCGATGAGGCTAGGGACCTTTTGCAAACTGTCCTGCTCCCAACGCGCGCACAAGTCGGCTTGCCGCGCCTGGCCGGCCGCGTCTTTCGGGAACTGTTTTGCATAGCTGGCGAGACGCGTTGCAGATTTCTGCGGGGTCCACAAGAAGAGCTCGGCCTCAACATCGCGCCGCGCCAATTTGGCGGCGCGGTCTTCCAGTGCCAACTTGATTCCCTCGATCTGGTTCAATGCCGAAATTTCCATCGAACGTTCGTCATGATATTGTTCAATGCGCCCGGCAGCGTCATTGCGAAATCCGTTGAGTTCATGAGTAATTCCGACGGCATCCCACAATGCCAAGATGATCGGTGCATTGTGCCTTCCGTCCGGCCGATCGCCGGCCGCTTTCATCGCATCGGCGACAGCCTTGCTTTGCCCCTTGCGCATCGCCATGACGTGGCGCGTAGTTTCCTTGTGAAGCTGAAAGGCGTCGTGGCTTCCGTCGGCTTTGCTGATATTGCCAACGAGCCCGCCAATCAGGGAGGATGGAGCGAAGCTGTCCTGGTACTCGATTATTTGTTCTATATTGGCCTGGGTGCCTTCCAAGCCATGTTGATCGGCCTGGCTTTCAATCCAGACGGTGGGAACGAAAGTTTGCATCCTTCGATCACGGAGTTGCGCATCGTTGGCAAACAACTTGAATGTTTCTTCGCTCCACGCATGTTCCGAGAATGCGATCCATAGCTTGCCGCATTTTCCCGGATGCTCGATGGCGATTAGCGAGGCGGGAATATTGTGCCCCTTGCGGGAGCAAGCGGGGTCGTCATCGATGACATTGATCGCGCTGCTTGATATCTGCTTCCACAGGGTTCCGCGCGTCGATACGCTGTAAATTTCCCACTTGATGTGGCTGCCCCTTGGATGTTTGTCGTGGAAGATGTAGACAAATCCTTGGCGCAGAGTTCGCAGCACATATTTGTGATGCCCGAGCTTTACGCTCGTGATTTTATCGCCCAGGGATGGCGGCAACGATGTGGCGATATTTTGTGGTACTACCGCATAGCGAACAGGCAGTATCGCAAGGCCGCTCTTGTTGCAGTTGGGGCAGTCCGGATTTTGTGTGTTTACGCAGGCCATGGCAATCAGGCCGTCTTGAGGCAAGTGTGAAGCTGGTCCGCCGGCTGGCCAAAGACGTCCTCGATCGCGCTGGCATAGAACTCGCCGCGCGAGGTTTTTCTCCATACCGGCTGCAACTGCGAAAGTCCGTGAAACGTGGATTTCAGCTGTAGCGCATGGAGTGCGAACAGTTCGCGGTCGTGCGAATCGACGATGCCATAAGTGGTCGCATGCGACAGCGCGGTGAGCACGCCCTTCTCCCATTCGGCAGCCTGCTGCGGCTTGTCTTCATTTGCCGACTGCCAGGTCAACCACGCGCGGTGGAGCGTGGCGTAGTCTTCCACTTGCCGCCATTGAACATCCGTGAGTGCCAGCGCCGGGAAGCAAATCCGACTGGCTCGGGCATCCTTCCTTTGGTGACGCATCATCGCGTGATTTCGACCGAAAGCAAACAAGCTGTCCGCTGGCCCCAGCAGCGAATCCCGCTGCGCGTCCGATAGCACGGGCCACAGCCATTCGCGCACACTTGGATCGTGAAAGCGCAGCAACTGGTTGCGCCCCCGCCCATGCACATGGCACTGGGTTCCCCAATGTAGCGCCAATGCTTTCACAGGCGACCGCGTGAGCACCCAGCCAGCAATCGGCTGACCGCAACTCGCGGCGAGGGACTCGCGCGTCCATGCATTCCACGCCAATTCAGCGCTGGCCCGGAAAACATCGGCATGGGCGCTCTTCGATAAATCGAGCGGCACCAGATAGGGGCCATGCTTCGGGTTGAATCGCGGATGATTGATAAGGACGCGCGCGCGCAATGCTTCGACAAGCGGGTCCCCCTCATACGGGTCAGACTGTGCCGGATTAACCCACAACAGGCACTTGCTTTCCGCCGCCTCGTAAAAGCGGCGATGCAAGTCGTCAACGTGCTGCTGCAAGTTCATGAAGTCACCCAGCATGGTTAGAGAATCTGTACGCCAGCATGCCTGGCGCTCGCGTCGCTGCTGGCCTGCTCGCAACCCTTGACTGTTCCTGTCGGCAGTTCGGGCGCCGGGCTGTTGCTGCTTTTTGGGCCCGCAAGCTCCTTCATGCTCGCCTTGAACACCATCTTTCCCGGCCCATGAATCATGATGTTTCCGCCTTCCAGCTTCAGGTAGGCGCCCTGCGCCGTCAGCAGCACATGCTGCCTTGCCGCGATGCAAACGCTTTTATTCACGCTGGCCACGGTCACCGTCTTGTCGGCCGTCACGCGCGTTTCGCCTGACTGGCTCTGGCTGCTGACCTTGCCGCTGGCTGCATGCAGCATGATCCCGACTTCCTGGTTGGGCTTGTCCTTGCTGGCCGCCTTTCCGTAGGTGAACAGGCTGATCCCCGTTCTCACCGCGTGAAAGCTGTTCCCCTGGGCCGTAAAGTTCAGGTCTTGCCCGGCTGCGATGCTGCTCGTATTGCCCGCGTAGAAGATAGCGTTGGCAGGCGTCGTGACCGCGATTCCGGCGGGGCTGGACAGCTGCAGCTGCGGCTCGGAATACGCCGCAGCCGCGCCTGCACCACCGTCACCGTCCACACCGCCACCGCTGGCACTACCGTTGATCACCTTTGCGCTGTGCGCCAGTTGTTCCAATGCCGGCAGCTTGCCTGGTGCGTCTGCATTGTGCTGTTGCGCTGTCGTCGCCAGCTTGCTCAGTAACTGCACGCTCTGTTCCATCTGCGCCAGCGCTTCGCGCGAGTCGAGCTGGCTGCCGGTGCCGCCGTTGCTGGTCACCAGCAATCCCTGCCCGGCCCTCACCGCAGTGCTGTGTACGCTCTTGAGCTCCGCGCCGAAGCCGGCCTGCGCCAGCCGCTGGTTGTCCGCCTGATGCACAAGGTGGCCAAGATTGAGTTCGTCCGTGCCCGTATGTTCATCGGCATGGCGCTGCAGGGCTACACGTGCCTGCCCCGGGCTGTCGTCGAAAACGAGTTGGCTGTAGGCGCCGTCACCGCGCTGGCTGCTTGCCATCGCTTGCGTCTTGTAACCCGACAGCGTGGCCGGATGGGCATGCGCGCTGCGTTCGCCCGCAAACCATGCCGGCGCATTGCCGTTGGCAGGGCCTGCGCCCAGGTTGACCTGGTTGCCCTGCCCATCGCGCTGGCCTTGTCCGTTGTAGAGGGCGCCAATGATCAACGGCCTGTCGATATCGCCGTCGATGAAGTCGACCAGCACTTCCTGCCCCACGCGAGGCACCGCCACGCTTCCCCAGTTGGCGCCCGCCAGCGGCGTGGCAACCCGAACCCAGCTACCGGCGCTGTCGTCCCCGGGCGCGCCGGTATGGCCTTCCGGGGCCGGATGTGCAAGGCGGCTCTGGCTCTGCGCGCCGCGCGGCCAGTGGAACTGGAGCTTGACCCGATGGTCGCGGTCGGTATGGATGGTGCTGCCTTCGGGCCCCACCACGATGGCGCTTTGCTGACCTCTGGCACTTGGGCGAGGAAAGCGCAGCTCGCCCCGGGCATCGAAGGGACTGCTTCGATACGGAATGCTGCTGCGAATCGCATCGATGCGCACACGGTACAGCGGCCGCTCACCTGCCTGCGTGCCCACCGCGTGCAGGCTCTGTGCGCTTTCCTGTTCGATCGCCGAAGCGAGCACGCCTTGTTGCAAGCGCAGCTTCACTTCGGCCTTCATTTCGGCGCTCAGATTGTTATGCATCAGATGCACCACGCGCACCACGGCGAACGAGCGGTCGTCGTCATTAACCGCCGTATCGAAGCGGGCGTGGCCGTGTAAGCTGAACGTGCTGCCTGGGCACAGCGTGCGCACAGTGCCGGCCGCTACATGGACTTCCCTGGCGGCGACCAGCGCCTGCAGCATGTGGTCGGCCTTGCGCTGGCCCTGCTCGCGGGTTTGGTAGCCATAGGCGCCCAGCACGTCGCGACGGCTCAGCAAGGCGGTGTCGCCGTCGCCGGCAATCGCGCTGGCGGGATGGCTGGCGCGGGTCCGGTAGTCCCAGCTGCCCAGCTCGACAGCATTGGCTTGCTGCCGTAATTCGGTGCGCCAGCGGTCGATGCCGTCCTGCTTCATCACCGCGCTCGACTGGGTGAAGTGGATGCGCGATTGCGCACCCGGCCTGAAGCTGCCGTTGTGGTCGGCAATGACCATGATGTGCAGCCCCAAACCTGGGCTGTCGGGGTCGGCAGCGTGCTTGAAATAGTGAAACAAGCCTTCCTCGCTCATCAGCCGCTCGGCAAAGGCCAGGTCGCTTTCCTGGTATTGGGTGGTCAGGCTGCGCACCGGGTAGATGCTGCGGTCGGCGATGTCGAATCGCCAGGCCGGCGCCAGCCGGCCCTTGCCTTGCCAGGGCGCGAAGACGCAGTCGAGGATGTCGAACACGGTCATGTTCTGAAAAACGCGGCTGTCGCGCCCGTGGACGAGAAAGGCCGTCCAGGGTTCCAAAGTCAGCTGGTAGCGGGCCAGGCCGCCGTTAGCGCCGCTCAGCTCGACTGCCGTAATGTAGCCGTGGAAAGGACGCCGTTCGTCGCGGTTGGAGGCGGTCAGCAGTTGCAGCAGCGCCGGTTGGCCGATCAGGGTCTTGAGTGCAATGCCGGCATCGGTGGAGAGCGTGCTGAGCTGGAGTCGAAATCCCTGGCCGATGCCTTCTTCGCCACGCACGCACTCGACGATGAGGCGGTTGCGGCCCAGCGGCGTGGTTAGCTGAAGGAGCCGGCTGTCCTGCGTAAATTCACCGAGCAGGGCCTGCAAGTTCGAAGGGGACCAAGTCGACATGGTATTCGCTCCACGCTGGTGATCGGGTAAGCCGCACCGATGATTGCCCAGGAGCGATTCTATAACTGGTGCGAAGAGGCATTCTTTCCTTCAGGCTATAGGCTGATCTTGATCAATAATCCAGCTCTTTTACTGTCGAGAAACTTTACATCATTGCGCCGCACCAAAATGCATTTCAGAATATTGCGTTAATAAACAACAACTTAAATTTCAGGCACGGAAGTTGCTTATAGGTATCGTACTTACATTTTATTCACCCTTTAAAGCACAAGACCAATGAAAATCCTGAAAATCGCAGCCGCAGTCGCCCTGACCTTCACCATCGCTGGCGCCGCACAAGCTGCACGCATTGCCGTCGTTGACGCGCAAGGCAACTCGCTGTCGAACACCGTTACCATCGCCAACCAGCTGGAAGCCGGTTCGACGGTGTCGAGCGTGACGGGCGCATTCATGAACGGCCAAAGCGCCGCTTCGATGATCGCCAACTACGACGCTATCGTGTTCTCGTGGGCTGGTTCGAGCTATTCGGCTGGCTACTGGAGCAAGCTGGTGAGCTTCGTGAGCGCCGGCGGCGGCGTTATTTTTGACGGTGCACAGAGCGCCACCAGCGCCTTCACCGGTTCTGGCGTGACTTTCTTTGGGGCGTCGAGCTTCTCGAGCGGCCTGCAAACCGTAACGAACCACACCTTTGTCGCTGAAAACACCACGCAGGCCGATAACCACCACCTGGGCGGCCTGACCGGCACCGCGAACTGGACCCAGTTCCTGAGCTATGGCGCCACCAACCTGGGCATGTTCGCCAGCTACGGCCAGGGTAACGTCATCGTCACCTCGACCGACTTCTTCTACCACGCTGACAACGCCGCCGAGCAAGGTTTCCTGAAGCAAGAACTGGCCTACGCACTCAAGGGTTCGGACATTCCTGAGCCAGCAAGCGTTTCGCTGCTGGGCCTGGGCCTGCTGGGTCTGATCGCTGCACGTCGCAAGGCAATCAAGAAGGCGTAATATCGCCGCACATGTCGTCAAAATGAAAAATGCCGTTCAGCTAGCGCTGCACGGCATTTTTTTATGCGCAGGTGAAAAAAAAGCCGGCCTCAATAGGGCCGGCTGGTTCGCTATTGCGAAAGCGAATTAGCGCTTGTTAGCGGGGATCGCTGCCGCCGGTCGGGCCACCAACGGCGCTCGTGTAATTGAGCCGCATGTAAACGGCAGCCATCTGCGCTATGCGGCCCAGCATCAAATTGTCCTGAATGGCGAAGGCCCCATCCATTGCCGCAACGCGTTGATAAAACTCCCGCGAGGCGATGACGCGGCCGTTTGCATCATGAATATTGAAGCGCAGCAGTACGGCGGAACCGCCGGCCATGGCGCCGAACATGACGCGCTGGGCACCATTCTTGAAGTCCATTTTTTCAATCACCGGTTCGATGATCAAGGTGCGGCCATTGTCCGGACCCTGGTTCCAGCTCGCGGGCGAAGACGACATTTCGACTTCGGCCAGGCCGAAAATCAGTTCGTCATATCTGCCTTAACAAAGTACTTGCGCGCATAAGCGAGCAGTTGGCCGTCGTTAGGATGGTCCACCGTTTCGACGCTGACAACCTTGTCGGCGATATCTGCATGGTTCTTGTGCAAGTGCTTAATAAACGCCATCTTTTCCATCCCCGGACCAACAATCAGGATCTCTTGTGGTGACTGTTCAGTCCCTATAAATGTCAGAAATTAGTTGTAAACAATTGGGATCCC
>JAZKCA010000037.1:0-24319 GCA_040388275.1 Pseudomonadota bacterium
GAGCTCGTGTCGTAATGGCGGCACTGACCCCGGGGTAAAAGCAGGAACCAAGACGGGAAGGCCTTGTCTATTCTTTAAAGAGGATAGCCATGCCGGTTCACGCCCTTTGCAAGCCGCTCGTCTCGCTGGCCGCCGTTATCGCGATGGCACTCGTCAACATGGGCGCCGTGCCGGTCGCGCCAACGCTCGTCGCGCACCTGGCGCAACATCGCGCTGCGCTCGCCAACGCGGGGCGCGCACCTGCCGAGGCCGCGCACTATCTCGAAATTTCCCTCGCCAGCCTGGGCTATGAAGCAATTCGCCGCAGCTATACGCATCTGGGCCGGCGCATGCACAGCGTTGAAGCAGCGTACGCAAATCCCTCCTCGCCGCGCCCTGCCAGCAGCACCTTCATCGTGGGCGCCAGCTGCAGCGGCGCGCCAGCGGTCATCGAACTGGCGCGTTTGCTCAAAGGCGAACGCCTGGCCGAGGGTACGGAATTGAAATTTGTCGTGTTTGTCGGCGCCGACGACGGGAAAGGAGCGCGCGCCGGGCCTTTCATTGCCTTTTCCGGCCCGCGCGGCGCTGCCGTGCAAGTACGCAAGGCACTCGCGTCGTTTCGCGCCGTATCAAACGGCGCCGACGAAGGCCTGGCCACGCCGGCCTACCTGGAAAGCGTCACGGTCTCGGGCACGCTCTTGATGACCGACAGCGCCACGCTGCGCTACCCCTATTCCCATACCGCCAAAGCGGACGACGGCGTGGCCGGCGACGTCGCCAGCATGGCACGGCTGATCGCCAGCATGGCCGCACCGGCCCGGATGTGAGCCTTACTCGCCCAGGAACATCTGCTGCAAGTCGTTGAGGAAGCGCTGCCCAAGTTCGGTCGGCCGGATCACCTTGTGGTCGCGGAACAGCAAGCCCTTGGCCTCGGCTTCGTTGAGCGTTTTGTCGATCGCGTTGATGCCCATGCCGGTGCGTTCGCCGAACAGGTTGGGCGCGAAGCCCCCCGTCAGGCGCAGGGTGTTGAGCATGAATTCGAAGCCCATGTCGGCGCGCGAAATTTCGTGCTCTTCCTGTACCGGATTACCGGCGCGCGCCGCCTCCATGAATGCCTTGGGCTGCTTGTAGCGCGCCTGACGCAGCACCCGATGCGGAAACGATATCTTCGAATGCGCGCCGGCGCCAATGCCGAGGTAGTCGCCAAACTCCCAGTAGTTGAGGTTGTGGCGCGCCTTGTGGCCCGGCTGCGCGTAGGCCGACACCTCGTACTGCTCGAAGCCGGCCACCTTCGTTTCGCTGGCGATCATGTCCTGCATGTCGGCGCTGGCGTCGTCGTCCGGCAGGGCCGGCGGATACTTGGCGAACAGCGTGTTCGGCTCCATCGTCAGGTGGTACAGCGACAGGTGCGGCGGCGCGAACGAGAGCGCCGTCTCCAGGTCCTTCTTCGCTTCGCCCAGCGTCTGCGACGGCAGCGCGTACATCAGGTCGAGGTTGAAGTTGTCGAAATTGGCGTGCGCGATGTCCACCGCGCGGCGCGCTTCGTTGTCGTCATGGATGCGGCCCAGCGCCATCAGGTGGCGCGGATTGAAGCTCTGGATTCCGATCGACAGGCGGTTGATGCCGCTGGCCCGGAACGACTTGAATTTCTCCGCTTCGAACGTGCCGGGGTTCGCTTCCATGGTGATTTCGCACGCGCCGTCGAGCGGCAGCAAGGTGCGCACGTCCGACAGCAGCCGGTCCAGGCCCTTGGCCGACATCAGGCTCGGCGTGCCGCCGCCAATGAAAATGGTGTAGATCTTGCGGCCCCAGATCAGCGGCAGCGATTGTTCGAGGTCGAGCCGCACGGCGGCCAGGTACTCTTCTTCGGGGAACTCGCGCTTCGCTTCATGCGAATTGAAGTCGCAGTAAGGGCACTTGCGCACGCACCAGGGGAAGTGGATGTACAGCGACAGCGGCGGCAGCGCCGACAGGTTCAGCGCGCCCGGCTGCAGGTACTGCAGGGCGCTGGCGGCCGGGGAGCGCGGTTCCGGCTTGGGGGCGTCGCGGATGACCTTGATCGGAATCATTTCAGCTTTTCCACGAGCGCGCGCAAGGCCTGGCCGCGGTGCGACAAGGCGTTTTTCTCGGCAGGCGAGAGTTCGGCCACGCATTTGCCCAGCGCCGGAATGAAGAAATGGGGGTCGTAGCCGAAGCCGTTGCCCCCGCGCGCGAGAGGCGTGATTTCCCCGTTCCAGCGGCCGTCGGCGATGACCGGCTGCGGGTCGTCGGCGTGGCGCACGTAGACCAGCACGCAGTAGTAATACGCGGACTTGTCTTCATGCGCTGCCAGGTCGGCGATGACTTTTTCGTTGTTGCGGGCGTCCGATTTCGGCTCGCCGGCAAAGCGCGCCGACCATACGCCCGGGGCGCCGCCGAAGGCGTTGATGCACACGCCCGAGTCGTCGGCCAGCGCCGGCAAACCGGTCAGGCGCGCAGCATGGCGGGCCTTTTCGAGCGCGTTTTCGACGAAGGTGGCGTGCGGCTCGTCAGCCTCGGGAACGTTGAATTCTCCCTGCGGATGCAAGGTGAAGCCGATCGGGCCGAGGATTTCCGAGAATTCCTTGAGCTTGCCGGCGTTGTTCGAGGCGAGGATGAGGCGTTGGGTCATGATGGACAATGTGAAGGACTGGAGCCGTATTTTACCTTGCCTGCGGGGCCGCCTCGCTGCACGGGCGCTATGCTATATTGACAACATCAATCCACGGGGGCGCGCATGTCGAAAGCAGCACAGTCAGTCAGGTATTTTGGTGTCTACGTCATGGGACTGGGCGTCTTGCTGATGACCGTTCCCAACCTGCTGCTGGCGATCTTCTCGATTTCGCCCGTGACCGACGTGTGGATCCGCGTGGTCGGCGTCCTCGCTTTCAATATCGGTATTTACTACTGGTTTGCCGCCGCCACCGGCTCGCGCGCGTTCTTCACGGCGACCGTCTGGGCGCGCGGCTTCGTGCTGCTGGCCTTCGGCGCGTTCGTCGGCCTGGGGCTGGTCAGCCCCCTGCTGATCCTGTTCGCGCTGCTCGACGTGGCCGGTGCGGTATGGACCTGGCTTGCCCTCCAGTCGGAGAAATCGGCACAAACATGAAATTTTGGTTGCACAAATTGCCAGTCGCGTTCAATATCCACGCCGGATAGATAACGCAAAGACCTACATGACATACGTACTGGCTTCGCAAACCAGTGGTTTCAACGGTGACCGGAGAACCCCGGAGTCCGCGCTGCCCCCCAGCGACGAGCCCCGCGAAGATCGCATGTTCACCCTGAAAGGCAAGGTGCTGGCACTCGAGATCACCGATGCCGGCGTCGCCCCCCTGCACGGGTTTGACCGGCGCGTGTACCGCGAAGAGATCGCTTCGCTGGCCGAGAGCTTCGCGCCTGCTGACCAGCACATCGCAGTGCGGCACTTCGGCTGCTACATTGGCGAGCGTGTCGTGGTCGGCAGCTTTCCCTTTGTCGGCTTCAAGGAGGGCGACGCTGTCAAGGCGGTCGTCACCAACCTGGACGGCCAGGGCGTCTTCGCGCACGCCGTGATGACAGTTGCGGACGGCCGCATATGGCTGCCGCCAGCGGCGCGCATGGGCAGCCGCGCATCGCTCATTGCCCTGATAAAGAAAGCGGCCAAGGCGTCATTGCTCGTATGGCTGGGCGTACTGATCGCGATGCTGCCATTCATGCCGCGCGACGGGATGCTGCGCGCAGCCAGTCTGGCCGCGCTGGCGATTCTGGCATGCGGCATTCTTGGGGTATTGATTATCCGGCGCGGAAGCCAGGATGGCCTTTACGCCGACAAGATCCTGACCATGCTGGGATTTCTGGATCCGCCGCGCGTGGACCTCACCGCGTTTTCGGCTGGGCCACGCGACGTCTACCATTTGTGGCCGGCACTGGAGAAATACGGCGCGGTGAAACTGCCCAAGGCTGCAGCTAGCTAAGCAGTCGACACGTTTGTGGCGGTGCGTGGTGGAAGACGGCTGCGCCTTTTCCACCCTACAGTCTGATCACACTGTAGGGTGGAAAAGCGCAGCGCCTTCCACCATGCACAGCCAAAAACATTATCAAATGCCCAGCGTCTGCTTCTGCAGCTTGATCAAGTCGGCAATCCCGCCCTGCGCCAGGTCCAGCAGCCGGTTCATCCCGGCGCGGTCGAACGCCACGCCTTCGGCCGTGCCCTGCACTTCGATGAAATGCCCGGCATCGGTCATCACCACGTTCATGTCGGTGTCGCAGCCCGAGTCCTCGATGTAGTCCAGGTCCAGCACCGGCATGCCCTGATATACGCCCACAGAGATGGCGGCCACGAAGCTCTTGACCGGCACCGCGCCGATCGCGCCGCGCTCGACCAGCTTGTTGAACGCGTCATACGCGGCCACCATGGCGCCGGTGATCGACGCGGTACGGGTGCCGCCGTCGGCCTGCAGCACGTCGCAGTCGATCTGCAAGGTGCGCTCGCCAAAGGCGTTCAGGTCGAACGCAGCGCGCAGCGAACGGCCGATCAGGCGCTGGATCTCCTGCGTGCGGCCGGACTGCTTGCCGCGCGCGGCCTCGCGGTCCATGCGGGTGTGGGTCGAACGCGGCAGCATGCCGTATTCGGCCGTCATCCAGCCCTGCCCCTTGCCCTTCAAAAAGCCAGGCACCTTGTCCTCGATGCTGGCGGTGCAAATGACCTTGGTGTCGCCGCATTCGATCAATACCGAACCCTCGGCGTGCTTGGTGTACTGGCGCGTCAAACGCATTGCGCGCAGCTGGTCGACGGCGCGGCCGCTTGGGCGTGATTCAAAAGTCATGTGGAACCCTATTTAATAATTTGTGATGATTTTTCAATGGCGCCGCGTATCTCGGCAATCGCCTTTTCGATCTCGTCGTCGTTAAAGGCGTCAACCTCGCTCGGCGTTTCCATTTCGGTGTTGGCCTGGATGGTGGTGCTGACCAGGTTATCGGGCAGCATCATGGTCGAGATGACGGTGGCCATGCCAGGCTCCCCTCCGCCCGGCGTTTCCACGTCCGGCGTGCCTTGCCACATGATGGCCAGCGCCGTGCAGTTGTCGCCCTTGTCGCCAGCGATGGCGGTGGCAGTGTTGATCATGTCGGGGATGGCGCGCACGATGGTCTGGGTCGACAGGCGCTGCACCAGGTCTTCGTCCGACAGCATCGACCACAGGCCGTCGGAGCACAGCATCAGCACGTCGCCGGCCTGCAGGCTGGCCGGACGGGCGATGTCGACTTTCGGCGGCGAGGAGGCGCCGATGCAGTTGTACAGCTTGTTGCGGTCCGGGTGGGTGGCGCGCTCGGATGGATCGGCCATGCCTTTGTCGATCAGGTGCTCGATGTGCGAATGGTCGCGCGTGCGCCCCAGGATCTGGCCGCGCCGCATCCAGTACAGGCGCGAGTCGCCGCAATGGGCCCAGGTGGCGATATTGTGCTGGATCAGGCAAGCCACGGCGGTCGTGCGCGGCGTGTCCGGCAGGTTGTTGGCGGCGCGGTAGCGGTGGATCTCGTGGTGCGCCTCCATGAAGGCCTCTTCCAGAAAGCGCTCGGGCTTCTTGACGTAGGGCGTGGCGTTTTGCTGGAACAGGGTCGACATGGTCTGCATGAAGATCGAGGCGGCTACTTCGCCGCGCAAATGACCGCCCATGCCGTCGGCAAGAACCAGCAGCAGCGCGTCGCGCGTGAAGCTGTAACCCATCCGGTCCTGGTTGACTTTGCGACCGCCAATCTGGCTTTCCTGATATACGGAGAATTGCATGATAGGGCTTTCTTAATCAGGTGTTCTTGTTCTTGGCTTCGACTTTTTTGCGGCCGATGCCCATGCGGTCGGCCAGCCCGCGCCAGCCGCCTGCCAGCTTGTCGACGACGACCGCCGGCTTGGGCACGCGCGGCAGGGACAATTCCTTTTGCAGCGCGAACAGGCTTTGCGGACGCGCCAGCGGATCGAGCTCGAGGCACCATTGCACCATCTTGATCAGCTCGGGCGAGTAATTCTCTTCCAGCTTCACGTAATACAGCGGCATCTTGTCTTCGAGCTTGCGCTGGTCGGCGGCCTGGGGCGGCTGGGCCGCCATGCAGGCGAACATCGAGGCGCCGATGCTGTAGATGTCGGACCACGGACCGAGCGCGGCGGTCTTGGAATACAGGTCAGGCGGGGCGAAGCCGGGCGTGTACATTGGCGTGAGCTTGGGCACGTCGGCGTTGAAGGTCTGGCGCGCGGCGCCGAAGTCGAGCACGATCGGGGTGCCGTCGGTACGCAAATAGATGTTGGCCGGCTTCAGGTCCAGGTGCAGCAGCTTGTTGGTGTGCACCTCGCGCAGGCCGGCGCACACGCCGATGAAGATCTGGCGGATGAAGGCTTCGTTCAGGCGGCTGCCCTTGGCGCCCAGGCGCGCAATCTGTTCCTGCAGCGAGTGGCCTGATTCATATGCCATCACCATGTACACGGTTTCGTTGCCACGGAAGAAATTAAGCACGCGCACCACATTCGGGTGCTGGATCTTGGCCAACGCCCTGCCCTCTTCGAAAAAGCACTTCAGGCCGATCCGGAAGACCGCCAGGTTGGGCTTGGAAATGACGGGCACGAGCTCGCCCGGCTGCCGCAATGCCAAGGCGCTGGGAAGGTATTCTTTGATCGCAACGGCGTTTCCGTCGGCGTCATAAGCGAGATATACAATACTGAACCCACCAGACGCAATTTTCTTTACAATGCGATATCCGGCAATTTCAAGCCCATCGGGCAAGGGAGCGTTATTTTGTGCAGCCATGAGGGTTCCTTGCTTAACACGGCGATTGTGTGGATAAATCAGTGCTTTGTAAAGCTAAGATAAAAAAGCAAATAATAAATACCGGGGACGACATTGAGCATTTCTAGCATGACAGGTTACGCGGTAGCCACCAGCGAAGGCGCGGCGGGCACCCTTACGATCGAAATCAAGAGTGTCAATTCGCGCTTTCTGGACTTGCAGTTCCGCATTAACGATGAGCTGCGCGCCCTGGAACCGGACCTGCGCGCTGCCATTATGGCCGCCATCACGCGCGGCAAGGTTGAGGCACGGCTGAGTTTCGGACGCAAGGTTGCCGGTGGCTCCCAAGCGCTCAACGCCGCCATGCTGGCCGACCTGGCGCGCCTGCAAACCGAGGTCACCCGCCACTTCGTTTCCGCCCCCCTGATGACGGTTGCCGAACTGCTGCGCTGGCCGGGTGTCATCGAAGAAGCCCAGGTGGGACAAGAATCGCTGCAGGCCGACGTTGCCGCACTGACCATCAAGACCGTGGCCGCCTTTGTCGACAGCCGCCGCCGTGAAGGCGCCGCCCTGGAAGCGATGCTGGTCTCGCGCATCGACGCCATGGACGTGATTGTCAAACGCATCACCCCCCTCATTCCCCAGGTCATTTCGCAGTTCCAGCAAAAGGCGATCGAGCGCATGCAGGACGCGCTCGGCCTGGCCGGGCACGGCACGCCGTCGACCCTGACGCGCCAGGAAGCGTTCGAACGGATCCGCCAGGAAGTGACCCTGTACGGCATTCGCATCGACGTGTCCGAAGAGCTATCGCGCCTGACCGCGCACCTGACCGAAACGCGCCACATCCTCAAGAAGGGCGGCCAGGTCGGCAAGCGCCTCGATTTCATGATGCAGGAACTGAACCGCGAAGCGAACACGCTGGGCGCCAAGGCCTCCGTCAAGGAACTGGCCGATGCGTCGATGGAACTGAAGTTGCTGATCGAGCAGATGCGCGAACAGGTGCAAAACCTGGAATAAAGCTGTTTTGTGTTGCATCAAAACAACGTTTCAACCGGTGCAACATGCACCGGTTTTCATTTCTACCCTCACGCCGGCTTTGGTAGAATCAACAAACGTTACCGATCGAAAGAACACCATGCCAACCAATTCCGCCCTCGCAGGCAGCCTGTTCATCGTCGCAGCCCCGTCGGGCGCCGGCAAATCGACCCTGGTCAACGCGCTGCTGGCGCAGGAACCGGGCATCCAGCTGTCGATTTCGACCACCACCCGCGCCCCGCGCCCCGGCGAGACCAACGGCAAGGAATACCATTTCACCAGCGCCGAGGATTTCAAGGCGCGCGCCGCGCTGGGCGAATTTCTCGAATGGGCCGAAGTGCACGGCAACTATTACGGCACCAGCCGCTTGATGGTCGAGAAAGAAATGCGGATCGGCACCGACATCCTGCTGGAAATCGACTGGCAGGGCGCCCGCCAGGTCAAGAAACAGTTCCCGCAAGCCGCCGGGATCTTCATTTTGCCGCCCTCGATCGCGGCCTTATCGGAGCGGCTGCACAAGCGCGGCCAGGACGAACCGCACATCATCGAGCGGCGCCTGCTGGCCGCCGGGGGTGAGATCTCTCACGCTCCGGAGTTCGACTATGTTATTATCAATGAAGAGTTCAACGTCGCCTTGTCAGAGATGAGCGCGATTGTCAGAGCGACACGCAGCCGATTTGCACAGCAGGCTGCGCGTAACGCCTCGCTTTTTGCCCAACTGGGTATCCATGCGCAACAATCGTGACACATCACAATATTGTCAATTTAGGAGTAAGTATGGCCCGCATTACCATTGAAGATTGCTTGAAACAGATCCCTAACCGTTTTCAGCTGACCCTGGCCGCGACCTATCGCGCTCGTCAGTTGCTGCAGGGCCATACACCGAAAGTTGATGCAAAAGACAAGCCAACCGTCGTTGCCCTGCGCGAAATCGCTGCCGGCAAGGTCGGTATCGAGATGCTGAAAAAGGTCCCGATGTAATTGTTGTCGCCTGCAGCAAGCGTGTTCACCCGTCATTCTGGTAGCCTTCAAGTATGAACCTTACTCCGGACACGACGCTTCCAGGCACGCCAAAGACCCGAACCTCCCGTTCGGCGTCCAAGCAAGACCCTGCCACGCCCGCCATCACACCTGGCGTGGCGTCGGTCACACAGCTTTCCGCCAAGCTGGCCGAGTACCTCTCCCCTTCCGAACTGAAAAAGGTCAAGGAAGCATATCGTTTTTCCGACGAGATGCACCTGGGACAGATCCGCAAATCGGGCGAACCATACATTTCCCATCCCATCGCCGTGGCCGAAATCTGCGCCGACTGGAAGCTTGACGCCCAGGCCATCATGGCCGCGCTGCTGCACGATGTGATGGAAGACCAGGACGTCAAGAAGGATGAACTGGTCGAACGCTTCGGCGCGCCGGTCGCCACCCTCGTCGACGGCCTGTCCAAGCTTGAAAAAATCGAATTCCAGAGCCTGATCGAGGCGCAGGCCGAAAACTTCCGCAAGATGCTGCTGGCGATGGCCTCGGACGTGCGCGTCATCCTGATCAAGCTGGCCGACCGCCTGCACAATATGCGCACGCTAGAGCACATGACGGCCGCCAAAAAGCGCCGCATCGCCTCCGAGACGATGGAAGTGTACGTGCCCATCGCGCACCGCCTGGGCCTGAACAACATCTACCGCGAGCTGCAGGACCTGTCGTTCTCGCACCTGTATCCGGTGCGCTACCGGACCTTGTCGAAGGCGGTCAAGGCCGCGCGCGGCAACCGCCGCGAAGTGGTCAAGAAGATCCTCGAATCGGTCAAGAACACCTTGCAGATCGCCGAGCTGCCGGCCGAAGTGTTCGGGCGCGAAAAAACCTTGTACGGCATCTACAAGAAAATGCGCAGCAAGCGATTGTCGTTCTCGCAGGTGCTCGACGTGTACGGCTTCCGGGTCGTGGTCGACAGCTTCGCCAACTGTTACGTGGCGCTGGGCACCCTGCACGGCCTGTACAAGCCGATGCCTGGCAAGTTCAAGGACTACATCGCGATTCGCAAGCTGAATGGCTACCAGTCGCTGCACACCACGCTGATCGGCCCGTACGGCACGCCGGTCGAATTCCAGATCCGCACCCAGGAAATGCACCGCACCGCCGAATCGGGCGTGGCCGCGCACTGGCTGTACAAGAACGGCGACGCCAACATGTCGGACATGCAGCAGCGCACCCACGCCTGGCTGCAATCGCTGCTCGACATCCAGCAGCAGACCGGCGACTCGGCCGAATTCCTCGAACACGTCAAGGTCGACCTGTTCCCCGATTCGGTGTACGTGTTCACGCCGAAGTCGAAGATCATCGCGCTGCCGCGCGGCGCCACCGCGCTCGACTTCGCCTACAACATCCACACCGGCATTGGCGACCATACCGTGTCGGTCAAGGTCAACAACGAGGCCGCCTCGCTGCGCACCGAACTGCGCAACGGCGACATCATCGAAATCGTCACCGACCCGAATTCGCGCCCGAGCCCGACGTGGCTGGCCTTTGTCCGCACCGGCAAGGCGCGTTCGGCGATCCGCCACCACCTGCGCACCATTAACCTGAACGAATCGGTGGAACTGGGCCAGGAACTGCTGGCGCAGGCGCTCACTTCGCTCAACATCAATCCCGACCTGCCCGACCAGACGATCGAGAAGCTGCTCAACGAATCGTCGGCCAAGTCGATGGACGAGCTGTATGCCGACATCGGCATCGGCAAGCGCATGGCCGCGCTGGTGGCGCGCCACATCTTTGGCCTGATCGACGACGACCTGGCGTCGCTGCCGTCGGACCAGCACGCGTCGGCGGGCGAGCTCGATCCCGTCACCATTTACGGCAGCGAAGGCGTGTCGGTGCAGTTGGCGCCATGCTGCCTGCCGATTCCGGGCGACCAGATCACCGGCCAGCTGCGGCGCGACCAGGGCCTGATCGTGCACACCGGCGACTGCATGGGCGCCAAGCGCGCGCGCGGCAAGGAGCCTGACCGCTGGATCGCCGTGCAGTGGGGTACCGAACTGAATCGCCGTTTCGACTGCCGCATCCGGCTGTTGATCAACAATGAAAAAGGCATCCTGGCGCGTGTGGCCGCCGAGATCGGCGAGTCCGATGCCAACATCTCCTACGTCGGCATGGACGAGGATGAAGAACACGTGATGACGCAGCTGCGCTTCACGATCCAGGTCAAGGACCGGGTCCACCTGGCGCACCTGATCCGCAATCTGCGCGGCGTGGCCGGGGTTACCCGCGTCGAGCGCGAACGCAACTAAGGAACCCCGGGGTTCGCCGTTCAGAACGCGGAACTGAGCGTCACCCTGAACGACCGCGATTCGATGGGATGGAAATGCACGTCCTCGCTGGCTGCCGCCTCGCCGGCCAAGCGCGACACATAAAAATAGTCGACCGCGGAATCGCGCCGGTTGGCCAGGTTGAAGCCTTCGAGCTGGAGCGTCAGGTGCTTGCCGAGCCGGCATCCTATGCGGCCGTTCAAGGTCGATGTCTGCCGCGATCGCACCGAATCATCCTCCAGCAGCGGCCACGGTCCGAAGTAGCGCAGCTGCAGCGCGCCGTACCACGGCACCACCCGGTCGATTGCCAGCGACAGCGAAGCGACACCCTCCTCTGCACCAGGAATGCGCGCGCCGACCGGATCCACGTCCTTGAAACGGGCCCGTTCAAAGGCCAGGTCGGCATCGACGCTGACCCAGCGGTTCGGCTTGTAATAGCTGGAAAATTCCACACCGGTGCGCCGGCTTGGACGGCCCGCCTCCGTGGTGCCGGCGTCGCCCACAAACACCAGCTCTGAGTCGAGATCAAGGCGGTACAGCGACAGTGAGCTTTGCAAGCCTTTGACGAATTCGCTGCGCACGCCAACTTCAACGCCGCTGGCACGCGCCAGCGGCGTCACCGGATCGACCTCGATTGTGGTGCCGCGCGCATCGTTGCTGTGAAAGCCGGCGCCGGCGTTGAAATACAACTCGGTCTTTTGCCATGGCCCGGCAACTACGCTCAGAGCAGGGCGGGCGCGGCTGGCGTGGCTGCGGCCCGAATTGGCGACCAGGCTGCTCTCGACGTCGAAACGGTAGTGGTCCAGCCGCAGCCCGGCCACAGACCGCAGGTATTTATGCCAGCGGCTCGACTTTTCGAAAAACACGGCAGCGCTGGTTTCGACGATATGGTCTTCGCGCACGGTCGACAGGCGCTGCCGCTGCGCAGTTTTGTGCAGGCCGTTAAAGATATTATCGTTCTGAACCTGCAGGCCAACGCGGTAGTCGCCCCAGCGGTGTTCGGCATTCAAGCCCGCCGTGACGCGCCGGTCCGGCTGGCTAAACTGGTCGCCGTTGACCGGGTCGTCGAGAAAGTAGGTGAAGTTCGAATACAGCGCCAGCTAGTTGGCAACCACATAGGCGTTGATGGCGCTCTTGCCGGCATCCGAATCGGCGCGCCAGCCGCCCGACAAGCTGTAACGCCGCGCGCTGCCGCCATCGCTGGAGTCGACCGTGTCGAAACGCCTGCGTCTGCGACGGCACGGCGGGGAATCTGGTCGCTCGCATTCCAGCTGGCCTTGTAGGCCATCGCGCTCAGGTTCCAGCCGTTGACGGCGCTGCCTTCGCTGTAGCGCAGCACGCCATTGAGCTTGCGGTAGTTGTCGCCGCGCGTGAACGGGCCATCGTTGTGGAAGGCTTCCAGCGTGTACAGCAGGCTTCCCTTGCCCAACGCCGGCGAATCGGCCAGCAATGCCCGTCTGAAGCCATGCTGGCCAATACCGATACTGGCGATGCCATCGTCGAGCGCATCGGCGTAGCGCACATCAAGCGTACCTGCTGCGGCGAAGTCGCCTGCGTCCGCGCTGTAGGGCCCCTTGCGGTAGTCGAGGCGGTCGGCCAGTTCGGGGATCAGGAAGTTCAGGTCGGTCCAGCCCTGCCCGTGCGAGTGGCTGCGCTGGTTGACCAGCATGCCGTCCACGCTGGTGCGCAGGTCGGTGCCGTGGTCGAGGTTAAAGCCGCGCAGGTAGAACTGGTTGGCCTTGCCTTCGCCGCTATGCTAGCTGACGATCAGGCCGGGCGCCGTTTCCAGCAGTTCGGCGGGACGGTAGACGGTGCGCGCCTCGAGTTGCTGCTGGGTGACCACGCCGGCATTGGCCGAATCGGCCAGCCCGATCTGGCTGGTGCGCGAGGCGCTCACGTCGACCCGGGCGATAGGGTCGTCCTCGGCCGCGCAGGCAGGCCCTGCGCACAGGATAGCGATGGCGCAGGCAAGTTGTTTGGTTGGCGATGTCATGAACGGTCGAATAAGCGGTTGTCGGCGATTATACGTAACGCCGTTGAATACTTATTCGCAGGATGGAGAAATCTGGATTCAGATTTCCATTATTTCTACTCGGTACCCAGAACGACAGATTCCCTCCCGTCATACTGTCCGCCGGATTCCGCGGCGAGGTCGAACAAAGGGAGCGTCACGTCATCAATGTCGCTCATGTTTGGAAGATCGAGGCGCCACAGCTGCGCGCAATGCATCCCGTCGTGTTCGCTCGTGGACAGTCCGCGAACGGCAAAGCCAAGCTGGACGGTCTTCGCAACAAATTTATCGCGGCCATTCACTTCAGGAAAATAAGCCCAATGATCAATCTCACGTGCGACGAGAAGCGGGTCGCCATGGCGTTCCAACTCGGTGCAGACACGCCGATTCCGCATCCCGTGGCGAGTGGCCTCGTTGGGGTACAGGAAAGAGCAGTAGCTCGACCAACTCGGATCGTCGCGGCAGCCCACCTGAAACTGGTAATCCGGGAATGCAGCCATGAATGCGCCGATAAGCTCATCCCAGGCAAGCCCTTCTACCGTGTAAAAATAGAAGTCGCGGCATCCGTTCGTAGTACAACGTCCGACATAGATCGTATCGCCTTCAACGCACAATTTCTCCAACGCGTGCTCGATCGCGAGGAGCCGGTCGTACTCCTCATTGCTCGACAGGCCATCCGGACGCGGCGTGCACATCCTGAGCCGCAGGTAAGCCATGACAGGATGCGTCGCGACAGGCAGCAACTCCAGGGCGCCCAAGTCCACGAAAATTGAGCCGGGCTTGTGGTCTACGTTGCAAAAATAAAAGTCCCAGTTTTCAGTCATGTTTTTCGTTCATCAATTACTAAAGCGCACCCGAAAGCGATCATTTGCGACCATCGCCTCGAATGAGGTAGCGGCAACGAAGATAAAATCCGAACGCCACAAGAATCACTACCGACGCTGAGATTCCAACGACCCAAAAACCATAACCTGGATAGACACGATCAATGAGCCAAAATAGTCCGCAGCCACCCGCAGGAAAAAATAGTAGGCCTGGCAGAATAGAGACCCCGCCAACCGCGTCGCCGGTTCGTATGGCGGCAACAGACTTCCTCCATGCTGAGGCGATATCGAGCATGAGTGAAGCGCCTGCGAGAAGTACGGCAATGGTGAGATACAGCATGCTGGTTTGACCCTATTTTCCCGGCGCGTGTTCGATCACGCCACCACCCTGGAGTGCATGCGCCGCAATCCTATCCAAACAGCACCTATCAGCACCGGAATCATCACCCCGGTCAGCACATCGGGATTGAGCCCCACGCCGGCCGCCTTGAGCGCCTTGCCGGCATAGCTGACCAGCCCAATCGAATAATACGAAATCGCCACCACCGACAGTCCCTCGACCGCCTGCTGCAAACGCAGCTGCTGCGCCGCGCGCGTGTTGAGCGACTCGAGGATGCGCCGGTTCTGCTGCTCCTGCACGATGCCCACGCGCGTGCGCAGCAGGTCGTTGGTGCGTCCGATCCGCTCGGCCAGCGCTTCCTGGCGCCGCACCATCGATTCACAGGTGTTCATGGCCGGGGCCAGGCGCCGGTCCATGAATTCGCGAATGGTGGGCACGCCGGGAATGCGGGTTTCGCGCAGCTCCTCGATACGCGCCTGCACCAGCCGGTAATACGCCTTCGACGCTGAAAAGCGGTAGCTGTTTTCCAGTGCCAGCTTTTCCATGCGCGCCGCCAGCCCGGTAATTTTTTGCAGCAGCTCGCGTTCGTCGTCCGGCGCGTCAGGCGAGAGCGCCTCGGCCGGATCGGTCATGCCGGCCGACAGGCGCGCCAGTTCGGTTTCGATGGCGTTCAGCACCGGCGCGCCCTGCTGCGCGTGCGGCAGACCTAGCAGCGCCATCATGCGGTAGGTTTCAATTTCCAGCACCCGTTGCACCAGGCGCCCGGCCTGCTGGTATTGCATGCCCAGGTCCTGCACCACCACGCGTCCGAATCCATCGGGTGCGATCGCGAAGTCGGTCCAGATGCGCGCAAAACCCTGGCTGTCAGAACCGACCAGCAGGTTGGCGCCGAAGGCCGCGCGCATATCGGCCAGGCTGGCATCCATTTCCTGCAGCACCACGTGGGTGGCCGCCATCACCGTGCCCTGCAGGCCGTGAAGCCATTTTTCGGGGATGTGCCGCAGCGGCACCTGGTCGAATGCATGTTCCAGCGTCACAGGCGCGCTGCGCTGCTCGGCGAAGGTGAAGGTGGCAAACTCTGTATGCGCTTCCCATTGCAGGCGGAAGGCGCCGAAGTCGTGGAAAAAATACCTGGCGTCGAGGTGCGGCCCGGCCACGCCGAAATGCTGGCACAGCTCCGAAAGCAGCTTGTCGCCCCCCTGGTAGACGGCCAGGTGGGTCAGCGCTTCGGGGCCGGACAGGCGCAACGAAGGCCGCGAGTGGACCTCGGCGGCCAGCGGAATGCGCAGGAAGTGATTCAGGCTGCTATGGGCAATCGACATCGGCAACTCGCTGTAAAGTCGGAAATCTAGTCCTCGTGCGGCGCCGGGTACTCCACGCTCAGCACCTCAAGCTCCTCGGGCCCGAGCGGCGTTTGCAAGGTGATCAAGTCCCCTTCCCTGGCCTTGGTCAGCGCGCGCGCCACCGGCGACACCCAGCTGATCTTGCCCTTGAGCGGGTCGAGCTCGTCGATGCCGACGATGTTTACCGTGTGCTCGTCGCCGGCCGCATTGCGGTAGCGGACAGTCGCGCCGAAGAAAATCTGGTCATTGCCGTAGTGGACGCTGGGATCGACCACGGCTGCCGCGTCCATGCGCTTGGTGAGAAAGCGGATGCGGCCGTCGATCTGGCGCAGGCGCCGCTTGCCGTAGATATAGTCGCCGTTCTCGGAGCGGTCGCCGTTGGAGGCGGCCCAGTGCACGACCTTGACCACTTCGGGCCGCTCGACATCGATCAGCTGCAGCAGTTCATCCTTGATGCGCTGGTAGCCGGCCGGGGTGATGTAGTTTTTGGCGCCAGCCGGAATGGCTTGCGCGAGCGCCAGCGCTTCTTCATCCTCGTCGCCGTCCGCTTCTTTGACAAATGCTTTATTCATGCCTTCATTGTAACGGTGCGCCCGCATCCTGTCCTTGTGATACTACTGGGGCAGGAAGGGCGCGAAATCCGTATCATGTTTACTCGATTACGCCCAGCATCGGTCCCAGCCTGGCGGCCGCGTCGTTGCGTCCCAGCTCTTTCGAATACAGGCTCGACACCGAACCATCAAGGTAGAGCGCGTCCTTGCAATGCAGGTTATCGCGGAAGAAGACCGCGAACTCATGGAAGGTCACCGGATGGTTGCTGATCACAAAAATGGCTTTGCCGCCGACCACGCCCACGCCGTTGCGGATGTAGCGCGAGCTGGACGCGGGATTGAAGGCGGGGTGGATCACGCCATTGCGCAGCAATAGCGGTCCCGATTGCGTGGCAAGGCGCACGCCCTTGCCCAGCGCCGGATACTCGGACGATTCGACCACGCGCGGCCCGTTCTGCGACAGCATGAACACGCCGTTCGGCTTGAGGAAAAAATTTCCCGTGCCGTCCTCCAGGTTCAAGGGAGCGAGCTGCTTGCCGTCTTGAACATGCAAACCCACCGGCGCAAAATCGGGATGGTACATGCCAGCATTGACGGCAAACACCAGGCGCTTGTTCCTGGCCTGCAGCCATGCCGCGAGCCTTGTGAAACCGTGCAGCGGCGCGCCGGCATCGTCGTTGAGGAACAGCGCCAAGTCCTGGCGCGCGGTATCGATGGTCACGACCGTGAACCGGGCATCCTGCGCCATGGCCGCACCGCAGGCCACGCACAACATCAAGGCAATCAGCAGTTTTTTCATCGGCAAAGTGTACCGTCTTTTGCCGTGTCCACTTATGCCGTATGATTCCAGGCATCGTATCCACCGCCGACATCCGATGAGCCCTGTCCCGCCCCGCTTCGCCGAAGCCCCCCAGGCCTCCAACAGCAATACCCCCGGGCTGGTCTACCAGTTCATCCTGCACGCGGACGGCACGGTGGCCTACCCCTACCTGAGCGATGGCTGCGCGGCCCTGCTCGGCCTTCCCGCCGCCGAACTGCAGAACCATCCCGGTCGCTTCCTCGACCTGATCATGCCCGACGACCGCAAGGGCTACCTCGATGCGATGCACGCGTCGGCCAGCAACCTGTCGGGCTGGAACTGGGAGGGACGGATCTGGATCGACGAATACAACGACCAGAAATGGATCAACCTGCGTTCGACCCCGCGCGCGCTGGCCCAGCCGCCTGGCAGCGTGCACTGGCAGGGGATCATGACCAACATCACCGAGAGCAAGCGGGAACAGCTCGAAGTGACGCGCTCGCGCGCCCGACTGGCCGAACTGACGGCCCACATCGAACAGGTCAAGGAACAGGAGCGCACCCGCATCGCGCGTGAAATCCACGATGACCTGGGCGGCAACCTGACCGCCATCAAGATGGCCTTGATGATGCTGACCCAGCGCCTGCCATCGGACCAGCCGCAGCTGGTCGAGCGCGCCGAATACGTCGATGCGCTGGTTGACCGCACGATCGAGGCGGTGCACCGGATCTCGCTCGACCTGCGCCCGTCGATGCTCGATTTCGGCCTGGTCGCCGCGCTCGAATGGCAAAGCCGCGAATTCGAAAAGCAGAACGGCATCAGCTGCGCGTTTTCATCGAGCGAAAAGGAAATCGACCTCTCGCTCGACCATGCGACGGCGCTGTTTCGCATCTTCCAGGAAGCGCTGACCAATATTGCCAAGCACGCGAAGGCGAGCCAGGTGACGGTGCGCCTGCAAGTGCTGCGGCGCCAGATCTGCCTGACCATCGCCGACAACGGCGTGGGCATCGAGCAGGACGACCGCGCCAAGCCGGGCTCGTTCGGCCTGCGCGGCATGAGCGAACGCGCCAAGGCGCTGGGCGGCACCATGACGCTCTCGGCCAGCCCCGGCGGCGGCGCCACGGTGAACATCAAAATCAAGCTGACTTCGGCCAGACCGGCGATAATACCGGCATGACTGAAAAAGCCACCATCCGGGTTTTTATTGCTGACGATCACGCGATTGTGCGCGAAGGATTGAAGCAGATCCTGGCCGAATCGCCCGACATCATCGTCGCCGGCGAAGCCGAAAACGGGCTCGACGCCATCAAGCTGTTTCGCAAGGCCAAATGCCACGTGATGCTGCTCGATATCTCCATGCCCGACCGCAGCGGCATCGACGTGCTCAAGCAAGTCAAAAAAGAAAATCCCGAGATCGCCGTGCTGATGCTGTCAATGCACCGCGAAGACCAGTACGCGATCCGCTCGCTCAAGGCTGGCGCGGCAGGCTACCTGACCAAGCAGAGCGCGCCGCGCGAACTGGTCACGGCCATCCGCCAGGTGGCGTCCGGCCAAAAATACGTCAGCGCGGCCCTGGCCCAGGAACTGGCCAGCGCCGTTGGCGACGACCACGATACGCCGCTGCACGACACCCTCTCCGACCGCGAATACCAGACCCTGACCATGATCGCCTCGGGCAAGACCGTCAGCGCCATCGCCGAAGAGCTGTCGCTGTCGGTCAAGACCATCAGCGAGTACCGCTCGCGCCTGCTGGTGAAGATGAAGCTCAAGAACAGTGCCGAACTGACCCATTACGCGATCAAGAACCAGCTGATCGAGTAATCGAAAAGTTGCCACTTTTTCATTCCATAAAGAAATAAAATATCGCAGTCTTTACGCGGCGGGATGGTAGACTGGTAATTCGCCTAACATTGAGCCATTCATGTCAAGCACACCAGCAAAGCCGCCTGGCCCGCCTGCCGCATCCGCCGACAATCCGGCCGAGATCGCGCGCGAAGCATTTCGCCGCCTGGCCACCCGGCGCATCGCCCCTACGCCGCAAGCCTACCAGGTCATATACAACGAAATCGCCGGCGTCACCGAGCCGGAAGCGCCCGCGCCCGACGCCGGGGCCGACACCGTGCTCACCGAGTTCGCCGCCAGGCTGACCGACACCCCCGGTGAACTGCATGAATTCGGGCGCCGCATGGGGCGCGCTGCCAAGGCGCGCGACTGGGACCTGTATGCGCGCAATCTGACGCAGCTGGTGGAAAAACACTTTCGCAAGGCCCCCACGATTGAACTGGTGGCCGACAACGAGTCGCCCGAAACGCGCCACTTGCGCGAACTGCTGGCGCGCACCCTCAGTTTCGCCGTGGCCTCGCTGCTCGAAGGCGCACCGGCGCTGGTGGCCGAAGCCGAATCGCTGGGCGCGGCCGTCAAGCTGGCCCGCGACGAGGAAGCGCTGACCGAGATCGGCGCGCGCCTCAAGCAGTTGTGCTACCAGATCGACATCAAGAGCGGCGACATCGCCGAACAGCAGGAGTTGCTGCTGCGCCTGTTCAAGCTGCTGCTCGATAACGTCAGCGAACTGCTCGACGAGGACAGCTGGCTGCGCGGCCAGGTCGACGTGGTGCAGGCGCTGATATCCGGACCGATTGACCCGCGCGCGCTGGAAGAAGCGACCCGCAGCCTGAAGGAAGTCATATACAAGCAGGGCCAGCTCAAGCACAGCCTGGCGGACGTCAAGCTCACCGTCAAGAACATGATGATGACCTTTATCGACCGTCTCAGCTCGGTGGCCACCACCACCGGCGACTTCCACGAAAAAATCGGCAGCTTTTCCGACAAGATCAGTCACGCCGACAATATTAGCGAGCTCAACGCTGTCCTCGACGAAGTGCTGCGCGAAACGCGCGCCATCCAGACCGAGGCGCTCAAGTCGCGCGACCGCATGATCCTGGCGCGCCAGGAAGTGCAGGAAGCCGAACAGCGCATCCACTCGCTGGAAGCGAAACTGCAGCATATGAGTGAACTGGTGCGCGAAGACCAGCTGACCGGCAGCCTGAACCGGCGCGGGCTGGACGATGTGTTCGACCGCGAAACGGCCCGCTCGGACCGGCGCGGCACGCCGCTGTGCGTGGCCCTGCTCGACCTGGACGACTTCAAGCGCCTGAACGACACTTACGGCCACCAGGCCGGCGACAGCGCGCTCAAGCACCTGGTCAAGATCGTCAAGGATACCCTGCGCTCGATGGACGTGATCGCCCGCTTCGGCGGCGAGGAATTCCTGATCCTGCTGCCCGAGACTACGGTCGAAGCGGCCTCGCAGACGATGACGCGGCTGCAGCGCGAATTGACCAAGCACTTTTTCCTGCACGATAACGAGAAGGTGCTGATCACCTTTTCGGCCGGGGTGGCGCTGCGCCAGCCGAACGAGGAACAGGCCGCGCTGGTCAAGCGCGCCGACCTGGCCATGTATGAAGCGAAGAAGACCGGCAAGAACCGGGTGGTGGTCGCGCCCTAGCGGCGTTGGTGCTCCCCGGCAAGCCGCGCCCTCCACCGGCGCGGCTTTTTTATTCCCTGATAGTTGCCATCTATTAAGCCAAAACCCCGAACTGAGGGGTAAACACCCTTCAATTCTGCCTTCAAACAATTTATTTTCACCCTAAAGTTTCCTGAAACACGGTCGTTTAAGCGCGCCGCACTGCGGGAACCTGAGGGTGAAAAGGCGACTTTATTATAGCTTTCGACTATCAACTTTTCGACAAGGCCACCGTTACCAGATACAACTACGGTGTCGTTGCTTCGGAAAGATTGAAGCACACCAAGGTGAACAAGGGCAAAGCAGCCCGACACGAATACCCTGTTTCGGAGAATCATCATGGCTGCTTTCATCAATACCAACATCGCGTCCCTCAATTCCCAGCGCAACCTGGGTGCCTCGCAGAATTCCCTGACCACCTCGCTGCAGCGTCTCTCGTCCGGCTTGCGCATCAATAGCGCCAAGGACGACGCCGCCGGCCTGGCCATCACCGAGCGCATGACCTCGCAGATCCGTGGTAACGACCAGGCAGCGCGCAACGCCAACGACGGCATTTCGCTGGCCCAGACGGCCGAGGGCGACCTGGCCCAGATCGGCAGCAACTTGCAGCGTATCCGCGAACTGGCCGTGCAGTCGGCCAACGGCTCGAACAGCGCCAGCGACCGCGCCTCCCTGAATAACGAAGCATCCTCGCTGATCGCCGAGATCGACCGCGTCGCTTCGAGCTCTTCGTTCAACGGCAACAAGCTGCTCGACGGCACCTTCACTTCGCAATCGTTCCAGGTCGGCGCGAACGCCACCAGCAACGACCGCATCTCGATCAACGCCATCTCCAGCGCCAAGGCCAGCAGCCTGGGCGTGGGATCCGGCTCGAGCTACGCTGCCACCAAGGCCGGCACGGGCCCGGTCACCACGGGCGCATTGACCGCCGGCGAACTGTCGATCAACGGCTACAGCGTTGGCGCCTCGACCACCGATGGTGTGTCGTTCGCCAACGGCGACGCCAGCGGCATTGCCAAGGCAGCAGCCATCAACGCAGTGAGCGCGCAAACTGGTGTCACCGCCACCGTCGGCGCCAGCGCCGCAGTCGGGGTCGTGGCAACCACCTTCGGCGCCACTTCGGCCGGCGATGTGCTGGTCAACGGTGTCGACATCGGCGTCATCGGCGCAGGTACCAACGCGGTCGACCGCGGCACCCAAACCGCAGCGGCGATCAACGCCAAATCGGCCCAGACCGGCGTGACGGCATCGTCCGACCCTACCGGCATCGTCTCGCTCGCTGCTGCCGACGGCCGCAACATCACCGTGACCACCACCGCTGGCGGCGGTACCGGCACCGGCCTGAACGCGGCTGCCGCAGCAACCAACACCACTGCCTCGACCCTGACGCTGACCTCAAGCGGCGCGGCCGGCATCACCGTCGGTGGCACCACCGGCCTGGCCAAGGCCGGCCTGTCGGTGGCATTCGTAGGTGCAACGGCAACTGCCGGCGCCGGCGTGTCCTCGCTCAACCTGACCACGTCGACCGGCGCCCAGGCGGCACTGGCGACGATCGACTCGGCCCTGGCCACCATCAACAGCTCGCGCGCCGAACTCGGCGCTTACCAAAACCGCTTTTCGTCCGTCGTGACCAGCCTGCAAACGACGTCGGAGAACTTGTCCGCTTCGCGCAGCCGGATCCAGGATACCGACTTCGCCAAGGAAACCGCTTCGCTCACGCGCGGCCAGATCCTGCAACAAGCCGGTACCGCGATGCTGGCCCAGGCCAACTCGCTGCCGAACGGCGTACTGGCCCTGTTGCGCGGCTAATCGCCATAGCACTTCGCTTCACTTGCGCCCGGCCCGGATCTTCCGATCCGGGCTTTTTTGCTTTTCGAGGGACATCTAAGCGTCGAACAGAGGGGTAAACACCCCTCTTCTCTGATTCAAGTTCGCCGCGGCTGCGTCGATTAAGCGCGCTTTGCAGGCCAGATTCGAGGGTCAAAAGCGGGTTTTTGCGACAATTTTGACGCTCAATGTTTCCGGACCGACTCCGTTACCAGATACAACTACGGTGTCGTTGCTTCGGAAACACATAAGCACACCAAGGTAACAAAGGGCACCGCAGCCCGACACGCATACCCTGTTTCGGAGAATTACCATGGCTGCTTTTATCAACACCAACATCGCTTCCCTCAACTCCCAGCGCAACCTGGGTGCCTCGCAGAATTCCCTGACCACCTCGCTGCAGCGTCTCTCGTCCGGCTTGCGCATCAATAGCGCCAAGGACGACGCCGCCGGCCTGGCCATCACCGAGCGCATGACCTCGCAGATCCGTGGTAACGACCAGGCAGCGCGCAACGCCAACGACGGCATTTCGCTGGCCCAGACGGCCGAGGGCGACCTGGCCCAGATCGGCAGCAACTTGCAGCGTATCCGCGAACTGGCCGTGCAGTCGGCCAACGGCTCGAACAGCGCCAGCGACCGCGCCTCCCTGAATAACGAAGCATCCTCGCTGATCGCCGAGATCGACCGCGTCGCTTCGAGCTCTTCGTTCAACGGCAACAAGCTGCTCGACGGCACCTTCACTTCGCAATCGTTCCAGGTCGGCGCGAACGCCACCAGCAACGACCGCATCTCGATCAACGCCATCTCCAGCGCCAAGGCCAGCAGCCTGGGCGTGGGATCCGGCTCGAGCTACGCTGCCACCAAGGCCGGCACGGGCCCGGTCACGACGGGCGCATTGACCGCCGGCGAACTGTCGATCAACGGCTACGGCGTTGGCGCCTCGACCACCGACGGCGTGTCGTTCGCCAACGGCGACGCCAGCGGCATCGCCAAGGCTGCAGCGATCAACGCAGTGAGTTCGCAAACTGGTGTCACCGCAACGGTCAGCGCCAGCGCCGCAGTCGGGGTCGTGGCAACCACCTTCGGCGCCACTTCGGCCGGCGATGTGCTGGTCAACGGTGTCGATATCGGCGTCATTGGTGCTGGCACCAACGCGGTCGACCGCGGCACCCAGACCGCAGCGGCGATCAATGCTAAATCGGCCCAGACCGGCGTGACGGCATCATCCTCGCCAGCCGGTGTCGTGTCGCTGGCCGCTGCCGACGGCCGCAACATCACGGTCACCACCACCGCCGGCGGCGGCACCGGCACCGGCCTGAACGCGGCTGCTGCAGCGACCAACACTACTGCCTCGACCCTGACGCTGACCTCGAGCGGCGCGGCCGGCATCACCGTTGGCGGCACCACCGGCCTGGCCAAGGCCGGCCTGTCGGTGGCCTTCGTAGGCGCAACGGCAACTGCCGGCGCCGGCGTGTCCTCGCTCAACCTGACCACGTCGACCGGCGCCCAGGCGGCACTGGCGACGATCGACTCGGCCCTGGCCACCATCAACAGCTCGCGCGCCGAACTCGGCGCTTATCAAAACCGCTTTTCGTCCGTCGTGAACAGCCTGCAAACGACGTCGGAGAACTTGTCCGCTTCGCGCAGCCGGATTCAAGATACCGACTTCGCCAAGGAAACCGCTTCGCTCACGCGCGGCCAGATCCTGCAACAAGCCGGTACCGCGATGTTGGCCCAGGCCAATTCGCTGCCGAACGGCGTGCTGGCCCTGCTGCGCGGCTAATAACAAGCTCGTTTTTGCGGCAAGCCCGGCCCGGATCTTCCGGTCCGGGCTTTTTGTTGCCTGGCGAATACTGAAAATAAAAATTAAATTGCCCTAAAGATTTATTCCAGCCTGTCGTTTAGCGCGCCGCCATGGCCGAATTAAAGGGCTGAAAAACATATTTCTCACCATCAACTTTCGGAACACGCCACCGTTACCAGTTACAACAGCGGTTTGAGTGTCCCGGAACGCAGGGGCAGAC
>JAZKCA010000038.1:0-54538 GCA_040388275.1 Pseudomonadota bacterium
GCGACGACCAGGACACCATCATCGGCTACCTGCTGATCGGTACCGACAACACGGCCCGCAAGCAGGCCGAGGAAGCCCTGCTCAAGGCGGGCGCCCTGCAAAGCGCGATTTTCAACAGTGCCAACTTCTCCAGTATCGCAACAGACGCCAAGGGCGTGATCCAGATTTTCAACGTGGGCGCCGAGCGCATGCTGGGTTACACGGCGCTGGAAGTGATGAACAAGATCACCCCGGCCGACATCTCCGATCCGCAGGAAGTGATCGCCCGCGCCGAGGCCCTCAGCGTGGAGCTGGGCACGCCGATTACGCCCGGCTTCGAGGCGCTGGTATTCAAGGCCTCGCGCGGGATCGAAGACATCTACGAGCTGACCTACTTCAGGAAGGATGGCAGCCGCTTTCCCGCCATCGTCTCGGTCACTGCGCTGCGCGACGACCAGGACACCATCATCGGCTACCTGCTGATCGGTACCGACAACACGGCGCGCAAGCAGGCCGAGGAAGCGCTGCTCAAGGCGGGCGCCCTGCAAAGCGCGATTTTCAACAGCGCCAACTTCTCCAGTATCGCCACCGACGCCAAGGGCGTGATCCAGATTTTCAACGTGGGCGCCGAGCGCATGCTGGGCTATACCGCCGCCGAAGTGATGAACAAGATTACGCCGGCCGACATTTCCGATCCGCTGGAAGTGGTGGCGCGCGCCAAGGCCCTGAGCGAGGAACTGGGTACGCCGATTACTCCGGGCTTCGAGGCGCTGGTGTTCAAGGCCTCGCGCGGGATCGAGGACATCTACGAGCTGACCTACATCCGGCGCGACGGTAGCCGCTTTCCCGCGGTCGTTTCGGTCACCGCCTTGCGCGACGCCCAGAACACCATCATCGGCTACCTGCTGATTGGCACCGACATCTCGGCGCGCAAGCAGGCCGAGGAAACGGCGCAGGCGGCCTTGCTGGCCAAATCGCAGTTCCTGGCCAATATGAGCCATGAAATCCGCACCCCGATGAATGCGATCCTTGGCCTGACCCGCATCGTGATGGAGTCGGACCTGAAGCCGGAGCAGCGCGCCCAGCTCGACAAGGTAAGCCGGTCGGGCAGGGCGCTGGTGCGCATCATCGACGACATACTCGACTTTTCCCGCATCGAGGCCGGGCGCTTGACCATCGAACTGATACCCATGCGGGTTGAAGCGGTGCTGCTGGAAGTGGCCGAACTGCTTGGATTGCAGGCCGAGGACAAGGGCCTCAAGCTGTCGCTCGATATCGATCACGATGCGCCGCTGCTGGTGATGAGCGATCCGTTCCGGCTGGTGCAGGTGCTCAACAACCTGGTCGGCAACGCCATCAAGTTCACCGAGCGCGGCGAGATCAACATCGGCGTGCAGGTCGCGCACCGCAGCGACGACGCGATCACGCTGCGCTTCAACGTGCAGGATACCGGCATCGGCATCGAGCCTGACCAGGTGGGCGTGCTGTTCCAGCCTTTCTCGCAGGCCGATTCGAGCACCACGCGCAAGTTCGGCGGCAGCGGGCTGGGGCTGGCCATCGTCAAGAAGCTGGTCGGTCTGATGGGCGGGGTGGTCACGCTCGACAGCACGCCGGGCAAGGGCACCAACATCTCGTTTACCATCGTGGCCGGCATCGCACCCGAGGAAATCGGCAATGTCACCCACATGGGGCGCGAACTGCAGCAGATGCGCAGCAAGCGCGTGCTGGTGGTGGACGACCAGTCCAATTCGCGCCACATCCTCTCGCTGCTCCTCAAGGCCTGGGGCATGGAAGTGGTCGAGGCCGAGAACGGCCCCGATGCCCTTGCCCTGATTGCCGATGCAAACCGCTCCGGGCGGCCCTTCTATTCGATGCTGCTCGACTGGCACATGCCCGGCATGAGCGGGCTGGCGGTGGCGGCCGAATTGCGGGAGCAGGAAAAGCGCAACGGGCGCGGCCGGCCATTGCCGATCCTGATGGTCACCGCCCACAACAAGCCGACCTTGCTGCAGCAGCCGGAGGCGGCCTTCATCACCGGCGTGCTGACCAAGCCGGTCATTCCCTCGTTCCTGTTCGACGCCTTGCTGCACGGCGAGGTCAGCCGCACGCGCGACGTCGTCGAGCCGAACATGCAACGCTTCGACGGCGTGCGCGTCTTGCTGGTCGAAGACAACGAGCTGAACCAGGAAGTCGCGGCCAGCATCATCCGCAAGCGCGGCGCCACCCTGACCATTGCGTCGCACGGCGGCGAAGCGGTCGAACTGGTGCAGCAGCAAACCTTCGACCTGGTGCTGATGGACCTGCACATGCCCGTGATGGGCGGCATCGAGGCCACGCGCCGCATCCGCGAGCTGCCGCAAGGCAAAAACCTGCCGATCGTCGCCATGACCGCCGCCGTCATGGCCGAAGACCGCGAGCGCTGCCGGGCCATCGGCATGGTCGACTTCATTTCCAAGCCTGTCGAGCCGGAAGACATCGTCAAGGTACTGATCAACTACACCCGCTCGGGCGTGCACCAGGACACCGGCGGCGCCCCGCTGATCGAAGGCAGCGAACCGATCCTCGAGCTGCGCCAGGGCTTGCGACGGCTGGACGGCGACCGCGCCCTCCAGCAGCGCCTGCTGTGCAATTTTGTCGACAGCTACCGCAAGCTGCTGCCGCGCCTGAACGCGCTGCTGACCGAAGGCAACACCGAAGGCGCAATCGACCTGATCCATGCCGTCAAGGGCATCTGCGCCAACCTGAGCGCGATCGCCCTGTCGGAAGCGTGCCGCCGCCTGATCGAGGAGCTCACCGCCGGCGCACCGCTCGCTTCGCGCAGCTCGTTCGAGGCCACGCTGGCTGAAACGCTGGTACAGATGGATATGCAGATTGCCCGCTACGTCCACCCCAGCCTGCCCGTCGCCAAGGGCGACTCACTGCTGACGCTGGAGCAGATGCTCGATGCGCTCGAGCCCTTCATCGCCGGCCAGGAAATCATTCCCGACGAGCTGCTGGCGGCGTGCCAGCGCCTGTCCGACGCCAACCTGCCCGATTCGGCCCTGCTGCGCGAACTGCAGCATCACTTTGACCGCTTCGAACATGCCGATGCCATGGCAACCTTCGCGGTGCTCAGGGCCAGGATTGTGGAGGTGCGATGAGTGCGCCCCGGACCACCGCCGCCGAAAAGCTGCTGATCCTGCTGGTCGACGACCTGCCGGCCAACCTGCACGTGATGGTGTCGGCGCTGAAGTCGGAGTTCCGCCTGAAGACGGCGATCACCGGCCCGTCGGCGCTGGCCCTGTTCAAGGACCAGGCCGAGCTGCCGAAACTGGTGGTGCTGGACGTGAAAATGCCCGGCATGAGCGGCATCGAGGTGCTGCGCCGCATGCGCGCCGACCCTTATACCTGCGACATTCCCGTGATCCTGGTCAGCGCCGACATGTCGGAACAAAACCAGCTGGCCGGCCTGAACCTGGGGGCCGACGATTACCTGGTCAAGCCGATCTTCCACGAAACCCTGATCGTGCGGGTGCGCAACCTGATTCAACGCAATGAAGAGCGCAGCAAGCTGCGCCTGGCCGGCCATGTATTCAATTTCAGCGGCGAGGCGATGCTCATCACCGACAGCAATAACAATATTGTCGATGTCAATGCCGCCTTCATCACCCTGACCGGGTTCGACAAGACCGAAGTGGTGGGCAAGAATCCGCGTTTGCTGGCGTCGGGCCAGAACACCAAGGATGAATACAAGCTGATGTGGGACACCATCCTGAAGGAGGGCTGGTGGCAGGGCGAGTTGTGGCAGCGCTGCAAGGACGGCAGCGTGCATCCCCGCTTCATGACCATCTCCGTGGTGCGCGACAAGCTCGGCGACATTGAATTTTTCCTCGCCAATTTCGTCGACATCAGCAGCTACAAGGAGTCCGAGCAGCGCGTGGCGCACCTGGCCCACCACGATGCGCTGACCGGCCTGCCGAACCGGCTGCACCTGCAGACCTTCCTGGCGCAGTCGATCCTGATTGCCAAGCGCAGGTCGGAGCAGCTGGCCGTGATGTTCCTCGACCTGGACCGCTTCAAGATCGTCAACGACACGCTCGGCCATCCGGTCGGCGACGAACTGCTGATCCAGGTGGCGGGGCGCCTGAAGTCCTGCGTGCGCGATTACGACGTGGTGGCGCGGCTGGGGGGCGATGAATTCGTGGTCATCCTGCGCGGATCCGACATCCTGCCAGACGCCATCGCGGTGGCCAAGAAGCTCAATTTCCAGCTCAGCCAGCCGTTCGCCGTTGGCACCCATACGCTGCATACATCGACCAGTATCGGCATTGCCGTGTACCCCGACAATGCCGACAACATCGACGACCTGATGCGCAACGCCGATACGTCCATGTATTTCGCCAAGGCGGACGGCGGCAATGGCTTCCGATTCTTTTCGCCGGCGATGAACCAGGGCGCCCACGAGAAGCTGCAGATGGAAAGCCAGTTGTTCATGGCGATCGAACGGCAGGAATTGCAGCTGTACTATCAGATCCAGGTGGACCAGGCCAACCGGCCGACCGGCGCCGAGGCGCTGATCCGCTGGCTGCATCCCGAACGCGGTCTGGTGATGCCGGCCCACTTCATTCCCATGATCGAAGCCACCGGCTTGATTCTGCCGATTGGCCATTGGGTCATCGATACGGCCTGCAACCAGCTGCGGCAGTGGCAGGACGACCCGCTCACGCGCGAGCTGGTGCTCGCCGTGAATGTCAGCGCCAGGCAGTTCGTCCAGAGCGACTTTGTCGAGCAAGTGCGGAAAATCGCGCAGCGCCACGCCATCAATCCGGCCCTGCTGAAGCTGGAGATTACCGAGAGCATGCTGCTGAAGAATGTCGACGAGGTTGTCGCCATCATGCATGGCCTGTGCGCCATCGGGGTGGGCTTTTCGCTGGACGATTTCGGCACCGGCTATTCCTGCCTGCAGTACTTGAAGCGCCTACCGATCCGGCAGATCAAGATCGACCGCTCATTCATCCATGAGATTGCCAGCGACAAGAGCGACCTGGCGATCGTGCGCACCATCATCGCATTGGCGCACAACCTGAACCTGGATGTGATTGCCGAGGGGGTGGAGACCGAGGAGCAGCGCAACATCCTGCTGAACATGGACTGCTACCACTATCAGGGCTTCCTGTTTGGCAGACCGGTGCCGATCGACGAGTTCGAGGGCATCCTGAAGGCACTCGATTCCTTCAAAGGTGAGCGGCTGCCTCCCGGAGCGGAGCAGGCGCCAGGGGTGGGCTGCTCGATGGTGTCGTAGGGCGCTTGGCGGCGCATTCCAATGCTGCTATATTGGATTCCATGCCGACCATCGACCCCCGTATCGACGCCTACATCGCCGCGTCCGCCGAATTTGCGCAGCCCATCCTGACCCACCTGCGCGGCATCGTCCATGCCGCCTGTCCCGAGGTCGAAGAGACCATGAAATGGAGCATGCCGCACTTCCAGTACAAGGGCATGATGTGCGGCATGGCCGCCTTCAAGGCGCATTGCACCTTCGGCTTCTGGAAGGGATCGCTGATTTTCCCCGAGATGGAGGACAAGGAGTCCATGGGCCATCTCGGTCGCATCGCCTCGCTCGCGGACCTGCCTGCCAAGAAGGTCATTGCGGGGTACGTAAAGCAGGCGATGAAGCTCAATGACGACGGCGTGAAGTCGCCGGCGCGCGCGCCCAAGCCGCCAAGGCCGTTGAACGTGCCCGAGTGTTTTCTCGATGCGCTGGCCGAGAACAAACCGGCGCTGGCCAGCTTCAATGCCGGCAGCACCAGTTTCAAGCGCGAGTATGTCGACTGGATCGTCGAAGCCAAGACCGAGGCCACCCGCCTGAAGCGCATGGCACAGGCGGTGGAGTGGCTGGCCGAGGGTAAAGCCCGCAACTGGAAATACGAGAATTGCTAAGTACCGTCGTCCTCGCGTATGCGGGGATCCATAGCACCTGTGATCAGATTCCGATAAAGAGCGGAGCAGAGGTGCTATGGGTCCCCGCCTGCGCGAGGACGACGTGGCGATAATTTGTCGGTATCGACAAACTTCCCACAAGTGCTACGGGGGAAACGCATGCGTTTCCCCGCGCGGGCTTACTTGTCGGTGACGACAAACTCCCCGTATTCCTTCACCTGCGCCGCCACCGCGGCCGGATCGCCAACCACGACGATCGACTGGTTCTCAGGCGTGAAATACTTCTTGCCCATGTCGCGCACCTGCTCCGGCGTGACCTTCTGGATCATCGGCACATACTGGCCGAGGAACTCGGGCGGCAGGCCGATCAGCCAGTTGTTGGCCAGGGTCGAGGCAACCGACTTCTGCATCTGGTTGTTGATCAAATAGCCGCCTGCGACATAGCGCTTGTTCATCTCCATTTCCGCTGCCGGCACCAGCTCGGTACCAAGACGGCGATACTCGTTGTAGAACTCCTTGAGCGCCGCACCGGTGACCTCGTTGCGCACATCCGCACCGCCGATGATGGCGCCGCCATTGCGGTAGGTGCGCGAACCGGCCGAAGCGCCATAGGTGTAACCCTTGTCCTCGCGCAGGTTCAGGTTGACCCGGCTGCTAAAGCCGCCACCAATGATGGTGCTGGCCAGGCGCAGCGGCACCAGGTCGGCCGCCGGCGCTGCCATGCCCGGGCTGCCCAGGCGCACCGTCGATTGCACGCTGCCCGCGCGCGGCAGCATGATGCGCACCGGCTTGGCATTGATCATTGCGCCCGGCACGTCAGGCAGGGCGGCCCCTTCGGCCTTCCAGTCGCCGAACGCGGCGCTGGCCAACTTCATTGCTTCGGCATTGGTGAGCCTGCCGGTGATGACGAGCAGCGCGCGGTCGGGGCGGAAGCGCTTTGCATGCTCGGCACGCATGTAGACGTCGCTGTCGGCATTGATCGACTCGACCGTAGGCGAGGTGGTCGCATACGGATGGTCGCCATAGATCGCCTTGGTCAGCGCGCGCTCGGCGCGGAACCCCGGCTGCGCTTCGGAAGCCTTCAGTGATTGCAGCGCATTCGCCTTCGCCAGCTGGACTTCGCCGGCCGGGAACGATGGCGTGCGCGCCACTTCGGCCAGCAACTGCATCATGGCGCCGGCGTGCGAGGTCAGCGCATTGCCCTGAACGTAAATGCCGTCGTGGGTGGCGTTGGCGCTGACCGAGCCACCCATGCCTTGTGCGGCTTCGGCGATGGCGCGCGAATCGCGCTTGGTGGTGCCTTCGTTGAGCATGCTGGCCAGGCGCAAGGCAAAGCCGGCGTGCTGCTTGTCGTCGGCGCCGTATCCGGAGCCGCGTACGGCCAGCACGAAGTCGACCCGTGGTAGCCCATTGCGCGGCACAACCCAGACCGTCAGGCCGTTCGACAAGGTCTTCTTGGCGATTTGCGGCGTCGGGATCGGCTTGTCCTTGCCGTACGGCGGCAGGGTGGAAGCGGTGGTGCTGTCGGCCGCCTGGATGGCGGGAGCGAACAGCATGGAGATGGCGAGTGTCAGCATCAGCTTTTTCATGGATGCTCTCCTTATTTCTTGTCGGCGGTTGGCGCGGCTTTGGGAGCGAGCTTGCGGTCGATGACCGTGCGGTTCGCCTTGGTAAGGTAGGTGCTGGCGACGCGCTCGATGTCGGCCGAGGTCACGCCTTCGATCATGGCGGGGATCTCGTTGGCGACCTTGGCATCGCCCCACAGGGTCTGCAGCTTGGCCAGGGTGTCGGCGCGGTTGATGAAGCTTTCCAGCGTGTCGTACCAGTCGGCCAGCATGCGCGTCTTGACGCGCTTGAGGGTGGCCGCGTCGACGCCGTTTTTGGCGACCTTGGCGATGTCCTCGTCCATGGCGGCCAGCATCGCATCGGCGCTGCTGTCAGGCTTGTACAGGGCGAACACGGTAAACAGGGTCGGGCCGTCGAATTCCCATGGGCTGGTCAGTCCGTACAGCGAGTCGACATTGAGCGCCAGTTCGCGGCCCTTGACCAGGCCCTGGTAAAAGATCGACGCGTCGCCGCCGGCCAGCAGCTCGCCCAGTACCGCCATCGGGGCCTGGTCCTTGCTGCCGCGGTTAGGCATTTTCCAGGCGGCGGCGATGGCCGGCACCTGCGCCAGGGTGTCGAATTGCTCGACCCGCTTTTCGGCCGTGTTGAGCGGCTCGCTGAAGTCGGTGCCTTCAGGGACGGCGCGCTTCGGAATCGATGCGAAGTATTTTTTGGCCAGTGCGAAACCCTGGGCCGGCGTGACGTCGCCGGCGATGGCCAGCACGGCGTTGTTCGGGCCGTAGTAGTCGCGGTGGAAGTTGCGCACGTCATCGACGCTGGCGCCTTCGAGGTCCTTGAAGCTGCCGTAGCCGTCGTGGTTGTTCTCCCACTTATGGAAGGCCTGCTGCGAGATGTCGATCCACATGAAGCCGCCGTACGGCTGGTTCTTCACGTTGACGCGGATCTCTTCCTTGACCACGTCCTGCTGGTTCTTCAGCGTCTTCTCGTTGAAGTCGAGCGTTTTCATGCGGTCCGCTTCGAGCCACAGGATCGATTCGATCGCCGAGACCGGCGCCGTTTCAATGTAATTGGTGAAGTCGGGACGGGTCGAGCCGTTGTTGCGCCCGCCGCCGCCGGTAATGGCCTTGTCGAACGTGCCTTTTGGCGCGTTCGGGGTGCCCTGGAACATCAGGTGTTCGAACAGGTGGGCGAAGCCGGTGCGGTTCTTCGGTTCGAGCCGCATGCCGACGTGGTACACGACGCTCACACCCACGGTCGGCGAACTGTGGTCGGGCGAGACGATGACGGTCAGGCCGTTATCAAGTTTTTGTACGCTGACCGGTATCTTCCAGCTGTCGCTGTTGGCCGCAAACGCGGACAGCGACAAGGACAGCCCTGCCAGTAAAACGGGAATCTGACGCATACGCATAAACACCTCAATGAGCTCGTGAGCGGGGCAGCGCGGCGACTGCCGGCTTGGCGAAATATCTTAACTGAAGACGCTAGTGAGGCAAACATATTCCATATATGCATATGGCACTTTTCGTGCCAATTGGCAACGTTACGCATCATGCCGGGCGCGCCATGGGCGATCCCGGTGCATAGATTGCGCCGCTTTGGTGGGCACCAGCCTGGCCAGGGGCGGCGATGCAGGCACGAAATATGCAACCAGGCTGTATCGACCATCAACAAGGAGACGCCATGCTCGACCAGGCAACCATGACAGCGCCCGCCAGCCTCTCGGGCGACGTGTTCGGCGCCCTGATCAATCTGTCGGGGCGGCGCCGCTTCACTTCGCAGCGGGTGGTGCTGTACGCGGTGCTGGCATCGATGGGCCATGACGGGGCCATCGACACCGCGCGCGAGACGCTCGCTGCGTTCCGCGATGCTCACCTGACCCTGGTGGAGGGCAAGGGCAATATGCCGGGTATCTTTTGCGGCCAGTTGCACGATGCCTATTTCGGCACCTTGCAGGGAGACCGCGTGATCCGCGAGTTCATCGACCTGGCCGACGGCGCGCTGACGGCCATCGTGGCGGACGCGCGCGGGGCGCCGGTGCTGCTCGACGAGCTGGTGCGCAGTGCGACGCCACTCCTGAGTGTGCTCAACGGCCTGACCCTGGTATACGAGGAACAGTCGAAGCGCCACGCGCAGGCACAGCGGCGCCAGCTGCACGACATGATGGGCGACATCAAGACCATCGCCAAGCAGGCGCGCATGGTGGCGTTCAATGCGCAGATCGTGGCGGCCCGCGCGGGCGAGACCGGCAAGGAGTTTTCTGTGGTGGCGCGCACGATGACCGGCATCACCGCCGAAATCGACGATCTGGTGCATGTCGCCCTGAACGGTCCGCTGGCGCGCTAGATGACGCTCTGTCGACACCCGTCGAAACCCGTCGAAACATGTAGGGCGGAAAAGCGATAGCGCATTCCTCCATGTTCGCGTCACGTTGACGCACGCATGGAGGAATGCGCTGCGCTTTTCCGCCCTACGGTTCCCCGTGATCACAAACAAACGAGGTGTTGGCCGAGCCGCTTGCCGAGACACAGCAATGTGAGCGTGGGCGGCAAGCCCCACGCCTGCGGAATGACCGACGCGTCGCACACATACAAACCGGCCGTTGACGTGCGCAGGTCGCTGTCCACCCCATGGCCGATGCGCACGCTGCCGCCCGGGTGGGCGGCAAAATGCCAGCTCTTGAAAACATGCCTGGCCCCGCACGCGGCCAGTACCTCGCGCGCCATGCCGACCCCGGTGGCGAGCTTGACGCGGTCGCTGGCCTGGAGGCGCTTGTCGGCCCAGCGCGGTCCCACCTTGCCACCGATCTCGTCGCGGATCTTGACCATGATGCTCAAGGTGCGCCGGTGCGCGAGCAGCCGGTCGAGCCGCCCAACCTGCGCCGTGAAGCCCTGGTACATGGGCAGCGGCAGGGCCAGGTCGGCCAGCGAAATGCCCTGGTCGTCGAAGCGCATGCCGCTCGCCATCGGCACCTCCCCGGTCCCGCCGTCCAGATCGTCGACGCTGCCCATGACCGCCACCACCGGGTCGCTGAAGAAGGCGCTGGTGCGCGGCCATAAGCCTGACGCATGCAGCAGGCGCGGACTGCCCAGCCCGCCACCGGCAAGCACCACGATGCCGGCCATGGCGCGGCGCCGCTCGCCGAAACGCTGGTACTCCACGCCGACCGCCTTGCCGCCGTCGAGCAGGGCGCGCTGCACCGTGGCACTGTCCTGCAGGGTGGCCCCGTGGCGCACCGCCTCGTCGATGAACTCGCGCGCTGTCCATTTGGCGCCGAACGGGCAGCCGTAGGCGCAGCGCCAGCAGCCGCTGCGGCATATTTGCGGGCGAATCATCTTCTCGAGCTTGTTCCATTTCAGGCCCAGCGAACGCGCGCCCTGCATGATGCGGGTCGCCATCGGCCCCACCAGCGCATCGGGCAGCTGGCCTATCGGCAGTTCGGCGCGCAGGGCGCTCAAGGCCGGGGCCAGTTCGATCCCGTGCGCGGCGAACAGTGCCGCCGGCGGATCGGCGGCGGTGGCGAAGTTGATGCTGGAGCTGCCGCCGGCGGTCACGCCTTGCACCAACAGCGAGGCGTCGCCGTGGAGGAAGGCGCCGCGCCCGGGGATGGCGGCAATGCGCGCCATCTGCCCCACGGTCCCGGTCAGCGGCGCGGCACTGCCTTGTTCGAGGATCAGCACGCGCTTGCCGTGGCTGGCCAGTTCGCGCGCCACGCTGGCGCCGCCCGGGCCGCTGCCGACGACGATGGCGTCATAGTGGGTGTCGTCAAGCGAGCTCATGCAGGGTTTTCGTCGGGTGCGCGGGCTTACAGTATCGCTTGATCCCGCAATTTCGTCGACTGGGTGGCCAATTATGCATTCCGTCGCAATCCGATGGAGGCATGGGGGAGGGCTGGATATAGTGAACACATCGAAACAACATTCACCCACAGGAGCCTCATCATGAACATCGCAAAAAACATGGAAGTCATCTTCTTCGCCGCCATCGCCCTGATCAGCGTCACCAGCTTCGCTACCGCTTCGGCCGATGCCCCGGTCAGCCGTCCAGCCAGCGTCAGCGCCGCCGCCCCGGAAGCTAAAATGCAGGTCGTGACGGTCAGCGCCAAGCGCCTGAGCGCCGCCGAAAAGGCAGCTGCCCCACAATAAGCTCGAATGCGGGACGCGTTACTGGTAACGTAGGGCGCGAGCGCCTTTTGGCCGCGAAAAATAAGAAAGCACGGAGATGGTCATGATGCAGTGTTGGAGATTCGGGGTGGCTACGGTGTTGTGCGCCGCGCTTGGCGCCGCCCATGCCACCGAGGTGGAGACCGCTACCGAAACACGGACCGTCGATGCACGCGTGGTACGCGTCAGGCTCGACGGCATGATCGACCTGAAACTCAAGCAGGGGCCGGTCGCGGCGCTGATTATCACCGGCAACCGCAATCTGCTGGCCAAGGCCACCACCGGACAACAAGGCGACACCCTGACCATCGGCACCGAAGTCAAGGGCTTCAGGCTGGGGCGCAGCGCCAACAGCCTGCGCGCCGAACTGACCTTGCCGGAGCTGCGCGAAGTGTCATCCGAAAGCGTCGGCTGGACCGACATCAGCGGCTTTTCCGGCGATGCGCTCGCGCTCAAGCTCGACGGCGCCGGCTCCATGAAAGTCAATTGCAGCTATCGCCTGGTGACCGCCACGCTTGGCGGCGTGGGCAGCATGAATATCCAGGGTGGCAATTACGAAGGCATCGACCTCGATTTGCGCGGGGCCGGCTTCGTGACCCTGAAAGGCAGCAGCAAGTGGCTCAAGGCCAGCCTGGGCGGACTGGGCGGCCTGGACGCCCAGCACTTCCTGGTCGATACGGTCAACCTCGATTTAAGCGGGCTAGGCAATGCCAGCGTCTCTGCCCGCCAGAATGCCAACCTGACCCTGAGCGGACTCGGTTCGGTCACGGTGCACGGCAAGCCGGTCAACCGCAGCGTGAGCGTGGACGGCCTGGGCAAAGTGAGCTGGAAATAACCCGACGCGAGACATGAAAAAACTACTCGTAGCGATGACGATCGCGGTCAGCCTGGCCGCGAATGCGACCGCTGGCTTTACGGAAGGCGCCAACGCCTATAACGCCAAGAATTATTCGCTGGCGCTCAAGGAAGTGACGCCGCTCGCGCGCGCTGGCCACCGTGATGCGCAGCATTTGCTGGGCCTGATGTACTACATGGGCCGCGGCGTGGCGCGCGACTACAAGCAGGCCATGACCTGGCACCGCAAGGCTGCCGAGCAGGGCAAGGCCGACGCCCAGTACGTGGTGGGGGCGATGTACTACACGGGCAATGCCGTGCCGCCAGATCCGAAGGCGGCCGTGCCATGGTTCCGGCGCGCCGCCGAGAAGGGGCATGCCGAAGCCCAGCATGCGCTGGGCCTGATGTACCGCTATCACGCCGCCGGCCTGCCGCAGGATAAGGTGCTGGCCTACATGCTGTGGACCCTGGCCGGGTCGGGCGGCAACGCCAACGCCACCCAGCACAGGGCCGACATCGCCAAGCGCATGACGCCCGAGCAGATCGAGGAAGCGGTGGCCTTGTCGCGCTCGTGGCGGCCTGGAACGGCGCTGCCCACCGTTTCGCGTACGGGCGAGTCGGACGCCGGGTGACAACGGGTCCGGCATACAACTGGGTGTGCCAGGCGTGCAAGAGTTCGAACGCGCCTGGCACTGATAGGTGCAGCGCCTGCGGATTTCCTGCCAGCTTCACCAATCAACAACTAATTGCCGCGACGAATGTTCCATCGGACACTAATTGGGGAAATTCAGGCGAATTTATTACTTCAATTGCAATTTCTTCAGCGTTTCTGTTGATTGTTTTGCTTACGCCCGATCCAATATCGTCGGTATTGGGCGCACTTGGCCAGAAGGGCATTTTGCTGCTCTTCTTTATCGCTGCCCTCGTGATTTTCGGAGCGGTAAGATTGCTGTCGATATTGGTGAACTTGTTAAGGCAGATGTGGCGCGCTGATAATTTATGAGTTATTTCAGCTATTAACTCGCAGCGGATCAAATAAGAAGCGCGGAGGCCGGCACAGGTATGCTTGACATACGCGCCGCCATCCGCGCTTGCAGTTCTTCAGCGACTTGCCACCAGCCTTGTCAGCGTGACTTCAGCCGTATGCCCGGCCACCCGGGGCACATACATCAATACATCCGCGGTAACAGGTCCAACCCGGTCGAGATCGTTTATTTTGATCTTGATCTGCCTGTCCAACCCCACAAACACATAGGGAGAGGCTGCTGCAAGCTGGGTCCGCGGCTGCCCGTCGACCTTGGCATACATCCTGTTGCCCCACATGAGCAGATCCATGTTTTTGCCATTCGACAGGCGATAGGTCCCCTTGACCTGGTCGAATTCATCAGCCCAGACATTGCGCAACTGGTCGGGCAGTTCGATGCGCGACAAGGCGCCGGAAATGCGAATTTCTTCGATGGCCGGTGCGGTCTGTGCCGATGCCAATGCGGACAGCACACCCAGGGCAAAAGCGAGAATCAATTTTTTCATTTTCTGCTCTCCTGATAATGGATCCCGCTTGGCAAAAAAATGGGATTGAATTTAGTATAGGGTGGCTTTTTATATTTGCGAGCCATATTTATGTAATTTTATTTTGATAACTTCATGGCTGCAGTAAATACACTTTTCAGAGAGTTTTTGTTATATTTAATATGGGAAATTTGTTTTATTAAACTTGGAATGAATGTAGGTGTGCGGCCCTGCGTCGCAGGCACCGCTGCCGTACAATCTGCTTTTGTACTTCATCGGACCCACCCCATGCGCGCTATCGAAATCAGGCAGGCCGGAGCGCCGGACGTGCTGCAACTGTGCGAGCGGCCGATCCCGGACCTCAAGGCGGGCGAAGCGCTGATCAAGGTGCATGCGGCCGGGGTCAACCGGCCGGACGTCCTGCAGCGCCTGGGCCTGTACCCCGTGCCAGCCGGCGCGTCCGACTTGCCCGGCCTGGAAGTGGCCGGTGAAATTGTCGACGGCGACCTCAGCACCAGCCACTTCAAGAAAGGCGACATGGTCTGCGCGCTGGTGCAAGGCGGCGGCTACGCTGAATACTGCGTCGCGCCCTTGCAGCAATGCCTGCCGGTGCCTGCCGGACTCACGCCGCTGGAAGCGGCATCCTTGCCCGAGACCTTCTTTACGGTGTGGAGCAATGTGTTCGACCGTGCGCAGCTGGCGGGCGGCGACACCTTGCTGGTACAGGGCGGCAGTTCAGGGATCGGCGTGACGGCGATCCAGATGGCGGTAGCGCTGGGCCACAGGGTCTTCGCCACCGCTGGCAGCGACGACAAATGCCGTGCCTGCGAGCAGCTGGGGGCCGAACGCGCCATCAATTACCGCAGCGAGGATTTCGTGCAGGTGATTAAGGAGCTGACCGCCGGGAAGGGCGTTGACGTCGTGCTCGACATGGTGGCCGGCGAGTATGTGGCGCGCGAGATCAATTGCCTGGCCGACGACGGGCGCATCGCGCTGATCGCCTTGCTGGGCGGCGCCAAGGCAACGGTCGACCTGGGCCAGGTGCTGCGGCGCAGGCTAAGCATCAGCGGATCGACCTTGCGCCCGCGCCCGGTGAGCTTCAAGGCCGCGATTGCCTGGCGCCTGCAGGAAAAAGTCTGGCCGCTGATCGAACTGGGCAAGATCAGGCCGGTCATCTACCGGACCTTCCCGCTGGAGCAGGCGGCGCAGGCCCATGCGCTGATGGAGAGCTCGGAGCATGTCGGGAAGATCATGCTGCAGGTGATTTAGGCGGGCCCAGCCTGCCTTGGTTTGCCGATTTGCAATGCTTTCGCGCATAGTTTGACCAGCCCCTGATCGACGGTTAAAATAGCGGGTTAATTAAATCTGGGCTACTATGCGTCGCAAACTCGTCGTTGGTAATTGGAAAATGAATGGCAGCCTCGCCGCCAATGCAAGCCTTCTGGCTGGTATTGTCGATGGTTTGAAAGGCACCGGCGCCGATTGCGCCGTGTGCGTTCCTGCGCCATACCTGGCCCAGGCCCAGACCCTGTTGGCCGGCACCCCGGTCAGCTGGGGAGCGCAAGACGTTTCCGCGCAAGCGAGCGGTGCTTTCACCGGCGAAGTAGCGGCCGCCATGCTGGCCGATTTCGACTGCCGCTATGTGATCGTTGGCCACTCCGAGCGCCGCGCCATGCACGCCGAGAGCAGTGAGCTTGTCGCCAAAAAGGCGATCGCAGTACTGGACGCCGGCATGACGCCGATCGTCTGTGTCGGCGAAACCCTGGCTGAGCGTGAAGCGGGGCAGACCTTCGTGGTCGTGCGCAACCAGCTTGACGCCGTCGTGGCGCTGGCTGGCGAACGCTTCGCCCAGATCGTCGTTGCCTACGAGCCGGTATGGGCGATCGGCACCGGCAAGACGGCCACGCCTGAAATGGCGCAGGAAGTGCATGGCCGTTTGCGCGCACAACTGGCTGAAAAGAATGCAATTGCAGCTGGCGCCGTGAAAATTTTGTACGGTGGCAGCATGAAGCCCGATAACGCGGTCGAACTGCTGGCGCAGCCGGATATCGACGGCGGCTTGATTGGCGGGGCGGCGCTCAAGGCAGCCGACTTCCTGGCCATCATCCACGCGGGCAAGTAAGGAATTATTTTAAGTAATCGCAGTCAAACCAGGAATGGAATAGAAATGAACTCGTTTCAAAGTATCGTTGTAGTCGTGCAGGTTCTCTCCGCGCTGGCAATTATCGCGCTGGTATTGCTTCAGCATGGCAAAGGTGCCGACATGGGCGCGGCCTTCGGTTCCGGCGCGTCGGGCAGCTTGTTCGGTGCAACCGGCTCGTCGAACTTCATGTCCAAGTCGACCGGCGTTGCTGCCGCCATCTTCTTTACCACCACGCTGATCCTGGCTGGCTACTCGACCAGGCGCGAAGGCGCTGTCAGTGGCGGCGTGATGGAGCGCGCTGCAGCCAAGCCGGCCACCGTGCCTGCGACCGTGCCGCAAACATTGCCAGCAGCTGGCGCACCGGCAGCAGCGGTAACGGCACCGGCTCCGGCCCCAGCGCCAGTGACCCCGGCCGGCCAGATTCCGAAGTAAGCTGCACACAGTTTCAGCATGTGCACATATTGTGATGATGTGCACGCAGGTTTTTAAGTTTTATCCTTGTTTTAACGCAAGTTTGCATTGAATACAGCTCTGTAACAATGTAGAATAGCGCACTCAAGCCGACGTGGTGAAATTGGTAGACACGCTATCTTGAGGGGGTAGTGGGAGTAATCCTGTGCGAGTTCGAGTCTCGCCGTCGGCACCAAGAAATATAAGAAGCCAGCAAGGGCTGCGCCTAAGCTGGCTTTTTTGCGAGGATCAGTCGTCCGATCCTGGTGGTAGGCTTCAAGCCAGGGTCGTGAGACAGGGCGCTGCGGATGTTCTACGCAGTGGTTCATTAACCGATCGTTCAATATAGGCTCATCCGTGAACCTCGAAAATTACTTCCCCGTTCTGTTGTTCATTCTGGTCGGCATTGGCGTGGGCGTGGTCCCCCAGGTGCTGGGCTACCTGCTCGGCCAGAACAAGCCCGACGCGGCAAAACTGTCCCCCTACGAGTGCGGCTTCGAAGCCTTCGAAGACGCGCGCATGAAATTCGACGTCCGTTACTATCTGGTCGCCATCCTGTTTATTTTGTTCGACCTGGAAACAGCATTCTTCTTCCCATGGGGCGTCTCCATGCGCGAGCTGGGCTGGTCCGGCTTCGTCACGATGATGGTGTTCATCGCCGAATTCGTCGTCGGTTTTTGGTATATCTGGAAGAAAGGTGCCCTTGATTGGGAATAAGCCATGTCAATTGAAGGCGTATTAAACGAAGGTTTCATCACCACCACAGCCGACAAGCTGATCAACTGGGCGCGCACCGGGTCAATGTTCCCGATGACGTTCGGCCTGGCCTGCTGCGCGGTTGAAATGATGCACACGGGCGCAGCCCGCTACGACATGGACCGTTTCGGCGTCGTGTTCCGCCCATCGCCGCGCCAGTCCGACGTGATGATCGTCGCCGGTACGCTGTGCAATAAGATGGCGCCGGCGCTGCGCAAGGTCTATGACCAGATGCCGGAACCGCGCTGGGTCATTTCCATGGGTTCGTGCGCCAACGGCGGCGGCTACTATCACTACTCGTATTCGGTGGTGCGCGGTTGCGACCGCATCGTGCCGGTCGACGTGTACGTGCCAGGTTGCCCTCCGACCGCTGAAGCGCTGCTGTACGGCATTCTGCAATTGCAGAACAAGATCAAGCGCACCAACACCATCGCCCGCTAATCATGACAAGTAAAATTGAAAAACTGGCCTCGACCCTGGCATCCGTGCTCGGCGAGGGCGCAGCCATCAGCACCGCGCTGGGCGAAGTCACGGTCGTCGTCAAGGCCGCCGACTACCTGGCCACGATGCTGACCCTGCGCGACGACCCTGCGCTCAAGTTCGACCTGCTGCTGGACGTGTGCGGCGTCGATTACTCGACCTACGGCGAAGGCACGTGGGACGGCTTGCGTTTCGCGGCCGTATCGCATTTGCTGTCGCTGGACCACAACTGGCGCTTGCGCGTGCGCGTGTTCGCGCCCGACGACGAGATGCCGGTGCTGGCCTCCATCACGGGCATCTGGCGCGCCGCCAACTGGTACGAGCGCGAAGCGTTCGACCTGTACGGCATCCTGTTCGAAGGCCACAACGACCTGCGCCGCATCCTGACCGACTACGGTTTCATCGGCCATCCGTTCCGCAAGGACTTCCCGATTTCGGGCTATGTCGAAATGCGCTACGACCCCGAGCAGAAGCGGGTCATCTATCAACCCGTGACGATCGAGCCGCGTGAAATCATTCCGCGCGTGATCCGCGAAGAAACCTACGGGATGAACCTGGGGAGCACAAACCGTGGCTGAGATTAAGAACTACACCCTGAACTTCGGTCCGCAGCACCCGGCAGCGCACGGCGTGCTGCGCCTGGTGCTCGAGCTCGACGGCGAAGTGATCCAGCGCGCCGATCCGCACATTGGCCTCTTGCACCGCGGTACCGAAAAGCTGTGCGAGACCCGTACCTATCTGCAGTCGGTGCCGTACATGGACCGTCTCGACTACGTGTCGATGATGAGCAATGAACACGCCTACGTGATGGCGATCGAAAAGCTGCTCGGCCTTGAAGTGCCGGTGCGCGCCCAGTACATCCGCGTCATGTTCGACGAAATCACGCGCCTCTTGAACCACCTGATGTGGCTGGGCGCGCACGCGCTCGACGTCGGCGCCATGGGCCCTTTCCTGTACGCTTTCCGCGACCGCGAAGACTTGTTCGACTGCTACGAAGCGGTGTCGGGCGCGCGCATGCACGCGGCCTACTACCGCCCGGGCGGCGTCTACCGCGACTTGCCTGACGCGATGCCGAAGCACAAGGCTTCCATCATCCGCAGCAAGAAAGCCATCGACGCGTTGAACGAACACCGCCAGGGTTCGCTGCTCGACTTCATCGACGACTTCTCCAAGCGTTTCGTCACCTACGTCGACGAATACGAAACCCTGCTGACCGACAACCGTATCTGGAAACAGCGTACCGTCGGCATCGGCGTGGTCTCGCCTGAAGATGCAAAAGCCATGGGCTTTACCGGCGCCATGCTGCGCGGTTCGGGCGTGGAGTGGGATCTGCGCAAGAAGCAGCCTTATGCCGTGTACGACAAGATGGATTTCGACATTCCCGTCGGCACCAATGGCGATTGCTACGACCGCTACCTGGTACGCGTGGAAGAAATGCGCCAGTCGAACCGGATCATCAAGCAAGCGTCCAAGTGGCTGCGCGAAAACCCGGGTCCGGTCATGGTCGACAACTACAAAGTTGCGCCACCGTCGCGCGAAGACATGAAGACCAACATGGAATCGCTGATCCACCACTTCAAGCTGTTCACCGAAGGCTTCCACGTCCCGCCGGGCGAGGCGTATGCCGCGGTCGAGCATCCGAAGGGCGAGTTCGGCATCTACATCGTTTCCGACGGCGCCAACAAGCCGTACCGCCTGAAGATTCGCGCCCCGGATTATGCCCACCTGCAGAGCCTGGACGAAATGGCCCGCGGGCACATGATCGCCGATGCGGTCACCATCATCGGAACGCAGGACATCGTATTCGGCAGTATCGATCGTTAAGGCAAAAATATGTTGTTATCAGAGCAGTCATACAAAAAAATCGACCGTGAAGTCGCCAAGTTCCCGCCTGACCATAAAGAGTCGGCGGTCATGGCGGCGCTTGCCATTGCGCAGGATGAAAAGGGCTGGCTTGCGCCGGAAGTGATGCAGGACGTTGCCGACTACCTTGGCATGCCAGCGATCGCCGTGCAGGAAGTGGCCACTTTCTACAATATGTACAACACCAAACCGGTCGGCAAGTTCAAGATTTCGGTCTGCACCAATTTGCCATGCCAATTGTCCGGCGGCGAGAAGGCAGCGCACCATCTGAAAGCCAAGCTCGGCATCGGTTTCCGTGAAACCACGGCCGACGGCCAGTTCACCCTGGTTGAAGGCGAGTGCATGGGCGCCTGCGGCGACGCACCCGTCATGCTGGTCAATAACAAGCGCATGTGCAGCTGGATGTCGAACGACAAGATCGACGCCCTGGTCGAGGAACTGAAGAAATGACATCACTCCATAATCGCCATATCGCACCGCTGATCCTTGCCGACCTCGATGGCAAGAACTGGCATTTGCAGGACTACGTCAAGCGCGGCGGCTACAGCGCCTTGCGCCGTATCCTGGAAGAAAAAATTACGCCTGAACAGGTGATCGCCGAACTGAAGGCATCGTCCCTGCGCGGCCGCGGCGGCGCCGGTTTCCCGACCGGCCTGAAGTGGAGCTTCATGCCGCGCCAGTTCCCGGGCCAGAAATACCTCGTCTGCAACACCGACGAAGGCGAGCCGGGCACGTTCAAGGACCGCGACATCATCCGCTACAACCCGCACGCGCTGATCGAAGGCATGGCCATTGGCGCCTACGCGATGGGCATCACCGTGGGCTACAACTACATCCACGGCGAAATTTTCGCCGACTACGACCGCTTTGAAGAAGCGCTGGAAGAAGCGCGCGCCGCCAACATGCTGGGCGACCGCATTCTGGGCAGCGACTTCACGTTCCAGCTGCACGCTTTCCACGGCTACGGCGCCTATATCTGCGGCGAAGAAACCGCGCTGCTGGAGTCGCTCGAAGGCAAGAAGGGCCAGCCGCGCTTCAAGCCGCCTTTCCCTGCGTCCTTTGGCCTGTACGGCAAGCCGACCACGATCAACAACACCGAAACCTTCGCTGCGGTGCCATGGGTAATCAACATGGGCGGCGAGGCCTACGCGAAACTGGGCAAGCCGAACAACGGCGGCACCAAGATCTTTTCGATGTCGGGCGACGTGGCATTGCCGGGCAACTACGAAGTTCCGATGGGCACGCCTTTCAGTGAGCTGCTCAAGCTCGCTGGCGGCATGCGCGACGGCAAAAAGATCAAGGCAGTCATTCCAGGCGGCTCGTCGATGCCGGTACTGACCGGTGAAGTCATGATGGCCACCGACATGGACTACGACTCGATCGCCAAGGCCGGCTCGATGCTGGGCTCGGGCGCGGTCATCGTCATGGACGAGACGCGCTGCATGGTCAAGTCGCTGCTGCGCCTGTCGTACTTCTACTATGAAGAGTCGTGCGGCCAGTGTACGCCGTGCCGCGAAGGCACGGGCTGGCTGTACCGCATGATCCACCGCATCGAGCACGGCCAGGGCCGCGCCGACGACCTGGACATGCTGAACTCGATCGCCGACAACATCCAGGGCCGCACCATTTGCGCGCTGGGCGATGCGGCGGCGATGCCGGTACGGGCCATGATCAAGAATTTCCGCGAAGAATTTGAATACCACATCGAGCACAAGCATTGCCTCGTGCCCGCTTATATCTAAGGCCAGAGAAATCTCATGGTTGAAATTGAAATTGACGGTAAAAAAGTTGAGGTCCCCGCCGGTTCGATGGTGATGGACGCAGCTAACAAGATCGGGACTTATATCCCGCATTTCTGCTATCACAAGAAATTGTCGATCGCTGCCAACTGCCGCATGTGCCTGGTGGAAGTGGAAAAGGCGCCCAAGCCTTTGCCCGCTTGCGCCACGCCTGTCTCGGCCGGCATGATCGTGCGTTCGAACAGCGAAAAAGCGGTTCAGGCGCAGAAGTCGGTGATGGAATTCCTGCTGATTAACCATCCGCTCGATTGCCCGATCTGCGACCAGGGCGGCGAATGCCAGCTCCAGGATCTGGCGGTGGGCTACGGCAAGTCGCACTCGCGCTACGAAGAAGAAAAGCGCGTCGTGGTGCCAAAGGATGCAGGTCCTTTGATCTCGATGCAAGAGATGACGCGCTGCATCCATTGCACCCGTTGCGTACGTTTCGGCCAGGAAGTTGCCGGCGTGATGGAACTGGGCATGCTGGGCCGTGGCGAACACGCCGAAATCACTTCCTTCGTCGGCAAGACCGTCGACTCCGAAGTGTCGGGCAATATGATCGACCTGTGCCCGGTGGGCGCGCTGACCTCCAAGCCTTTCCGCTACTCGGCCCGTACCTGGGAACTGTCGCGCCGCAAGTCGGTGTCGCCGCACGATTCGCTCGGCACCAATTTGATCGTCCAGGTCAAGGGCGGCAAAGTCATGCGCGTGCTGCCGCTGGAAAACGATGCCATCAACGAATGCTGGATCTCGGACAAGGACCGCTTCTCGTACGAGGCGCTGGACAACGAATCCCGCCTGACCAAGCCCATGCTCAAGCAGGGCGGCAAGTGGGCCGAGACCGACTGGCAGACCGCGCTGGAATACGTGGCCCACGGCCTGCGCAACATCAAGCATGAACATGGCGCCGACAGCATTGCCGCCATCGGCACGGCTCATTCCACGGTCGAAGAACTGCACCTGCTGGCCAAGGCCATGCGCGGCCTCGGTTCCGAGAACGTCGACTTCCGCCTGCGCCAGAGCGACTTCGCGCTGGACGGCCAGGTCACCCCTTGGCTGGGCATGTCGATCGCCGAACTGTCGACCGTCAAGCGCGCGCTCGTCATCGGCTCGTTCCTGCGCAAGGATCACCCGCTGGTCGCCACGCGCCTGCGCGCCGCCGTCAAGGCCGGCGCCAAGCTGTCGATCGTGCACGGTTCCGACGACGAACTCCTGATCCCGACCGCCAACAAGATCGTCGCCGCACCGAGCGACTGGCTGGCCGCCTTGTCCGACATCGTGGCCGCTGTTGCCGCGGCCAAGGGCATCACGGCGCCTGCCGGCTTCGATAACAAGCCGTCCGACGCCGCCACCAAAATCGCAGCGAGCCTGAACACCGGCGACGAGTCGATTCCTGCCGTGGTCCTGCTGGGTAACGCCGCAGCTCACCATCCACAAGCGTCAAGCCTGCACGCCGCCGCCCAATGGATCGCGGAGCAGACGGGCGCGAAGTTCGGCTACCTGACGGAAGCTGCCAACACGATTGGCGGTTACCTGGCCGGCGCCATCGCCAAGGACGCCAAGCCGCTGTTCGACACGCCGAAGAAAGCCTACGTGCTGCTCAACGCCGAGCCTGAGCTCGACGCGGCCAACCCGCAGCAGGCCACCGCCGCGCTCAAAGCGGCTGAAATGGTGGTCGTCATGTCGGCCTTCCAGCATGGTTTCGACTACGCCGACGTGCTGCTGCCGATTTCGCCATTTAGCGAAACCTCGGGCACCTTCGTCAACTGCACGGGCCTCGCGCAAAGCTTCAACGGCACCGTCAAGCCTTTGGGCGACACCCGCCCGGCCTGGAAAGTGCTGCGCGTGCTGGGCAACCTGCTGGGCGTTCCCGGCTTTGACTACGACACCTCGGAAGCGATCCGCGACGAGCTGTTTGGCAAAGGCGTGACCGACCTGTCGGGCAAACTGAATAACACGGCCAAGATCGCCGCCAAGGGCGCTGCATTCGGCACCGCTGGCGCGCTCGAACGCGTGACCGATGTGCCGATCTACTTCGCCGACGCCATTGCGCGCCGTTCGGAGCCGCTTCTCCGCACGGCCGACTCGCATGCACCGCTGGTGCAGCTGCCTGCGGCCCTGGCCGACAAGCTGGGTGTCAAGGCCGGCGACAGGGTCTTGGTAACGCAGGGCGCCGGTTCGGCGATCTTGGTGGCCGGCGTTGACGCCCGCCTGCCGGCCAACACCGTGCGTGTCGCTTCGGCGCACCCGGCAACGGCTACCCTGGGCGCGATGTTCGGTGCGGTCTCGGTTGAAAAAGCAGGGGAGGGGATCTAATGGGTCTGCCTGAAATGATTGATAGCGTCTACGCCTGGGGCGCCACCAACGTCGGCTACACCTGGCCGCTGTTCTGGACCATGGCCAAGATCATGTGCGTGCTGCTGCCGCTCATGGGCCTGGTCGCCTACGCCACCCTGTGGGAGCGCAAGCTGATCGGCTGGATCCAGATTCGTATCGGCCCCAACCGGGTCGGTCCCATGGGCCTGCTGCAGCCGATCGCCGATGCGCTCAAACTGCTGTTCAAGGAAATCGTGGTGCCGGCCAAGGCGTCCTCGGTGCTGTTCATCATCGGCCCGATCATGACGATCATGCCGGCGCTGGCTGCCTGGGTGGTCGTGCCTTTCGGCCCCGGCCTGGCGCTGGCGAACGTCAACGCGGGCTTGCTGCTGCTGATGGCGATCACCTCGATCGAGGTGTACGGCATCATCATCGCCGGCTGGGCGTCAAACTCGAAGTACTCCTTCATGGGTGCGATGCGCGCATCGGCCCAGATGATTTCCTACGAAATTCCAATCGGCTTCGTGCTGGTGGTGATCCTGATGGTTTCGGGCAGCCTGAATTTCTCGGATATCGTGGCGATGCAGAACAAGGGCTGGGGCGTTGAGAACGGCTTGAGCTTCCTGTCGTGGAACGTGCTGCCGCTGCTGCCGCTGTTCGTGGTCTACCTGACCTCCGGCCTGGCCGAGTGCAACCGCAGCCCGTTCGACGTCGTCGAGGGCGAGTCCGAAATCGTGGCCGGCCACATGGTCGAATACTCGGGCATGTCGTACGCCATGTTCATGCTGGCCGAATACGCCAACATGATCCTGATCGGCACCCTGGCGGCGGTCATGTTCCTCGGCGGCTGGCACGCACCGTTTGCCTTCCTCGAAGTGGGCGGCACGCTCGGTGGTTTCCTGGGCTTCTTCTGGCTGTTCGCCAAGGCCTTCGCGATCGTCTCGCTGTTCATCTGGGTGCGCGGTACCTTCCCGCGCTACCGCTATGACCAGATCATGCGCCTGGGCTGGAAAATCTTCATCCCGGTGACGCTGGTGTGGCTGGTCCTGGTCGCCGGCCTCATGCAGACGTCCTGGAACATTTGGAAGTAAGGAACAGGAACAATGAATCAAATTAAAGACTTTTTCAGCAGCATGCTGCTGGTTGAACTGTTCAAGGGCCTTGCGCTGACGGGACGCTATGCGTTCTCGCGCAAGATCACTGTGCAGTACCCGGAAGAGAAGACCCCGATGTCGCCGCGTTTCCGCGGCCTGCACGCGCTGCGCCGCTACCCCAACGGGGAAGAGCGCTGCATCGCCTGCAAGCTGTGCGAAGCGGTGTGCCCGGCGATGGCGATCACCATCGAATCGGAACAGCGCGACGACGGTTCGCGCCGTACCACGCGCTACGACATCGATCTGACCAAGTGCATTTTCTGCGGTTTCTGCGAAGAGTCCTGCCCGGTCGACTCGATCGTCGAGACCCATGTGCTCGAGTACCATGGCGAAAAGCGCGGCGACTTGTATTACACCAAAGAGATGCTGCTGGCTGTCGGCGACCGCTACGAAGGCGAGATCGCCGCCGCGCGCGCGGCTGACGCTCCTTACCGTTAATCTGCAAGTTCTCTGGGTTAGTTATGGAATTTAAAAACTTTTTGTTCTACGCGTTTGCCGCGATCATGCTGATCGCAGCGACCCGCGTCATCACCGCCAGGAACCCGGTTCACGCCGCGCTGTTCCTGGTGCTGGCGTTCTTCAATGCGGCCGGTATCTGGATGCTGCTGAAAGCCGAATTTTTGGCCATCGTGCTGGTGCTCGTGTACGTCGGCGCCGTGATGGTGCTGTTCCTGTTCGTGGTCATGATGCTCGATATTAATATCGACAAGATGCGGGAAGGCTTCTGGTCCTACCTGCCGATTGCCACCGTGGTTGGCGTGGTCATCGTGCTCGAAATGGCCGGCGTGCTGTGGCACGGCTTCCATAACGAACAGATCAGCCCTGCGGCAGCCGGCAATATCGGCGGCACCAAGGAGCTGGGCCTGCTGATCTTCACCAAGTACATCTACGGTTTCGAGATCGCCGCCGCGATCCTGCTGGTGGCGATCATCGCCGCCGTGGCGCTGACGTTGCGCAAGCGCAAGGACACCAAGGCCTTCAACGCCGGCGACGCTGTGCGCGTCAAGCGCAACGACCGCCTGCGCATCGTGAAGATGGCGACGGTGGACCAGCCGGCCATCGACGCCGCGGCCGCCCTGGCCGCCGCCGAAGCGCAGGACGCAGCAAGCAAGGAGTCCAAATGAACGTAACGCTCGCACACTACCTGGTCCTGGGCGCGGCGCTGTTCGCGATCTCGATCGTCGGGATTTTCCTGAACCGTAAAAACGTCATCGTGCTGTTGATGGCCATTGAACTGATGCTGCTGGCGGTGAACCTGAACTTCATCGCGTTTTCGCACTACCTCGGCGACGCCGGGGGACAGATCTTCGTCTTCTTCATCCTCACCGTGGCGGCCGCCGAATCGGCGATCGGCCTGGCGATTTTGGTGGTCATGTTCCGAAACCTGGACACGATCAATGTGGAAGACCTGGACCGCCTCAAAGGCTAAAGTCCCTGGCACTCAGTAAGTACATTCGAATACATAACGATTAAGGTTCAACATGGCGGGGCAACTTCTTAACCCTAACCTCCTTCTTGCCGTACCACTGGCGCCGCTCGCAGGCGCAGTGATCGCAGGCTTGTTCGGTACAAAGTTCTTCGGCGATATGGTCGGCCGCAAGACGTCGCACACGGTGACGATCCTTGGCGTGCTCATTTCGCTGATCCTGTCGGTGCAGACCTTGCTCGCGGTGATGGACGGCGCGACCTTCAACGGCACCATCTACACCTGGATGAATGTCGGCTCGCTGAAGATGGAAGTCGGCTTCCAGATCGATTCGCTGTCGGCGATGATGATGTGCGTGGTGACCTTCGTGTCGCTGATGGTGCACATCTACACCATCGGCTACATGGCTGAAGACGAAGGCTACAACCGCTTCTTCGCCTACATCTCGCTGTTCACGTTCTCGATGCTGATGCTGGTCATGGCGAACAACTTCCTGCAGCTGTTCTTCGGCTGGGAAGCGGTGGGCCTGGTCTCCTACCTCTTGATCGGTTTCTGGTACACCCGTCCAACGGCGATCTTCGCCAACATGAAGGCTTTCCTGGTCAACCGCGTGGGCGACTTCGGCTTCATCCTGGGCATTGGCCTGCTGCTGGCGTATGCCGGCTCCATGAACTACCAGGAAGTGTTCGCGCAAGCCGACACCCTGGCATTCAAGACCTTGCCGGGCACCGACTGGATGCTGCTGACGGTTGCCTGTATCTGCCTGTTCATCGGCGCGATGGGCAAATCGGCCCAGTTCCCGCTGCACGTGTGGCTGCCTGATTCGATGGAAGGCCCGACCCCGATCTCGGCCCTGATCCACGCCGCGACCATGGTCACGGCCGGCATCTTCATGGTGGCGCGCATGTCGCCGCTGTTCGAACTGTCCGACACCGCGCTGTCCTTCGTGCTGGTGATCGGCTCGATCACGGCGCTGTTCATGGGCTTCCTCGGTATTATTCAAAACGACATCAAGCGCGTGGTTGCTTACTCGACCCTGTCGCAGCTTGGCTACATGACGGTGGCCCTCGGTTCGTCGGCCTACGGCATCGCCGTGTTCCACCTGATGACCCACGCCTTCTTCAAGGCGCTGCTGTTCCTCGGCGCCGGTTCGGTCATCATCGGCATGCACCACGACCAGGACATCCGCAACATGGGCGGCCTGCGCAAGTACATGCCGATCACCTGGATCACCGCCTTGCTCGGCTCCCTGGCCCTGATCGGCACGCCGTTCTTCTCGGGTTTCTACTCGAAGGACAGCATCATCGAAGCGGTGCACGCAACCCACATCTGGGGTTCGGGTTTTGCCAACTTCGCGGTGCTGGCCGGCGTGTTCGTCACCGCCTTCTACTCCTTCCGCATGTACTTCCTGGTATTCCACGGGGAAGAGCGCTTCGGCAAGCCGCAGCACCACAGCCACGGCCACGATTCGGATGCCCACGACGAGCATGACGAGCACGCGCACCACGGCCTGGCGCCGGGCGAAAAACCGCACGAGTCGCCATGGGTGGTCACCTTCCCGCTGATCGCGCTGGCGATCCCGTCGGTCATCATCGGTTACCTGACCATCGGCCCGATGCTGTTCGGTACTTTCTTCGACGGCGTGATCAAGGTCCTGCCGAACCACCACGCGATGGCCGAGCTGAAGGAAAACTTCCACGGTCCGCTGCAGATGGTTCTGCACGGCCTGACCGCGCTGCCGTTCTGGCTTGCGCTCGGCGGCGTGGCCTCGGCCTACTACTGCTACATGGTCAATCCGCGCGTGCCGGCCTGGTTCTACGCCAAGGGCAAGGCGATCCACACGCTGCTGGACAACAAGTACTACATGGACAAGTTCAACGACGTGGTGTTCGCCGGCGGCGCGCGCCTGCTCGGCGGCGGCCTGTGGAACTTTGGCGACAAGCGCCTGATCGACGGCCTGCTCGTCAACGGAAGCGCGAAACTGGTTGGCTGGTTCTCGTCCATCGTGCGCACCGGGCAGACCGGCTATATCTACCATTACGCGTTCGTGATGATCATCGGCGTGCTCGGCGCGCTGATGTGGTTCGTCCCGGTCTATAAATTCCTCCCGTTCTGGCATTAATCAGACACGCAAAGATAACGACAACATGCAACCTATTTTTCCTTATTTTCTGAGCCTGGCGATCTGGGTGCCGATCGCTTTCGGCGCGCTGATCCTGTTCATTGGCCGCGACGACAAACCGGGCCTGACGCGCTGGCTGTCGCTGCTCGGCGCCATCGTCAGCTTCCTGGTGACGCTGCCGCTGATCGCCAATTTCGACAACGCCGCGCACGGCATGCAGTTCGTCGAAAGCGTGCCGTGGATCGGCCAGTTCAATATTTTCTACTCGCTGGCGGTCGACGGCCTGTCGCTGTGGTTCATACCGCTGACGGCCTTCATTACCGTGATCGTCGTCATCTCGGCATGGGAAGTGATCGAACAGCGCGTGGCGCAGTACATGGGCGCCTTCCTGATCCTGTCTGGGCTGATGGTTGGCGTGTTCTGCGCCATGGACGGCCTGCTGTTCTACTTCTTCTTCGAAGCGACCCTGATCCCGATGTTCATCATCATCGGTATCTGGGGCGGCGAAAACCGCGTGTACGCCTCGTTCAAGTTTTTCCTGTACACCTTCCTGGGTTCCTTGCTGACCCTGGTCGCCATCATCTACCTGTACAACGCCTCGGGCGGCAGCTTCAACATCCTCGACTGGCACAAGCTGCCGCTGACGATGCGCGAGCAGACCTTCATCTTCATCGCCTTCCTGGCCGCGTTTGCCGTCAAGGTGCCGATGTTCCCGGTCCACACCTGGCTGCCCGACGTCCACGTCGAAGCGCCAACCGGCGGCTCCGCGGTGCTGGCGGCGATCATGCTGAAACTGGGCGCGTACGGCTTCCTGCGGTTCTCGCTGCCGATCACGCCTGACGCCTCGCACTCGATGGCGCCGTTCATCATCACCCTGTCGCTGATCGCCGTGATCTACATCGGCCTCGTTGCGCTGGTCCAGAAGGACATGAAAAAGCTGGTCGCCTATTCGTCGATCGCGCACATGGGCTTCGTCACCCTGGGCTTTTTCATCTTCAACCAGATGGGCGTATCGGGCGGCATCGTCCAGATGATTTCGCACGGCTTCATTTCGGGCGCGATGTTCCTGTGCATCGGCGTGCTGTACGACCGCATGCACTCGCGCCAGATCGCCGACTACGGCGGGGTAGTCAACACCATGCCGAAATTTGCGGCCTTCATCGTGCTGTTCTCGATGGCTAACTGCGGCCTGCCGGCGACCTCCGGCTTCGTGGGCGAATTCATGGTGATCCTGGGCGCGGTCGAATTCAACTTCTGGATCGGCATGCTGGCCGCCACGGCGCTGATCTTCGGCGCGGCGTATTCGCTGTGGATGGTCAAGCGCGTGGTCTTCGGCGCGATCGCCAACAAGCACGTGGCCGAACTGGTCGACCTGAACAAGCGCGAGTTCCTGATGCTGGGGCTTCTGGCCATCGCCGTGATCGCAATGGGTGTGTATCCTGCGCCGTTCACCGACACGATGCAAACCTCGGTCGCAGACTTGCTCAAGCATGTCTCCGTGTCGAAACTGCCGTAATAAAACAGACTATGATCGAAAATACCAATCCCAACCTGATCCCGGTTTACGCCGAAATCTGCCTGCTGGTCGCCGCCTCGGCGATCCTGCTGATCGACATGTTCCTGTCGGAGTCGAAGCGCGCGCTGACGTACTACATGTCGCTGGCCACGCTGGCGGTGTGCGCTTATCTGAGCTATGTCGACTATGCGGCCGGCACCACGGTCTACACGTTCAACAATATGTTCGTGTCCGACCCGATGGCCAACCTGCTCAAGATGTTCACCTACCTGGCGACCGGCATCACGCTGATTTATTCGCGCACTTACGTGACCGACCGCGGCATGATGTCCGGTAACCTGGGCGGCGAATTCTACGTGCTGGCGCTGTTTTCGGTGCTGGGCCAGATGATCATGATCTCGGCAAACAACATGCTGATCATTTACCTGGGCCTGGAACTGATGTCGCTGTCGCTGTATGCGCTGGTGGCACTGCGCCGCGACCATGCGGTATCGACCGAAGCGTCGATGAAGTACTTCATCCTTGGTGCGCTCGCTTCCGGTTTCCTGTTGTATGGCATATCGATGCTGTACGGCGCCACCGGTTCGCTCGACATCACCGCGGTTTCCTGGGCTGCGGCGCAGGGCACATCGAACCACACGATCCTGGTGTTCGGCATCGTGTTCGTGGTTGCCGGACTGGCTTTCAAGCTGGGCGCGGTACCGTTCCACATGTGGGTGCCCGACGTCTACCAGGGCGCGCCTACGGCGGTAACACTGCTGCTGGGCGGCGCGCCGAAGATCGCCGCTTTCGCGATCTGCATCCGCCTGCTGGTCGAAGGCTTGCAGCCTATGGCCGTCGAGTGGCAAAAGATGCTGATGGTGCTGGCCGTGGCTTCGCTCGTGATCGGCAACCTGACCGCGATCGCCCAGACCAATTTGAAGCGCATGCTGGCCTATTCGACCATCGCGCAAGTAGGCTTTGTGCTGCTTGGCCTGCTGGCCGGCGTGGTTGACGGCAATCCGAGCAATGTCTCGGTGGCCTACAGCGCGGCAATGTACTACACGATTACCTACGTGCTGACCACGGTCGGCACCTTTGGCCTGATCATGATGCTGGCCCGTTCCGGCTTCGAAGCGGAAGAACTGAACGACTTCAAGGGCCTGTCCAAGCGCAGCCCGTGGTTTGCGGCCGTCATGTCGATCCTGCTGTTCTCGCTGGCCGGCGTGCCGCCGATGATGGGCTTCGCCGCCAAGTTCGCGGTGCTGCAGGCAGTGCTGTCGACCGGCGCCGTATGGCTGACCGTGGTGGCGGTGATGTTCTCGCTGATCGGCGCGTTCTACTATCTGCGCGTGGTCAAGCTGATGTGGTTCGACGAGCCGACCGAAACGGCCGCCATCGCCGCGCCGCTCGACATGCGCGCCATGATGACCATCAACGGCATCGGCGTTGTAGCACTGGGTATTTACGCCGGCCCGCTGCTGACGGCCTGCATGAACGCCATGACCAGGACTCTCGGCTCCTGATGGATGTGTCGGTATCGAGCTCGCTGTTGATCGCCGTCGCCCTGGCGGCGGCCAACCTGCCTTTCCTGAACGAGTCCCTGTTCGGGTTTATTCCGCTTAAGAGCTCTCGGAAACACGGGTGGACGCGCGTGTTCGAGCTGCTTGTTCTATACTTTGTCACCGGTGCGGTCGCGTATGCGCTCGAAGCCCGGATCGGCAATGTCTTCGGCCAGGTCAAGGAGTTCTACATGATCACGGTGCCCCTGTTTGTCGTTCTGGCGTTTCCCGGATTCGTACTGCGCTATTTGCGCAAGCATCACCACTGACCCTTTTGCTTGACGTGTACTGGTGGCGCATGGTGGAAGGCGGCTGCGCCTTTTCCACCCTACAGTGTGCTCAGACTGTAGGGTGGAAAAGCGCAGCGCCTTCCACCAAGCGTGCCCCCATCGCGTCGTGCGCTTGACTTAGTGGCAACCACTGAACCTGGAGTACGCATGGATTCGCAGCTCAAAGAAACCCGGATCGACGGGGATGTCGCCTATGACGGCGGCTTCCTGAAGGTCGTGCGCGACCAGGTCAGCCTGCCCGACGGCGCCGCCACGTTCCGCGAATACATCAAGCACCCCGGCGCGGTCGTGGTGCTGGCCATTTTCGACGACGGCAGCGTGCTGCTCGAGCGCCAGTTCCGCTATCCGCTCGGTCGCGTGTTCATCGAACTCCCGGCCGGCAAAATCGATCCCGGCGAGGACATCCTGGCCTGCGCCAAGCGCGAGCTGCAGGAGGAAACCGGCTATACCGCCAGCGACTGGCAGTTCGTCACCACCATTCATAATGCGATCGCCTATTCGGACGAGCACCTCGACCTGTTCATCGCGCGCGGGCTGACGGCCGGCCCGTCGAAGCTGGACGAGGGCGAATTCCTCGAGACCTTCAGCGCCACTTTGCCCGAGATGCTGGAGATGGTGCGCAGCGGCCAGATCACCGACGTCAAGACCATCATCGGCGCGTTCTGGCTTGAAAAGCTCGACGCCGGCGCCTGGAAGCTGGGGTAGGGTGCGATGAAAGCGCTGCTGTTCATCCTGGCCTTGCTGTGCGGCGGCAGCGCTACGGCCGCGTCGATGTTCCAGACCCGCTGCGACGACGCGATGCGGCGCGCCGTCACGGTCCTGACATCCCAGGAGAACGGTTATTCGATCGACAATACCCAGTCGTTCCGCTCCTTGACCGCGCTCAAGGGCCATGCGGGCGCGAATGCCTATGTGCTCGGGCTGACGCGCGCCCAGGGCCGGCTGTCGATCGGCCTCGAGGGCGAATTGATCCGCGATCCGCTGTCGGGCTACGAGTGCGTGGCCCCCAAAATCGACGTGTCCTTGTACTACACCCCCATCGTGATCTACGTCGGCAGCGAATTTGAGCCCGGGACGTGCGCTTATCAAGAGATTCTTGCGCATGAGATGCGTCACCTCAAGACTTACCTCGACCATTTGCCGAAAGTGGAGAGGACGGTGCGCAAGGCGCTTGCCAAGCGCTTCGACAATCGACCCTTGTACGCGCGCTCGGGACAGGCGAACGCCTCGCTCAAGCGTGAAATCGACACCGGCTGGATGCCTTACATGAAGCGGGAACTGGCCAGTGTCGAGGTGCAGCAGGCTGAAATTGACACCCCTGAAGAGTACGCGCGACTGAGCAGAGTTTGCAAAGGTGAGGTACAGTCACTTATCGGACCGGTCAATCGAACCAAATGATTACGATGAACCAGCAAGCCCCGCAATACGCAGCACTGATACCGGCCGCCGGGGTTGGTGCGCGCATGGCCGCGGCCGGCCCCAAGCAATATATGGCCGTGGGCGGCAAGCCCATGTTGCGCCACACCATCGACGCCTTCCTGTCGAGCGATCTCATTACCCATGTGTATGTTGTCGTCAGCCCCGACGACGACCAGATCGACGCGATTTTGCCCGCAGCCGGCGTCACCGTGCTGCGCTGCGGCGGCGCCAGCCGCATGGCGTCCGTGCAGAACGCGCTGCGCCAGCTTGTCGACATACTCGACCCGCAAGACTGGGTGCTGGTGCACGATGCCGCGCGCCCGGGGCTGAACGCGGCACTGATAGAAAAACTCATTACAACGATAGGCGGCGACGCCGTCGGCGGCCTGTTGGCGCTGCCGGTGGTCGATACCGTCAAGCGCGCAGGCAGCGCCGTCTCCACGGTATCGCGGGACGGCCTGTGGCTGGCGCAGACCCCTCAAATGTTTCGCTATCGGCTGCTTTGCGACGCGCTCGCAGCCGCCACCGACGCCAGCGTCATTACCGATGACGCCAGTGCGGTCGAAGCGATGGGCTTGTCGCCCAAGCTGGTTGAGGGACATCCCCGTAATCTCAAAGTAACGCTGCCCGCCGACATCCGGATCGCCGAGATGTACCTGGCCGCGTCTTAACCTCATAGTGAACGATATCATGGCACTGGCTTCCTACAATCCAACTCCTCCATTTCGCATTGGCACCGGCTACGACTGCCACGCCCTCGTCGAGGGCCGCAAACTGATCATCGGCGGGGTCACCATCCCGCACAAGACCGGCCTGTTCGGCCACTCCGATGCCGACGTGCTGCTGCACGCCATCATCGACGCCATGCTCGGCGCGGCCGGCCTGGGCGACATCGGCAAGCACTTCCCGGACACCGACCCCATGTTCGCCGGGGCCGACTCGCGCACGCTGCTGCGCGAGGTGGCGCACCGCGTCATCGCGACCGGCTACACGATCGGCAATATCGACGCGACCATCATCGCGCAGGCGCCCAAAATGGCGCCGCACATCGCGCAGATGGTCTCGCGTATCGCCGAAGACATCGGCGTGTCGCCGCAGCAGGTCAACGTCAAGGCCAAGACCAACGAAAAGCTGGGCTACCTTGGCCGCGAAGAAGGCATGGCGGCCGAAGCGATCTGCATGCTGATCCGCTCCACGCCAGCTTGATCCGCGGGCTAATTTGGTATGATGGTCGTTTGCTAACGACCAGGAATACCGGATGACGATCGTGTATGTGCTTGTGGCGGTGCTTGTCGCCGCCTTCCTCGCATCCCTTGTTGCGCCTCAAGCGCTGACCGCCCTGGGCCTGAAGCTGGAACGGCGCCGCAGCGGCCTGGCGACCAAACACGCCACGGTCGACGGCATGGACATGCCCTATCTCGACGGCGGCGCGGGCGAAGTCCTGGTGCTGATCCACGGCTTCGGCGGCGACAAGGACAACTTCACTCGCATCGCGCGTTTCCTCACGCCACATTACCGCGTGCTGATCCCGGACCTGCCGGGCTTTGGCGATGCCTCGCGCGACCCGCAGGCCAGCTACGGCATGGCCGATCAGGTGGGGCGCATCCACACTTTCCTGGGCCAGCTTGGCATTGCGCGTTGCCACATGGGCGGCAACTCGATGGGCGGCTTCATCGCCGCGCAGTTCGCGGTGCCCTACGGGCATATGGTGCAGAGCCTGTGGCTGCTGGACCCGGCCGGCACGACCGGCGCGCACAGTTCGGCGATGCTGAAAAATTACGAGAAAACGGGCGAGAATCCGCTGCTGGTCAAGCGCGTGAGCGACTTCAACGAAACGATCCGCGCCACCACCCACAAGGCGCCGTTCCTGCCGGGCTTTGCGCGCGTGACCCTCGGCCTGCGCGCGGTGGCCGACTTCGAACTGCACACCAACATCATGCGCCAGCTGAGCGACTCGCCGTTGCTGGAACTGACCTACAAGCCGATGCCGACGCCCGCGCTGATCGTGTGGGGCAAGGAGGACGAGATCCTCAGTCCGGCCGGCGCGGATGACTTCCGCGCGCTGTTCCCGAATTCAAAAGTGATCCTCATGGACGGCATCGGCCACCTGCCGATGGCAGAAGCGCCCGAGCAGACCGCGAAGGATTACCTGGCTTACCGCGCCACGCTGGCCTGAGCGGCGGCTTGGGTTTCAATACAAGCAACTCAATCGAGTATCATGCCCATTTGGCGAATAGTCGATCGGATCCGTCCGATCGGTTCGCCGCACAATTGACGGGAGTCAGATCATGTTTTATGCATTGCCAGTCGAAGCGCCAGTCGAGTGCGAAGTCCGGACGGCCAAGGTGGAATTGTTTGTTGACGCAGCGAAAAAAGCGCGCGTGAATTTGCCGCCTGGCGCCAGTCTGAGGAAATGCTCGGTCGCGCGCGAAGGCGCACAAGTGGTCACCAAGCCCGACAGTGGCGGCACCACCGCCTGCGTGTTCTACGAATTTACGGTCGACCCGAAAAATCCGCAAGTCCAGGTCGGGCAGCGCAAGACTGCGGTTGCCAAATCGCTTAAAGACAAGAGCTGCCCGGCAATTGACTTCCGCATGCAAAGCTATCCGGGCAAGGACTGGTTTTTCCTCGGGGACAATGTGCCGCTGGAAAATGCCTACCGCGTGAAGGGGCGCGTCGAAACGGGCGGCCTGGCGTTTCTGCAGGAAGAGAAGAAGACGGCGAAGGATGCGAAGTCAACATTCGATGTCGGTAACACGCCACTGGGCGTGTATGCGATCGCCGCTGCTCCGCCGTCGGAGTGCAGGACCAAGCAAGGCTTTTTCCAGACGCGCTATCCGGCTTGCTACAAGGCCGTGGTGTATAACCAGACGGTGCGCGGCGGCTGGACTGTGCATGTCGCCTTGCTCAAGAACGGCGAATACAAATTCATCGAAAGCAATCGGACGACTCCGTAGCCCTGCGCACCACGGTCATTTTTCGTTCGCGTTTGCGCCCGTATTCTGGCTCTCCAAAATGCCGGCGATGCGCTCGAGGTTCGCGTTCAGGCGCCTGGTTTCGGCCAGGTGTTCCGACATGTATTCCTTGACGTTGTCGAGGTAGTTACCTTGCTTCATGGCGCCGCTGCGGCGCATGAAGTAAATCCATACGCCGATGAGCAGGATCATTGGGGCCCAGCTGATGAACAGTTCAGTAATCATGTGTTCCTTGTGTAAGTTACTGTGAATGCCAGTGGCCAGGCAGCCTGGTTTCTGGCGAAATAGTCGCGGTCGCATAATCGCCGATCAGCTGGAAACCGATTGCGCGGTAGGCAGCCTGCGCTGCAAGGTTCTGGCGGCCCGTGGACAGGATTGCTTTCGTCACGCCGGCGTCCCTTGCAATGGCGAGCGCGCCAGCGACCACGCCTCGTCCATAGCCATTGCCACGTAGGTGAGGCGGGGTCCATACGTTACCGATTTGAACTGTGTCTGGCAGGCGTGCGTTAAACGAGCAACAAGCCAGCGGTTCCGGCCCTTCGAGCAGGAACAGGCAGCCGGAAGGGAGCAGGGCGGCGATATCGGCCCGGCTCTTCCTTTCCAGTTGCGCTCCTTCGGCATCCTTCAAGGTGGCGTGCCGGAACGCATAGCGCCATGCCACCAGCAGCTCGACATCGGCTTCGCCAGCCACCCGGCAGCGCACCGGATTTTCCGCAAGCACCGGCGGCAGGCGCAGCGCAGGTAGCGCGAGTGCGAACAGGTCCTCGGCGCTATCTTTTAGCAGGGGAACGTCAGCCAGCCCCATCTCTTGCCGGGCGGCCTGCACCTGATGCAAGGGACCGAAGAAGCCGGCCAGCCGACGGCCGGTACTTCTTAGCACCATCGCGGCCACCGCACGAGCGGCCACAGGCGCTTGAAGCACAAGCATGCCGCTGGCCACCTGCGCTGCGGTAGCGACTATCCGGCCCCGCAGGCGCGCGATCGCAAAATTGCTGTGGCCGGTGGCGTGGCGTAACTCCGCGCGCAGATACAGCGAGCTGTGGGCGTGCAGAGCGAGGAACGCATCGAGTTCAGCGATTTCCTCCTGCTGCAATAGCGAGACATGCATCAACGCGGGACCGCCTGTGCCTGGCCTTCAGGAACGACCAGCCACTTTTGCTCGCCACAGATGTCGGTCGTCCATATTTCATCAATGCCATTCAAGCCAGCATTGATGATAGCCGGCGCAATTCTGCTCAAGGAAAACATTGCGGCCTTGCAGAAGACAGCGCCTTTCAAGACGATCTCGTTTTTCGCCAGGTTGACGCTTTCCCGGGACAAGCTTGAGGTCAGAAAAACCGGAAGCGACGATTCAGTCCATTCCGGTTTCACGGCCACCTTCTTGTCCGGCACGCCGGCACAGCCGGTGCATGCCAGCAGCAGGACGAGCCAGAGGTGGCGCAATGTCATTTGGGCGTGCTGCGGTGCAAACGGCAGATGAGCAAATGAAGGAATATCGCTCTCGCAGCGATGGCATCGGCTGTTCGAGAATCGTTCTGTCATCGAGAATAAATCGTCACTTACCACTGCTGAACGTGATATCAAGAAAATCGAACGCACCTGGCCTGGCATCGATCCGAATGCTGCCATTGGGCCTGCCTTCTCTTTGCAAGGAGGCTGGACCGTTCGCGCAGCCTGACAATAGTGTCGCGACCAGGAAAAAGGCGAGGGTCGGGGGAAGTCGAATTTGCTCATGCAAGGGTCTCACCTCAGGAACGACGTTCAGAATGCCGTCCAATTGTTACGTAAGCAACTTGTGCAGCTACCGCGGATCCGGTCAATTTGTTGATTTATCGATTCGGCGACTTCTAAGGAGGCAACTTTTCAGTATTCTTGCTTAGGCCAAACAGAAATTTTACGGCGCCGATCATCAACATGAGCAGGGCCGGGTAAACGATAAAGACGGAAAAACTTGCGACAACAAAGCTAGCTCCGCCTCCCGCGACCGTTGATGCGAGAAGCCGTACCGCAAGATACGCGAGGATCAGGATGGTGCCGAGTCCGAACAAGACCGTGCTCTGGTACTTTCGGGGGACGCGATCAATCACTGTGTACTTGCGCAGAAGGAGAGTAATGAGCACGCCAAGGGGAGCGTAGTTGAGGGCCAGCGAGAACAGGTGGAACAGGACGGGTGGGCCTTTGCCAAACACGGGCCCGTACATGCCGCCGAGGAAATGCGCGACATACGAGCCAATTGGGACGAAGGTCGTAATGAGAATTGTGAAGCCGAGCACGACGAAGAGCGGATACAGCCGCCCGGCCTGACCTCTGGCAATGCCATGGTGGCGCCGCAGTTTCCGCATGCGGGAACGTTTTCGGACATGGGCTTTCCACAGGTAGGACAAAGGCGCGAGGGCATGGCGACCAATCGATAGAAGTTTTGAACAGGCTCTGCGCCGCAGGCCGTCCCGGTGATTGTAACGGGAAACCATTGCAAAGAACTTGCATTGATTTGTACGGCTTGCACCATTTAAGTGTATATGCACTATAATTCGGTTTGTCGAACGGGTGTATCTGCACCTATAAACTGGACCCCATGACCGAGCTCCTCGAAAAACCGCTGGGCTGCACCTGCTTCAAACTGCGCAAGCTCACCCGCGCCATGTCGCGGCTGTACGACCAGCACCTTGCCAGCGTCGGCCTCAAAACGACCCAATACAGCCTGCTGGTGAATGCCGCGCGCGCCGCGCTGCCGGTGGCCGACCTGGCTGACATCCTCGGCCTGGAACGCACCACGCTCACGCGCAACCTCAAGCCACTCATCGACGCCGGGTGGGTGGAACTCAAGGCCGGCGCCGACGCCCGCCAGCGCATCGTCACCATTACCGATGCGGGTCGCGCCAAGGTCAAGCAAGCCTACGTCGCCTGGTGCCGCGCGCAATCCGAGTTTGAAAAGCTGATGGGCCGCGACACCGTGCGCGCGCTTCACCAGCAGCTGGAGGCAACCATGACCCAACTTACTCCCCTGCTCGAGGAAATCAGCCATGAACACTGACAACCACATGTCGCCGCGCGCCGCCTGGATGCTGATCCTGGCCGCGTCCGCGATCCTGATGATCACCATGGGAGCGCGCCTGACCACCGGCCTGTTCATGTCGCCGATTAATACCTCCACCGGCCTTGGGATCGCCAAGATCAGTTTGGCGATGGCGATCGGTCAGTTCGTGTGGGGCGCCGCGCAGCCAATTTTTGGCGCCATGGCCGACAAGTGGGGCTCGTCCAGGGTCATCATCCTTGGCGCGGTCATGCTGGCCGCCGGAACGGCGCTCACGCCCTTCGCCAGCTCGCAATGGGGCCTGGTCATGTGCATGGGTGTGTTGAGCGCGGCAGGGGCGGGCGCAGGCAGCTTTTCGATCCTGATCGGCGCGACCGCGCAGCGCCTGCCGGCTGAACGCAGGCCGTTCGCGGCAGGCTTCATCAACGCCGGAGGCTCCTTCGGTCAGTTCGTGTTCGCCCCGCTGATGCAGGCGATTATCAATGGCGCCGGCTGGGTTGCGGCGATGCTGACCATGGCCGCCACGACGCTGCTGACGATCCCGCTGGCGTGGCCGCTGCGCCGTTCCGCCGGCCTTGCGAAGGCTGATCCTGCAGCGCCGGCCAAGGCCCCCGAGGCGCCTGGCATCGGGCTTGGCGCGCAGGTCAAGATTGCGCTGCGCGACCCAAGCTACCTGTTTCTGCACGCCGGCTTTTTCACCTGCGGCTTTCATATCGCCTTCCTGGTCACGCACTTGCCGGGCGAAGTCGCCTTGTGCAACCTGGCGCCTGGTGTGTCAGCCACCGCGCTGGCGCTGATCGGGCTATTCAACATCGCAGGCAGCCTGACCGCCGGGGCGCTGTCGACCCGCTACCGCATGAAGTCGCTGCTGGCGCTGATGTATGCGTCGCGCGCGGTCATCATCATCGCTTACCTGCTGGCGCCGAAGACCCCGATGACCTTTTATATCTTCGCCGGTGCGCTCGGTTTTACCTGGCTGGCCACAGTGCCGCCAACCGCAGGCCTGGTGGGTAAATTGTTCGGCATGCGCTATCTGTCGACGCTGTTCGGCCTGACCTTGCTGTCGCATCAGACCGGCGCCTTCTTCGGGGCCTGGCTGGGCGGCTTGTCCTTCGTTACCTACGGCGACTACACCTGGATGTGGTACGCCGACATTGCACTGGCCATCGGTGCGGCGCTGATCAACCTGCCGATCCGCGAGGCGCACGTTGTGCGTGCTCCGGCGGCCATGGCGAAGGCCTGAGCGATGGCGCGCGATATCTACGCCTACCGCGACGTGGCCGTCGAATCGGTCGTTGACCGGCGCACCGGCGCGCTGCGCATCCAGCCGATGGCAGGGCAGGCGTTTGCGCCCACGCTGGCGGTGCAGTGCGCACTAAGCCTGCGCGACCCGGCCCGCTATCCGGCGGGCACGCGTTTTCTGGTCTCGGCCAAGCTGACCGACCGGCTGGGTGGCACGCCGTTCCTTTACGTGTACCATGGTGATCCGGTGGTGGTGCTGAGCGCGGCGCAGGCGAAGAAATTCCTGCTGGAGTTTCGACGCGGCCGGATTTGAAATGCACTGACGCACGCCGGCAGTGGACCCCCGCCTGCGCACGGATGATGTGCTCAACTTTGGGACAATCTCGTGAAACCAGGCCAACTCAAGCCCAATGAATTTGAAACGGCGATTCTTGAACGAATGGCTGACGCATCACCCTTTCTGCGCCCATTAATACCCGTGCTCCACGTGCTTAGCCGGGAATGAACGCACTGCTATTTCTCGGGCCGGACCATGCTATTGTCCTCGAAATATTTACCTTTGGAAGTGATTTGTGGGATGGGGATTACACCGGCTTTTCACTAGAAGAAAGCAGACCCAACACATCATCAAATCTTGAAAACCCAACTGTCACTAACGACTCTGCAGAAGGCTGGATTGATTCAACGGTGTATATAACTCACCGTCTATGACTGTCGACTATGAATCGCCAGATACGCCTTGTAGAAGTCGATGAAGGCCCGTACCTTGGCCGGTACATGCCGTCCCGGCGGTAGCACCGCATACACGCCGCCATCGGGCAGCGTCCACTTCGGCAGCACCTTCACCAGCCGGCCCGCGTCCAGCGACGCCTGCACCGTCAATGTCTCCAGCGCCGACAAGCCCGCACCGTTTTCCACCAACGCCAGCAAGGTGCTTGGCGAATCGACCTCCATGCGCGACGTCATATGGACCACCACATCCTTGCCGTCCGCGTGGCTGAACTTCCATGTGAGCGGGGTAGGCAGCAGCGACAGCGCCACCCAGTCATGCTGCGCCATATGTTCCGGCCGTTTGGGGCTGCCGCGCCGCTTCAGGTAAGCGGGCGACGCCACCACAAACTGCGAAAACTCGGCCAGCTTGATGGCGCGCTGGGTCGAGTCGCGCAGCCAGCCCATGCGAAACGACAGGTCGATCCCCTCGGCGACCATGTCGGCCACGCGGTCGCCCGTGCGCAGGTCCACGTGCAGGCGCGGATGGGCGGCGGCAAACTCCACCAGCGCCGGACCGATCGAATGGGTGGCCTGCAGCGCCGTGGTGGACACGCGCAGCATGCCGGACAATTCACCCTGGTCGTTGCCCGCTTCGGCCAGCGCTTCGGACAGGCCGCGCAGCAGCGGCTGGCACTGCCCGTGCAAAAGGCGGCCGGGGTCGGTCAGGGCTACCTGGCGCGTGGTGCGGGTAAACAGCTGCAGGCCAAGCTGGCGCTCAAGCCTGGCAATCTGCACGCTGACCCTGGCCTTGGCCACGCCCAGCCGGTCGGCGGCGCCGGTGAAGCTGCCTGCCTCCACGACAGCGTCGAAGACGGTCAGCGAGTTCAGGTCGATGTGGTCGAGTGTCGTCATTTGATAAGAATATCAGAACAATGAATTACCGATATTGCTGTTTATCTTATCAATCGCCAATGTCATGATTCTCTTCACCCAAACACATTCAGGAGCAGCACATGAACATCACCCTCATCGGCGCGAGCGGCTTTATCGGCACGGCAGTATTGAACGAAGCGCTCGCGCGCGGCCACCACGTGACGGCACTGGTCACCCGGCCCGAGCGCCTGGCAGCGCACGAGCGCGTGACCGCGCTCGCTGCCGACGTCAATGACGTCGCCAGACTGAGCGCGCAGCTGGCCGGCGCCGACGTGGTGGTATCGGCCTTCAGCGGGCATGCCCAGGCCGACATCCTCGACTACTTCGTGGCCGGCACCGGCAACATCATCACCGCCGCCAAGGAGGCGCGGGCGCCGCGCTTGCTGGTGGTGGGCGGGGCAGGCTCGCTGGAAGTGGCGCCCGGGGTGCAACTGATCGACACGCCCGGTTTCCCGGCGCAGTACAAGGCCAGCGCGGAGGGCGCGCGCCAGGCGCTGCAGCTGCTGCGCAAGGAAGCGTCGCTGAACTGGACCATGCTGAGCCCGTCGGCCATGATCGCGCCGGGCCAGCGCACCGGCAGCTTCCGCTCCAGCCTGGACCAGTTGCTGACCACCGCCGACGGCGGCAGCCAGATCTCGGTCGAGGACTTCGCGCTGGCCCTGGTCGACGAGCTTGAGCGGCCGGCCCACCCGCGCCAGCGCTTTACCGTCGGCTACTAGCGGGGAGGGGGTGTTCGGCAGAAAAGCGCGGCGATGCAAAAATTGCTACTATTTGATGCTGACCACCCCTCGAAAAGGAATGCCATGGCTACGAGAAAAATCGCTGTTATTGTAGGCAGTCTGCGCAAGGAGTCTTTCAACCGCAAGGTTGCCAAGACCCTCATGCTGCTGGCCCCGTCCACGCTGGACATGGAGATCGTCGAGATCGGCCAGCTTGCCCTGTACAACCAGGACGACGACGCTGCACCGCCGGCCACCTACGGTGAATTCCGCGAACGGATCAAGAGCTTCGACGGCGTCCTGTTCTGCACGCCGGAATACAACCGCTCGGTGCCGGGTGTTCTCAAGAACGCCATCGACGTCGGTTCGCGTCCCTACGGCCAGAGCGCCTGGAGCGGCAAGCCGTGCGCGGTGATCAGCGTGTCGCCGGGCGCCTCGGGTGCGTTCGGGGCCAACCATCACTTGCGCCAGTCGCTGGTGTTCCTCGACATGCCCACCATGCAGCAGCCGGAAGCCTACATCGGCAATGCCGGCAAGCTGTTCGACGGCGACAACCTGAAGGAGGACAGCACCAAGGCCTTCCTGCAAAAGTTCGTCGATGCGTTCGCCACGTGGGTCGAACGCCACGCCGACTGAGGATCAGGTCTCCACTTCGCGGCGGCCCAAAAACCATGCGGTGACGCCCAGCAGGGCCATGCCCACGATTGCCGAGAGCATCAGCGCATGGTCCTGTTTGGCGACTTCGCTGCCGTGCACGGCCATCATCGAATAGGTCCACGGGTACCACACCCACTCCTTGGAGCTGCCGATCTGCGTGATTCCCATCGTGGCGATCACGCCGATTGCGAGCGGCAGCACCAGGTTCTGGTAGCGCCAGCTCACCGCGTGCTGGATCGCCAGCACCGGCAAACAAGTCAGCGCCACCTTGCCGAATGCCGGCAGCAGGGGGAAGGTGAATGCGCCGTCGGCGCTGGCCCCCGCCAGCACCATGCCGCCAGCCACCAGCAGCCCGCCAGCGGCCAGCACTGCCGTGGCGCCCAGTACGAACAGCCATGCCAGGAATGCCTTGACCAGGAACAGCTGTACCTGCGACACCGGCAAGGCGAGCATCAGGCGCCAGGTCTGGTTCTTGTGTTCATGGCCGTTGAGCAGTCCTGTCACCAGCGCGATGTACAGCGGCAGCATGAAGTAGCACCACATCCCTGTCACGGGCGCCCAGAAATACATATACCATTGCTTCGGGCCGATTGCGGCCATCGCATTCTGCTTGACCATGACCATGGTGACGAGTGCGACCACCATCAACGGAAGTGCAAACATCATCAGCAGCGACAGCGAGCGCCGGATCTTCAGTAATTCAACCAGCAGCAGCTTGCCCATGTGGCTCCTCCAAAAACCATTGTTCGAGTGACGGCGTGTGGTACACCGATTGATACAGCTTGACCCCGGCATGCACCAGCAGCGCATGCACGCGGTCTGCATGGTGCCGCTCAACAGATACCTTGAGCTGGCCGTCGCCGGTTCGTTCGACCTGGTAGGCGGCGCCATTGAGCAACTGCTCGGCGCGCACCGCGTCGCCAACCTCGAGCGCGAGCGCGCCGGCCTGCCTGGCCAGCAGCTCGGCGATGGGCGCCTGCATGCGGATCTTGCCGCCCTTGAGCACGGCCATGTGCGAGGCCATCTTCTCGACCTCGTCCAGATTGTGGCTGGAGACGAAGACGCTGGTCCCGGCTAGGCCGGGCAGGGATTTGAGCAGCGTGCGAATGTCGCGCATGCCTTCCGGGTCGAGGCCATTGGTCGGCTCGTCGAGGATCAGCAGCCGCGGCGCGCCCAGCAGCGCATGCGCGATCGCCAGGCGCTGCTTCATGCCCAGCGAGAATTTGCCGACCAGGCGTCCGCCCGTGCCGTTCAAACCGACCAGGTCGAGCACGCGGCCAATCTCGGTGCGCGGCAACTCCTTGATGATGCAGCCGATGCGCAGGAACTCGGTGGCGTTCAGATTCGGATACAGGCTGGGCGCGTCGACGATGGTGCCGATCTGCGCCAGGATGGCTTTGCGCTCGCGGCGCACGTCCAGACCGAGCACGGTGATCTCGCCGCTGTCGGCGCGCAGCAGGCCGGTAATCATGCGGATGACGGTCGATTTTCCCTCGCCGTTATTGCCAAGGAAGGCGAAAATGCTCTGCGCCGGCACGTCAAGGCTGAGCCCGTCGATGACCTGGTGCTGGCCAAAGGCCTTGTGTACGTCGTGCATGTGGATGACGTGGTCCGTCATAGTTGCCTAAAATAAGTTTCGATCTTTACATACTAACTGCCGTGGTGGCCGCTGGCTGGCAAAAGGCGACAGACGGTTAAATTCGCTCCCTCAACTGCAGTTTCATGGCGCAATCGTTATGATTGCGTATTCCACAAGGAGACTCCCATGATCCAGATTCGCCAGATCGACCACGTTGTGCTGCGGGTCAGCCAGCTTGAGGACATGATTGCCTTTTATTGCGCGGTGTTGGGCTGCACGCTCGAGCGCCGCCAGGACGAAATAGGCCTCGTGCAATTGCGCGCAGGCAGTTGCCTGCTTGACCTGGTGCCGGTGGATGGCAAGCTTGGCCGCATGGGCGGTGCGGCGCCGGGAGCGCAGGGGCGGAATATGGACCACCTGTGTTTTCGGGTCGAACCATTCGACGAAGCCGGCATCCGCGCGCACCTGGCCGCTTTCAACGTCACGGCTGGACCGGTGGAGTCACGCTACGGGGCCGAGGGCGCGGGGCCGTCGATCTACCTGAGCGATCCCGAGGGGAATGTGATCGAATTGAAGGGCCCGGCTGCCACTAGTCAGTAGCTCTGGCGCGCTGCACCAACGGCATTTTCATGCAAGCAGGGTCTCTTTCGCGCCAAAAGTCGCGCGATTTTGGTGCGCTGCAAAAAAAGCTGTTATCGACTTCAACACGTTTGATCCAAATCAAACGCAGACTGACCCAACAACCTAGCCTTGTCACTTGTGCTGAACGACTGCTGTCGGGTTCGCGAAGTCCACGACAAGCAAGTGTTCACCACGCACTCGCAGCGGCGGCGCAGTTGGCGGCATTTAGCCCAGCTGTCCCCGAATTGCATTCCATTTCATGAATTTTACATAGAGGTGCTCATGTTTCCTTATTCCCAATCCGTTACTCCTGCTGTGCGCACACACATTGACGCACAAGTGTCGTTCATCAACGACATGTCCAAGTCGCTGTTCCAGTCGTTTCAACAGTTGTGCGACCTGAATATCCAGCTGACCCAGACCATGCTGGAAGAAGCTACCCAAACCAGCCAGCAGTTGCTGACCGCTGACCGCCAGACCGACGTGATCAGCGCCGCCGCTTCGCGGGCCCAGCCTGCCACGGAAAAACTGCGCGCTTACCAGCAGCATATTTCGCGCGTTGCCGCAGATGCCCAGGTGCAGCTGGCCCGTGTAGCCGAGCAGCATGTCCAGGAAACCACCCGCACTGCAAAGGCCCTGGCCGATGAAGTGCAGCGTGTCGCTTCCGAAGAAACCGAGCGCAGCATGCGCAACCAGCAAGAAACGATGAAGAAGTTCAGCGACCCGTTCATCCAGGCCTACGGCCGCAGCAACGGCGCTGGCGAACGTAGCGGCGCCAGCATGCAAAGCGGCCAGGGCGGCAGCGCCCAGGGCAGCTCGGCAGGCGGCAGCCAGAGCGACTTGAGCGGCAGCATGCAAGGCAGCTCGGCCAGCAGCGGCACCGCTGGCAGCACCGCCGGCTCCGCCAGCGGCCGCAGCACTTCCGCAGGCTCGAGCAAGAACACCTAAGCCGGGCTTGCCGTAGGAACGAGTGCCGTCCGGTGTGAATCGGGCGGCATTTTTGCTTTGCCCAGTCCAAACAATGGCCGCAGTACCGTGACCCGCCTGACCACTTCAAAGATCCCCAGGCTGATGCACAGGGTCAGCCCCATCAGGATCAATCCTTCCGGGATTGGCGCAAGCTTCGATGGCTTGATCACATGTGCCATCGACACAATCAGGCTCTGGTGCAAGATGTACACGGGAAACACCGCCTCGGTCAGGTAACGCCGCGCCGGGCTGTCGGCGTTCAGGTGGCGATGTGCAAAGCCGCAGGCCGCGATCATCGCGCTCCAGGCGCACAGTGCATACACAACGCGCATCAGCATGCGCCACATGTGGAAATCCGGGTGCGTGGACACCGTCTCGGGCAAGGCATAAAAGATGACCATCGCGCCCCAGCAGCTAAAGGCGAGGGCCAGCGCGGTCCAGCGCACCGCATCCATGCGCTGCCACACGCTGGCCTGGCGGGCCAGCATGGCCCCCAACAGGAACAGCGGCACATACTGCGCATGGTTGTACCAGTCGTTGACCAGGTCATGCGTGGTCGGGAAGGCTGTCAGCAGCAGGATTCGCACCGTGCCCAGCACCGCTACCGGCAGTACGATCAGCTTCCACCCCGTGAGGAAGGAGACGACTTTCTGTGACAGCTTATCGAAACGCGCGCCGAGCATCAGTACCAGCGAACCGAGCAACAGGGTATAGACCCACAGGTAGGCCACGAACCACAGGTGGTTCCAGGTCGGCAGGTCGAGGCAGTCGGACTTGCGGCAAAAATCGCCATAGCCGCTCACGTACAGACGCATGAAGTCCAGGTAGCTGCCCTGGTAGGCCACTTTTTCGATCACTTCGAAATACGGCTGCGGCGGTACGATCACGAGCATGCCGAACACCAGCGGCACCAGCAGGCGCACGCTGCGCTGGCGCATGAAGCGTCCGGCGTCGATCTTGGCCAGCATGAAGCTCGACGCCACGCCCGAAATCAGGAACAGCAGGCCAAGTCGCCAGGGCGACGACATCAGCATGAAGGGCTCGATGGCGTTGCTGGTATTCGGGCTCTTGACGTGCCAGTCATCGGTCACGTAATACATGCCGACGTGATAAACGATGAGCAGCATGAAGGCGATGATGCGTACCCAGTCGATAAAATACAGGCGGGGGGAAGCGGGGTGGTTCATGGTGGTGGCGCCGTAAAGTGGATGACAATTCGAGCATAAGGCGGCAGCGGCCTGCAGGCCAGCCGGATGTGGCGAAGCGGGATGCCGGTGGGGCGAACCGGCGCTGGCTACAATTTGTCGATGACGGCGGCCTTGTACTGGCGGCTGCACGGCACCCGGGCTCCGCCGCGCAGCACCAGCTCGCAGTCGCCCTTGTCGAGCGCGACGACGCTCTCGATCCAGTCCAGCTGCACGGCGGCGCGACGGTGGCAGCGCATGAAGCGCGGGCCCAGCTTGTCGAGCAACCCGGCCAGGGTCTGGCGCATCAGCGGCTGCTCGGCCGCGGTATGCAGGACCACGTAGTTGTCGGCAGTTTCGATCCACTGCACCAGGTCGACCTTGATCACACGCGTGACGCCGCGATCGGAAATGAGCAGCTGGCGCACCTCGTGCCCGCTGTCGAAGGCCGGCGCAGGCTGGGGCGCCTTGAGCCGCTCGCGCACCCGCGCCAGCGCACGCTGCAGCCTGGCCTGGTCGTACGGCTTGAGCAAATAGTCGATGGCGTTGGCGTCGAAGGCGCTGATCGCGTACTGGTCGAACGCGGTGGCGAACACGATCAGCGGGGCCGGCGCGGGCAGGGAGGCGGCCAGCTCGATGCCGCTTATTTCCGGCATCTGAATGTCGAGGAACACCACGTCGGGCTTGAATGCCGCGATTTGTTCGAGCGCTTCAACACCGTCGCGCGCTTCGGCCAGTGCCGTGATGTCGGCTTCCTGCTCCAATAGCCGGTGCAGCTTGTCGCGCGCCGGGCGCTCGTCGTCAACGATCAGGACCCGCATGGCAGCCTCATTTCCGCGCGCACGCCAGCCGGTGCAAGCTGCTTCAGCGTCAGGCTGCCACGCTCCCCGTAGCGCACGGCGAGCCGCTCGCGCAGGTTGGCCAGGCCGATGCCGGGCGTGGATGACAAGTCGAGCGTGCCGGTGTCGTCGGCCATGCTGACTAGCAGCTGGCCGTCGCTGCGGCTGGCGGACACCGCGATCCGGGTCAGCTTGCGGCGCTTTTCCACCGTGTGCTTGAAGATGTTCTCCAGCAGCGGCTGGATGCTCATCACCGGCAGGGTGCAGGCCAGGGTGTCCTCGTCGATGTGCCATGCGATTTCCACCCGGTCCGCATAACGCTCCTGCATCACGCGCGCATAGCCCTGGGCCAGCCGCAGCTCGGTCGCCAGCGGCGCTTCGTGCAGGTCGCCGACGTCAAGCGTGGTACGCAGCACGTCGGCCAGCTGGATCAGGATCGCATCGGCCTTGTGGACGTCGCTGTGCATCAGCGACGAAATGGTGTTGAGCGCATTGAACAGGAAATGCGGCTGCATCTGCTGGGCCAGGCGCTGCAACTGGGCCTGGCGCAGCAGGGCGTTGGCCTTCTCGACGCGCACTTTTTCCTCGATCAGCTCCTGGTACGACAGAATCCCGAAGCGCGCGATGTAGAACAAGCCCAGGAAGACCGACAGCTTGATCGCTTCATAGACGATGACTTCGCCCCAGGGTTCGTGCTCATACACCTGGCCGGCAAGCGCGTACACGGCATGGCGGATGCCGAAGGCGATCGGCGTGAACGCAATCCAGTATAGCGGAAGCCACATGGCCTGCAGCGCGAACCAGCGCGCCGGACGGGCCAGCAGCTTGTCGTAAGCCCGCGTGAAATACAGCTGGATGCCGAGCAGCAGCGTGATCGTCACCATGGAGGAGGTCTCCCACAGCACCGGCTGCCAGTAGGCACGGCCTTCATCGCGCGCGTAGTCCTGCACCGCGGTCGCGACCATCATCGACCACAGCAAGAGCCAGGCGACGCCAATGATGATGCGGGTGCGGTTCGATGACATGGCGCTTGGTGGACGATACAATTGGCGAAGCGCAGATGATTGCGTATTCCTGCAACGATGTCAAAGAAATCAGAGGCGCGGATGAAGGCAGAAGAGGAAGTCCTAAGCTTCGGGTCGCAAGCCGAGTTTGCGCAGTGGTTGTCCGAACACCACGGCCGCAGCGACGGCGTGTGGCTGCGGCATGCCAAGAAAGGGGCGCCGCTGCCCACCGTGTCCTACCAGGAGGCGCTGGAGGTGGCGCTGTGCTTTGGCTGGATCGACGGCCTCAAGAAAGCCGAAGACGCGTTCTATTTCCGCCAGCGCTGGACGCCGCGGCGCGCGCGCAGCATCTGGTCGAAGATCAACCGCGACAAGGCGCTGCGCTATATCGAAGAAGGAAAGATGCAGCCGAGCGGGCTGGCCGAAGTCGAACGGGCGCAGCGGGATGGGCGCTGGGAGGCGGCTTACGATGGGGTGAGCGTGGCCACCGTGCCGCCCGATCTGCAGGCCGCGTTCGACGCCAATCCTGGCGCGGCCGAGTTTTTTGCGACGCTCAATTCGCAAAACCGCTATGCGGTGCTGTTTCGGATCATGACGGCCAAGAAGGCAGAGACGCGCGCGCGGCGCATCGCACAGTTCGCGGCGATGCTGGCGCGGCATGAGACTTTGCATCCCGTGGCCGCGAACAGCATCGTGAAGTGAGCACGCGTATCTGCCAGTCTCGGGGCTTACTCGGCCAGGTAGGCGATGACCTGGGGATCGTTGAGCAGTTTCAGGGCAGCTTCGGCGATGCAGCCGTTCAAATCCTGATGCAGATTGCCGCTGCCGTGGGCCACGGGTCTATGCTGGCGTTACTCTCGGCCAATATTTCATTTGGTATGGCACATTTACCAACCATTGCAAAAGGGCAGGGGCGGAGCCTCACTTGCGCAACAGGTCAAGATAGCTATCTTTCGCAGGCTCAACGACGATGCCATCCTTGGTAATGACAAATTCCTTGCGGCTGCCCACGGCGACCGTGACACTGTCGGGGAGGGCGAGAAAGTCGAGTATCTCCGGTCGCGCGAGCGCCGCTTCATACACGGACATCGCCTGAAGTTCCTCATCCTCCAGACTCTTCTTGCCCTGCGCATCCGAGAGCACCCATCCGGTTCCGCCGGATTCGTGACTGCGTATCATCAGGATGAACTTCGCGCTGAGCGCATCGCGCGTCATCAGCAATGGCTGGTGCAGCGGTGCGAAAGAGATGTCCTTGACGACGCCAAGGCTGACCGCTGTTTCGCGTTGCCGGCGCACGAGCATGAGCGTGCGCGCCACCGAGTCCACATAATTGAATGGCATCGACTTCATGTCGGGTTCGAACAGCCGAAGGCGCTTGCCTTCGGCCGCCTCCATCTTCAGGGCCACGGGGCCGATCAACAGCGTCTGCCCCGCCTTGAAGCGCGATCCGGAAGCGCACATGCCCTCCAGGGTCGACGCAAACCATAGTGTATCGGTGTCGATGATCGTGCTGTCGCCGGACGAGTAGACAAATTCAGGCTGGCCGAATCTGGCGCATTTTTTCGTTGAAAACTCCTGCGCTGCATGGGCGGGTGATGTGATACAGGCCGCCAGCAGGGATGAGAAAAAACCCTTGAGTGCCGCCTCAATCATCAGCGCCGCCGCTATCCTTGACCCGCTTGGTGCGCTCGTCATCGGCTTTCGCCTTGAGTGCGTTTACGTCGGCCATGAATTCGTCCACCGTGTGGTCAGGGCTCACCCGCATCGACGGTTGCAGCACCACCGACATGTACGGGCTGTCGGCCAGGCGCCCGGTGCGCTGCTCGTTGGTCAGCAGAGTCAGTCCCGAGCCCAGCAAGGCCAGCACCATGCAGGTGATGGCAAAGCGCCGCGTGTTGTGCGGCTTCACGGTGGTCAGGTGATAGAACACCATGCCGGCCGCGATCAGGATCGCCATGTGCGAGCTGTAGCGGGTCAGCGATTCAAGCGAGAACGCATACGCGGCCGCGCTCGAACCCACCTTGACCAGCGCGTAGACCGCGAGCGCGGATCCAAATATGAACAGGTGGCGTCCCAGCCGTGCCTGGCGTCCGAACAGCCGGTTGCCGAACGCCCATGCGCCGGCCCACACCAGGCCTGCGGCTACCACATACGCCACGGCCTGCAGGTAGCGCACCAGCTGGAACGTTTGCGTGTCCTTCAGCCAGATGGCAAAAATCGCACACAGGGCAATGAGCACCACGCCAACGAGGCCCGGCAGCGCCCCTTCCCATCCATGCCTGGTGCGGTCCAGCAGTTCGGGCTCCACGGCATAGTCGGCCGAGCGCACGCGCAAGGTCGTGTGGCCGATGCGAATGACGGTGTCGCCATCGATGTTCAGGCTGGTGTGCCGCTTGCCGCGGTGGACCACGCCGTTCTTGCTGCCCAAGTCGCGCAGGAACAGGCGGCCTTGCTCGTCCGCGTCGATGACGGCGTGGCGCGGCGCGGCGAAGGTATCGTCGAGGATGAAGTCGTTGTCGTAGCCCCGCCCCAGGCGGATCGGCAGCGTATTGACCTGGTGCCGGTGCAGCACGTCGCCATTGCGGGCCAGCGTTTCGATGAAGTAGGGGGCGCTCATTTGCGGCTCCCGTGGCCGAGCGCTTCGAGGAAGGCGCGTGTGCTGCGCATGCCGTTCTCGAACGACACGCCGGAGACATCCAGGCGGCTTTGCAAGCTGGCCTGGGCGCCGTCGGTGCTGGCCGTGAGCAAGGTGAAGTTGTACAGTCCCGCGAACTTGCGGTAGGCGCGCACGCAGGTCACGGCGCGCAGCGGCAGCGTCTTGGTCTTGACGAATTTCTCGGTGCAGATGGGGCCAGTGAGGCGCGTATCCTTGTTGGTGCCCAGGTTGTCGGCCTCGAACAGGGTGCTGGCCAGCATGGCGAAGCGGACCGGGTCAAGGCTGGCCGAACGCACGTACTGGTGGGTCATGGATACATGCCCGGTCTGCTGCGACTCGGATACGAAGATCGCCGATTCCATCGCGCAGGCCATGGTGTCGGCGGTGAAGATGGCGCCTTCCTTGACGCTGGAACGCCCCCAGCAGCGCACCTGGTCCGATTCGCGCACCGGCACCACGTAGGGCCCCATGCTTTTCAGGTCGAGCGGCGAATCGAGCAGGCGGTCGATCATGGCGCGCTGGTGCGCCAGCAGCTGCTCGCCGATCAAAGGATTGAAGTCCTTGGGCGGCGCCTTCTGGGTGGCCACTTTCTTGAGCAGCTCCTGCGCGTAGCGGATCGGCACCAGGAAGCTGACCAGTTCACCGTCGCGCCGCTTCGATACATTGACGCCGGCGACTTCGCCCGCCACCGTGACGCTTGGCCCGCCGCTCATGCCCGAGTTGATCGGACCGGTGAACATCAGCTGGTCGTAAAAGCTGCGCGAGACGATGCCGTTGTACGAGCCTTCGGAAATCGCAAAGCCCAGGTCGAGCGGATTGCCCAGCGAGTACAGGTACTGGCCCTGGGTCAGCTTGACGGCGCGCTCGGGCACTTCGAAAAAGCCGGTGCCCATGCGGTTCTTGATGCGCACCACCGCCAGGTCGTGCAGCACGTCGACCGCCAGCAATTCGACCGGGCCGCTCTTGCCGTCGGTGTCGACGAATTCGCCGACATACACGTCAGGGTCGATCGCCATCTGCGAGACCACGTGGTAGTTGGTCAGCACCAGGTTGCTGGTGCCGACCATGAAGCCCGAGCCCACGCTCGACTGGCTGCGCCCGTTCTTGAGCAGCATGCGGATCTGGAGCAGGTCGGCCTTGGCGGCGGAATACAGCTTTTGCGCGGCCGACGACGGCGGCGGCAGGGCGGTGTCTTCTTCGGGCGTGGGCGGCACCGCAGGCGGCGGCACGGCTGGCAATACAGGACCTGGGGCGGGTGCGGGAACAGCTTTTGGGGGAGGGTTTTTGGCCGATCCGGCCTGGCCCAGTGCGGCGGCGCCTACCAGGCAGGAACACAGCACTGCGATCTGAACAAATTTCATTGACGCCCTTGGCAAGATGATTCTCTCTTGCCAATAGCTTACCGGATTTTGAGAACTACAGTTCGCCGTCTTGTGCGACGGCTTCGGCCAGCGGTTTCATCATATGGCCGAGCTTGGCGGCCTTGGTGTCGAGGTAGGCGGTATTGAAGGCATTGCGGTTGACCAGCAGCGGCACGCGCTCGCTGACCTTGACGCCCATTTTTTCCATGGCGTCGATCTTGCGGGGGTTGTTGGTCATCAGGCGCAGCGAGGTGATGCCGAACTGGGCGAACATCGGCTGGCACAATTCGTAATTGCGGGCGTCGGCGTGGAATCCCAGGGCCAAGTTCGCTTCCACCGTGTCGGCGCCGGCTTCCTGCAAGCGGTAGGCGCGGATCTTGTTGACCAGGCCGATGCCACGGCCTTCCTGGCGCAGGTACAGCAGGATGCCGCGCCCTTCATCGGCGATTTTCTTGAGCGCGCCTTCGAGCTGGGCGCCGCAATCGCAGCGTTGCGAAAAAAGCACGTCGCCGGTCAGGCATTCGGAGTGCACGCGCGCCAGTACCGGTTCGCCGTTGCCGATGTCGCCCAGGGTCATCGCCAGGTGTTCCTTGCCGGTCGCATGCTCGACGAAGGCATGCAGCGTGAACTGCGCCCAAGGGGTAGGGAGCAGGCAGGAGGTGGTGTAATCCAACAGGTCTTCGTTCGGGGTGGACGGCATGGCGGTGTTCTCAAAATCTATTGCTGTACCCGCAAGTGTAGCGGAAAACCGGGGGCGCCGTTGGGGCGGGGGCTCTAAAAGAGACCCGGGGTCAGGTCCCCCATTACGACACGGGCTCAGCCGCTGCGCGGCT
>JAZKCA010000039.1:0-64807 GCA_040388275.1 Pseudomonadota bacterium
TTCATGCGAGATGGGAACGTGCGCGTCCGGAGTACTTACCTTTCACAGTAACGAAGAGGTCGTGATGCTGCCCATGGCAGCGGTGGCGAAATGCTGATCACTCATCGCAAGACAGCGGTGGCAATGGCGTGGCGTGCGGCGCAATCGATGGTGGTGGAACCATGGACGGGGGACCGGAAGGCGGCGGCGTGGTTGGAGGCGAAGTTGGCGGGGCCGGTTGAGCGCCGGTGTTAACCGCAGGGGCCGTCGTGCTGATGATCTGAATACGCCCGTCAAGCATCATGGCAACCAAGAAGCTTGCCTGTTCGTTGCTGACTGCAGTAATTGTCGCCGAGTCAGCGTAGCTGCCCGTAACACCGGAGTATGTGATCTGCTGGGTTGCCGGCTGCCATGCTGCAGCGCTAATGATCTCTGCACCAGGATTAAGAACGAGCGAATAGACACCGTAGGACGTAGAGATCAACGCAAACGACGGGCTTGGCGAAGCGATCAAGATCGGGACCATGAGGTCATCATCAAGAGGAATCATTACTAACTTCGCTGCGGCTGCCTTGAACAAGATGTCGTTTTGTCCGTCACCGTTGACATCGCCCGTTACCACGACATATTTGCTACGGCCCATGGCACCGTCGTAAGTTCCTGCTTTCGCAGGCGTCGCGATTATGCTGCACAGCATTGCTGCAAGACAGGCACTGCCTGCCCTACGGATGACGTTGGCGGCTCTGGACACGCCAAGCGATTTCATATTTAAGGTCATTCTTTTTCCTGGGCACTCGAAAGGGGAGCTTTATTTGGAAGCGGTCGTCGGCAAATTGTTATTGGGCGCGTCCGCCCAATTCAACCTCTCCGATTGTGCAATTGGAATCCGTCAAATAAATTGCTACTGGCTTTTCGCTGAGATAGGCTGCCAGCAGTATCGAGGCAATTTTGTCTTTGCCGGCATGCGACGGATAAAGGGACGCGTAATTCGGACCGTAACCACTCTGGGAAACACAGCTCGTCAACTCTGGTGACAACCGAACGTTAATTCCACCATTGATGGTGCCGACCACTCTGATTACCTTCGCGGTGACGATCCAGCCACTTTCGGCAACAGCAGACGAAGTAATCAAAGCGGCGCTGGTCAACGCGATGAGGGAAACTAGTACTTTTTTCATATAGCCGGTCAAGAATGAAAGTATTGAAATGCAAGGGAGAAGTAGCGACTACTGGATTTCAATATAGGTCGCGTCAAAATAGTTGCTGCCACTCGCGTTGCACGTACCCTGGAATCGAACAGTTTTCCCGCTGGCCTGGGCCGCAAGCACTGCGGCGAAGAACTGCTTAAAGCCGGGAGTAGTCGCGTTAATCGTGATGTAAAGAGCTGACGGACAACCAGGAGCGCCCCAGGCATTGGCGGCCGTGACATATAAATAATTTGCTGCCGCGTCGAACAGTACGCTCTTAACGGTTTGCGTATTCGTTGTCTCAGCCATCGCCAAGTTTGGCAACAGGACGACAAGAGCGAGGACTAACTTCTTAAAAACACACATACTGGGTACTCCGTAGGGAGGTTGCTGAGAATGGCGGACGCGCCATGGAGAATCGAATGAGCCAGATGCAATCATTCGTGTGGGAAATTATGCAGTTGATGTAGCGGCGTCGGAAAGGAACGAAGACTACCAGAAAATTGCCACTAAATACACAACAGTATATTTACAGCACGATATTTTAGTCAATTTTCCGACACTTTTGGTTAGTCGAAACCTACTATTGACATACCCGGAGCTGAGCAGTGACGGTGGTGGGTCGTCGTTCAGCCCAAAGCGTGATCGATCAATTCAATCCAGTGCGTCACTGGAGTTGCAGTCCCCGATTGCAAATGATTGAGGCAGCCAATATTCGCCGACACGATCACCTCGGGGGCACTGGCAAGTAGACTAGCCAGCTTTCTGTCCCGAAGTTCCGTCGCCAATTCTGGCTGTAGCAAAGAATACGTACCCGCTGATCCGCAGCACAAATGACTATCGCCGCACAGCGTCACGTCCACGCCAACTGCTCGCAATACGGACTCCACTTTGCCTCTGATTTGCTGCCCGTGCTGCAAGGTGCACGGTGGGTGCCACGCCACCTTCTTTGGCAGTTTTCCGTTGATCTTGGCAGCGATCTGCGCTTCGAACTGCGGGATGATTTCGCTCAGGTCACGCGTCAGTTCCGAAATGCGCCTGGCCTTACCGGCATACGCGGTGTCATGCGCCAGCAAGTGCCCGTATTCCTTGACCGTCACCCCGCATCCCGATGCCGTCATCACGATCGCCTCCACCTGCTCCACCAGAGGCCACCAGGCGTTGATGTTGCGACGCATGTCGTCAAGCCCGCCTTCCTGGTCGTTAAGGTGATAGCGCAGCGCGCCGCAGCAACCCGCCTTGGGCGCGACCAGTAGCTGCACACCACATGCATCGAGCACCCGTGCAGCCGCGGCATTAATATTGGGTGCCATCGCAGGCTGCACGCAGCCTTCCAGCACCAGCATCTTGCGCGCATGCTCTCGGCGTGGCCACTGTCCCGCACTGGTTGTCTTGGGCAGCTTGTCCTGCATCGCTGGCGACAACAGCGGCCGCAGCAACTTGCCAGCTTTGTAGATAGGCGTGAAAATCCATTTGCGCGGCAATGCTTCCATGAGCAGGGTGCGCTTGATGCGGTCAACGAGCGGGCGCTGCACACGCGCCTCCACCACCTTGCGTCCAATGTCGGCCAGGCGCCCGTACTTGACGCCGGACGGGCAAGTTGTTTCGCAACTGCGGCAGGTCAGGCAACGGTCCAGATGCGTCTGCGTTTTATGCGTAACAGGCGCGCCTTCGAGCACCTGCTTGATCAGGTAGATACGACCGCGCGGGCCATCGAGTTCGTCGCCCAGGATCTGGTAGGTAGGACAGGTCGCGGTGCAGAAGCCGCAATGCACGCAAGCGCGCAGGATCGCTTCAGCTTCTTCGCCGTCCGCAGTGCCCTTCATGAAATCAGCCAGGTTGGTTTGCATTAGTACATCCGTCCCGGATTGAAAACGCCATGCGGATCAAACGAATCTTTCAGGCGCTGATGAATTTTACCGATAGCGGGCGTCAGCGGCTCGAACACGCCGATGTTCTTGTCGCCGCCCCGGAACAGGGTCGCGTGCCCGCCAGCCGCCTTTACCGAACGCCGAATGCTGTGTGCCGTAGCCGCATCGGAACCAGCCTTGAGCCAGCGCTGCGCCCCACCCCACTCGATCAGCTGTTCACCGCGCAGGATGATGGCGTTCGCTGCCGACGGCACCGACAGCCGCCATACGCTTTCCGCGCCTGCAAAGAACGCGTGCCGCTGCTCGCGCAGGCTGCGCCAGAAGGCGGCGCCATCGTCGACCGCATCTCCGCCGAGGAAACGCTCGGCCGCATCCACCGCCGCTTGCGCACCCGCCAGCCGCAAGGTCAGGGCACCGTCGTGCCAGCAGCTCGCCGAAATCGGCAGCGGCTGTCCACCCCATTCATTGAGGCATCTGAGCGCCTCGATCTCGCTCATGTCGAAGCGCAGCGTCGTTTCGCGCACCGGACGCGGCAGCACCTTGACCGACATCTGCAGCATCAGGCCGAGCGTGCCAAGCGAACCGGCCAGCAGGCGCGATACATCGTAGCCGGCCACGTTCTTCATCACCTGGCCGCCGAAAGTGAGCACTTCACCCTTGCCGTCCATGAGAACCACGCCAAGGAGGAAGTCGCGCAAGCCGCCGCTGCTGGCACGGCGCGGGCCGGAAAGGCCGGCAGCTACCGTTCCGCCAAAAGTAGCGCCGTCGCCGAAGTGCGGCGGCTCGAAGGCGAGCATCTGGTTGCGCTGCGCCAGCACGGCCTCGATCTCGGCCAATGGCGTGCCGCAGCGCGCCGTAATCACCAGTTCTGTTGGCTCGTAATCGACGATGCCGCTGAAGGCGCGCGTGTCGAGGATGTCGCCCTCGAGGCGCTGCCCGTACCAGTCCTTGGTGCCGCCGCCGCGGATACGCAAGTTGCGCTGCGCAGCAGCTGCGCCAAGTACTTGCTCGCGGAAGTGTTCGATCTCGTGCATGTCAGAAGCGGGGCAAGTGAGCGAATGGAAGCACGCCGCCGCTGACGCGCATCTTGCCGAATTCGGCACAGCGGTTCAGCGTTGGAATCGCCTTGTCGGGGTTAAGCAGAAATGCGGGGTCGAAAGCGCGCTTCACGGCGAAGAACATGTCCAGCTCCGCGCGCGAAAACTGCAGGCACATCGAATTGATCTTTTCAATGCCGACGCCGTGTTCGCCGGTGATGGTGCCGCCCACTTCAATGCACAGCGCCAGGATCTCGGCGCCAAAAGCTTCGGCCCGCTCGAATTCGCCGGGCTGGTTGGCATCGAACAGGATCAGCGGATGCAGATTGCCGTCCCCGGCGTGGAACACATTGGCGCAGCGCAGCCCGTGTGCCGCTTCCATGCGGGCGATGCCGGTCAGTACCTGCGCCAGGTGCTTGCGCGGTATGGTACCGTCCATGCAGTAGTAGTCCGGCGAAATGCGCCCTGCGGCGGGAAAGGCGTTCTTGCGGCCAGACCAGAATCGCAGGCGCTCGGCTTCGTTCTCCGAGATCGTGATGGCGCTGGCGCCGGCGGCGGCCAGCACGTCCGACATGCGTTCGATTTCCTCGTCGACTTCGAACTGCGTGCCGTCGGCCTCGCACAGCAGGATGGCGGCGGCATCGGTGTCGTAGCCGGCCTTCACAAAAGGCTCGACCATGCGCGACGAAGTGCGGTCCATCATTTCAAGGCCGGCCGGGATGATCCCCGCCGCAATCACGCTGGCCACGGCGTTGCCGCCGGTGACCACGTCGTCGAAGGAGGCCATGATCACGCGCGCGCAGGCCGGCTTGGGAATGAGCTTGACGGTCACCTCGGTGACGATGCCGAGCATGCCTTCGGAACCGATGAAAACGGCCAGCAGGTCGAGGCCGGGCGCGTCGAGCGACTCGCCACCAAGCTCGATGATATCGCCGTCGATGGTGGCCACACGCACGCGCATGACATTGTGGATGGTCAGGCCGTATTTAAGGCAGTGCACGCCGCCCGAATTTTCGGCGACATTTCCGCCAATGGTGCAGGCAATCTGCGACGACGGATCCGGCGCGTAGTACAAGCCGTGTTGCGCGGCCGCGTCGGAAATGGCCAGGTTGCGCACCCCCGGCTGCACCACGGCCAGGCGCGCGTATGGCTCCATGCGCACGATCTTGTTCAAGCGCGCGGTGGAGATGACCACGCCGTCAGCCAGCGGCATGGCCCCGCCCGACAGGCCGGTACCGGCGCCGCGCGGGACGATCGGCACCTGCATTTCGCGGCAGGTGTTCAGGATCGCCAGCACCTGTGCTTCATCCTGCGGCAGGGTGACGATCATGGGTAGCTGACGGTAAGCGGCCAGGCCGTCGCATTCGTATGGGCGGGTGTCCTCCGCGTCGGAAAGCACGCAGCCTTCGGGCAGCAGAGCGCGCAGCGCGGTCGCTACCTTGTGCTTGCGTTCATTATCGATAGGGAGGGAGACGGACATCTACTGATTGTAAGCATATTCAGGTATGCTCGCCCTATTCTTTTCCGCAATCAGGACACAACCATGGGTAAACGACTCTCGAAAATCGCCACGCGCACCGGCGACAATGGCAGTACAGGACTGGGCGACGGCAGCCGCACCCAGAAAGACAGCGTGCGCATCCATACGCTGGGCGAGGTGGACGAGCTCAACTCCTTCGTCGGCCTGCTGCTGTGCGAAGACATGCCGGCCGACCTGCGCGAAGAGCTGGTCACGATCCAGCACGACCTTTTTGATCTGGGCGGCGAGCTATGCATCCCGGGCTACCAGATGATCACCGAAGACCATGTGGGTCGGCTCGACGACCTGCTGGAAAAATACAATTCGACCCTGCCCGCGCTGGCCGAATTCATTTTACCTGCCGGCTCGCGCGCGGCGGCGGTGGCGCACCTGTGCCGCACCGTGTGCCGGCGCGCTGAACGCAGCATTGTCACTCTCGGCAAGAACGAGACGATCAACGAACATCCGCGCCAGTATGTGAACCGGCTGTCGGACCTGATGTTTGTGCTTTCGCGGGTATTGAACCGTTATGCCGGCGGCAGCGATGTGCTGTGGCAGCACGAGAGGAAACGATGAAGACGCTGATTTTCGTTGGTGCCATGCTGGCCGCCAGCGGCGCGCTGGCAAAGGCGCCCGAGGCGACCCGCGCTGAAGTGGCGCATCTGATGGCGGCGGTTGAAAAATCGCAGTGCAAGTTCAACCGCAATGGCAGCTGGCACGAAGCGAAGGCGGCGCGCGAACACCTGGAGAAGAAATTCGACTATCTCGACAAGCGGGACATGGTGACGACTGCCGAGAGCTTCATCGCGCGCGGCGCGTCGACCAGCAGCATGAGCGGGAAAGCGTATGAGATGCAGTGCGGGACAGCGAAGGCGGTGACCAGCTCCGCGTGGCTGACCGAGGAATTGAACCGCTACCGGAAAGCGAAATAACACCGTAGGGCGGAAAAGCGCAGCGCATTCCTCCATGCTCGCGTTGACGCAGGCATGGAGGAATGCGCTGCGCTTTTCCGCCCTACAGTGTGTTGTTGCGTCCTGTCCTACGTGTTGTTGACAACCAAGCGCGGCTCGACTGCACCATAGCGCTGGCGGATCGAAGCGGCGATGCCCTTCGCGTCCAGCCCGACGCCGGCCAGCAAGGCCGCCGGGTCGCCATGGTCGATGAACTTGTCGGGCAGGCCCAGCATCAGAATCGGCTTGACAATGCCTTCGGCTGCCAGGGCTTCGGCCACCGCTGCGCCCGCGCCACCCATGATGCAACCCTCTTCCACCGTGACCAGGTAATCGTGGTCTGCGGCGAGCTGCTTGACCAGCTCCATGTCGAGCGGCTTGATGAAGCGCATGTTCGCCACAGTGGCACCGAGCTCGGTGCCTGCTGTGACACTGTGCGACACCATCGAGCCGAACGCCAGGATCGCCACGCTCTTGCCATGGATCTTGATCTGGCCCTTGCCGATTTCGATCGAGGTCAGTTCCTTTTCAATCGTCGCACCAATGCCGGCGCCGCGCGGATAGCGCACCGCAGCCGGTCCCACGTAATGGTGGGCGGTGGTCAGCATCTGGCGGCATTCGTTTTCGTCCGAGGCGGCCATGACGACCATGTTCGGAATGCAGCGCAGGTAAGAGATATCGTAGTTGCCGGCATGGGTGGCGCCGTCGGCGCCGACCAGGCCTGCGCGGTCCAGCGCAAACGTCACGTCCAGGTTCTGCAGCGCCACGTCATGGATCAACTGGTCGTAGGCGCGCTGCAGGAAGGTCGAGTAGATCGCCACGACCGGCTTGAGGCCTTCGGTTGCCAGTCCGCCGGCAAAGGTCACCGAGTGCTGCTCGGCGATGCCGACGTCGAAATAACGGTCCGGGAACATCTGCTCGAAACGCACCATGCCCGAGCCTTCGCGCATCGCCGGCGTAATGCCGACCAGGCGCTTGTCGGCGGCGGCCATGTCGCACAGCCAGTTGCCGAACACTTCGGTATAAGTCATCTTGCCGGCCGCCGCAGGCTTGATGCCTTCGTTCGGATTGAATTTGCCGGTGCCGTGGTACAGGATAGGTTCGGCCTCGGCCAGCTTGTAGCCCTGGCCCTTCTTGGTCACCACGTGCAGGAATTGCGGGCCCTTGAGCTTCTTGATGTTTTCCAGTGTCGGGATCAGCGATTCGAGGTCGTGGCCGTCGATCGGGCCGATGTAATTGAAACCGAATTCCTCGAACATCGTGGCCGGAACCACCATGCCTTTGGCATGCTCTTCGAAGCGCTTGGCCAGCTCGCGCACGGGGCCTGGCAGTACCGTCTTGCCGACGTTCTTGGCGGCGGCGTAGAACTGCCCCGACATCAGGCGCGCCAGGTAGCGGTTCAGCGCGCCGACCGGGGGCGAGATCGACATGTCGTTGTCGTTGAGGATGACCAGCAGGTTGATGTCTTCCTGGACGCCCGCGTTATTCATCGCTTCGAACGCCATGCCCGCGGTCATCGAGCCGTCGCCGATGACGGCGATGGCGTGCCGATGTTCGCCCTTGATCTTGGCCGCCTGCGCCATGCCCAGCGCGGCCGAGATGGAGGTCGACGAGTGCGCCGTGCCGAAAGTGTCGTACTCGCTCTCCACGCGGCGCGGGAAGCCCGAAATGCCGTTGAACTGGCGCAGCGAGTGCATCTGGTCGCGCCGGCCGGTGAGGATTTTGTGCGAGTAGGTCTGGTGGCCCACGTCCCACACGATGCGGTCATGCGGGGTGTTGAACACGTAGTGCAGCGCGATCGTCAGTTCGACCGTGCCCAGGTTCGACGACAAATGGCCGCCCGTCTTGGACACGGAGTCGAGCAGGAAATTGCGCAGCTCGTGCGCCAGCGGCGTCAGTTGGTTGCGCGCCAGCTTGCGCAGCTCGGCCGGTTCGTTGATATTTTCTAGCAAATTCATATTACGCCTTCCGCTGCACGATCAGGTCCGCCAACTGGCGAAGCCGGCCTGCCTTATCTCCAAACGGGGCGAGCGCCTCATGCGCGTCGCACCGCAATTTTTCTGCCAGTTCCCTGGACTGCTCCAGCCCCAGGATCGATACATAGGTCGGCTTGTTGGCCGCCGCATCCTTGCCTGCGGTTTTGCCGAGCGTGGCCGAGTCGGCGGTGGCGTCAAGTACGTCGTCGACCACCTGGAAGGCCAGCCCGATCGCGTTCGAATAGGTATCGAGCGCGGCCAGCTGCGCATCGCTCAGGTCGCCGCCCGCGAGGGCGCCCAGCACCACCGAGGCGCGCAGCAAGGCGCCGGTTTTGAGCTGGTGCATCTGTTCGAGCTGTTCGAGCGTCAGCGACAGGCCAACGCTGTCGAGGTCAATCGCCTGGCCGCCGCACATGCCGGCCGAACCTGCCGCGTGGGCCAGGAGGCGCAGCATGGCCACCTGACGCGCCGGGGGCACCGTGTCGCCTTCGGACAGCACCAGGAAGGCTTGCGCCTGCAGCGCGTCACCGACCAGCAGCGCGGTCGCTTCGTCGTAGGCGATGTGCACCGTCGGCTTGCCGCGCCGCAGGGCGTCGTCATCCATGCAGGGCATGTCGTCGTGCACCAGCGAATAGGCGTGGATCATTTCGACGGCCGCCGCTGCGCGCTCGAGGGCACTGTTGTCGGCGCCCGACAGCGCGCCGGCCGCGAACACCAGCAGCGGGCGCACCCGCTTGCCGCCGCCGAGCACGGTGTAGCGCATCGCTTCGTGCAATTTAGTCGGTACCGCGTCGGCCGCCGGCAGGAATACGCCGAGCGCTTCCTCAACGTGGGCCTGCACATCCTTCATCCAGTTGTCGAACGAGCTGGCCGATGTCATTGCATGTCCTCGCCGGCGCCTTCGGCCGCGAATGGCTTGAGCATGTCGCCCTCGAGCACCTTGACCTGCGACTCGACCTTGTCGAGCTGGCAGGCGCAGTATTTGACCAGCTCGGAACCGCGCGCGTACGCCGCGACCGAGGCTTCCAGCGGCAATTCGCCGGATTCCATTTGCGTGACCAGCTGCGCCAGTTCGGCCATGGCCTGCTCGAACGATTCGGGCGCTGCCGGCGCTTCGACTGTTAATTTCTTTGACATAGACACTTTATGGATAACCGCGCACGCAACTTGTGGACACGGGCGCAGTCTAACTTGATATTTTAGAACAATCCATCCTATCGGAGGCTCACTCCGCCATTTTATCGCAACGGGGCGTGATACATGAAACCGATGCATTTCATGCAACGGCTGCACATTCAACCGCGCCATTCGCGCGCCGGGCCGCGACTGTAGAGTCCGTTCGCGGTATAATCTCCGGTTCTGTCCGAAATACCGTATTCCGCTCTCCAAAATACTGGTCTTTGGATTCTTTCTCTTCTTTGGCTTAAAGCTCTTTTAAAGGGGGGTTGGGATGTCCGATCTGGCTACCCACGCCAAGCTGGCGCGCTCCTGCGCGCAGCTTCCGGTAGATGTCTACTTTGACGAAGCGCTGTTGCAGCGTGAAATGCAGCAACTATTCCAGAACGGCCCGCGCTATGTCGGGCACGAACTGATGGTTCCCGAAACGGGAGACTTCGCCACGCTTGCTGCCGAGAACGAAGGCCGCATGCTCGTTCGCAACGCCAATGGCATCGAAGTGCTGTCCAACGTCTGCCGTCACCGCCAGGCGCTCATGTTCAATGGGCGCGGCAATGCGAACAACATCGTCTGCCCCCTGCACCGCTGGACCTACGACCTCAAGGGCGAACTGATCGGCGCGCCGCATTTCCCCGAGACGCCTTGCCTGAACCTGTCCAAGACGCCGTTGCAAAACTGGCACGGGCTGCTGTTCGAGCAAAACGGCTACAACGTCATGGAAAAGCTGTCCCAGCTGTCCGTGGCCAAGGATTTCGACTTCTCCGGCTATATGTTCGACCATGCCGAAGTACAGACCTGTAATTACAACTGGAAGACCTTCATCGAGGTCTACCTCGAGGATTACCACGTCGAGCCTTTCCATGCGGGCCTGGGCGGCTTTGTCAGCTGCGACGACCTGCGCTGGGAATTCGGGCGCGACTATTCGGTGCAAACGGTGGGCGTGAACCGTGGCCTGGGCAAGGCCGGCTCGCCAATCTACCAGCGCTGGCAGGAGCAGGTGCTCAAGTTCCGCGGCGGCGTGCCGCCCGAAAAAGGCGCGATCTGGTTCACCCTGTACCCGAACATCATGGTCGAGTGGTACCCGGACGTGCTGATCGTCTCCACCTTGCACCCGGACGGCCCGCAGCGCACCCGCAACGTTGTCGAGTTCTACTATCCCGAAGAAATCGTGCTGTTCGAGCGCGAATTCATCGAGGCCGAGCGCGCCGCCTACTTCGAGACCTGCATCGAGGACGACGAAATCGCCCAGCGCATGGATGCTGGCCGCCGCATCCTGATGGCGCGCGGCGTGAGCGAAGTCGGGCCCTATCAATCACCGATGGAAGACGGCATGCAGCACTTCCACGAATGGTACCGAAGTAACCTCACGCTGGACAAATAAAGCACTCGATGTCGTCACTGTGGATGCTGTTTGCCAGCTTTGCGTTTTCCGCCATGGGGGCGGCCGTCAAGCTTGCATCGGTCATCTATTCGACCTCCGAGATCGTCATGTACCGCGGCATGGTCGGCACCTTGATGATGATGCTGCTGGTGCGGGCCCAGCGCGGCACCATGCGCACCGCATTCGCCGGCGCCCACCTGTGGCGCGCATTCGTCGGCGTGGTGTCGCTGTGGCTGTGGTTCTACGCCATCTCCAAGCTGCCGCTCGCCACCGCCGTCACCCTCAATTACATGGCACCCATCTGGATGGCGTTCTTCCTGCTGTGCGCGGGCTGGTGGCAGTCGAAGAACCACGTTGAATGGCCGCTGATCGGCGCCATCGTCATGAGCTTCATCGGCGTCACCCTGGTGCTGCGCCCCGCCGTCGAAACCAACCAGTGGCTTGGCGGCGCCGTGGGCCTGCTCTCAAGCGTGCTGTCCGCGCTGGCCTATATGCAGGTGCGCAAACTCGGCCAGATGGGCGAGCCCGAATACCGCGTGGTCTTCTATTTTTCGCTGATGACGGTGTGCGCCGGGGCCTTCGGCACGGTGCTCGAAGCGCGCCCCGCCGGCGTGCCGATGCTGACCCCGCACACCACCTACGGCGCCCTGCTGCTGCTGGCCATTGGTGTGAGCGCCACCATGGCGCAGGTAGCCATGACGCGCGCCTACCGGGTCGGCAAGGTGCTGGTGGTGGCCAACCTGCAGTACACCGGCATCATCTTTTCCAGCCTGTGGGGCATGCTGTTGTGGGGCGACACGCTGAGCCTGCCCGTGTGGCTGGGCATGGGCGTGATCCTGGCATCGGGAATTGCCGCTACGTTTTACAATACACGCAGCACGCCGCGCGGCGCAGCCGTCAGCAAGACCGATCCGATCGCAAGCGAACTTTAAGGACGCCCATGTACACCACACTGATTACCCCGGCTGCCCTGGCCGACCATCTCGATTCGCCCGACTGGGTCGCCGTCGATTGCCGGCATGACCTGATGAATCCAACTGCGGGCCGTGACGGCTACGCCATCGGACATATTCCCGGGGCCGTGTTCGCCGACATGGATCACGAGCTGTCGGGCGCCAAGCGCGGCCCTGACGGCGCCTTCCGTGGCCGCCATCCGCTGCCCGAGCGCGCCGCGCTGGCCGAGACCTTGCGCGGCTGGGGCATCGGCCCCGGCACCCAGGTCGTCGCCTACGACGCCCAAGGCGGCATGTTTGCCGCGCGCCTGTGGTGGCTGTTGCGCTGGCTGGGCCATCCTGCGGTGGCGGTGCTGGACGGCGGCCTGGCCGCCTGGCAGTCGCAGGGACTGGCGCTGTCGGCCGAGGTGCCGGCGCGTGCGCGCGGCAGCTTCGCCGAACAGGCGCCGCTGGTCGCCACCGTATCGGCGGCGCAGGTACTTGAGAATATCGATGGCGGTGAAAAGATCGTGCTGGACGCGCGCGCCCCCGACCGCTTTCGTGGAGAGAATGAAACCATGGACCCGGTGGGTGGACATATTCCGGGAGCGAAGAACCGCTTCTTCAAGGACAACCTGCAGGACGACGGCCGCTTCAAGGACGCCGCGCAGCTGAAAGCCGATTTCAGTGGATTGGTAAATGACCCGGCCAAGGCCATCATGCAATGTGGTTCGGGTGTGACCGCCTGCCACAACCTGCTCGCGCTGGAAGTGGCGGGCATGCCCGGAGCAGCGCTGTATCCGGGTTCGTGGAGCGAGTGGTGTGCCGATCCGGCGCGCCCGGTCGCCACCGGAGCCTGAGGCCCACTTACTTCTTCCTCGCTGGAAGTCCCTGGAAGCGCGCCCAGTCCACCTTGGCGTCCAGGGACTTGATTTCGTTCCAGCCCGGCTCATAGTCGCCATCCTTCAGTTCCAGCAGTTCCCTCTCGAGCATCTGCTTGACGGTGGCCACGTCGCCGGTCTTGGCGCCGCTGAAGGGCCGTGTCACCAGCACGTTTTGCACCGCCAGCGCCTGTACGTTGTAGACGCCGATGTTCTTGTAGCTGAACGGACGCACACTGTAAGGGCCGGAGATCGGCGCGTCGAAGCTTGCCAGGGTCAGGCCGCTGTTTTGCGCCAGCCGGGTGATCTGGCCGTGCGGCCAGCCGGCAACCGTGAAGGCAGCGTGTGCCTCGCCTGACTGCACCTTCTTGAATGCAGCGTCGTCGCTGTCCACATCGATGTAGCGCATGTTGTAGCCAAGCGCCTTGTCGAGCTGGCGCACCAGCAGCTGGGCCGAGCCGACCAGGGCGACCGTCGCCCCGCGCAACTCGGTCATTTTGCTGATGCGGACGACCTTCGTATCGCCCTTGAGGACACCGTATTTTTTTGGTCCTTCCACGGTATACCCATTGGCGTTGGTGACGATGTGCAGGTAGTTGCTGTTGAGCGTAGCGACGACCAGCAGGGCGGCGATATTGGCGTCGCCTTCGGCCATCTTCTTGAGGGCGTCCACCGGCACGATGCCGATGTCGGCCTTCTTGATCGACAGCGTGGTCAGGTTGTCCAGGCCACCTTCGGTATTGACTTCGCAAAGCGGTATCGCGCTCTTCGATACCCTGACCATATCGGCATACAGTTTCGAGTAGCCCTTGCCCGCAGGGCCGGTTGCCACCTTCAAGCCGTCGCAGGCCGGTGCGGGAGCACCGTCAACCCTTGCAGCATACGCTGCCGATACGCTCAGACCTAACATCAGGGGAATCAGTAAGTTCTTTTTCATATTTTTCCTTTTCTCGTTATTAAAGATTGAAGTTCTTGTTTGACTGCATTTGCTCATCTGCCGGCCCATCCGGCGGACTGGCGAAGAATGTGGCGGCGAGCACGAGTAACATGACGATCACCGTGCCACCCCACCGTATGAGTTTCCAAAACATTTCTTACCTCCTTGCTTTTTCAGTGTTGCTGAGTTGGATCGACGTCAGGTCGATCGATATGCCGTCGTCAAACGACAGCTCCTTTGCCGTGCTTAGTTTTTCCGCTTCCATTTCCAGTTCGGCGAACACCTGGTTGAAGTTGTCTCGTACGCTGTCGAAGGCTTCGTCGGCGAGCATCTGGTCCAGCAGTTGCTGGCCGCTGGTGGCGTTCAGGTTCTGGATCGCCGCCTGGCCTGCCTGGCCAAACTTCCATTCGAATTTCTTGTCCTCGACCACTTCACTCAGTTCCACCAGAGCCAGTTCGGCGTTCTTGTATTTGACGACCAGCAGCACGTGGGCATCCTTCATCGCCCTGACCGCGTTTTCCTGCCTGCTGGCGTCGTAGCCGGGCTTCTGCCGTTTGCGTTCCTCGATCATGTCGGTCATGCTCTTGATTTGTGCGCCGATGCGTACCACCGCCTGCTTGAACGCCACCACCCGCTGGCGCTTTTGCAGCAGAAAATTCTGCAGCTGCTCGATCGGATTGGCACGCGCTTCGGCTTTGCGTGCGGCCAGCAGGCGGTTCTCCAGCTTTTGCCCCAGTAGCGGCAAGGTCTGGAACATGCCCACGCCCACTGCGGCGACGGCGGCCAGCGCCAGCAGTCCTAGTCCGCCGCTGACCGCACCCCAGATGAGGGGCGCCAGGGCCGCCAGCACGCAGATTCCAAACAGCACTGCCACGATGCGCACTGTCCACACCCGTTGCCGTTCGCCTTGATCGCCTTGTTCCTTGTCCGAATAAATTTTCATCTTGTCTCCTTGTTGGTTTTTATGGTTGGTCATCATTAGCCGCATCCTCCACCGCAGCCGCCGCCGCAACTGCTGCCGCAGCCACCGGATCCGCAGGAACCGCCGTTGGCGTCCGCCTTCTTGAGGTGGAGTTCATATTCGTCCTGGGAGATCAGCCCTGCCGCCAGCATGCTTGCCGGGGCCAGGGTCGCCAGAAAGCACGCGGCGCCCTTTTCCTGTCCTTGCCAGGTCATGCTGCGGTGGGCCATTTGTCCCTTTTCCTGCGACCAGGCGTAGCCATTCGGCATGCGCAGGCGCCGGTCGAGGGAGAACAGGCGCGGGACGCTCGACCCCGCCGGTGGCAGCGACTCGAGCCCGCGCGCGGTAATCAGGCTGTTGGCGAGCGCCACCTCCATCGTGACGCTCATGTCGGCGCCTTCGGTGTGGTCGATGGCTTGGCCGAAGTGCTCGATGCAGAAGCGCGCCAGGTTGTCGGGAGCGAAAGCGGCCCAAGCGTGCCAGATGGAGTCGGCGGCCTTGGAAGGCAGGCCGCAGGGCTTGCCGCTGTGGCGTACGCAGTCGAAGTACATCATCAGTCCCTCGGCGGCGCGGGCATAAAAAAAGGCATCCCGAGGGATGCCTTTAAATTCTAGTAATGCGGTACTTTTCCAATAAGGGAAAAGACCAGCCGGAATGTCGTCCAGCGCGGCGCTATAAGGTGAATGCTTGTAAATGTGGTTGGTACGGATGCTGCGAATCTTGCTCAGTAACTTGTCGATCATATGGTTTTCATCTCCTTTTTTGTTGTTTTTATGGAGTTCACTATATGACGCGAATATGTCAACTTGATGACATGCGGACGACGTGTTGCAGGATTCAGACGCTGCGCGGCGGGGGCCGGCGATTCGCTGCAGACGAGGAAAACAGGCCTCCTGCAGGATGCTTTCGCATGGTGGTCCGCGCACGCCGTCGTCTGCTTTGCCGTTGTTTTCATGCTCTCGTCAAAAGACATGAAAATGACAATGCGATGATAGGATTGCTACGCAGTTTTCACAGTGACTATGAGCTGGCGACTTCGGATCGCGCGGCATGATCAAGTACCTGGCGCGCTTGGAGCAAGGAAACTACCGGAAACCACTCAATGAACTCCCGAACCGAGGCGCCTCCCTCAAGGTTCTCGAACAGCGCGACCACACGCACCCGCGAGCTGAGGAAAACCCAAGCACCACCGACGCGGTCAGGGTCGCGCTCATTACAAGAACAGGAAGCCCAGTCAATCATGGAGTAATGCTAGCACTTGACCGAGAACGCACACGCACGCATCTATATCGCAAGTAGCACCTGATATCCTATCCAGATCAGAGCGACGGACAGCAGGCATATGAAGCTGCAAGCCGTTATCGTTGCATCCCGCCCCGTGTGATAAGCGATTTCGGAACCACATAAGTCCCGGCCATCCAGTCACCCAGACGCTGGCTGTCCTTGCTAAGGAGAATGAATGCGCCTCCCACCAGGCACAAGGGTCCGATACTGGCTTCGACCACCCTCAACAGGCTGCGTATTAGCGCTTCCCCGAAAGAGATGGAGCATCCCTGTCGATCAACGACTACAAGCCCAAGCACTTTTTTGCCGATTGTCCCGCCCCAGCGCCACTCGCCGATGAGGAAATAGGAAAGCGCCATGCCGCACCCCAACAGGAACAGGCCGTCACTTCGCTCATATCCCAGGCCTGTCGCCCAGCGAAATGCCAAGGCGATGCCGATCAGTATGGCTAGATCAATCAGATGGGATATGGTTCTCGGGATGAGCATTCCGAGCTTTGCCGCCTGGAGCCGCTGCGGGACATCGATTTCAGTTTCGGTTCGATTCGATTGGGTCATTGAGTTCTTCAAATTGTCGCTCTGCTCTCTGATCCCGTCCGCCGGCCGAACAACTATTTCCTGCGCTTTATGACAATCGTAGATGCGAAGAGATCGCCAAGGCGCTGGTGCATGCGAGAGAAAATGAATATCCAGTCGAAGATGCCGAGCGGGAAGGTAACGTTTCTCGCAAATGATTGCCAGACTGAACAAGGTCGCAAAGTATCCCTGCTGACAACGCTTAGCCCCAGTAGTTTTTTGCCAAGGCTTTGTCCGTTGGGAAATGCATCCGAGAACAAGAAATACAAGGCGCCGACAGCAAACCCGGTGTAGGCGGCCGTGTCTTTCTCCATGGCCGTAGCCGATGTGAGCACATAGTAGGTCAAGGCCATCAGAGCGTAGGTGATGAGACCATCAATGAACTGTCCTTGAAATCGCTTCCCTGGATGAGCCAGCGAGCTTGAAATCTGTCCAGCCTCCATAGTTAATTGTGTCCTAGAAAAATTGGCTTCGTTGAAGCTGGTTGTGCTGTAGGCACGCGAATGACTGGCGCCTGCAGATCGTTAATGCCCACCAGTGAGGAACAGCACAATCAGCACGCCAGCTCCGATCAGCAGGACCTGCGGCACCGATTCACGCACGGTCGCGCGACGCTGCATCTGCGGCATCAAATCACTCACCGCAATGTAGATGAAACCCGAGGAAGCGAACACCAGCACATAGGGAATCAGGCCGCTGGCCTTGTCCAAGGTGTAGTAGCCGAGCAAGCCGCCGGCAACCGCCATCAGGCTGCACAGCAGATTAAAAACATAGGCCCGGGCGCGCGTAAAACCGGCATTCAGCAACACGATGAAGTCACCGATTTCCTGCGGGATCTCGTGCGCGATGATGGCCAGGCCGGTGACGATGCCCAGTTCCGGGTTGGCCAGGAAGGCCGCCGCGATCAAAATGCCGTCGGTGAAATTGTGCAGGCCGTCGCCAACCAGGATCATCCATCCGGCCTTGCCCGCCTCGCGCTTGTCGTGTCCGTGGGCGTGATGATGGCCGTCGCCCTCGTGGTGGTGCGAATGGCGCAGGATGGCGAATTTTTCCAGCATGAAGAAAGCGAGCAATCCGGCCAGTAGGGTCGCGAACAGGCTACGCGCATCGGCGCCGGACTCGAATGCCTCGGGCAGCGCGTGCAACAGCGACGTTGACAGCATGATGCCGACCGACAGGCTGACCATGCGCTCGACCATCTTGGACAGGAGCGCGAACGAAAACACCGCGGCGGCGGTGATGCTGAAGACACCCGCGATGGTCGTTGCCAGCAGGATGGAGATGAGGATCGGGTCGATTTCGAGGCCTTTTGTACGGAACTTGCAATTGGCGCAAGCTCGGCATTGTAACGCCCCGGCCCGCCACTTGCGCAGAACCGGCCAAATTTAGACCGGTTTTGCTGCTTGTGGGAGGATTTACCATTGCCCGGCGTCAGTACGGCAGCCGGGCTGACATCGGGATGTCGTTAATGCGCCTCATCCCAGTTGGCGCCGATGCCCACTTCCGCCAGCAAAGGAACTTTCAATGACGCAACGCTCGCCATCAGTTCCGGCAGCTTGACCTTCACCAGGTCGAGTTCGGCCTGCGGCACTTCCAGCACCAGTTCATCGTGCACCTGCATGATCATGCGCGTGCCCAGTTTCGCTTCCTCCAGCCAGCCCTGCACCGCAATCATGGCCAGCTTGATCAGATCGGCCGCCGTGCCCTGCATCGGCGCATTGATGGCGGCCCGTTCGGCGCCCTGGCGGCGCGGGCCGTTCGGCGAATTGATCTCGGGCAGCCACAGGCGGCGCCCGAATACCGTCTCGACATAGCCGCGCGCCTTGGCCTGCATGCGCGTGTCTTCCATGTACTGGCGCACGCCGGAAAAGCGCGCGAAGTATTTGTCGATGTAGCTTTGCGCGGCAGCCCGGTCCACGCCCAGGTTGCCGGCCAGGCCAAAGGCGCTCATGCCATAGATCAGGCCAAAGTTGATGACCTTGGCGTAGCGCCGCTGCTCGCTCTGAACCTCGGCCGGGGCGATGCCGAAAATCTCGGCGGCGGTGGCGCGGTGGATGTCCTCGCCTTCCGAGAAGGCGCGCAGCATCGCTTCGTCGCCCGAAATATGGGCCATGATGCGCAGCTCGATCTGCGAATAGTCGGCCGAGACGATCACATTGCCCGGACCGGCGATGAAGGCTTCACGGATGCGCCGCCCTTCGGCGGTGCGGATCGGAATATTTTGCAGATTCGGTTCGTTCGACGACAGCCGCCCCGTCACCGCCACCGCCTGTGAGTAATTGGTGTGCACGCGGCCCGTGTCGCGATTGACCATGCGCGGCAGCTTGTCGGTGTAGGTCGACTTGAGCTTGGACATGCCCCGGTATTCAAGCAGGATCTTCGGCAGCGGGAAGTCTTCGGCCAGCTTTTGCAGCACTTCCTCGTCGGTCGACGGCGCCCCGCCCGGCGTCTTCTTGATGACCGGCAGCTGCAGCTTGACGAAGAAAATTTCGCCGATCTGCTTGGGCGAACCCAGGTTGAACGGACCGCCCGCCAGTTCGTAGGCCTTCTGTTCCAGCTCCATGATGCGCGCGCCAAGTTCGCCCGACTGCACGTTCAGCAGCTCGGCGTCGATCAGCACGCCGTTGCGCTCGATTTTTTGCAGCACCACCGAGGTCGGCAGTTCGATCTTGCTGTAGATGTACTCGAGCCCCGCATCTGCCAGCACGTGGCCTTTCATCGCATGATGCAGGCGCAAGGTGATGTCGGAATCCTCGGCCGCGTATTCGGTGGCGCGCCCCAGCTCGACCTGGTCGAAGCAGATCTGGCCGGCGCCCTTGCCGCACACGTCGGTGAAGGGAATGGTGGTGTAGCCCAAATGGCGCATGGCCATATTGTCCATGTCGTGCGGCTTGTGCGACTCGAACACATACGATTGGAGCAGGGTGTCGTGCACGATGCCGCGCAGGGTCACGCCATGGTTGGCAAAGATATGGCTGTCGTACTTGAGGTTCTGGCCGACCTTCGGCTTGGCCGGGTCTTCCAGCCAGGCCTTCAATTTGGCCAGCACCAGTTCGCGTGGCAGCTGCTCGGGCACGCCCGCGTAGCGGTGCGCCACCGGGATATAGGCGCCCTTGCCCGGTTCCACGGACAACGAAATGCCGACCATCTGGGCCGTCATCGGCTCGAGCGACGTGGTTTCGGTGTCGACCGACGTCAGTTCGGCCGCGTCGACCAGGGCCAGCCATTTGTCGAGCTGTTCTTCGGTGACCACGGTTTCGTACTCGCCGCGGATGACCGGCGCGGCGGCGTCGCCAAACAGGTCGCCCTCGGGCGAATTAAGCAGCGCCGCAGGGCCGCTCGGGGTCTCCACGCTGGTGCCGATTTCACGCAGCAGCGTCTTGAAGCCATAGCGCGAAAAGAAGTCGCGCAGGCCTTCCTTGTTTTCGGGCTGGGCCACCAGCGTTTCGGCGATCGACACCATGTGTCCGGCCAGGTCGCAGTCGCACTTGACGGTGATCAGTGCGCGGCCCTGCGGCAGCCACTCGAGCGCCTGGCGCAGGTTTTCCCCGACCGCGCCGGTGACGGTGGCGGCGTTCTGCATGATGTTTTCGAGGCTGTCGTGCTGGGCCAGCCACTTGAGCGCGGTCTTGGGGCCGCACTTGGACACGCCCGGGATGTTGTCGACCGTGTCGCCGATCAAGGTCAGGTAGTCGATGATGCGGTTCGGCGGCACGCCGAACTTGGCCAGCACGCCGGCCTCGTCGAGCTTTTCGTTGGTCATCGTATTGATCAGCGAGACCCTGTCGTTGACCAGTTGCGCCAGGTCCTTGTCGCCGGTCGAGACCACGGTGTTCAGTCCCATCGCGGAAGCCTGTACCGACAGGGTGCCGATCACGTCGTCCGCCTCGACCCCCTCCACCATCAGGATCGGCCAGCCCATGTGGCGCACCGCCTCGTGGATCGGCTCGATCTGCAGGCGCAGGTCGTCGGGCATGGACGCGCGCGTGGCCTTGTACTCGGCGTACATATCGTCGCGGAAGGTCTTGCCCTTGGCGTCGAACACGCAGGCGATATAGGCGGCAGGGTAATCCTGGCGCAGGCGCCGCAGCATGTTGACCATGCCGTGCATGGCGCCGGTCGGGTGGCCGTCGGGGCTGCGCAGGTCAGGCAGGGCATGGAATGCGCGGTACAGGTAACTGGAACCGTCGACTAACAGCAGTGTATTTTGCATATTGCCAAATCAGAGGGTTGAAGCCGCAAAAACGCAGGCGCGGCGGAGCGTTGGTCATTATCGCAGAATCCGCGATGGGCTCATATGCACGGGAATATGGAGCGTCCGCCACGCTTTCCGCAGGCTTCGCGTGTGTTTGTTACAATGGACGAAACGTACAAAAGGCGGACCCCATCATGCTGCGCAAACCTGCTCTACTCACTTCCCTGTCGCTGTGCCTGCTCGTCAGCGCCGGCTTCGCGTCGGCCCAGCAAAAGCCCAGCGAGGCGCCGCCCAAGCTCGAGATTATCGAGAACGGTGCCGACACCCCGATCACCGTGACCCCGCCTAAAACCGGCGGCGCCAAGATCACGGAGAAAAAAGAAGGCGGCCGCGTGACCGAAGTGAAGGTCAAGAGCGGCAAGAGCAGCTATACATTGAAGCCGAATGTTCCAGCTGGCAATGCCCAGCCAGGCGACGTTACGAGCGGCACATCGCGCGGGCCGCAATGGACGGTGCTCGAGTTCGACATGAACAAGAAGAAAAAGACCGATCCCGAATCCGTGCCCGACGCTGCCAAGGCGCCGCCACCGCCGGCGCCAGCGACCAAGTAAGCCCGGCGTCGCCGCCGGTTCATCCCCGTCTCTTTTTCATTACGCTTTCACATGGCAGTATTTACCGCGGTCAGTATGGATGAGGTCTCTCCCTGGCTCAAGCAATTCCCCCTGGGCCAGGCCCTGGCCATCAAGGGCATTGCGTCCGGCATCGAGAACAGCAATTTCTTCATCACGACCGAAGCGGGCGAATACGTTCTGACCATTTTTGAAGTGCTCGGCTTCGCGCAACTGCCCTTCTACCTGAACCTGATGCGCCACCTGGCCGAACGCGGCGTGCTGGTGCCGGCGCCCGTGCCCAATGAGCACGGCGAGCTGGTGGCGGCGCTGCATGGCAAGCCGGCCGCCATCGTCAGCAAGCTCGAAGGTAGTTCGCAAATGGCGCCGCAGCCGGTGCACTGCGCCGCCGTCGGGGCCATGCTGGCGCGCATGCACATTGCCGGGCTCGACTTTCCGCTGCAGCAGCCCAATCTGCGCGGGCTCGACTGGTGGAACGAGACCACGCCCAAGGTGTTGCCCTTCCTCGATGAGAGCCGGGCCCACCTGCTGCGCGCCGAAATGCATTTCCAGGAGGCTTTTGCCAGCTGCGACCATTACCACCGCCTGGCACGCGGCCCGGTGCACGCCGACCTGTTTCGCAACAACGTGATGTTTGTCGGCGAACGCCTGACCGGTTTCTTCGATTTCTATTTTGCCGGCTGCGACACCTGGCTGTTCGACGTGGCCGTGACCGTCAACGACTGGTGCATCGACCAGGACAGCGGCGTGCTCGATGCCGCGCGCGTACGCGCCATGCTCGACGCCTACCACGCGGCGCGCCCATTCAGCGCCGACGAGCAGGTCGCGTGGCAGCCAATGCTGCGCGCGGCGGCGCTGCGTTTCTGGCTCTCGCGCCTGTACGATTTCCATCAGCCGCGCGCGGCCGAAATGCTGACGCCGCACGACCCGACCCATTTCGAGCGCATCTTGCGCGAACGTATCGCCACCGCCGCTCCGGCCCTGTCCGCATGAACAAGTTGCCCGCACGTACCGGCCTGGAATGGTTGAAGCAAGGGTTCGCACTGTTTCGCGTGCAGCCGGGCATCCTGATGATGCTGATCGTTGCTAACTTCCTGTTTGCGATCCTGCTGTCGGCCCTGCCCATACTCGGACCGATTCTGTCGTTCGTCTTCATCCCCTCGTTCACCATCGCGATCCAGCAGACATGCCACCTGATCGACAACGGCCAGCGCGTGCTCCCGGGCGTACTGCTGACCGGCTTTCGCAAGGACGCGATCGGCCCTCTTTGCAAGATGGGCCTGGTCTACCTCGCGATCCTTGTGCTGCTGATCCTGTTGGTGAGTCCATGGATCGACGTCGAGTCTGTTCGCAATGCCATGAAGATGGTCGAAGCGAAAAAGGAGCCGACGCTTGACTCCGGCACCCAATTCGCCGCTCTCGCATTCATGGCAATGTTCGGCATCTCGATGCTGCTGCTTTCTTTCGCGCCCGGCCTGATTTACTGGAAAAAGATGCCGACCTTCAAGGCCATTTTTTACAGCGTCTTTGCCGTATTCGGTTCGGTGCGCCCGCTGCTGGCGATGCTGTTTTCGGCGCTGGGCTTTTATTGGATCATCAGCATGGTCATTGGCCTGATTTTTGGGCGCAGCCAGATTGTCTTCGTAATCATTGCCTGGCTGAACCTGGTCTTCGCCCTTGTGTTCCAGTGCGCAATTTTCGCCGCCTACAAACAGATTCTCGGGGCGCCCGAGAGCGCCAGCGAAAAGCCCAATTAAGGGGCCACTGGCACGGCCAGGCGCTCTATCGCCAGCACATTACCCTGTTCGGCAGACGCCCGGTACAGCGCCGTTGCCTGGACCGGGTCAGCGGCGATGCCCAGGCCGGCTTCATAATGCTGGGCCAGCTGGTACTGCGCCATCGCATTGCCGCCAGCGGCAGCTTTGCGCAGCCACTGCAAGTACTGCGCCTGGCTCCCCAGCGTGTCGGGATCGGAACTGTAAAGCAGGGCCACATTGTATTGAGCGCTGCTGTCGCCTGCGCTGGCGGCCGTGATTGTCGCGTCGGTCAGCTTGTCGTCCCGCTCCGCTTCGCCTTCCAGGCTCCATACATAAATTATCGGCATCCACATCCGGACAGGCTTTCCCTTGACCGCGCCGGGACTGAACTTGCATTTCGAGATGGAACTCAAGGCAGCCTGGTCCAGCCGGGTATCGCCACTGCCGTGAAGGATAACGCCCCGTTCGAGCGTACCGTCCTCCCTGACCAGGAAACCGAGCTCCATCGTGCCGACGCTTTCATCGCGCAGCGCTGCCTTCGGCCAGGCAGGTTTCGCACAAGCATCGAAGTGAACGACTGGCCGCGCCACGCCCCGTAACTCGTCAGGGGTAGCCGCGCTGGCGCGAAGCACGAAAAAAATGCCTAACGTCACCACGAAGGCGTGCAGTGTGAATCGCGAATCTGGCATTGTATCTTCCGGAAAATTAATTGCACCATCGGGGTCAGACCTCTATTCGATGATTGCAATCAACGAATAGAGGTCTGACCCCGATGGAAAAACATTTGCTGCTGGAATTATCGGCCCAGGCGCTCGAGTTTGGCGATCGACAGGTCGAGCACTTTCATGCCGGCGCGGCCGAAGTTGATCTGGGCGCGCGCGTTGCTGCCGCTGCCTTCAATGTTGACGATGACGCCTTCGCCGAATTTGCCGTGCGCCACCGATTCGCCGATGCGCCAGCCCGGCCCGCTGGCCACCGCTTTTTGCACGATCTGCTGGGCGATCTTGTTGTCGGCGCCGTCGCTGTAGGTCTTTTCGTCCCAGGCGGATTTCTTGTTGCCGAACCAGTGCGACTGGACCCGCGGCGATATCCATTTCAGCGCTTCTTCCGGCAGTTCATCGAAGAAGCGCGACTTCATGTTGTAACGGGTCTGGCCGTGCAGCATGCGCGTTTGCGTAAAACTCATGTACAGGCGCTTCTTGGCGCGCGTGATCGCCACGTACATCAGGCGCCGCTCTTCGTCCACGCCATCCATCTCGCGCGTGCTGCTCTCGTGCGGGAACAGCCCTTCTTCCAGCCCGGTGATGAAGACGGCGTCGAATTCGAGGCCCTTGGCCGAGTGCACCGTCATCAGTTGCAGCGCGTCCTGGCCGGCCTGGGCCTGGGCGTCGCCAGCTTCCAGCGACGCGTGCGACAGGAAGGCCGACAGCGGCGACATCACGGCCGGCAGCGGCGCGTCGGCGTCCAGGATGTCGATGCCGTCTTCGTTGACCAGCGGCGCGCCCATCTGGGCGTCGGCCTTCGGTCCCATGTGCGCCGGAGCGCTTTGACCGAAGCCCTCCTCTTGCACGAACTGGGTGGCGGCGTTGACCATCTGCTCCAGGTTTTCGATGCGGTCGGCGCCTTCCTTCTCGTTCTGGTAATGGGTCAGCAAGCCGCTCGCTTCGAGCACCACGCGCACCATCTCGGGCAGCGCCAGTTGCTGGGTTTCGAAACGGGCGCCTTCGATCAGCTTGACGAAGGCGCCCAGCGAGGACCCGGCCTTGCCCATCACATAAGGCACGGCCGCATACAGCGAAATGCGGTGCTGCTCGGCGGCCGCCTGCAGCGCTTCGATCGAGCGCATGCCGATGCCGCGCGTGGGGAAGTTGACCACCCGCAGGAAGGCCGAGTCGTTGTGCGGATTGTCCATCAGCTGCAGGTAGGCGATGCCGTGCTTGACCTCGGCGCGCTGGAAGTAGCGCTGGCCGCCGTACACCGTGTACGGCAGGCCGGCCGCGAACAGCGCGTGCTCGATCACGCGCGACTGCGCGTTGGAGCGGTACAGGATCGCGATCTCGCTGCGCAGCGCGCCATCGGCCATCAGGCTCTTGGCTTCTTCGATGATCCACTGCGCTTCTTCCAGGTCGGACGAGGCTTCGTAGATGCGCACCTGCTCCCCATGGCCGGCGTCAGTGCGCAGGTTCTTGCCGAGCCGGTTGCTGTTGTTGGCGATCAGCTGGTTGGCGCTGTCGAGGATGTGACCGTGCGAGCGGTAATTCTGCTCCAGCTTGATCAGGTTCTCGACCCGGAACTCGCGCTCGAACGCCGCCATATTGCCGACATTGGCGCCGCGGAAGGCGTAAATGCTTTGGTCGTCGTCGCCGACCGCAAACAGCGCGCCGCCGACCTGCTCGCCCTGCCCGGCCAGCATTTTCAGCAGATTATATTGCAGGTCATTCGTGTCCTGGAACTCATCGACCAGGATGTGCTTGAAACGCGCCTGGTAATGCTCGCGCAGCGGCTGGTTGCGCGCCATCAGTTCGTAGGCGCGCAGCAGCAGTTCGGCGAAATCGACCACGCCTTCGCGCTGGCACTGCATGTCGTACAGTTCGTACAACTCGACCATCTTGCGCTCGATCGGATCGTGCGCCTCGACCCGGTTGGCGCGCAGGCCCTGGTCCTTGGCGTTGTTGATGAAGTACATCAGCGCCTTGGCCGGGTACTTTTCATCGTCGACGTTGTTCGCCTTGAGCAGGCGCTTGATCATCGAGATCTGGTCTTGCGAATCCATGATCTGGAAGGTCTGGGGCAGCGCCGCGTCGCGGAAGTGGGTGCGCAGCAGGCGGTTGCACAGGCCGTGGAAGGTCCCGATCCACATGCCGCGTGTACTGACCGGCAACATCGCCGACAGACGCGTGAGCATCTCCTTGGCCGCCTTGTTGGTAAACGTGACAGCCATGATCCCGGCCGGCGACACTTGCCCGGTCTGGATCAGCCAGGCGATCCGGGTGGTCAGCACGCGCGTTTTGCCTGAGCCGGCGCCCGCCAGGATCAGGGCGCTTTGCGACGGCAGGGTGACGGCGGCGAGTTGTTCGGGATTGAGGTTGTGGAGGAGATTTTGCATCCCGTGATTATACCGGCGCGCAGCGCACGCCGGTTTCCCGGGATAGCCTTATGCGTCGGGCACCAGGCTGTCGACCTGCTTGACCGTGAAGCCGATTCCGAACGCAGCTTGGCCCGCCTCCGCGCCGACTCGCACAGCACCGGGTTCACCGAGCCGCAACAGGAGCGACGGCCGGATCTCTTTGCCGTTCTCCGGCGTGATTTGGGTCTTGAGGAACACCGTGTTGTCTTTCGCGGGCGAGATGCGGAACGTGCCCGTCCACTGCGCGCCCGGCTCATTCGAGCCCACCTTGAACTCCGTGTCCGCCTTGACCCGAACGCGCGGCGTCACCCCAGGCCACACGTCCAGGGAGACTTCGTAGTAAGGTCCCGTAGCGCTGCCCTCTGCGCGCGCCGCCACGGTGCCGAGCACGCTGGCACATGCCAGCAGCGCGATGGCCAGGTGGCCGGCGCGGCGACGCAGTGCGCCAGGTGGGTTTTTTTTCAGTTGCATGATGCGCTCCTTGAGTGGGTGGCTGGATTGCCAGTGGCAGGTGGCCAGCGCAGGTGCGCCGGCCGACTGGGTCTTGAGCATCGCTGCGGCATAGTCCTGGCGCTGGCCACCGGCGCGGGCCAGCACGCCGGCATCGCAGGCCAGTTCCTGGTCGAAGCGAAAGCGCGACGCAGCTATGTGCACGAGGGGATTGAACCAGAATACGCACTGGAACAAGGCCATCACCGCGTTGGCGGCCGGATCGCGCCGTTGCGCGTGCAGTTTTTCGTGGGCGATGACGAGCGCCTGTTCGCGTTCGTTGTAGCGGGTGCGGAAATCGGACGGCACCACGATGACCGGTCGCCACAGTCCGAGCAAAGCCGGTCCATGCCGGTCGTGCTCCGCGAACAAGAGGCCGTCGCTTTCAGTGAGCGCGCCAAGGCTGCGCAGGTAGGCGCGCTGGCCGAGCACCAGCAGGGCAAGCGTGGCGAACGCACCGGTGGCCCAGGTCAGCAGCACCAGATCGACCCATGCCGTTCCAGCCTGCGCCACTTGCCCAACCAGCGCGGATGCTTGCAGCGCCGGCGCCATGTTCAGTACCAGCACCGTGGCTACACGGAACATCGGCAATGCCGCTGCCAGCATCGCGATCGGCACGATGAGCCAGAGTCGATAGGCTGCATCGGCCCCCGCCAATTGGCGCAACGGTCGGCGCAGCAGCAGCGCGGCAACGATGGCCGCGCTGGCGGCCATTGCCAGCCTGGCCAATATTTGAAGCAGCTCAGGTCCCATCGCCGAGCTCCTCGATCAGTTTCTTGAGTTCGGCGATATCGGACGGACTGAGTTTGCGGTGCTTGCCGAAATGCGCCACCAGCGGCGCCACGCGCCCGCCAAACAGGCGATCGAGCATGCCGGTGCTTTCGGTGCTGACCCATTGGTCGCGCTTGAGCAGCGCGCTATACAGATACCGGCGCCCGTCCTTGCTGGCACTGAGCGCGCCTTTTTTCAGGAGGCGGTTTAGCAGCGTCTTGACTGTCGCTTCCTGCCAGCTTTGTTCGCTGACCAGCGCGGCGATGATGTCTTCGGCCGGCATGGCTGCGTGGCCGCGCCACAGCACATCCATCACGAGCGACTCGGCGTCGCTGATTGCTACTGGCTGCTTATTCATGATTTCCCCTGGTGATTGACGATTACACTTGTAATCGACAGGGGAATGATTACATTCGTAATCGTTGCCGTCAAGCCCTATTTTCGATACAGGGAACTGAACATCGAATTGCCGTTCACCGAGGATGTCGGCACTTGCTGGACCACGTCCCAGTGCTCGACCAGTTCGAAGTTATTCACCCGGTAGATGTCGCACACGGCGGCGCCAGAGAATTCATCGGCGACATTGCCGCCGGCGTCTACGTTGTGCGAGCAAACCACGCCCAGGTCGCCGTCGGCCATCGAACGCACCACGCGGTAGTTTGACCCGGCCGGTGCGATGTAGTCAATGACCGAGGCCAGCGCAGCGCGGCCATTGCGCACGTAAGGATTGTGCTGGATGTAGCCCGGGGCCCACAGGCGGTCGAGCAGGGCGAAATTGCGCTTGCCAAACACTTCCTCGGACAGCGTTTGCACCAGCAGGCGGTTCAACTCGACCCGATCGCTCGACAGCGGCGCAGGCGGCGACGGATACGCGTACAGATTGCTGAACGCCGAATTGCCGCTGGCCGAACGGGTTGGCGCGGGCGCCTTCACCACCCAGTGCTCGACGATCCAGCCGCCGTCGAGGCGGTAGAAATCGTAGCGGTTCTGGCCGCCCATTTCGTTCTCTGGCGTGGCCGACACCTGCGAGTGGACGAATACCATGTCGCCATCGGCCAGCATGTGCTTGACGGTGATCGCCTGTCCCGGCGCGTTCTGGCGCATCGAACGGATCCAGTCGGCGGTGCCGTTGCGGCCCGACCGCACCAGCGGGTCGTGCTCGATGATGTGGGGCGCTACCTGGCGCGCGACTTTCTCAGCGTCGACAGGACCCATGACAGCGGCCACGAACTGGCCGACCACGGTCTTGTTGAGGCGTTCGGAATTCTTGTATTGCGATGCCTGCGAGGACGCTGCGACAAGCAGCAGGGCGACGGAAAGCAGGAAGGTGCGCGGAGCAATCGAGATGGATTTCATGCGGGGCTTTCATTGTTGGTTGAATGGATTGCCTCGTCAGGCAGGATCGCACTTTGCCCCATCGCCATCGCCGTATCGATGCATTTGGGATGAGCCGTGCTATATTCGTGACGAACCCCATCGCCGCCGGTCCCAAGTGCGCGCACACTGGTGCCTGTGAAACCCAACCTGAATTCCTCCATCATGTATTTTCCCGCCTGGCCCTCGAGGGCATACTGGGCCTGCTGGGCGCTTGCCGGCACCTATAACTTCCTGCGCGGCATATTCAGCATGCCTGTGTACGATAATTTCATTTTCAACGCCGCGCATTTCGGCGCCTGGGCGCTGATCGGCGCATTCGCCTTGCCTCTCCTGCGCCGCTACCCGCTGCAACTGACCGCGCGCTCTGTGCTGTTTCACATCCTTTTCGGCAGCATCGTCACGCAGATCGATGTCACCGTCGGCCACTGGATTTTCGCGGCCATGACCGGCGCCTACAAGAGCAGGTCGGCGCTCGACCTGGTCTACATCGCCTTTGTGAACTGCTTCCATATCGGGCTGCTGACCTACTTCGGCTTCGTCGGCATCATGCAGGGCCTCGCTGCGCTGAAGCTGGCGCGCCGGCGCGAACTGCAGGTGGCCGAGCACAAGACCGCCTACGTGCGCGCCCAGCTGCAAAGCCTGCGCCTGCAGCTGCAGCCGCACTTCCTGTTCAACACCCTGCACGCGATCGGCTCGCTGATGCACTACGACGTGGCGACCGCCGACCGCATGCTCAACCGCCTGAGTGACATGCTGCGCACTTCGCTGCGCGAGTCCGACAACCCGGTGGTCACGCTCAAGCAGGAGATGGCTTTCATCGAAGCCTATATCGAGATTGAAAAGATCCGTTTCGAGAAACGCCTCGGCGTGCAGTGGGCGATCCCCGAGCATCTGCACGCCAGCGCCATTCCGCCATTCATCCTGCAGCCGCTGGTGGAAAACGCCATCAAGTATTGCGTGGCCCCGCGCGCCGATGGCGGCAACATCGTGATTCGCGCCTACGCCGACGCCGATGCGCTGACGCTTGAAGTCGAGGACGACGCGCCCGCACAGACCGCGCAGCAGGCCGGCTTCGGGATCGGCCTGGCGAATACCCGCTCGCGCCTGGAAGCCCTGTACGGCGAAGGACAGAACCTGGAACTGGTGCGCGCCGGCACCGGCACCATCGCACGCATTCGCATTCCGCTGCCGGCGATGGCCATGGCGGCATGAGCGCCGTCATCCGCGTGCTGGTGGCCGATGACGAATCGTCGGCGCGCAGGCGTTTGTTGCAGTTCTTGGCCAAGCAGGCCGACGTGAGCGTGGTGGGCGAGTCATGCAATGGGCAGCTGGCCTGCGAGGACATTACTCGCCTCAAGCCCGACCTGGTGTTCCTCGATGTGGAGATGCCGGAGCTGAGCGGACTGCAGGTGGCCGAGCGCATCGGCGCGGCGAATATGCCCGCCACGATCTTCGCCACCGCCTACGACCACTATGCGCTCGACGCCTTCAACGCCAATGCAATGGACTACCTGCTCAAGCCCTTTGATGAGGAGCGCTTTGCGGCTGCCATGGCCAAGGCGCGCCGCTGGCTGCGCGCCGAGCCGGGACAGTTCGGGCAGCAGCTGGGCGCCGCGCTGGGAGAGCTGAATGCGGCAAAGGGCGGACAGGACCGGATACTGGTGCGCAGCGGCGACTCGCAGCTGCTGGTAAAGGCGACCGACATCCTGTACATCAGCGCCGAAGGCAATTACGTGCGCCTGCACACGACCGGCGGCGAGCACCTGATGCGCGAACGCATGGCGGGTATACTCGAGCGGCTCGACGGCAGGCTGTTCAAGCGCATCCACCGCTCGCACATCGTCAACCTCGATCATGTGAAAAAGCTACTGCCGTGGTTCGGCGGGGACAGCCTGGTGATGATGGCCGATGGCAGCCGGCTGACCTTGAGCCGCAATCACCGCGAGGCGCTGAGCGGGTTCGTTTAAGCCGCTGGCGGCGCGTGGTGGAAGGCGCTATCGCTTTTCCACCCTACATGTGCAATCACATGCCCGTGTTTGAACCGGGATTCATGCGTGAGGCGTAGGGTGGAAAAGGCGAAGCCGCCTTCCACCACGCTCCGTCGAAACCCAATTTTTAGTACAGCACCACCGACCGAATCGACTCGCCGCTCTTCATCAAGTCAAAACCTTCGTTGATGCGTTCGAGCGGCAGCCGGTGCGTGATCAAATCATCGATGTTGATCTTGCCTTCCATGTACCAGTCGACGATCTTCGGTACGTCGGTGCGCCCGCGCGCGCCGCCGAAGGCCGAGCCCTTCCACACGCGCCCGGTGACCAGCTGGAACGGACGGGTCGAGATCTCCTGCCCCGCCGCCGCCACGCCGATGATGATCGACTGGCCCCAGCCCTTGTGGCAGCACTCGAGCGACTGGCGCATGGTGGTCACGTTGCCGATGCACTCGAAGCTGTAGTCGGCCCCGCCGTCGGTAATGCCGACGATCGCGTCGACCACGTTCTCCACCTCGGATGGATTGATGAAGTGGGTCATGCCGAACTTGCGCGCCATTTCCTGGCGTGCCGGGTTGATGTCGACCCCGATGATCTTGTCGGCGCCGACCATGCGCGCCGCCTGGATCACGTTCAGGCCGATCCCGCCCAGGCCGAACACCACCACGTTGGCGCCCGCCTCGACCTTGGCGGTGAACAGCACCGCGCCCACGCCGGTGGTCACGCCGCAGCCGATGTAGCAGATCTTGTCGAACGGCGCGTCCGAACGCACCTTGGCCAGCGCGATCTCCGGCACCACGATGTAGTTGGAAAAGGTCGACGTGCCCATGTAGTGGAAAATCGGCTTGCCGCCGATCGAAAAGCGGCTGGTGGCGTCGGGCATCAGCCCCCGGCCCTGGGTCGAGCGGATTGACTGGCACAGGTTGGTCTTTTGCGACAGGCAGAATTTGCACTGGCGGCATTCCGGCGTGTACAGCGGAATGACGTGGTCGTCCTTGCGGATGCTCTTGACGCCCGGTCCGACGTCGACCACGATGCCGGCGCCTTCATGGCCCAGGATGGAAGGAAAGATCCCTTCCGGGTCGGCGCCCGACAGGGTGTAATAGTCGGTATGGCAGATGCCGGTGGCCTTGATTTCGACCAGCACCTCGCCCTCTTTCGGGCCTTCGAGGTCAACTTCTTCAATCGTCAGCGGTTGACCCGCTTTCCATGCGATCGCAGCCTTGGTTTTCATGGATTCGCCTGTGCCTGATGGTTAATAGAACGCCATCATATCAAGCCGCGCCACGCATGCCAATCGAACTTGCTTTATCCCGATACGTGCGCATCCCACAGCGTGCTGAGCTGGCTGCTCAGCATCAAGGGCATCAGCGGTTTCGCGATCACGCCGAAGGCGCCGGCCTCCAGGTAGCGGGCAACGTCGTCCGGGGTGGTCATGCTGGTGACGAACAAGGCGGGCGTATTGGCCAGGTGCGGCATGCGGCGCAGCATCGCCAGCGTGTTCACGCCGTCGAGCTCGGGCATCAGCACGTCCAGCAAAATCAGGTCGGGCCGGAAGTCGCGCGCGGCCAGCAGCGCTTCGCGCCCCGAGCAGCACTCGCGCACGTTGAATTTGCCGAGCACTTCGAGCACCAGCGTGGCCGTGGTGCGAAGATGCAGGTCGTCTTCCACATACAGGATCGATTTGAGCGGTGTGTTCAAGGTTCAGTCTCCCGCCGCAAGGCTGCCGGGCACGCCCAGCAAGGTGGCCACGGTCACCCACAGCTGGCGCGACGTGGTCCAGGGTTTGGGCAGGAACACCACCGGCGTGTCGCGCCACTCCGGCTGGTGCGCCGCGTACACCAGCAGCGGCGTGCCGGCCAACAGCGGCAGCAGCATCCTGGCGTCGCCGTCGGGCAGGGCCGGGTCGAGCACGACCAGCGAAAACACATTCACTTCAAGCAGGCGGCGCGCCTCGTCCAGCGTGGCGACGTGCACCACCTGCGCTTCCGGCTTGAGCAGGCTGGCCAGCATCAGGGCGCCCGCGCTGTCGCTGTCGACATGCAGGACACGCGTGCGCTTGTTGTCGTCGGCCGCTATTTTTACCGATGCCGGTTCCGGCGCCGGGGGCGCTTCCACGTAGCCGGGATGGTGGCCGGCCGCGTTCACGCACGGCGCGGCCATCGCGCGGGCCGGACAGGTCCAGTGGCGCTGCGGCGTATGGGCGCTGCTGGCGCCGCGCACGATGGCGTCGCGCGACAGTCCGCGCGCGCTGGACAAACATTTGCTGCTCAATGTGGTCTGCTTCATGGCGACCCCCTTTCGGAACCGTTCGATCGAAATCCCGAACCGCAGCGCGCTGCGCAAGCGCAGGCAAACAATTCAGGGAGAGACAACCGGCGGAGCTGGGCCGAGTATGTGCTTGGGCCGCGGGGGAATGGCGGCGCTGTGGAGTGGCATGGCAGGGGCGATGTCGGGGTCCTGTCACGCGCGTGAACCGAACTTTCTGTTCACAGAGCAATAATACCGGAAGCCCGTGGCAAGTTCATGCCGACGAGCGATTAAATTTTCCAATTCCGCACATAGTTAATAACTTGTTACCGCTATTTCGCCTTCGGGAAACGGCTGGCGAAGCCGGCATGCAGGCTGTTCAATGTTTCCTCTGCGGCCAGCAACTGGTCGGCCACTTCGTTGATCTTGCGCCGGTTCGAACGGGCATGGTCGCGCAGCACTTCGAAGGCGGTGTTGCGGTCGGTCTGGAACTTGCCCATCAACAGGCCAACGGCCAGGCTGGTCTCGCGCCCGGCCGCCAGCGCGGCGTTCAGGTTCGCTTCGGTGCGGCGCAGCTGGCGGATATCGTCGGCGCGCGCCAGTCCGGCCTCGAAGGCGGGCATCAGGCGCGCCGCATCGACCGGTTTGACCAGGTAGCCGACCGCGCCGAAGGCGGCGGCCTGGCGCGCCGATTCGCTGTCGCCGACGGCCGACAGGAACATGAATGGCACCGTGGTGCTCGCCTTTAGGGTAGCGGCCAGCTCCAGTCCGCTCATGCCGGGCATGGTGATGTCGAGCAGCGCGAGATCGGGCTCGCCTCCGGCAATCACCTTCAGCGCCTCCTCGCCCGACGCGGCAACCACGGTGTCGTAGCCGGCGTGGCCAATGACTTCAACCAGGAATTCGATCAGGTGGGGATCGTCGTCGACGATCAGGATGCGGCGTTTCACGGGGGCGGCGGAATTCATTTGGCAAGATTCCTGTTGAGCGGGGTCGTGGTTTAATTATAAAGCTTCCCGAGCCTCGTGCCTGTCAGATCGCGTTTGCCGCGAACAGGGCGTCGAATTCGCGCACCGCCGCGCCTGGATCGTTGGCCTGGTAGACGCTGGTGATGGCGGCGACCATGTGCGCCCCGTGCGCGACCAGGGGCGCGGCATTGGCCGCCGTCATGCCGCCGATGACCACCAGCGGCAGCGACAGCTCGGCCCGCGCCTGGCCAAGGATGGCGGGCGCCGTCACGAAGTTGTAGCGCTTGACGGTGGATGGATAAAAGCCGCCGAACGCGACATAGCTGGCGCCGTCGCGTTCGGCCGCGCGCGCCAGCGCCAGCTCGCCGTAGCAGGATGCGCCGACGATCTTGTCCGGCCCGAGCACCGCCCTCGCCTCGCGCACCGAGATGTCGGTGCCCCCCACATGCACGCCGTCCGCGCCGAGGGTCAGGCACAGCGCCAGGTGATCGTTGATGACCAGCGGCCGGCCGTAGCGGCGGCACAGCGCCAGCAGCGCCGCGCCCTGCTCGCGCCGCAAGGCCGGACTGGCGTCCTTGTGCCGGTACTGGACCATCGCCGCGCCCGCATGCAGCGCAGCGGCCGTGTATTCGAGCAGTTTGCCGGTGTCGTCCCAATTCGGGGTGACCAGATACAGTCCTTGCATGGATTGCCTCGTCTAGTTAGTGAGAACGGCGCGGAATGCGCTGGCCGGGGCCGATGGAATACGCATCGGCCAGCGCGCGCTGGACATAGGCCTGGGCCAGTTCGAGCGCTTCGGCCATCGGTTCGCCCAGCGCCAGGCGGGCCGCGATGGCGGCCGCCAGCATGCAGCCGCTGCCATGGAATTCGCCCGGCAGGCGCGTCCAGCGCCATTCGCGCTGCTGCCCTCCGCCGCGCCACGCATTGACCACCTGCGTCCCCTGCCCGTGCCCGCCGGTGACCAGCACATGCGCGCAGGCGCTGGTGTCGAGCGCGGCGGCCTCGGCCAGGTTGGGCGTGACCACGGTCGCCAGCGCCAGCAGCGGCGCCAGCGCGGCGCGCGCGTCGCCGCAGGCCAGGGCGTCGCCGTGGCCGCTGGCCAGCACCGGGTCCAGCACCAGCGGCAAGCCCGGGTGGCGCTCGCGCAAGCGCAGCACCAGCGCGGCAATGGTCTCGGCGTTGGCGCGGTTGCCCGGAATGCCCACCTTGACCGCGTCGATGGCGATAGCGCCAGCGAGCGCCTGGACCTGGCGCCGGATCAGCGCCGGATCGACCGCTTCGATCCCGTACACGCGGTTGTTGTCCTGCACTGTCAGCGCCGTTATCACCGGCAGCGCGTGCACGCCCTGCGCGGCGATGGCCGCGAGGTCGGCCGCGATGCCGGCCCCGCCCGACGGATCGAGTCCCGACAGCACCAGTACCGTGCGCACCGTCAGGCGATCCGGCCGGCCGGCGGCGACGATGGCGAAGCGGCGAAGCGACGCGGCATGCGCCCGGCCAGGAAGGCTTCGCGCCCGGCCTGCACCGCCAGGCGCATGGCGCCGGCCATGCGCACCGGGTCGCGCGCGCCGGCGATGGCGCTGTTCATCAGCACCCCGTCGCAGCCCAGCTCCATCGCAATGGCCGCGTCCGAGGCGGTGCCCACGCCGGCGTCGACCAGCACCGGCACCTTGGCCTGTTCAATGATCAGGGACAGATTCCAGGGATTGAGGATGCCCATGCCCGAGCCGATCAGGGAGGCCAGCGGCATGATCGCGACGCAGCCGATCTGTTCGAGCAGGCGGGCCTGGATCGGGTCGTCGCTGCAATAGACCATCACGTCGAAACCGTCGCGCACCAGCGCTTCAGCCGCGACCAGGGTTTCCGGCATGTGCGGGAACAGGGTCTTGTCGTCGCCCAGCACTTCGAGCTTGACCAGCTTGCGCCCGCCGAGCAGCTCGCGCGCCATCTGCAGCGTGTGCACCGCATCCCGGGCCGTGTAGCAGCCGGCCGTATTGGGCAGAATGGTGTAGCGGTCCGGCGGCAGCACGTCGAGCAGATTGGGAGTATTGCGGTCCTGGCCGATGTTCACGCGCCGGATGGCGACCGTGATGATCTCGGCGCCGGCGGCGTCGGTCGCTTCGCGCGTTTGCGCCAGGTCGCGGTATTTGCCGCTGCCGACCAACAGGCGCGAGCGGTACTGCTTGCCGGCGATGGTAAGAACGTCGTCTTGCATGGTGTCTCCTTGTAGGTGGTTCAGCCGCCGCCGATGGCGCGCACGATTTCAATCCTGTCCTTCGACAGCAGCACATGCGAGCGCCACACCTGGCGCGGCACCACGCTGCGGTTGACCGCCAGCGCCAGCCCCTGCTCCGGCAATTCGAGCATGGTGACCAGCTCGAGCAGCGTGGTCCAGATGGCGACCCGGTGCGGCTCGCCGTTGACTTCGATGTCGATCATCAGGTCCTCCGGTACAGTTCGGCGCCGTTCTTGACGAATTCGATGGCCTTGACCGCCATCCCCTGCGCGGCGTATTCGCGCACCTCCTGCGTGATTTTCATCGAGCAGAAATGCGGGCCGCACATTGAGCAGAAGTGGGCCACCTTGGCCGAATCCTTGGGCAGCGTCTCGTCGTGGAATTCGCGCGCCTTGTCCGGGTCGAGCCCCAGGTTGAACTGGTCGTCCCAGCGGAACTCGAAACGCGCCTTCGACAGCGCGTTGTCGCGCACCTGGGCGCCCGGGTGGCCCTTGGCCAGATCGGCCGCGTGGGCCGCGATCTTGTAAGTGATGATGCCGTCCTTGACGTCGGCCTTGTTGGGCAGGCCCAGGTGTTCCTTGGGCGTGACGTAGCACAGCATGGCGGTGCCGTACCAGCCGATCAGGGCCGCGCCTATGCCCGAGGTGATGTGGTCGTAGCCGGGCGCGATGTCGGTGGTCAAAGGCCCGAGCGTGTAGAACGGCGCTTCGCCGCACTGCTCGAGCTGCAAGTCCATGTTCTCCTTGATCAGCTGCATCGGCACGTGGCCGGGGCCTTCGATCATCACCTGCACGTCGTGCTTCCAGGCGATCTGGGTCAGTTCGCCCAGGGTCTTCAATTCGGCCAGCTGGGCTTCATCGTTGGCGTCGTAGATCGAGCCCGGGCGCAAGCCGTCGCCCAGGCTGAACGAGACGTCGTAGGCCTTCATGATGGCGCAGATGTCCTCGAAGTGCGTATACAGGAACGATTCCTGGTGGTGCGCCAGGCACCACTTGGCCATGATCGAGCCGCCGCGCGAAACGATGCCGGTGAGCCGTTTGGCCGTCATCGGCACATAACGCAGCAGCACCCCGGCGTGGATGGTGAAGTAGTCGACGCCCTGCTCGGCCTGTTCGATCAGGGTGTCGCGGTAAATTTCCCAGGTCAGGTCCTCGGCCTTGCCGTTGACCTTTTCCAGCGCCTGGTAGATCGGCACGGTGCCGATCGGGACCGGGCTGTTGCGGATGATCCATTCGCGCGTTTCGTGGATGTGCTTGCCGGTCGACAGGTCCATCACATTGTCGGCGCCCCAGCGGATGGCCCAGGTCATCTTCTCGACTTCCTCGCCGATCGACGAGGTCACGGCCGAATTGCCGATGTTGGCGTTGATCTTGACCAGGAAATTGCGCCCAATGATCATTGGCTCGCTTTCCGGGTGGTTGATATTGGCCGGGATGATGGCGCGCCCGCGCGCAATTTCCTCGCGCACGAATTCGGCCGTGATGGTCTCCGGGATGCTGGCCCCGTACGACTGGCCCGGGTGCTGGCGCCCCAGCAGGGCCGCCGTGCGCACGCCCATGGGGCCGGAAGCGGCGAGCTCGGCCAGGTATTGCTGGCGCCGCAGGTTTTCCCGGATCGCCACGAATTCCATCTCGGGCGTGACGATGCCGCGCCGCGCATAGTGCATCTGGGTGACGTTGGCGCCATTGCGGGCGCGGCGCGGGGTCCGGGCAAGCTGGAAGCGCAGCGCCGCCAGCGCCGGGTCGTCCAGGCGCGCGCGCCCGTAGGCCGAACTGGGGCCGTCGAGCTGCTCGGTGTCGCCGCGCTCGACGATCCACGGCAGGCGCGGCGCGGCCAGGCCGGAGCGGATGTCGATGGCCGCCTCGGGGTCCGAGTACGGTCCCGAGGTGTCGTAGAGGTAGACCGGCGGATTGGCTTCGGCCCCGAACGAGGCCGGCGTGTCGGCCTGGCTGACGGCGCGCATCGGCACGCAGATGTCGGGCCGGCTGCCTTGAATATAAATCTTGCGGGAGTTGGGTAACGGCGCGATGGCCGCCTGGTCCACCGTGGCGGTGGCCGAATCGAACTTCAGGGGGGCATTCATGTGGCTCCTTTTGCGTGCAGGAGCCAGCAAAAAGGAGTCGGCAGCATGGGTACACCTGTGAAAGGTGCGCCGGTCTACAAGCTTCCCTTCGCTGGCATTATCCAGATCAGGTTCAGAGGGTGTTTCTCACCCGCGCCTCGCTGTTGCGATTTGCAGGACCCCTAGCGTGTGCCGCCTTGCGGCAGCGACCGTATTATACCGCGTGTGTGAAAAGCAATTTGGGTAATTTAACAAAATTCCGTACGGCAACTAAGTGTGATTATATACACAACTTAGTTGTCGAAGCGCGAAATAATATCACCAATTCTCACGCTGCCTATCCCCTTTCGCTACAAATTACATACAAACAACGATTGTTGCTATGCATCATGGAATATTTACAAATGGCATCTGCGGATCCGCTACATTGGCTGCACTGCAAGCCTACCCGGACTTGCAGGGAGCACGCGGGCCGACAGAGCCGGCGGCGACAGATAACTAACTTCTCGGAGAATCACTAATGCAAAGCAAGCCACGCATGTCCATGATCGCCAAGGCGGTCAACGTATTGGTTGCAACGGTAGCAGTTGGCGTAATGGGGAGTGCCTTCGCACAGGTCGAAGAAACCCGCGTGATCGTCGTTTTCAAGCATGGCAAGGGCAATGACATGCGCAAGGATGTAGGCAAGCACAAAGGCCGCGTCAAGCACGACCTGGCCGATCAGAATGCGATGGCCGTGGAAATTTCCAAGGAAGACCTGAAGGCGCTGCGCAAGAGCGCGCACGTGGACCATGTCGAGGAAGACGTGATCCGCCGCCCGTTCGCCACCACCTCGGCCTCGACCGGATCGCCCTACATGCTGGGCCAGCTGGTCCCATACGGCATCAAGCAAGTCCAGGCCGACCTGCTGCCTGACACCTATGTCGGCAACCGCAAGGTGTGCATCATCGATTCGGGCGTCGACCGCGCCCACGAAGACATCAATCCGAACAGCATCAACATGACGGGCCAGTACGATTCGGGCACCGGCAACTGGTACACCGACGAAAACCATCATGGCACGCACGTGGCCGGCACCATCGCCGCGGTCAACAACAGCGGCCTGGGCGTGGTGGGCGTGAACAGCAACAAGCGTCTCAAGCTGCATATCGTGAAAGTCTTCAATGCCGCGGGCTGGGCGTATTCCTCGTCCCTGGCCGCCGCCGCCAACCAGTGCGCCGCAGCCGGCGCCAATGTGATCAGCATGTCGCTGGGCGGCGCCTCGTCCAGCCTGACCGAACAGCGCGCCTTCGATGCACTGGCCGCCAAGGGCATCCTGAACATCGCCGCCGCCGGCAACGACGGCAACACCGTGGTGTCCTACCCGGCCGGCTATAGCAGCGTCATGATGGTCGGTGCGGTCGATGAAAACCGGGCCTGGGCCAGCTTCTCCCAGTACAACAGCAAGGTGGAAATCGCCGCGCCGGGCGTGGCCGTCCTCTCGACCGTGCCGACCAACAGCGGCACCGAGTCCTTGCTGAAGGTTGCCACGACCGTGTATGCGCCGGGTGCAATGACCGGTTCGCCGCTCAAGAGCGCAACGGCGCCGCTGGCCGACTTCGGCATCGGCGACGCCGTCAACCCGGCCATGGCCGGCAAGGTGTGCCTGATTTCGCGCGGCACCGTGGACTTTGCGACCAAGGTCGCCAACTGCCAGAGCAGCGGCGGCGTCGGCGCGGTGCTGTACAACAACGTGGCAGGCGGCTTCGGCGGCACCATGGGCACCACGGTGGCAACCATTCCATCGGTCACGGCCAGCCAGGCCGAAGGCACGACCATGAAAACCCAGCTGGGCCAGAGCGCGACGGTCACGGTCAAGAGCACCAGCTACGCCTACTTTGACGGCACCTCGATGGCCACCCCGCACGTGGCGGCCGTGGCGGCGCTGGTGTGGAGCTACTACCCGAGCTGCACCGGGGCGCAGATCCGCAGCTCGCTGACCAAGAGCGCAATCGATCTGGGCACGGTGGGACGGGATGTGAAATATGGCTGGGGCCTGGTGCAGGCCAAGGCTGCATACGACCGCATCGGCTTGCGCGGTTGCGGCTTGTAAGCGTGAGGATGTAGGAAAAACAAAAGGACGCTTCGGCGTCCTTTTTTATTTCCACAAAGACTTTAATGTTTCACTGACAATATTTCCACTGTCCATACGCAAGATAATATCACCAATTCTCACGTTGTCGAGATCAATTTCTACACTCTTGAGACAAACGTCATACAAAACAACACTTGTTTGCATTGCCTCAAAAGTCGGTTGATCGCGTCAATCTATTGGGATTACATTAAATCCTTGCCAACCTATCCGGAAGGCAAAAAAGGTCGATGACCTGGTGCACACAAGCCAAAAGAGTTTGTGGCGACAAATATAAAACTATCATTCTCGGAGAAACTCCATGATGCAAAGTAAGACTGGCATGTCCTCGATCGCTACGGCGGTCAAGTTGTTGGTTGCAGCCGCAGCAATTGGTGCAATGGGTGGCGCGTCCGCCCAGGTGGCAGACAGCGACACGACCCACGTTATCGTTGCGTTCAAGCATGGCAAGCATGCGGACATGCACAAGGAAATCGGCCGCCGTCATGGCCGCGTCAAACATGATCTGGCGGAAATCAACTCGGTCGCGATCGAAATCACGCGCAAGGAATTGCGCGAACTGCGCAAGAACAAGGATGTGGAATCGGTTGAAGAAGATGCGATCCGCTATCCGTTCGCCACCACCTCGCCATCGACCGGTACTCCTTATGTTCTCGGCCAGCTGGTTCCTTACGGTATCAAAATGGTCCAGGCCGACCAGCTCTCCGACATCAATGCCGGCAACCGCAAGGTCTGCATCATCGATTCGGGCATCGACCGCGCGCACGAAGACTTGTCGGGCAACAGCATGACGGGTGAATACGATTCGGGCACCGGCTGGTGGTACACGGACGAAAACCACCACGGCACGCACGTCGCCGGCACCATCGCCGCGATCAATAACAGCGGCCTGGGCGTGGTTGGCGTCAATCCGAACCGAAAACTGAAACTGCACATCGTCAAGGTCTTCAATGCCGCCGGCTGGGCCTATTCGTCCTCGCTGGCCGCTGCGGCCAACAAGTGCGGCGCCGCCGGCGCCAACGTGATCAGCATGTCGCTGGGCGGTCCTACCTCCAACAATACCGAGAAGAGGGCCTTCGATGCACTGGCCGCCAAAGGCGTACTGAGCATTGCAGCGTCGGGCAATGACGCCAACACGGCCATTTCCTATCCTGCCGGCTACGCCAGCGTGATGAGCGTCGGCGCGGTCGACGAGAACAAGGCCTGGGCTTCCTTCTCGCAGTACAACAGCAAAGTCGAGATCGTCGGTCCGGGCGTGGCCGTCCTGTCGTCGGTTCCGACCAACAGCGGCACCTCGCCGGCACTGAAAGTGGGCACCACTACCTACGCACCGGGCGCCATGGAAGGTTCACCAGTCAAGTCGGCGAGCGCAGTGCTGGCTGACTTTGGCCTGGGCGACAAGACCACCACCACCGTGTCGGGCAAGGTTTGCCTGATCTCGCGCGGCACGGTCGACTTCGCCACCAAGGTCATGAATTGCCAGAACAGCGGCGGCGTAGGCGCAGTGGTCTACAACAACGTGGCAGGCGCCTTCGGCGGCACCATGGGCACCACGGTCTCGACCATTCCATCGGTCACCGCCACCGACGTTGACGGCGCTTCCTTGAAAACCAAGCTGGGCCAAAGCGCGACGGTTGCCGTCACGCCGACCAGCTACGCTTACTTCGATGGCACCTCGATGGCTACCCCGCACGTGTCCGCTGTTGCGGCGCTGGTGTGGAGCTATTTCCCGACCTGTACCGGTCCGCAGATCCGCACCTCGCTCGGCAAGAGCGCGCAGGACCTGGGCCCGGTCGGCCGCGACGTCAAGTTCGGCTTCGGCCTGGTCCAGGCGAAAGCTGCCTACGACCGTATCCGTACCATGGGCTGCGGCGTGTAATATCCACGGCTGCATGAAAAAAGGACGCTTCGGCGTCCTTTTTTTTGCGCTGCACATTGACTGGCGGGGGAAAAGTGCGGCCAGGCTGCTGACATAGCCGTCCTGCTCGCGGCTGGCCAGCAAGCGCGCCGCGTCAAATAAGGTCAGCAGGATACGTCGGTTTGGGGCCGAAAAAACGGCCGCGGCGCGGTATTGTTGATGCATATGCCGCTTTTTTTCGCGCTGCAGCGTTACCTGGCGGCAGTCCTACTATAATGGTTCCTTTCGCAAAAATTACAGCCAAACCATGGAATTAGCCAAGTCTTTCGAGCCAGCCGACATTGAACAATACTGGCGCGCCGAGTGGGAAAAGCGCGGATACTTCGCCGCGACCACCGACGCCAGCAAGCCCTCGTTCTCGATCCAGCTGCCCCCGCCCAACGTCACCGGCACCCTGCACATGGGCCATGCGTTCAACCAGACCATCATGGACGGGCTGACCCGCTACTACCGGATGCGCGGCCTGAACACCGCCTGGATACCCGGCACCGACCACGCCGGCATCGCCACCCAGATCGTGGTGGAGCGCCAGCTCGACGCGCAGAAAGTCTCGCGCCACGATCTGGGCCGCGAGAAGTTCATCGACAAAGTCTGGGAATGGAAGGAAAAGTCGGGCAACATCATCACCGGCCAGATGCGCCGCATGGGCACTTCGCCCGACTGGGCGCGCGAATACTTCACGATGGATGAGCCGCGCTCGAAGGTCGTCACCGACGTCTTCGTGCGCCTGTTCGAGCAGGGCTTGATCTACCGTGGCAAGCGCCTGGTGAACTGGGATCCGAAGCTCGGCACGGCCGTGTCGGACCTGGAAGTGGTGTCGGAAGAAGAAGACGGCTCGATGTGGTACATCAAATATCCGCTGGCTGACGGCAGCGGCTCGATCACCGTGGCCACCACCCGCCCCGAGACCATGCTGGGCGACGTCGCCGTGGCGGTCGACCCGACCGACGAGCGTTACGCAGCGATGGTCGGCAAGATGCTCAAGCTGCCATTATCCGAGCGCGAGATCCCGCTGATCGCCGACGAATACGCCGACAAGGCCTTCGGCACCGGCTGCGTGAAGATCACGCCGGCCCACGATTTCAACGATTACGCGGTTGGCCAGCGCAACAAGCTGCCGATGATCGAAGTGCTCACGCTGGACGCGAAGATCAGCGACGCCGCCCCTGCCGCCTACCGCGGCATGGACCGCTTCGCCGCGCGCAAGCAGATCGTGGCCGACCTCGACGCCCAGGGCTTCCTGGTGGAAGTCAAGCCGCACAAGCTGATGGTGCCGCGGGGCGATCGCACCGGCGTCGTCATCGAGCCGATGCTGACCGACCAGTGGTTCGTGGCCATGAGCAAACCGGCCCCGGAAGGCACTTTCTTCCCCGGCAAATCGATCGCTGAAGTCGCGCTTGAAAAAGTGGCCGGCGGCGAGATCAAGTTCGTGCCCGAAAACTGGAGCACGACCTACAACCAGTGGCTCAACAACATCCAGGACTGGTGCATTTCGCGCCAGCTGTGGTGGGGCCACCAGATCCCGGCATGGTACGACGACGCCGGCAATATTTTCGTGGCCAAGACCGAGGCCGAAGCGACTGCCAAGGCGCTTGCCGCCGGCGTGACGGCGCCGCTGCGGCGCGACGCCGACGTGCTCGACACCTGGTTCTCGTCGGCGCTGGTGCCTTTCTCCACCATGGGCTGGCCGGAAGAGACGCCCGACATGAAGATGTTCATGCCGTCGTCGGTGCTGGTCACCGGTTTCGACATCATCTTCTTCTGGGTCGCGCGGATGGTCATGATGACCACCCACTTCACCGGCAAGGTGCCGTTCGAGACCGTGTACGTGCATGGCCTGGTGCGCGATTCGAGCGGCCAGAAAATGTCCAAATCGAAGGGCAATACGCTCGACCCGATCGACCTGATCGACGGCATCGGTCTCGAGGAACTGGTTGCCAAGCGCACCACCGGCCTGATGAACCCGCGCGACGCCGAAAAGATCGCCAAGGCCACGCGCAAGGAATTCCCGAACGGGATCGCTGCCTACGGCACCGACGCGGTGCGCTTCACCATGGCCAGCTACGCTTCGCTGGGCCGCAACATCAACTTCGACCTGGGCCGCTGCGAAGGCTACCGCAACTTCTCGAACAAGATGTGGAACGCCACCAAGTTCGTGATGATGAACACCGAGGGTCACGACTGCACGCCGAACGACGCCGCCCTGTCGCAGGCCGACAAGTGGATCCTGTCGATGATGCAGCGCGTGGAACTGGACATGGCCAAGGGCTTCGAAGACTACCGCTTCGACAACCTGGCCGCGGCCATCTACAAATTCGTGTGGGATGAATACTGCGACTGGTACCTGGAAGTGTCCAAGGTCCAGATCCAGCACGGCACGCCGGAGCAGCAGCAGGCCACCCGCAACACGCTGCTGCGCGTGCTTGAAGTGATCCTGCGCCTGGCGCATCCGATCATCCCGTTCGTGACCGAAGCGCTGTGGCAGGTCGTGGCCCCGCTGGCCGGCAAACAACATGATACAGCTGGGGACTCGATCATGGTCCAGCCGTATCCTATTGCCGACCCGGCCCTGATCGACGACGGCGCCGAAGCCTGGATGACCCAGTTGAAGTCGCTGGTCGACGCCACCCGCAACCTGCGCGGCGAAATGCAGCTGGCGCCGTCCTTGCGCGTGCCGCTGTTCCTCGAGCCGCAAGACGGCGCCGAACGCGCGCGCCTGGAATCGTTCGCGCCTTACATCCAGTCGCTCGGCAAGCTGTCCGAAGTGCAGATCCTGGACGCCCTGCCGGAGTCGCCGGCGGCGGTGGCGATCGTTGGCACCACCAAGCTGATGCTGAAGGTGGAAATCGACGTGGCCGCCGAACGGGAACGCATCTCGAAAGAGATCGCGCGCATCGACGGCGAGATCGCCAAGGTCAACGGCAAGCTGGGCAACGAGAGTTTCGTGGCCCGCGCGCCGGCCGCCGTGGTAGCGCAGGAAAACGAACGCCTGGTCAACTTCTCGGCCACCATCGCCAAGCTGCGCGAGCAGCTGGGCAAACTTTAACCGCTGCATTTCAAAAGGCCGACCCATGAAGATTCTCGTTAGCGCCGCCTTGCTGGCCCTGGCCTGCGCCCTGCCTTCGCTGGCGCTGGCGCAGGAAGCCTCGCCGGTCGGCCTGTGGAAAAACATCGACGACATCACCGGCAAGCCCAAGGCGCTGATCCGCATCACCGACAACAAGGGCGAGCTGCGCGGCCAGATCGAAAAGCTGTTCCTCAAGCCGAGCGACGACCCGAATCCGCGTTGCGGGCTGTGCAAGGGCGCCAACAAGGATGCGCCCATCATCGGCATGGTTTTCATGTCGGGCCTGCGCAAGTCCGGCGACGAATACACCGGCGGCGAAATCCTCGACCCGGACGACGGCAAGGTCTATCGCAGCAAGATGACCGTGGTCGACGGCGGCAAGAAACTCAATGTGCGCGGCTACATCGGCATGCCCCTGTTCGGGCGTTCGCAGATCTGGGTGCGCCAGGACTGACGGTGGCCAGCAATCCTGTCAACCGCGTCGTGTACGGCGCCTGATGCTGGCGCATGCGCTCTGGCTGTCGTATGCGCTGGCCGCTGGCTTGTTTGCGCGCGGCGTCGGCGAATTCAACTACCTCGGCTTGTTCAAACGGGTGCGCGGCAGCAGGTTCGCCACGCTCGACACCTGGGTCTATTCGCCATTGTGCCTTCTGCTGGCCGCTGGTGTTGCCAGCGTCGCCTGGCGCGTCTGAACTCAGCTTCGCTTCGCGTACCGGCTCAGATGGCGGTCCAGCTGGTTGGCGAAATTCTGCCGGTCGGCCTGACCGAACGGCGCCGGGCCGCCAGTGTCCACGCCGCTGCCGCGTAGCTCATCCATGAATGCGCGCATGCTCAGCTGCTGCGCGATATTGTCGTTGGTGTAGAACTCGCCGCGCGGATTGAGCGCGAAGCCGCCCTTGGCCAGCACATCGGCAGCCAGCGGAATGTCGCCCGTCACCACCAGGTCGCCCGGCGCGAGCAGGCGCACGATCTCGGCATCGGCCACGTCGAAGCCGGCCGGCACTTGCACTGCCCGAACAAAGCGCGAGGGCGGCACCCGCATCAATTGATTGGCCACCAGCGTCACGTGCATTTCGAGCCGCTCGGCGACCCGGTACAGGATGTCCTTGATGACGACCGGACAGGCGTCCGCGTCTACCCAAATTTGCATCATTGTTTTCCTACTTTCATGCGCTGCGCAAAGTATAGCCTTGCTGGCGACACGGGCAAAATGTCCGTGCTATCTTGAAGCCCTGAATTTTCGCTAGCTGACTTCGCCACCATGATTTCTCTAAGAATATTTTCATTTCTGGCCGGCTGTTTTGCCCTGTTCGCATCGCCTTTGCTGTTACTGGGAAAGGACGCGAGCCTGGTTTCATCGCCTTTGCCAACCCTGTTGCTGGCGCTGCTGACCGTACTTGTCTTATCCGGCGTCTATTACTTTTTCGCGCTGTTCGGGCGCAACGCCATCCGCTCGTCACGACTGCGTCACCTTGGCGCCGGGCTCATCGGTTTCCAATTGCTGGCCGGCGCATGGCTGCTGAGCGATGCCCAGGAGCCGCGCGCGCTGGTGGCGATGGCGCCGCTGCTGTGTTTTTCCGTATTTCTGTTCGTTGCCTTCGTGTGGCCGGGAGAAATCGGGCGCCGCCGGGGCCAGCTGCGACGGCGCGCGGATCGCTGTTGACCTGGCGCACGTGTTAAACTTTGGACAATGAAATCCATCGCCTTGTCCGCCATCCGCTTCTATCAACGCACAATTTCCCCGCACAAGGGGTTTTGCTGTGCCTACGCTGCTTACAGCGGCCGTTCCAGCTGTTCCGCGCTCGGCTACCGCGCCATCCGCCGCCTTGGCGTGTGGAAAGGACTCGGAGCACTGGATCGCAGGCTGGAAAAATGCGGGGTCGCTGCGCGCCGCGGCCAAGCAGGCGCGCTCGGGCGCCAGGGCGGCTTTCTCGATTGCGGCTGCGACGTCGGTGTATTGGATCTGTTTGGCAGTGCCTGCAGTTGCGGGCCGTCCGACTGCAGCTGGAAGAAACGCCGCGCCAGCGATGACGATCAATATGTCGTCATCCCTTCGCGCGGTAACGTCCGCAGATAGAACCTCAGCCGCCCTGCTGGTCCCACAGGTCGCCGGTGGGGCTGGTGCGCGGCACGGCCACGCCGAAATGCTGGTACGCCAGCGGCGTGGCGATCCGCCCGCGCGGCGTGCGCTGCAAATAGCCTTGCTGGATCAAAAAGGGTTCGAGCACATCTTCGATGGTGTCGGCTTCTTCGCCGATGGCCGCCGCCAGATTGCCGATGCCGACCGGTCCGCCGCCGAACTTGAACAGCACCGCTTCGAGCAGCTTGCGGTCCATCACGTCAAAACCGACTGAATCGACATCGAGCATGACCAGCGCGGCGTCCGCCATCGGCTTGGTGATTTCTCCGTTGCCTTTGACTTCAGCGTAGTCGCGCACGCGCCGCAGCAACCGGTTGGCGATACGCGGGGTGCCGCGCGCGCGCAGGGCGATTTCGCGCGCGCCGTCTTCGACGATAGGCGCGTTCAGCAGCGCCGCGCTGCGGGTGACGATGCGGGTCAGTTCGGCCGCGTTGTAGAACTCCAGGCGCGCCACGATGCCGAAACGGTCGCGCAAGGGATTGGTCAGCATGCCGGCGCGCGTGGTGGCGCCAACCAGGGTGAATGGCTGCAGGTCGAGCTTGACCGAGCGGGCCGCCGGGCCCTCGCCGATCATGATGTCGATTTGGTAGTCCTCCAGCGCCGGGTACAGGATTTCTTCGACCACCGGGGACAGGCGATGGATCTCGTCGATGAACAGCACGTCGTTCGCTTCGAGATTGGTCAGGATGGCGGCCAGGTCGCCGGGGCGTTCCAGCACCGGGCCGGAAGTCTGGCGCAGGTTCACGCCCATTTCGCGCGCGATGATGTGGGCCAGCGTGGTCTTGCCCAGGCCGGGCGGGCCGAACAGCAAAGTATGGTCGAGCGCTTCCTTGCGCTTGCACGCGGCGGCGATGAAAATTTCGAGCTGCCCGCGGATCTTTTCCTGGCCAACGTACTCGTCGAGGTGCTTGGGCCGCAGCGCGCGCTCGATCGCCTCTTCATTGGGCGAAGCGGGCGTGGCGGCAATGATGCGCTGCTCGCTAAAATCGTCGGTCTGGATGCTCATGTATTAATCAATTTTTGGACAGCGCTTTCAGCGCAAATTTGATGCCATCGGAAACCGTACTGCCGGCCGGCATGTTCTTCAGCGCGGCCAGCGCCTCCTTGTCAGAATACCCCAAAGCGATCAGCGCATTGAGGATATCCGATTGCGCATCGTGCTGGACCACGCCGCCAACGGTGCCCAGTTCGGCGCCCAGCTTGCCTTTCAATTCCAGCAGCAAGCGTTCGGCCGTCTTCTTGCCGATGCCGGGCACCTTGACCAGGCGGCCCGATTCCTGCAGCGTGACCGCTTGCGCCAGGTCGGCGATGGTCATGCCCGACAGGATGGACAGCGCGGTACGCGCGCCCACGCCGGTAATCTTGATCAATTGGCGGAACACGGCGCGCTCGGCAGCGTTGCCAAAGCCGAACAGCAAATGCGCATCTTCGCGGATCGCCTGGTGCGTGAACAGGATGACCTTTTCGCCGATATGCGGCAAGTTGTAATAAGTGCTCATCGGCACATCGACTTCATAGCCGACGCCGTTACAATCGACCAGCAACTGCGGTGGATTTTTCTCAAGCAAAATGCCGGAAATACGACCAATCATGGGAATCCTTTAAACGAGGCGGCCGCGCTTCATGCGCAGTCCGGAAAGCGATGGCGCCAGCGCGCCGATCAAGGCCAGCGCATCGACGTTGTTGGCGTGGCAGATGGCAACGCCGAGCGCGTCGGCGGCGTCCGTGCCAGGCAGGCCCGGCAGCAGCAGCAGGCGCGCGACCATCGCTTGCACCTGCTCCTTGGCGGCCTTGCCATGGCCGGTCACGGCTTGCTTGACCTGCAGCGCCGTGTATTCAGCCACGCCCAAGTCGGACGCGACGAGCGCGGTGATGGCCGCGCCGCGCGCCTGCCCCAGCAGCAGGGTCGATTGCGGATTGACGTTGACGAAGACTTTTTCGATGGCCGAGCAGTCAGGCTGGTAGGTGCGGATGACTTCGGCGATCCCGTGCAGGATCAGCTTCAGGCGACCGGGAAGCTCGCCTTCGGCCCCGGTCTTGATGGTGCCGGAGGCGATGTAGCGCAGCTTGTTGCCCTGCTTGTCGATGAGCCCGAAGCCTGTGGTGCGCAGGCCCGGATCAATGCCGAGAATAATCATGTGCGAATGTTATACCGGCGAGCAAGGTTCGTGTGAAAATACTGTGCATAAACACAGCATTTCACACGCTAGACAGGATCAGTGACGGAAATGCCGCGCGCCCGTGTACACCATCACCACGCCGCGCTCGTCGGCCGCGTCGATCACTTCCTGGTCGCGCATCGAGCCGCCCGGCTGGATCACGCAGGTGGCGCCGGCGTCGACCACGACGTCGAGCCCGTCGCGGAAGGGGAAGAAGGCATCCGAGGCCACGGCCGAACCGGCCAGGGTCAGGGCGGCGTTCTGCGCCTTGATCGAGGCGATGCGGGCCGAATCGATACGGCTCATCTGGCCGGCGCCCACGCCCAGGGTCATGCCGTTGCCGCAGAATACGATGGCGTTCGACTTGACGAACTTGGCCACGCGCCAGGCGAACATCAGGTCCTGCAATTGCTGCTGGGTAGGCTGCACCTTGGTGACCACGCGCAATTCGCCGAGGCCGACATTCTTGGCGTCAGGCGATTGCACCAGCAGGCCGCCGCCGACGCGCTTGACGTCGAACGGGTTCTGGCCTGCGCCCAATGGAATTTCCAGCAGGCGTACATTCTGCTTGGCGGCCATGACGGCGCGCGCTTCCGCCGAGAACGATGGCGCAATCAGCACTTCAACGAACAGCTTGGCGATGGCTTCGGCCGTTTTGACGTCCAGTTCGGTATTCAAAGCAATGATGCCGCCGAAGGCCGAGGTTGGATCGGTCTGCAGCGCGCGCGTGTAGGCGTCGAAGGCATCGGTGCCGATGGCCACGCCGCATGGATTGGCGTGCTTGACGATCACGCAGCCGGCCGGCTGGCCCAGGCCGCCCAGCGACTTCACGCATTCCCATGCCGCATCGGCATCGGCGATATTGTTGTACGACAGTTCCTTGCCCTGCAACTGCTTGTAGCTGGCCAGGGCGCCGACGGCCGGGACCAGGTCGCGGTAGAACGCGGCCGACTGGTGCGGGTTTTCGCCGTAGCGCATGTCCTGGACTTTTTCGAACGTCATGTTCAGGGTCTGCGGATAGGCGGCGCGCGTGGCGTGCGCCTTGTCCTCGCCCAGGCTGGTCAGGTAATTGGTGATGGCGCCGTCGTACTGGGCGGTATGGGCGAAGACTTTCTTTGCCAGCATGAAGCGGGTGCCATAAGCGATCGTGCCTTCGCCCATTTCGGCCAGCACGCGGCGGTAGTCGGCCGGGTCGCACACGACCACGACGTCCTTGTGGTTCTTGGCGGCCGAACGCAGCATGGTCGGGCCGCCAATGTCGATGTTCTCGATCGCGTCTTCCAGCGAGCAATCATCCTTGGCCACGGTGGCCTGGAAGGGATACAGGTTGACCACCACCATGTCGATGGTCGGGATATTGTGTTCTTCGAGCTTAGCGACATGCTCGGGGAAATCGCGGCGCGCCAGGATGCCGCCGTGTACCTTCGGGTGCAAGGTCTTGACCCGGCCGTCCAGCATTTCCGGGAAGCCCGTGTAGTCGGCCACTTCGGTGACTGGCACGCCATTGTCGGCCAGCAGCTTGGCCGTGCCGCCGGTGGACAGGATGTTGACGCCGCGCTGGGACAAGGCGCGTGCGAAGTCGAGCACACCGGTCTTGTCTGAAACGGAAATGAGAGCTTGTTTGATCATGGGAGTGGCCTGGTTGTGGAGTATTCGGGTGCACTGGCGCCGGGCGCGATTGGCTCGCGCTCGATAGCACGGCCACTCAGGGTGCTAAAGCTGTTACAGCAATCCGTGTTCCTGGAGCTTTTTTCGCAAGGTGTTGCGATTGATGCCCAGCATTTGCGCGGCATGCGACTGGTTGCCCTCCGCGCGCGTCATGACGACTTCAAGAATCGGCCTTTCGACGGTCAGCACGACCATGTCGTAGATATTCGACGCTTGCTGCTCGCCCAGGTCATTGAAATACTCTTCAAGACTTTTCTGGACGACTTCCTGGATACTTTCTTTGCTCATTTTTTCGTGCTTCACTTGAATGATTGATGTTCTAAGCGCTGCTCTGACGGCCGCGTTGTCCCAAATCTTCTTGTTGTTATCTACAACGTATTTACGCCGCCAATGCTATTTGTTCAACACCGGCGGGCCGATATTGTAACCGCTCGCCGAAACTATGTTGGGATTCAAAAAAAGTGTCGACTGCGCGCAACTGCGCTTCGGTCGATTCCAACAAGTTCATTTGCTGGCGGAACGCTTCGCCGCCGGCCAGGTCGCGCACGTACCAGCCGATGTGTTTGCGCGCAGTGCGCACACCGAGAAATTCGCCATAGAAGGCGTAGTGCGCCTGCAGGTGCTCGTCCATCAGCACGCGCACTTCGTCCACCAACGGCGCCGGCAAATGCAGGCCGGTGCGCAGGTAATGGTCGATCTCGCGGCAGATCCAGGGCCGGCCCTGCGCCGCGCGCCCGATCATGACGGCGTCGGCGCCGGTCTGGGCCAACACGAACTTGGCTTTTTCGGGCGTGGTGATGTCGCCATTGGCCACCACCGGAATCTTTACTGAGGCCTTGACCGCGGCAATGGTCTCGTACTCGGCATCGCCGCTGTAGCCATCGGCGCGGGTGCGTCCATGCAGGGTCAGCATCCGGATGCCGGCCTGCTCGGCGATGCGCGCGATCCGCAGCGCATTCTTGTTTTCGCGGTTCCAGCCAGTGCGAAATTTCAGCGTGACGGGAACATCGACTGCATTGACGACCGCGTGCAGGATTTTTTCAACCAGGGATTCGTTTTGCAACAGCGCCGAACCGCACCAGCTGTTGCATACCTTTTTCACCGGGCATCCCATATTGATGTCGATGATCTGGGCGCCACGGTCGACATTGAACTTGGCGCAATCGGCCAGGTCCTGCGGATCGGCACCGGCGATCTGGACCGCTTTCGGCTCCATTTCGCCATCGTGGTCGGTGCGCCGCGAACTCTTTTCAGTGGCCCACAAACGCGGATTCGAGGCCGCCATTTCCGACACCGCATAGCCCGCGCCCAGCTGTTTGCACAGCTGCCGGAACGGGCGATCCGTCACTCCTGCCATCGGAGCGACGAAAACATTATTACGTAGCAAGTAGGGACCGATTTGCACTAGCATGCCAGGAAAGTTTAGCGGGAACCGGCTATTTTACCTGATTTACTGCTCAAATAATAAGCACTATTTTATCTAAAGCAAATGCTCGCTAGATTCAAATAATGGGTGTGCGGTCCTTGACTTACGCTAGTTCAGCTCGTCCAAAACACCGCGCTGCAAATGGGCGACCTCGCCCCAGCTGACCAGCGCGAGCTTGCCGTCCGCCATGATGAAACGGTTGATGCTGGCGTTCATGACAGGAAAGTTGCGCGGGGTTTCAAGCGACAGTCCCAGCGCGGCGCGGTAGGCGCATTCGAGCACGCCGCCATGGGCCACCAGCGCCAGCGTGCCGCCCTGGTGCTGCTGCGCCAGGCGCGCGAAAGCGCCGGTGCAGCGCTGGTAGAACTGGCGGAAGGTTTCGGCCGTGCGTATGCCGGACGGCATGTCGGCGTCCACCTCGCGCGCCTGCCAGGCTGCGAACTCGCGCGGGAATCGCTGCTCGATCTCCGCATACAGCAAGCCCTCGAAACCGCCGAAACAGCGCTCGCGCAAGCTTGGGTCGCTGTGCAAAGGCATGCCCTGCAGGCGGGCCAGCGCCTGCGCGGTCTGGTGCGCGCGCTGCAGGTCGCTCGAAATGATCGCGTCGAAACGCTCGCCGGCCAGGGCGGCGGCCAGTGCCTCGGCCTGGCGCAGCCCTTCGGCGTTGAGTGCGATATCAATATGGCCTTGCAGGCGCCGCTCCGCATTCCAGGCGGTTTCGCCGTGGCGGATTAAAACAATGGTGGTCGTCATTCAGGCTAGCGTGTCGGCGATGTCGGGGTTGAGCGAATACACGCCAAAAATCTGGGCCTCGTCGAGGATGTGGCCGCGGATGGCCAGGCGCGCTTCAGGGCCGGTAAAGCGGCCTTGCAACGCCAGTTGGGGAATGTCGAGTGCATACAAGCAGAATAAATAGGTGTGGACGCGCAGGTCGTTCCACGGCGGACAAGGGCCATCGTAGCCGTAATACTCGCCAGCCATGCCCGGTTCGCCCAGGAACCAACTGGTGTAGTCGTTGATGCCCTGGCGTAGCTGATGCTCGGTACCGTTCTTGACCATGAAGGGCACCAGCGGGCCGCTTTTGCCGTGCGGCGTGACCAACTCCGAAAACATGCCCGGCGCGATGGAACGCATGGCCACGGGAATATCGACCAGGGTCCAGTGGTAAAAATCAGCGCGCGGCAATTCGGCGGGGACCACGCGGCCTTCCTTGTTGACGTCGATACCGACGGTGGGCGCATCGATATCGCGGCATAGCAGCACCAGCGACTCGGTTCCGGCCGGCACGTCGTCCCAGGCAAGGTGCGGGTTGCGGTTGCTTGAAAAGCGCACATGGGTAGCGGGGTCGATGACGGCGAAGGCGCACTCCTCCGGAATCGGACCGCCATCGGTAAAAGAATCACTCCAGAGTCTCATCGCGCTCTCTCCCTGCCCTGATGGTATTGACCACAATAAGCGCGCCAGGTTTCACTTTGGCCCTACTTGCAGCCAGAAAGTGACAGGCCCGTCGTTGGTCAGCGACACTTTCATGTCGGCGCCGAACTGCCCGGTCTCCACTTGCGGATGGCGCGCACGCGCCTGAGCGACAAAATGCGCGAACAAACGTTGCCCATCCGCCGGCGCTGCCGCCGGGGTGAACGAGGGCCGCGTGCCGGAATTGGTGTCGGCGGCCAGGGTGAACTGCGGCACCAGCAGCAAGCCGCCGGCGACGTCGGTGACGCTCAGGTTCATCTTGCCGGCCTGGTCGCCAAAAACGCGGTAAGCCAGCATTTTGGTCAGCAAGGCGTCCGCCTCGCGTTCGGTGTCGCCCTTTTCGGCGCACACCAGCACCAGCAGCCCGGCGCCGATGGCAGCAATTTGCTGTCCGTCGACCACCACACTGGCCTGGCTTACCCGCTGCAACAGTCCAATCATGCGCTTAGGGTAACACGGGCGAATTTGCGTTTGCCAACTTGCAACACAAAAATGCCCGGATTCATTTGCAGCGCCTTGTCGCTGACCACGGTGCCGTCGACTTTCACGCCACCCTGATCGACCATGCGCATGGCTTCGGAAGTCGAGGCACACAGGTTCGCGTGCTTGAGCAGATGGGAAATGCCCATCGGTGCTCCGGTCAGGGCCATTTCCGGCACCTCGTTTGGAATGCCGCCCTTGGAACGGTTGACGAAGTCGGCCAGCGCCTCGTCGGCCGTCTGCGCCGAATGGAAGCGGGTCACGATTTCCTTGGCCAGGGCCACTTTGGCGTCGCGCGGATTGCGTCCGCCGTCGACCTCGGCTTTCAGAGCGGCAAGGTCGCCAATTGAGTTGAACGACAATAACTCGAAATAACGCCACATCATGGTGTCGGAAATGCTCATGAGTTTGCCGAACATGGTATTCGCCGGTTCCGTAATACCAATATAGTTGTTCTTAGACTTGGACATTTTTTCTACGCCATCGAGGCCTTCGAGCAACGGCATGGTCAGGATGCACTGCTGTTCCTGGCTGTAATCCTTCTGTAGTTCCCGGCCGACAAGCAAATTGAACTTCTGGTCGGTGCCACCGAGCTCAAGGTCAGCCTTCAAGGCAACGGAATCGTAGCCTTGCATGAGCGGATAAAGGAACTCATGGACCGATATTGGTGTCCCACTCTTGTAGCGCTTGGTGAAATCGTCCCGTTCCATCATCCGGGCTACCGTGTAGCGCGACGCCAGCTGGATCATGCCGCGCGCGCCCAGGGGGTCGCACCACTCGGAGTTGTAGCGAATTTCCGTGCGCGCCGGGTCGAGCACCAGCGACGCCTGTTTGAAGTAGGTGACGGCGTTTTGCTCGATCTGTTCCTTGGTCAACGGCGGGCGCGTCACATTCCGGCCCGACGGATCGCCGATCATCGACGTGAAGTCGCCGATCAAAAAGATGACCTGATGGCCAAGGTTTTGCAGCTGGCGCATCTTGTTAAGTACCACCGTGTGCCCCAGGTGCAGGTCCGGCGCGGTCGGGTCGAGGCCGAGTTTGATGCGCAAAGGGTTGCCAGACTGTTCAGAACGGGCCAGTTTTTGTGCGAATTCTCCTTCAATAAGGAGCTCGTCGACACCCCGCTTGGTGATCGCGAGGGCTTCCTGAACGGCGTCGCTCAGGGGCAAAACAGGGGCTACAGCGGCTTTTTTGGATGCGGAAGTGGTCATAGGTAAGGTATAAACGTGTAGGACAACACGCCAGAAAATAGTGGCTAGTTTCGAGAGTTTGCTATAATGCCCGATCCGACTAATCTTGCCTGACGAAAACTAAACATAATAACAACAAGAAAAAGTAGTGCTCTTCGTGGATGTTCAAGCGGCAAATTTTAACTGATTGCATGGACCCTATACACAAAATCACAGGCAAACGCTGGGCCGGCCTGCTAGGAACAACGCGAAAGGCGCGCATCATCAGCGCCGGCGCTATCTTTCTTGCAGTGTGCGCATTCGGAGCAGCGGGCGTCGCGCCACTGGCTCCCGATGCCTCGGACCTACCAGTCAAATCCATCGCGCAAGATCTCGAACTGCCAAATTTGGCCGAGCAGATCGCAGCGCTCCAAAAAGACGACCAGAAATTCGTTCACGAAGAAAAGATTCGTGCGGGCGATACCCTGGCCGTGGTGCTCCAGCGCCTTGGCGTCGACGATCCTGAAGCAGCTGCCTTCATCAAGTCCGATAAAGTTGCCAAAGGCGTCATGCAGCTGACCACCGGCAAGAAGGTGCAAGCGCAAACCGGCGAAGACGGCTCCCTGCAGTGGCTCAAGGCGACCCTGGTCGACTCGCGCGACAATCCGGCCAAACAGATTTCGATCGTCCGCGATGGCGAGAAATTTGTCGCCACGGTGGCGCCGGCCCAGCTCGAGCGCCGCGTCGAAATGCGCGCCCGCGAGATCACCACCTCCCTGTACGGCGCAACCGATTCCACTACCGACGGCGGCAAGCTGCCCGACACCATCGTTGCCCAGATTATCGAAATGTTCTCGACCAGCATCGACTTCCGTTCCGACCTAAAACGCGGCGACCGCTTCAACGTGGTCTACGAAACGTTTTGGCAAGACGGCGAAATGGTGCGCGCCGGCCGTATCCTGGCTGGCCAGTTCACCAACCGCGGCACCACCTACCAGTCGGTCTGGTACGAAGACCCGATTACCAAGCAAGGCGGCTACTACAGTTTCGACGGCAAGGCGCTGAAAAAGGGCTTCCTCAAGTCGCCGCTGGAGTTCTCGCGGATTTCCTCGGGTTTCTCGAGCCGCGTGCATCCGATTTCCGGTGTCTGGAAAGCCCACAAGGGCGTCGATTTCGCAGCCGCCCTGGGCACGCCGATCCGCGCGTCCGGCGACGGCGTTGTCGATTTCGCCGGCGTGCAAGGCGGCTACGGCAATTTCGTGCTGCTCAAGCACTGGGCCAACTACACCACCGCGTATGCGCACATGAGCCGTTTTGCGCCAGGCATCCGCCGCGGCAGCTCGGTCAAGCAGGGTGACGTGATCGGCTATGTTGGCTCGACCGGCTGGTCGACCGGCGCCCACCTGCACTATGAGTTCCGGGTTGCCAACGAAGCGCGCGATCCATTGTCGGTCAAGGTACTGGCGCAAGCGCCGCTGTCGTCGACTGAAATGGCTCGTTTCCAGATGGCCGCTGCCGATATGACCCACCGTTTTGCCCTGCTGCGTCCAACCGGCACGGCGATGGCTGCACGCTAAGAAACACACCGTAGGGTGGACGAGCGAAGCGCTTTCCACCACTGTATGCCGTAACATGGCGCATACAGTGGTGGAAGGCGCTTTCGCTTTTTGGGAGCCCTCGCTTGCAAGCGAGGGCCGTTGCGCGGGCGGATCGCATGCGATCCTAATTCCCCGCTCCACCGCTTTCGCTTTTCCACCCTACTTTTCTGTGGATCGCTTATGACTATGTATATTGGACTGATGTCCGGCACCAGCATGGACGGTGTGGACGGCGTGCTGGCCGACTTCGCCGACGGCGCCATCCGCACCATCGAGGCCGCCTTCACACCCTTCCCGCCCGAATTGCGCGCCGCCCTGATGGCGCTGCAGGCGCCAGGCCCCAACGAGATCGAACGCGAGGCGCTGGCCGCCAACGCCCTGGCCGCCTGCTATGCCGAGTGCGTGGCAGCGCTGCGCGTGGTCGGCGGCACGGTCCAGGCCATCGCGGTCCACGGCCAGACCACCCGCCACCGCCCTGAACTAGGCTACACGCGCCAGACCAACAACCCGGCCCTGCTGGCCGAACTGACCGGCATCGACGTCATCGCGGACTTCCGCAGCCGCGACGTGGCTGCCGGCGGCCAGGGCGCGCCGCTGGTGCCGGCCTTCCACCAGGCGCAGTTCGGCAAGGCTGGACAAACCCGGGTCGTGGTCAATATTGGCGGGATAGGCAACATCAGCGTGCTGCACGCGGACGGCCGCACGGGCGGCTTCGATACCGGCCCCGGCAATGTACTGATGGACGCCTGGATCGGCCGCCACCAGGGCAAGGAATACGACGCCGACGGCGCCTGGGCAGCCGGCGGGACCATCCACGCCGGCTTGCTGCAAACATTCAAGGCCGAACCCTACTTCGCCCTGCCGCCGCCCAAGAGCACCGGACGCGACCTGTTCCACCTGGACTGGCTCGATGCCCGTCTGGCCGAGGCTGGCGCCATATCGCCCCAAGACGTCCAGGCCACGCTGACCGCGCTGACCGCGCACACGATCGCTGACGCCATCCGCGGCCAGGCGGCGCAGATCGATGCGGTGTATGTGTGTGGGGGTGGTGCGTACAACGCGACCCTGCTGCGCGAACTGGCAGCGGCGCTGGGGGGAACTACCTCAGTGGCATCGACGGCGGTGCTGGGCGTGGCGCCGAACCGGGTCGAAGCGCTGGCGTTTGCCTGGCTGGGCTACCGCTTCCAGAAACGCGAAGCGGGCAATCTGCCCGCCGTGACCGGAGCCAAGGGACCCAGGATCCTGGGCGCCCTCTACCCCGCGTAATACCAAGTCGGCGATTAAGCCGAAAACGACGATCCGCAGCCGCAGGTCGACGTTGCGCTCGGGTTCTTGATAACGAACTGGGCGCCTTCGAGGTCATCCTTGTAGTCGATTTCGGCGCCTACCAGGTATTGGTAGCTCATCGAATCGATCAGCAGCTGGACGCCATTCTTTTCCATCGTGGTGTCGTCTTCGTTGACGATTTCATCGAAGGTGAAGCCGTACTGGAAGCCGGAACAGCCGCCGCCCTGCACGAAAACGCGCAATTTCAGGTCCGGATTGCCTTCTTCCTCGATCAGCTGGGCGACCTTTTGGGCGGCGCTGTCGGTGAAGATGATCGGCGCCGGCATCAGCTCGGGTGCTGCTTCAGCTACTGCATTCATTTGAGACTCCTACGTAGAAACAATTTGACCCATTATAGACTGTTGGCGAGCCTCACGCTTCGGATACCTTGATGAACCCGGGTTGCGCGATAGAAAGATGAAACTCGGGTTCGCCAACTTCCTGATGGGTGAGCGTGCCGGCCACGGTGGCGCCGCTGTGCATTTCGAGCTTTTTGTAATGCACATTGCCTATGATGCGGCCTTTTGGCTGCAATTCAAGCAGTTCCGTCGCATACACGTCGCCCGCAATATAGCCTTCGACGATCAATGTTGCACAGCGAACATCGCCTTCGATGCGCGCATGCTCGGACACGATCAGCACGTTTTCCGCGCTATCGCCGCCGAGCACGTCGCCGTGGACCTCGCCATCGATGCGCAAACCGCCGGTAAAGCAAAGGTTTCCCTCGATCCGGGCGGAAATTCCGACCAGGCTGTCAATTTCCGTCTTTGAATTACGACCGAACATGATTGGCACTCCTCAAAGTGACAGGTTGCTGAAAGCGCACCTGCCCTTTTTCGAGCCGTGCGGGACAAATATGGGTCTTGCCAAATCGACCAGAGCCAGAGTTAATTTACCGCCATCACTTCCCGACGGCGTTGATCTGGATCGCGTGCAAGGTTGCACCCTTGCCTTTAGCACCACTTTGTTCCACACAGGTCACCCTGACCGCCCTTAACTTTCGTTATGGCAAAAGCGCGATTTGCTGCAAGCCTTTTGTTTCTTCGAAGCCAAACATCAAATTCATGCACTGGACCGCCTGCCCGGACGCGCCCTTGACCAGGTTGTCCTGCACCACCAGGATCACGACGGTGTTGCCGTTGCCGGGACGATGCAGGGCCATGCGCAACATGTTGGAGCCGCGCGTGGAGCGCGTTTCCGGATGCGAGCCGAAGGGCATCACATCGACGAACGGTGCATCTTTGTAGGCATCCTCGAACAATTCCTGCAGCGCCTCGTTGGAGATGGCGCTGGTCAGGCGGGCGTACAGGGTCGAATGCATGCCGCGGATCATCGGCACCAGGTGCGGGGTGAAAATCAGGCTGACCGGCATGCCGGTGTGGCGCTGCAACTGGGCGACCGTTTCCGGGGTGTGCCGGTGGCCCGACACGCCGTAGGCCTTGAAATTGTCGCTAGACTCGGAGAACAAGGTGCCGATCTCGGCCTTGCGGCCGGCACCCGACACGCCCGATTTGGCGTCGGCGATCAGCGCGCTGGTATCGATCAGGTTGGCCTTGAGCAAAGGATAGAAGCCCAGCTGCATGGTAGTTGGGTAGCAGCCCGGATTGGCAACCAGGCGCGCGCTCTTGATCGCGTCGCGATTAAGTTCCGGCAAGCCATACACGGCCTCGTCCAGCAATTCAGGGCAGGTGTGCGGAATCTTGTACCACTGTTCGAAGCTGGCCTGGTCCTTCAGGCGGAAGTCGGCAGCCAGGTCGATGACCTTGACGCCAGCAGCCAGCAGTTCGGGCGCCTGGGCCATGGCCACGCCGTGCGGGGTCGCAAAAAAGACCACGTCGCATTGCTTCAGGTCGACCTTGTCGGGCGCCGAAAACGCCAGGTTCACGCGCCCGCGCAGCGACGGGAACATGTCGGCCACCGGCAAGCCGTCTTCCTTGCGCGAGGTGATCGCGGTCAAGGTCACATCGGGATGGACCGACAACAGGCGCAGCAATTCCACGCCCGTGTAACCCGTACCGCCGACGATGCCAACTTTGATCATGATCATTCCTTCTAAATAATGGTGGGAACTATCCCGCAGAGGCCGTTATTTTAACAGCGCCTCCGAAACGACGCGCCCGCTTCAGAAGTGGTAGTTGACGCTGGTGCGCAGGCTGATCCGGGATCTCCCGCCCACCAGCGGGCTGTCCGCCGGCCCGCTGGCCAGCCGCGTGTAGCGCACCCCGGTATAGCTGGAATACTTATTGGCCCATTGCCAGTGCCACTCGACGTCGCCGTACACGCTGACCAGCCCGGCCGGGGCGCGGTAGGCCGGGTTGCCGCCGCTGGCCGATTGCGCCGCCGTGACCCCGAAATAGCCCTGCTGCCAGCTGTGGTCGGCCGCAAACAGCCCGGCCGCCAGGGTCGCCCCCTGGCGCGCGGCCAGGTAGACGTAGTAGCGTGCGCGGGCATGAGCCAGTACGCCGCCGCCGTCGAAGCCGCCGCCGGCGGTCAGCTGGCCGCTCAAGCTCATATTGTGCAAGACCCGCCAGCCGAAGAAGCCGCCCGCCTGCACCGACACGCCGCCGCGCTCGCCCGGGGTGTCGGTGCGCTGGTCGCGCCCGCTCATCGCCAGCTGGACCCCATAATCGAGCACCGGGTCGTCGGACAAATGCATGCCCACGAACGCTTCGCGCGTGCCGACTTCGGCAAAAATGCCGTTACTCCACTGCACCTCCAGCGCCGGCACCAGCACGCTGCGGCTGCCTTCGTTACGGCCGGAGAAATAGGTTTTCTCGAACGCCATGCCCAGCACCAGGTCGTAGGTTCCCTCCGGCATCATCATGCGGGTGGCCTGCGCCTGCGCGGCACTGGCCGCTGCGGCCAGCAGCGCCGCCGTCAGCACTTGCTTCAAGTTCGTCATTAAATGTATCCCAGTTCCAGCGCGCGCAACACTGCACGCACCCGGTCGCGCACGCCCAGCTTGGACAGGATGCTCGACACATGATTTTTGATCGTCCCCTCGCTCGGGCCCAGCGCGCCGGCGATCTCGCCATTGTTGAAGCCGGCCGCCATCAGCGCCAGCACTTCGGTTTCGCGTTCGGTCAGCAGGTCCTGAGCGCAGGGTGGCGCCGGCCCGCTCGTGCGTTCGTAGGCGATGCGCGCGCGCTCGGTCAGCGCCGGACGGAACACGGTGGCGCCAGCCGCCACCCGGCGGATGCCCTCGGCCAGGCGCTCGAGCGAGATATCCTTGAGCAGGAAGCCGCTGGCGCCGAGCCGCATGCCGTCGAGCAGGGCCTGGTCATCGTCGAAGGTGGTCAGCAAAATGGTGGGGGGCAGCTCCCCGCGCATCGATTCGAGCAGCGCAATACCCGACATCAGCGGCATCCGGATGTCCAGCAGCAGCACATCGGCCGCGGCGCTGGCCAGCACCCCGGGCGCCTCGAACGCGTCGCCCGCCTCGGCCACCACCCGGATATCGGGCGTCAGGTCGAGCAGGCCGCGGATACCGCTGCGCACCAGGGTCTGGTCGTCGACCAGCACCACCCGGATCACGCCGCGCTCCCGGCGCCGGGCACGTCGATCGCCAGGCCGAAGCCGCGCGTGGGCAGGTTGGCCGCGCGCAGGCTGCCGCCCAGCGCGCCGAGGCGCTCGCGCATGCCGCGCAGGCCATGTCCTTCCGGCGCGCCGCCGTTGCCGCGACCGTCGTCGCCGATACGCAAGGCGATCGCCTCTCCCTGACGCGCCAGCGCGATCGTCAGCACGCTGGCGCCGGCATGGCGCACCGCATTGCTGATCGCTTCCTGGACGCAGCAAAACAGCGCGTGCGCCAGCGCGGCCGAGTCGATTTCCAGCCCCTCCTCCACCGCCAGCTCGATGCGCGGCGCGGGAATGCCGCTGCACAGCGCCGTCAGCGCCTCGCGCAGCGCGATGCGCTCGGCGTGGCGTTCGGCGCCGACCACGGTGCGCACTTGCGACAGCAGCGACTGGGCCAGGGTGCGCGCGGTCTGCAGCGCCGGCGTCGCCTGCTCGCCCTGCTGGCGCAGCGCCAGGTCCAGGTGCAGGTGCAGCGCGGTCAGGTGATGGCCGACGATGTCATGCAGGTCGCGCGCGATGCGCATCCGTTCAGCGGCGCGCACCGTATCGAGCAGCAGCAGCTGGGTGGCGCGTAGTTCCGCGTTGGCCGCGTCCAGCGCGATGCGTCCGCGCCGCTCCGAGGCGGCCATGTAGCCGATCCCGAAAGCGATCCCCTGCCACACCGCCATGATGCCCAGTTCGACCACCACCAGCCGGAACTGGAAATCGCCGCGCATGTTCTCGTCGCCGATCAGTGGTACCAGCACCACCAGCGCCAGCAGCAGCACCTGGGCGGCCAGCCACAGCAAACCGCGGCGCAGGGTCAGCACCATGCCCAGTTCGGCCGCCAGCAGGTACAGCAGGCTGCGCGGGTGGGCCAGCGCGATGACCAGCTGCACGGCCAGCAAGGCATTGGCCGCACCATCGCTGCGCGCTGCCGGCTGGGTGCGGCGCCAGAACAGGTAGCCGAACAGCAGCACCATGGCCACGTACCCGACCAGCACCAGGGTCCCACTGAGCGCTTGGTGATCGCTGCCGGCACGCAGCAGCGAGGCCGGCGGCGTGAACCAGGTCGCGATCCAGTTGGCCAGCCTGGCCAGCGGCGAGCCCGATGCGCCGCCTTTGAGGAAGATATTAATGGCGTCGAACAGCCCGCTGCACAGGCAACCCGCGAGCCCAATCAGGCCGATGACATTGTGCTGCGGTCGTTGGGTCATGGTAGCGGGGAGGTGGACGCGAGCGAGACGAGGATGAAGCGGCCATCATACGCGAGCAAGGGGCTTGTAAGAAGTGCCATAAGTCATGGATACTGCGGCGGGCGCCTTCTCTACCTTCCGGCACGGGCGCGGCGTCGCCGATTGCCTTAAGATCGCCTGCCCGACCAATTTGATGGAATTTTCATGCCCAGCCCACTTGCGCTGCTCGTCCCCGCCCTGGCCATCCTGCTGGCCGGCGCCGCCGCGCCCTGCGCAGCCGAGGACGAGGCGCTCGATGCACGCGTCATCGTGCCGGGCGAGCGCGACGCCGAATGGGGCAGCTACCGGCACGCCTACAAGGCAGCCGCCTTCTTCGCGGCCTTCACCCGCACCCGGCCCCTGATCCAGGCCCACATGCAGATCCGGGCGATCAACAAGAGCGCGTCGCTGGAGGGCCTGACCCTGCGCCTGATTGGCGAGCACACCGACATGATGCTGCCGGTCGACCGGCTGGGGCGTGCGGTGCTGCCGCTGCTCAAGGAGCCTTACCAGGACGACGCCGTGCTGCGCCTGAACCGCGGCAAGGGCATTTACTATTTCAGCGGACGTTATTCGGTGCGCGAGCGCGACGACGGCGCCTACCAGGCCAGCGCGCTGCGCGCGGCCTGCGAACAGTTGCTGGACGCCCAGCGCGCCTCGGGCTACCGGATCCGCCTGGCCGGCAAGCGCTGCGTCGGGGTGCGCTTCGTCTACGCCGCGACCGAAGACGCGTCCCCGGTCACGCTGCAAGCGGGCGCCGCCGCCCCAGTGGTATTGCCGCTGGTGGACGGCCAGCCCTTCGAAGGCAATTCCATGGCCAATTACAAGATCGCCATCTACCGCTTTGCGGACTGGCCGGCCGAAGGCGAGCTGCTGGCAGCGCGCCGCCCCCTCGCCATCGGCACCGTCTACGAATAGTTGCCTTCACACCGGGGTCAGACCACTTTTGCCGATCGGCAAAAGTGGT
>JAZKCA010000040.1:0-7988 GCA_040388275.1 Pseudomonadota bacterium
GAGCTCAACCGCAACGCGGTTGAGCTCGTGTCGTAATGGGGGACCTGACCCCGGGGCGAAAAAAACCCGGCGCGAAGGCCGGGTTTTTTTGCTGCTACACTTGATTAGAACGTGTATTTCGCGGTGACCGAGAAGTAACGGCCGTAAGGGTTGTGCAAGCCTTCGTTGTAACCAACGCCTGGTGCGCTACCCGTGCCACCGTAGCCTGGATCATACGGCGCCTTGGCATCCAACACGTTCTGAATGTTCAGGTTCAGCACGATGTTCTTGAAGCCGGTGAAGTTGTAGCCCACGTTGAAACGGGTCCAACTGCTGATATCGCACGATGGGTGACGCACTTCGTACGTCGGTGCATTGACGTTGCGCGACGTGCCCGGGCCCGTGCCGTAGTGGCAGAATGCCGTCGGGTAGGTCGTTGCGTTGTCCCACTGGCGCATCAGCGAGACTTTGCCGACGTAGTTGACGCCGAGGCTGAACGCGTGATCACCACGTGTCAGCGAGGTGGTCAGGTTCGACTTCCAGCGTGGCACATCGATGCCGGAGGACAGGTTCCAGTCGACCAGACCGGCATTGTAGCCAGCCACGTTGTGGGAGGTGTCGCCTTCGGCCTGGGTCAGACGGTACATATCCATGTAGCTCGAGGCAAGCTTGGCGCTGAACTGGCCCATCGTGCCCAGGTTCTTGCGGAAGGCGATATCGATGTCGATACCCTGCACTTCAATTTCACCCTGGTTTTCCCATGGATTCTTGACCATCAGCAGAGGGCCGGTGCCAGGAATCGGGTTGCCGTTACTGTCGAGCAAGAGGTTGGCCGGGTTGGTATCGCGGACAACGTTACCTGGATTGGTATCTTCATGACGCAGCGCGTAGAAGGTGCTGCCCAAAACAACTTCGCCCCTCTTCTTGATGTTGTAGAAGTCAAAGCCGAAATCGAGGTAGTTCGTAGGCGACCACAAGGCGCCCAGCGAGAAGCTCTTCGAGGTTTCTGGCTTCAGGTCAGGATTGTAGCCGCCGGTGCCGGCGATCGACTTGGCGCAGTCAACCGAGGTCGCGCCTGGCTTCGGTGTTTGCTCATCTTCTTCGCAACGCTTAGGATCGAACACGCCCGACTGGAAGAACTGCGCGCCACCCGGGGTGACCTGCACCAGTGCTGGTGCGCGGAAGCCGCGTGCAAAGGTACCGCGGAATGCCAGGCTGTCCATCACGGTCCACTTGGCGCCGACTTTCGGCACGAAATTGGTCTTGATGCCAGGGTATTTGTCGAAACGGCCAGCGAAGTCCATTTCAAAGCTCTTCGTGAACGGTGTACGCAGTTCGACGAAGGCAGACTTGACGACGCGCTCGCCGTCGATGATGGTGTTGACCAGGCCAAAGATGTTACCGGCTGCCAGTTCAGCATCAGGGGTCAGCTTGATGGTCTCGCGACGGACTTCAGCGCCCATTGCCAGGCCCATTGCGCCGCCACCGAGGTTACCGAAGGTGGTGTTGGCTTTGGCATCCCACTGCATGATCGCAGCCTTGTTGTCATTGACGACATTGCGTGCCAGGGTTGGATCTGCAGCAACGGACGCGATGGTGGCGCCGGCGTTGATGTGACGCAGGGTTGGCAGGTACAGGCGGCCGTAGTAGGTTTCATCCTTTTTCGACTGGTTGTACAGGAATGCCGATTCCCAGTCCCACTTCGCGATCGATCCGTTGAGGCCGCCGACGAAACGGGTGTTGGTGTTGATGACCTGGGTGCCGGCACCGATGTTTTCAAAGCGGTAGCCGATCGATGCGCGGTTGGCCGGGAACGGATTGTCGGGGTGGCCGATTGGCAGGATGGTCTGGTACGGAGCACCGACGCTGGCGCTGGTGAAGTTCTGGGTCACGCCCTGGCCGAGGGAGATCGGCGCGCCGGTGTAGTCACGCTGCGAGCGGGTGATCGCCATTTCCGCGAACGCCTTCATGCTCGAACCGAGCTTCATAACGCCGCGCGTCATGGCGCTGGCGTCCTTGCCGGCACCCATGCCTTCGAGGAACTGAACGGTGTCGTAGTTACAGAAGGTACGGCCCGAGAAGGTGCTGGTTGGCCCGATGCCCATTTCAGCGGTGCCGGTCAACTGGTTGGCAACCGGGCAGTTCAGGGTGGTGACCAGGCGCGTTGCCATGTTGGCGCGGGTGGCTGTGAAGCTGCCGCTGCCTGGCGAGGTTTCGCGGTAGAACGACGGGGAAGCCGAAACGTTGCTGCCGAACGGGGTGGCGAAACGGTTGTTCGCGAAGCGCATTTCATCGTAGGCGATGTCCTTGACATCGGTACGGGCAACGCGGTCGCGGTTCGAGATATCGGCCGTGACAAAGAAATTGTAGCCGTCGGTGTCGACGTCGCCCTTGCCGAAGAAGAAGTTGGCGCCTTTACGGCCAAACTTGCCATCGTCGTTCGCGCTGGCGCGTGCCGACACTTCCAGGCCTTCGTAGTTGGTCTTGGTAATGAAGTTGATAACGCCTCCGATGGCGTCGGAACCGTACACGGCCGATGCGCCGTCTTTCAGGATTTCAACGCGGTCCAGTGCGGACAGCGGAATCGAGTTCAAATCGTACAGGGTCGAATTGCCGTTGTTCGGGTCAGCGTAAGCCGAAGGCGTCATGCGGCGGCCGTTCAACAGGATCAGTGTGGCGGTCGAGGACAGGCCACGCAGCGATGCGGTCGACACGCCGCGGGAGAAGCCGCCGTCGTTGGTGTCAAGGTTGGTATCGCTACCCATCGATGGGACATTGCGCATCAGTTCCGTGACGGTGGCGGCGCCACTGTCGCGAATGTCCTTGGCGGTAATCACCGTGACTGGCGAGGTGCCTTCCTTAGCCGTACGCTTCAGGTTGGAACCGGTAATGTAGACGGTTGCGGAAGGGGCGGTGACTGCGGTCTGTGCCAGGACGACGACCTGGGACGACACCAGGGTCATTGCAACGGCGACAACACTTTGTTTGAGGACGAGATGCTTGTTCAAGATAGCTCCATTGAAGATATTCTTTGTAAAAATATCAATTTTTAATTTTGGCGGTCCCCATGGATATGCATGAGTTGTGTGACTTTCGCATGTGTGCTGGCCGGAATCAAACATCTTGTAACATTTTGCGACAAATGTTCGGGGTTTTGTTGTTTTTGCAGCCAATTCGATAACAGAATCATCATTGCCGGCAAACGGGCAGTAAATATCGCGATCCACTTTCAAGCATTTGTCGACAAACCGAAAAGGGCATCTGCAATGGGAATAAAATTAATCATACTTTAATTGTATTATTAATTGAAATATAATATTTTCAGCGTATTACCGCATTCGGAATTAGACGCCCTTACAACAAAAAACGCCCCGTAGGGCGTTTTTTAGCGGAAGAAGCGAGAATTACTTCGCGTTCATCAGGGCAACTGTGGTATCGAGCATGCGGTTCGAAAAACCCCATTCGTTGTCATACCAGGAAGAAACTTTCACCAGGCGGCCGGACACCTTGGTCAGCGTCGAATCGAAATTCGACGATGCCGGGTTGTGGTTGAAGTCGATCGATACCAGCGGTTCGGTCTGATACGTCAATACACCAGCCAGCGCGCCTTCGGAAGCGGCCAGCATCAGCGCGTTGACTTCCTCGACCGTGGTGTCGCGCTTGGCGATGAAGGACAGGTCGACCAGCGACACGTTGATGGTCGGCACGCGAATCGCGAAACCGTCCAGCTTGCCGTTCAGCTCGGGCAGCACCAGGCCGACCGCGGCGGCGGCGCCGGTCTTGGTCGGGATCATGCTCATGGTGGCCGAACGGGCGCGGCGCAAGTCTTCGTGCATCACGTCCGACAGCACCTGGTCGTTGGTGTAGGCGTGAATGGTGGTCATCAGGCCGGTTTCCAGTCCGATCGCATCATTGAGCGGCTTGACCAGCGGGGCCAGGCAGTTGGTGGTGCACGAGGCGTTCGAGATCACGGTGTCGGTGCTTTTCAACACGCCTTCGTTGACGCCGAACACGATGGTGGCGTCGACATCCTTGCCGCCCGGGGCCGAAATGATGACTTTCTTGGCGCCGCCCTTCAGGTGGGCCGAGGCCTTTTCCTTGGTGGTGAAAAAGCCCGTGCACTCGAGGACCACGTCCACTTTCAATTCGCCCCATGGGATTTCAGCCGGGTTGCGCTGGGCGAACACGCGGATGGTGTCGCCATTGACGATCATGTTGTCGCCTTCGACGGTGACGGTGCCCGGGAACTTGCCGTGCGCCGTATCGTAGCGGGTCAGGTGGGCGTTTGACTTGGCGTCGCCCAGGTCGTTGATGGCGACGATCTGGATGTCGTGTTTCTTGCCGCCTTCGTAGAACGCGCGCAAGACATTGCGGCCGATGCGGCCATAACCGTTGATTGCAACTTTGATCGTCATTACTTTGCTCCTGATTAATTAAAAAAGCGTTTACGCTGCGAGTACGATTTTGGCCTTGGCCACGACATTCTCGACCGTGAAGCCGAAGTGCTTGAACAGCACTGGCGCGGGGGCCGATTCGCCGAAGGTGTCGATGCCGACCACGGCGCCTTCCAGACCGACGTATTTATACCAAAAATCGGTAACCCCGGCTTCGATCGCCACCCGCGGTACGCCACGGGTCAACACGCTGGCCTTGTAGGCCGCGTCCTGGCGGTCGAACACGTCGGTCGACGGCATCGACACCACGCGCACGGCCACGCCTTCGGCCGTCAATGCGGCGGCGGCCTTGGTCGCCAGTTCGATCTCGGAACCGGTGGCGATCAGGATGATCTTCGCGTTCGGCGCGTCCTGCAGCACGTAGCCGCCACGGGCGATGTCGGCGATCTGCTGGGCGCTGCGTTCCTGGAACGGCAGGTTTTGGCGCGAGAAGATCAGGGTCGACGGACCGTCCTTGCGGCGTACGGCGCAGCCCCAGGCGGCGGCCGACTCGACCGTGTCGCACGGACGCCAGTTGTCCAGGTTCGGAATCAGGCGCAGCGACGAGACGTGCTCGATCGACTGGTGGGTCGGGCCATCTTCGCCCAGGCCGATCGAATCGTGGGTGAACACGAAGATCGAGCGCAGCTTCATCAGCGCGGCCATGCGCAGCGCGTTGCGGCTGTAGTCCGAGAAGGTCAGGAAGGTGGCGCCGAACGGGATGAAGCCGCCGTGCAGGGCGATGCCGTTCATGATGGCGCTCATGCCGAACTCGCGCACGCCGTAGTTGATGTGGTTGCCTGGTTTACCGGAACGCAGCGCGACGCACTCTTTCCAGTTGGTCAGGTTGGACCCGGTCAGGTCGGCCGAGCCGCCCAGGAACTCGGGCAGCGCCGGCGCCAGCGCCTGGATCGCGTTCTGGCTGGCCTTGCGGGTGGCGATGTTTTCCTTCTTCTCCACGCAGGAAGCGATGGCGGCGGCCAGCACGGCGTCAAAATTGGCCGGCAGTTCGCCCGCCATGCGGCGTTCGAGTTCGGCGGCCTGCTCCGGGAACTGGGCGCGGTATTGGGCAAACTTGCTGTTCCAGAGCGCTTCCATGGCGGCGCCCTGCGCTTTCGCATCCCATGCGGCGTACACCTCGGCCGGGATCTCGAACGGGGCCGAGGTCCACTGCAAGTACTCGCGCACGGCCGCCACTTCCTTGTCGCCCAGCGCGGCGCCGTGCACCTTGTCGCCGCCCTGCAGGTTGGGCGAACCCTTGCCGATGATGGTCTTGCAGCAGATCAGGGTCGGCTTGTCGGACGATTTGGCCTGCGTGATGGCCGCGTCCACCGCTGCCACGCTGTGGCCGTCGACCGCGCGGATCACGTTCCAGCCGTAGGCTTCGAAGCGTTGCGGGGTGTCGTCGGTGAACCAGCCTTCGACCTTGCCGTCGATCGAGATGCCGTTGTCGTCGTACAGCGCGATCAGCTTGTTCAGCTTGAGCGTGCCGGCCAGCGCGCACACTTCGTGCGAAATGCCTTCCATCAGGCAGCCGTCGCCCAGGAAGGCGTAGGTGTAGTGGTCGACGATGTCCAGGCCCGGCTTGTTGAATTCGGCGGCCAGCAGGTATTCGGAGAGCGCCATGCCGACCGCGTTGGCGATGCCCTGGCCCAGCGGGCCGGTGGTCGTTTCGATGCCGGGGGTGACGTCCACTTCCGGGTGGCCCGGGGTTTTCGAATGCATCTGGCGAAAGGCGCGGATGTCGTCCATCGTCAGGGCGTAGCCTGTCAGGTGCAAGAGCGCGTAATGCAGCATCGAGCCGTGCCCGTTGGAGAGCAGGAAACGGTCGCGGTTGGCCCATTTCGGGTTGGCCGGGTTGTGCTGGTAGTGACCGGCCCACAGGGCAACGGCGATCTCGGCCATGCCCATCGGCATGCCAGGGTGGCCGGAATTGGCCCGTTGAACTGCGTCCATTGCCAGCGCGCGGATCGCGTTGGCCATCGTGGTGGTAGGTAGCGTAGGTTTCATGGGTCGGTCGAAGGTCGTAAGAATGGGAATGCGGGCGGCGATGCAGAATTACTGAGCCAACTATTTTACCAGACCAAGAGGCCGCGAATTAAAATGCCTTCTTTTAGATTAACTTGCAATACCACCCCAGGACTGGAGCCGCATGCCCCGCTTTTACTGTTCCCAGCCGCTCGCCGTGGGCGACACCATCGCCCTGCCCGAGGCGGTGGCCCACCACGTGCGCGTGCTGCGCCTGCAGGAAGGCGCCGAACTGTGCCTGTTCAATGGCGACGGCGACCAGTACCTCGCCCACCTGGCCAGCGTGGAAAAGCGCAGCGCGACCGCCGTGCTGAAAGCCCTGGTCGCGCGCGACGTCGAGCTGCCGTATGAAATTACCCTGGCGCAAGCCTTGCCCGAATCGTCGAAGATGGACTGGATCATCGAAAAAGCCGTCGAAATGGGCGTGGCCGCGATCCAGCCGCTGGCCGCCCAGCGCTGCGTGGTGCGGCTGTCGGGCGAGCGGGCGGAAAAAAAGCAAGCCCACTGGCAGGGCGTGATCGTGGCGGCCTCCGAGCAAAGCGGACGCAACCGCCTGGCGCGGCTGGCCCCGGTCGACGACTTCCACCCATGGATAGGCCAGCAGAACATGCACAAGCGCATCTTGCTCACGCCGCGCGCGAACCAGTCGCTGGCCGAGTGGGCGCGCCACCAGCCGCCCCAGGCGGTGGCCATCATGGTCGGCCCCGAAGGCGGGTTCACGCTGCAGGAGGAAGATGCCGCGATCGCCGCCGGCGCGCTGGCCGTGTCGATGGGGCCGCGCATCCTGCGTACCGAAACGGCGGGCATCGCCGCGGTCGCGGCCCTGACCACCCTGTGGGGCGACACTGTAAAATAGCGCCCTTGCTCCACTTAGACACCCATGAGTACCCATGCTGCGAATTAATGAAATAAAACTTCCGCTTGACCACCCTGAAGCCGCGCTGCGCGAGGCCGTGCTGGCCCGGCTCGGCATCGACGATGGCGAACTGCGCGGGTTGTCCATTTTCAAGCGCAGCTACGACGCGCGCAAGCGCAGCGCCATCGTGCTGATCTACGCGATCGACGCCGACGTGGCCGACGACGTGGAGGTGCTCACCCGCCTGAAGCACGACATGCATGTGCTGCCCGCGCCCGACACCGGCTACAAATTCGTGGCCGGCGGCGAGCAGTTGCAGGGACACGAGCGCAGCGAGCGCCCGATCGTCATCGGCACCGGCCCCTGCGGGCTGTTCGTGGCGCTGATCCTGGCCCAGATGGGCCTGCGCCCGCTGATCCTCGAGCGCGGCAAGGTCGTGCGCGAGCGCACCGTCGACACCTTCGGTTTCTGGCGCAAGCGCGAGCTCAATCCCGAGTCGAACGTCCAGTTCGGCGAAGGCGGCGCCGGCACCTTTTCCGACGGCAAGCTCTACAGCCAGATCAAGGATCCGCGCCACTACGGACGCAAGGTGCTGACCGAATTCGTCAAGGCTGGCGCACCGGAAGAGATCATGTATGTCAGCAAGCCGCACATCGGCACCTTCCGCCTGGTCAAGATGGTCGAGCAGATGC
>JAZKCA010000041.1:0-117669 GCA_040388275.1 Pseudomonadota bacterium
CTGACCCCGGGTTTCTACAAACTCATCTCGAGTACCTTGCGGCTGACCTCGAGCGTCACGTCGCGGTGCTCGCCCAGCTTGACCATGCGGTGCTTTTCCAGCACCGCCAGCACGGCATCGATATCTTTCGCCGCCAGGCCGTAGTCGGCCAGGCGGGTCTTGACGCCCATCTGCTCGAAAAACGCTTCCATGCGGGTGATGGCCGCTTCGATGCGGGTATCTTCGTCGCCGCCGGTCAGGCCCCATACGCGCTCGGCAAACTGCAGCAGCTTGGCGCGCTTGCCTTCCTTGCGCACGCGCAGCATGCTCGGCATGACCACCGCCAGCGTTTGCGCGTGGTCGAGGTGATACAGCGCCGTCAGTTCGTGGCCGATCATGTGGGTGGCCCAGTCGTGCGGCACGCCGGACCCAATCAGGCCATTCAGGGCCAGGGTGGCGCACCACATGACGTTGGCGCGCACGTCGTAGTTGACCGGATCGGCCAGCGCCTGCGGGCCTTCCTCGATCAGCGTGAGCAGCAGGCCTTCGGCGAAGCGGTCCTGGGCCTTGGCATTGACCGGGTAGGTCAGGTACTGCTCCATGACGTGGGCGAACGCGTCGACCACGCCGTTGCCGACCTGGCGCGCCGGCAGCGAGAACGTCTTGCTCGGGTCGAGGATGGCAAACTTGGGATACACGCTGCGGCTCATGAAGGAAAACTTTTCCTGGGTCGACTTGCGGGTCACCACGCTGGCCGAATTCATTTCCGAGCCGGTCGCCGGCAGGGTGAGGATGGCGCCGAACGGCATGGCGCGGGCCACATTGGCGCCGCGTTTTTCCAGGATGGTCCACGGGTCGTCGTCGAGCAGGGCGCCGGCGGCGATGAATTTGGCGCCGTCGATGACCGAGCCGCCGCCCACGGCCAGCAGGAAGTCGATCTTTTCTTGCTTGACCTGGGCGATCGCGCGCATCAGCGTTTCGTAGCTGGGATTGGGTTCGACGCCGGAAAATTCGCTGACCTGGTGGCCGGCCAGCGCCGCCATGACTTCATCGAATACGCCGTTGTGCTTGATGCTGCCGCCGCCGTAGACCAGCAGCACGCGGGCATCGGCGGGAACCAGCCTGGCGAGGGCGGCGATCTGGCCCTGGCCGAACAGGATCTGGGTCGGATTGTAGAAGTCGAAATTGAGCACGATAAGATCCTCGGGAGAGCGAAAACGGAATCAACGATTATCGCTCAACGGGGATTTTCTTGCGGGGAGGGGCATTTTTGCCCCCACCAGGACTTATTTCTCGGCGACCGCCTTCATCTTGGCCAGGCCTTTTTCAAAGGCCGGCCCGATCATCTTGTCCATGCTGGTGAACACGTCCATCACCTTGGAAATGAACAGCATCGGCCCCGTCATGGTCCAGGTCACGGTCGTGCTGTCGCCCTGCGGCGTGAGCGTGAAATCGGTCGTGTTGTGCGATTCAAAAGGAACGAGGAAGAGGAGTTTGATCCCGACCTTGGTCGGCGCGAGGTCGGTCACTTCCATGCGGCCTTCGCCTACGTCCGAATTGCCTTTCCAGTTGTAGATGGCGCCCTTGCCACTCGGGGCGCCGCTGTAGGTGCGTTGCATTTTTGGATCGAGCTCTTCCCATGGCGACCAGCTGACCCAGTTGTGGAAGTCGCTGATCAAGGGCATGATTTTTTCAGGCGGGGCCTTGATGGTCACCACGCGCTGCACGGTGTAACTGTCCGGCTTGGTGAAAGCGAGGCCAAGGATCGCGACGAGGACCACCACCACGGCGATGGCAATTTTCTTGAGCATGTTCTTCCCTTTGTTCTGATGTAAGTGGGTCGGCCCGATGCCGATTTCGCAAGACTAGCACGGGCGGCGGGCCGGATCAAACCCCATCGGCGCCGCGGCGCGTGCGCGCGCTCGTTTGAGGTAAGCTTTCGCTATCCACGCCGAGATCAGGAGTTCGCATGTCCTACGCCACCGCCCAGCCCGAACGCAGCGCCATCGATGCCATGGAAGGCGTGGTCGCGCTTGAGTTCGGTACCGACTGGTGCGGCTATTGCCGCGCCGGCGGCCCCTTGATTGCCAGCGCCGTGTCCGCCGTTCCCGGCATGCGGCACATCAAGGTGGAAGATGGCAGCGGCCGCCCGCTGGGCCGGTCGTTCCGGGTCAAGCTGTGGCCGACCCTGATCGTCCTGCAGAACGGCAAGGAAGTGGCGCGCGTGGTGCGGCCCGGCGACGTCGCCGAAGTGCGCCAGGCGCTGGAACAGGCGGCGCGTACCTAGCTGTCTGCAGTGTTATCATTTTAGTTATTCAATGGTAGTCTGTGCATCTTCCTTACCTGGAGAACCGCATGCCGACTTTGCAAAACATCACTGCCTGCCTGTGGTTTGACGACCAGGCGGAGCAGGCCGCCAAGTACTACACCAGCATTTTCCCCAATTCCAGGATCGTGACCGTGGCGCGCTATGGCGAGGCCGGGACCGACATCCACGGCCGTCCGCCGGGTTCCGTGATGACGGTCGCCTTCGAACTGAACGGCCATGCCTTTACGGCACTGAACGGCGGGCCGGTGTTCACCTTCAACGAAGCCATTTCCTTCCAGCTCTATTGCGACACCCAGGACGAGATCGACCATTACTGGAACCACCTGAAGGAGGGCGGCCCGGTGCAGGCGCAGCAATGCGGCTGGGTCAAGGACCGCTATGGCGTTTCCTGGCAAATCGTGCCGCGTGCGATGGAGGAAATGATGAGCAGCGGCGACCCGCTGCGTGCCGACCGGGTCATGACGGCCATGCTGGGGATGCAAAAGCTCGATCTGGCGCAATTGCAGGCCGCTTTCGACGGCTGACGCCTTGGCGGCGAGAATCGGGTGTGTTACTCTTGGGCAATTATGATTAAATGAAGGCAAGCTTATGATTTTTGCTGCTGAAACTGAAGAACTGTCGCTCCACGTGTTTCCCGACGCCGTCACGGCGGCCTCGTATTGCGAAGGCCTGGCGGTCGAGGCGACGCTCTGGTTGTTCTGGGATGACAATGGCGAGCCGATGGATCCGGAATTTACCATTCCCAATCAGCGTGGCCTGTTTACGAGCAAGAATGGCCTGTATCACCTGGTGCCAGGCGTGCCGGGGCGGCATGCGGTGCTGCGCGAAGCGCTCGAGCAGATTCGGCAAGTCGTTGGCGAGGTGCCGTTCACCAGTGTCAAGGCGGTCCAGGATTACCTGAACCGCCCGTCTGCAGGCCGGCTGGCGAGCGGCTAAGCGAAATTAATTGCGGTTTGGATTGTTCGGACGGACATCGTCCTTGTTGCGGACACCGTCGCCGTCGTTGTCGCGGTTACCGCGACGCCATTCACCGCCGCGCATATGCCATTGGCCGTCGCGCTGTGCGGATTCGCTTATATGGATGTGCCTGCCAGTTTGAATTGTCAGCAAAGGCAAAACCCATGCATGCGCAATACGACGTCATCATCGTGGGCAGCGGCTTTGCCGGGTTGTGCATGGCGGTGCGGCTCAAGCAGGCCGGCATCGACAACTTCCTCATCCTTGAAAAGGACAAGGAGTTTGGCGGCACCTGGTGGGCCAATCACTACCCTGGCTGCGCGGTGGATGTGCCGAGCCATCTGTATTCGTTTTCCTTTGCCCGCAACGCGGCATGGTCGCACCGCTTCGCGCGGCGCGACGAGCTGCTGGCGTACACGCGCGCCATCGTGCGCGACTTCGGCCTGTTGCCGCATCTGCGCGTTGACACCGCGTTTGACGGCGCCGACTTCGACGAGGAGGGCGGCCGCTGGCTGGTGCACACCAGCGCCGGCGAGCTGTCCGCCAAGTGCGTGGTGGGCGCCACAGGCTCGCTGAACCGGCCCGCACGGCCTGCGCTGCCGGGCCTGGACAGCTTTGCCGGGACCATGTTTCATTCAAGCGGCTGGGAGCACGATTACGACCTGCGCGGCAAGCGCGTGGCGGTGATCGGCACGGGCGCCAGCGCCATCCAGTTCATTCCCGAAATCGCCGGCCAGGTGGCGCGGCTCGACCTGTACCAGCGCACGGCGCCATGGATACTGCCGCGCCCCGACCGTCCGATCGGCGCGCTCGAAAAGCGCCTGCTGGCGGCCGTTCCGGCGCTGCAGGGACTGTACCGGGTGCTGGTCTACCTGCAATACGAATCGCGCGCGCTCTGGTTCGCCTACTTTCCGCGCATGCTGGGCAGCGTGCAGCGCCTGGCCACGCGCCATATGCACAAGCAGGTGGCCGATCCGGTGCTGCGCGCCAAGCTGACGCCCGATTACGCGCTGGGCTGCAAGCGGGTGCTGCTGATGAATAGCTACTATCCGGCGCTGGCGCGGGCGAACGTGGACGTGATCGCCGACCCGATCGCACAGGTGCGCGCGCACAGCATCGTGACCGCCGGCGGGCAGGAGAGGGAGGTCGACGCCATCGTCCTGGCGACCGGCTTCGACGTCGAGCACAGCCTGCACGTGGGCCAGGTGCGCGGGCGCGGCGGCAAGCTGCTGTTCGCGGAGGACAAGGAAGGCTACAAGGGCTGCGCGGTGGCCGGCTTCCCGAATTATTTTCTGATCACCGGGCCGAACACGGGGCTGGGGCACAACTCGATGATCTACATGATCGAATCGGGCGTGGCGTATGTGCTCGATGCGGTTCAATCCATCCGCGCCGGCAAGCTCCATTCGGTGGAAGTGAAAGAGGACGTGCAGCGCGCCTACAACGCGCGCCTGCAGCAGCGCATGCGGCGCACCGTGTGGAGCACCGGTTGCAAGAGCTGGTACCTTGACCAGGACGGCAAGAACTTCACCTTGTGGCCGGGATTCACCTTCGCCTACCGGCGCCAGACGCGCCGCTTCGACATCGACAATTACGTGGTGCTGAAGTGAGTAACCCCGGGGTCAGGCGATCATCTGCGCGAAGGTTGCCAGGTCCACGTTGCCGCCGCTGACCAGGATGCCGACCCGCTTGCCGGCGATCGGCAGCACGCCGTGCAGCGCGGCGGCGGCGGCCAGGCAGCCAGTCGGCTCCACCACCATCTTCATGCGCTCGGCGAAAAACTTCATGGTGGCGATCAGCTGCGCATCCGATACAGTTACCACGTCATCGACGTATTTCTGTATCACTTTGAAATTGTGTTCGCCCACGTGGGTCACCTTGGCGCCGTCGGCGATGGTGTCGGGCACGGCGATGTGCACGATCTCGCCCTTGCGCAGCGATTGCTGGCCGTCGTTGCCTGCCTCCGGCTCGACCCCGACGATCTTGCACGACGGGCTCAGTGCCGACGCCGCGATCGCGCAGCCGGCCAGCAGGCCGCCGCCGCCCAGGCACACCAGCAGCACGTCGAGCGGGCCGGTTTCCTCGAACAGTTCCATGGCCGCCGTGCCCTGGCCCGCGATCACGTCGGGATGGTCGTAAGGGGGAATCAACGTCATGCCGCGTTCAGCGGCCAGCCGCTGGCCGATCTCTTCGCGGTTTTCCTTGTAGCGGTCGTAGACGATCACTTCGCCGCCATAGCCTTTGGTCGCTGCCACCTTCAGCGCCGGCGCATCGTGCGGCATGATGATGGCCGAACGGATCCCCGTCAGGCTGGCCGACAGCGCGATTGCCTGTGCGTGGTTGCCCGACGAGTAGGTCAGCACGCCGGCCTGGCGCTGCGCGTCGCTAAAGCGCGCAATCGCGTTGTAGGCGCCGCGAAATTTGAACGCGCCCATGCGCTGGAAATTTTCACACTTGAAGTACAGCTGCGCGCCGGCGATGGTGTCGGCCGTGCGCGAGGTCAGCACCGGGGTGCGGTGGGCCACGCCGCGTATGCGTTCGGCGGCCGCTTCAATGTCGCGATAGTCGCTCATGCTCGTTCCTGTCTGTCTGGTTGTCTACGATTCGGCCAGCGGCATCAGGATGGCGATGCGCAGGCCGCCTCCTTCGCGCTTGCCGACCTGCAGTTCGGCGTTGTGGCGCGTCACCACGCGCTGCACGATGGCCAGCCCGAGCCCTGCGCCATTGGCCTGGCCGCGCGCGGTGTCGAGCCGGGTGAATGGCTTGAGCAGCTGCTCGACCATCTCGTCGGGCACGCCGCTGCCGTGGTCCTGCAGTTCGATGATGGCGCGCTTGCCCTGGCCGCGCAGCTTGATATGGCAGCCGATGTCGATCTCGGTGACGTCGCTGCCCTCGGTCTTGCCGTAGCGCCGCGCGTTTTCGATGATGTTGTTGAATACGCGGCGCAGGTCGGTGGCGTTGGCCAGCACCACCACCTCGGGCTCGATCTCGGCGTTCACTTTCATGCCGGGCATGCGGGCCGCTTCGCGCGCGCAATCGTGCAGCAGGTCGCTGATGTCGACCGGTACGAAGGTGGCCGCTTCGGTCGGCTTGGCGTAGTCGAGGAACTGGCCGATGATGGCATCCATCTGGGCGATATCGGACTGCAGGCCTTCGCGCGCTTCGGTGCTCAGCTTGGCCATTTCGAGCTCGAGCTGCATGCGCGCCAGCGGCGTGCGCAGGTCGTGCGAAATGCCGGCCAGGATCACCGCACGGTCCGACTCGACCTGCTGCAGATCGTCGACCATCTGGTTGAAGCTGCGGTTCGCTTCGCGGATTTCCTTGGGTCCGGTTTCGGGCAGGGGATCGGGGCGCTTGCCGCGGGCGATGGCGCGCGCGGCCACGGTCAGGCGCGCCAGCGGCAGGTTGACCAGGCTTGATATGAGGCCCGCGCCGAGTAGCGTGAGCACGCCGATGGCGGAGGTCCAGCCTATCCACTGCACGCCCGTCAGGCCTTCGAGGCGATCGCTTTCCATCATCAGCCAGTATTTGTCGTCGTCGATGTCGAAACTGATCCAGAAACCGGACGGGCGGCCATTGACGCTGCCGGCAAAGCGCGTATCGGGGCCGAGGCGCTCCTTGAGCACTTTGGCGATGTCGCCGATCAGGGCCTTGTCCGGCAAGGGCTCGACGACATCAGTGTCTTCCAGCGTGAAGATGCGGATCCCCTCGTTGCTGAACAGCTCGAACAGCAGCTGCTCGCGCAATTCGGGCGCCGAGTTGGTCAGCGCGGTCTTGGTGATGGTGACCACGGAGATGAGCAGTTCGGCCGTCTGCTGCACCTGGGGGCCGCGCTGGACGGCGTTGATCAGGCCAATCCACGAGGCCATCGTGACGGCCGTCAGGAAGCTCAGTAGCAGAAAGGTACGCCAGAACAGCCCGCTCCTGAGCCAGCTCAGGCGGGGCGACGGCAGCGTCATCGGGTCACGCGACAACACTAGCGCGGCTGGCCTTCAGGGATGAACACATAGCCCAGTCCCCACACGGTCTGGATGTACAGCGGCGAGGAGGGATCGGGTTCGATCAGCTTGCGCAGGCGCGAAATCTGGACGTCGAGACTGCGGTCGAACACTTCGTATTCGCGCCCGCGCGCCAGTTCCATCAGCTTTTCGCGCGACAGCGGCTGGCGCGCATGGCGGGCGAATACCTTGAGCACCGAAAATTCGCCGGTGGTCAGCGGGACCGTCTCGCCGTTTTTCTTCAGCGTGCGCGTGCCCAGGTCGAGCACGAACTGGCCAAACTCGAACGATTGCGGCGTTTCGGACGGCGCACCGGGGATTTCGTCCGGGCCCTTGCGGCGCAATACGGCGCCGATGCGGGCCACCAGTTCGCGCGGATTGAAGGGCTTGGGCAGGTAGTCGTCGGCGCCCATTTCAAGGCCGACGATGCGGTCCACGTCTTCGCCTTTGGCGGTGAGCATGATGATCGGGGTCTGGTCGCCCGCGCCGCGCAGGCGGCGGCAGATCGACAGGCCGTCTTCGCCGGGCAGCATCAGGTCGAGCACCAGCAGGTCGTAGCGCTCGCGCAGCCACAGCTTGTTCATGGCCGGCGCGCTTTCGGCGGTGGTCACGTTGAAGCCTTGTTCGGTCAGGTAGCGGCGCAGCAGGTCGCGCAGGCGCACATCGTCGTCCACTACCATAATCTTCGCGGTGTGACCATTGGTGATCACCGGCGTTGTATTGTTGCCTGCGCTTGGGGTCGATTGTGTCGTCATGTCGCTGTCAGATTTGTCATATTCATGTCGCTATGGTAACGTCTTATCGCTTCGAGGGTCGCGCGCCATCAAAGGCATTACAAATTATTACAAACTTTACCCAATCTGGCTTACTCCGAAAAGGGTTCGGCCATACACTTGGGTCAAGCGAATCTAGCTTATCTGTTTATCAGGCATCGCGGAAGAGGAACACCATGAATAACGCGCACATCGAAAGCAAGGCAGTAACAAGCGACCAGTCGGGTGTGCACGCACTCGTCCGTCGCTTTGCCGCTTGCTGCCTGATTGGCGTGGCGGCCATGTCGCTAGCCCACGCCGGTCCGCGCGACCAGGGGCAATCCCAGCAACGCGACTTCGGCCGCGCCGAACGCATGCAGCGCCAGGACCCGCGGGTCGACGAGCGCCAGCAGCGCCAATACGACCCGCGCGACCAGCGCGAGCAGCGCGACCAGCGCAGCTATGAATCGCAAGCGCGCGCCGAAGATCAGCGCCGCAGCCAGCAGTTTCAGCAGGAACAGCAGAACAATGCCGACGCCAGTCGCCGCAGCGGCCGTTTGACGCCTGATGAAAGGCGCGACCTGCGGCGCCAGATCAACGAGGCCGGGGCCGAACTCTACCCCGCCAGGTCGCGCCGCTAAGCGATCCGGGCGCCTTCGGGTGCCTGGCTTGTCGCCGACGCCAGCCACGCCCCGAGCGCATTGTGTTGCGCCTCGCTCCGCCGGCGCCCCAAAAAACGCCCGATTGTGACATTATCTGCTGCCATGTCGTCATTTGCGCGCCATGCCATGTTACGCTACATAAATCTTACTAACGGCTAACTTACTTGTTAGCAATGTAAGTTTTCTTAGCGTATGGAGTTCATTGTGCCCATCGATTCCTCTCTGTCCAGTCCAGGGTCTGCGCCAGCGGCGCCAGGCGCGGCCAGCGCGGGGATCGACCATTGCCTCGTCAAGCGGCCCGACGGCGTCTACGCCGACCCCACGGTATTGACCACCACGCTCGCGGCGGCCATCGACGGCGTGTTTGCGAACAATAACTACTTCAGCGGCCTCGACTACGCGGTCCTGATCAAGGCACTCTACAATTACGGCCCGGACCTGCCCCGCTCCACGACCGGCGAGGTGCTGATCCGTTTCGCCGACGACATCGTGGCCTTCGACCCGATGCGCCGCCAGCTGTACAAGGCCGTCAAGATGAGCGACGGCAAAGCCGAATACTATTTCGAACCGGTCGTGATGACCGATCCCGCCAATCCTGACGGGCGCGGCATACCGGCGCGCCTGAACCCGGATGAATTCGTGGCCGACATGTGGAGCAAGGGCATCCGTTTCGGCATCGACATGGCAACCTTGCGCGGCGCGATTGATGCGAGCAAGGCCGAGCGCGCGATCGTCGCTTGCCGCCTGCCCGCTTTGCCCGGCATCGACGCCCATATCATTGAAGTGTCGTCCGACCTGCATCGCAGCGACGCGCCGCGCCAGCTGGCCAACGGCAAGCTGGACCTGATGGCCTTCCAGAACCGCTTCCCCCAGATCCAGAAAGGGGTCAAGCTGCTCAAGAAAGTGCCGCGCAAGGATGGCGAGGTCGGCTTTGAGCTGTCCGGGCTGCAAATCCAGCCGCCAGTACCCAAGGATATCGAGCTGTCCTCCATGGCCGGGCCCGGCACCCTGATCGAGAATGGCGCCGACGGCGAATTCCTGATCTCGGCGCAGGCCGGCTTCCTGAACGTCGACAGCAGCACCAGCAAGGTGTCGGTAGACGACAAGATCGTCAGCCGCGACGGCGTCAGCTCGCGCACCACCGGCAACTTGCAGCTGACGGGCGACTACGAGGAATTTGGCGAAGTGCAGGAAAAGCGCGTGATCGAAGGCGAGAGCGTGACCATCCACGCCGACGTGTTCGGCAATATCGTCTCGCGCGGCGGCACCATCTTGCTCAACAATAATCTGGTCGGCGGTTCGGCCCACAACGCGCGCGGCGATATCCGGGTCAAGGGTGTCGCGTCCGGCTCGGTGCTGCAGACCAGCCTGGGCGAGGTCGTCCTCAACCGCGCCGAGAGCTGCATCATTTCAGGCACCAGGGTCGTCATCGAGCACGCGGCCAATTGCGAAATCATGGCCGACGAAGTGGTGATCGTCCAGGCCGAGGGATGCGCCATTGCCGCCCGCAAGATCACGATCGAGAGCGCGGGGCCGCGCAAGCAGAGCGAGATGCTGATTTTCGCGATGGAACCCGACAGCGCCAGGATCGACGAAGCGATCGCGCAGATGACGCTCAAGGCCGAGGACTTCGGGGCGGCGCTGCTCGCGCGCCGCGCCGAGATGGAAGAGCTGACCGGGCAGCCGGACGTGCGCAAATATGTCATGCTTGCCTCCAAAATCCGCAAGAAGGAACTGATCCTCACGCCCGAGCAACTGCCGCAATTCCAGAAGATGGCGGCGGCGGTGGGGCCGGCACTGAAGACGATCGCCAAGGTGTCGCTGGACGTCAAGGCGGCCGAGGTGGAGCAGCAGGCCGCGCTGGACCTGGTGGCCCAATTGGTCCAGCAGCGCAGCGATTGCGCCGGCAATAGCGAGGTGAACGTGGCCATGGTGGCGGGCGAGACGCAGCTGTGCTCGATGAAATTTAATCCCGACGGCAGCGTCTTGTACGACTTGCCGTCCAAGGAAATCAAGGCGCGCCTGCGCGCCAACAGCGACCGCGGCGACGTCATCCTGTCGGAATCGGCGGGCGCGATCGCCTGGCGCAGCCAATAGCGCTCAAATTCAGGTCTGACCTCGATCGCCACATTCAGGTCTGACCTCGATCGCCACAGACCTCGATCGCCACATTCAGGTCTGACCTCGATCGCCCGATCGCCACATTCAGGTCTGACCTCGATCGCCACATTCAGGTCTGACCTCGATCGCCCTCGATCGCCACATTCAGGTCTGACCTCGATGTGTAAATACGGTTGCGTAACGACCGATCCGCTTCAGCAACGGCGCCGTGTTCGGCACCTTTTGCTGCTACAGCCGCGATCCGCACGCGGACCTGAGCAGTTTCAATGTCGAGGCCATGTCGCACTTCGCCTGGCTGATCGGGCAGTTGCTCGAGACCCGGGTGCTGCAGGAGCGCGCGCACCAGCGCATCGTGGCGCGCCACCACGCCGTTCTGGCGGGGGGACACGTCCACATGCTGTACCAGCCAGTGATCGACGTCGACCGCCAGCGGGTGGTCGGCTACGAGGCGCTGGCGCGCTTTTCGGCCGAGCCGGCGCGCAGCCCCGACTTGTGGTTCGGCGAAGCCCACACCGTGGAGCTCGGTGCACGGCTCGAAATGCTGGCCGTGGAAAAAGCCATCGAGGGACTGGACCGGATCGCCCCAGATGCCTACCTGGCGCTGAATGTCCCGCCCCAGACCATCGCTTGCGGCGCGCTCGAAGCCGGGCTCGCGGCTGCCCCGCTTGAACGCCTGGTGCTGGAAGTGACCGAGCACAGTTCGATCGGCGACTACGGCATGATCGGCGAAGCGCTGGCCCCGCTGCGCAAGCGCGGCCTGCGGCTGGCGGTGGACGATGCCGGTTCCGGCTATGCGAGCTTTCGCCACATCCTCAAGCTCAAGCCCGACGTCATCAAGCTCGACCAGAGCCTGATCCGCGACATCGACCACGACCCGGCCGGGCGCGCCCTGGCGGCCGCCCTGATCACCTTCGCGCGCGAGACCGGCAGCGCGGTGGTAGCCGAGGGCGTCGAAACCGATGCCGAGCTGGCGACCCTGCGTGCGCTGGGCGTGCATACGGCCCAGGGCTATTTGCTGGGGCGACCGGCGGCGCTGCCTACTCGCTGATCTTGCCGCGCATGGCCTTGGTCAGGCCGCTCCTGGTTTTCGAGTCGAGCCGCTTGCGCTGCGAGCTGCGCGTGGGGCGCGTAGGGCGGCGCACGGCCGGCAGCACGGCCACGCTGTCGACCAGCTCCTGCAGGCGGCGCAGGGCGTCTTCCTTGTTCTGTTCGAGGCTGCGCGAGGCCTGCGCCTTGAGCACGATCACGCCGTTGCGGGTGATGCGCTGGTCCGACAGCGCCAGCAGGCGTTCGCGGATCGCTTCAGGCAGGGAGGAGTTGGCGATGTCGAAGCGCAGGTGCACCGCGCACGACACCTTGTTGACGTTCTGGCCGCCGGGACCCTGGGCCCGGATGGCCGTGAATTCGACTTCGGCCGGATCGATCAGCGCCGTCACGAGGCCGCAACGGGGACTGCGAGCGGCGCGCTCTCGTCGGCGATCGCGTCGAGCGTGTGATAGCAGGCCAATGCGCTGGGCGAGAGGCCCTTGAACAGGGTGGCGTCGGTGTTGTCGGCCAGCTTGTGCTCGGACAGGATTCTCAGCTTCGACAAATAATCCGATTGCGCCAGCAGGCGGCCCATGGGCGAGACCTGCACGCCCTTGCGTACGCCGGCCTGTTCGCTGATGGCGACCACCACGCTGTCGGGGAAATTCCATTCGCGGCCGATGCTGCAGCTCAGGGCGCGCACGTCGCGCAACAGGCGCGCGCAGAACATCGCCGAGCCGAGCTGGGTGCCTTCCTTGTCCAGCTGGTCCATGATGCGCAGCGTGACGATCAGGCCCACGTACTGCACCAGGCCGGCCAGGAACGCTTCGAAAGGGTCGAGTCCCATTTCTTCGGCCAGCATGCGGTTGGCGACCGCGCAGCGTTCCGACTGGTCCCATACGCGCGGCGCCAGCGAGCGCGTGTAGTGGCCCGACTTCATGTCGATGATCGGGCGGAAGGCGACCGTGGTGATCAGGTGGCGCAGGCCTTCCTGGCCGATCAGCATGACCGCGTGCTCGACACTGGTGATGCTGGTGCCGCTGCCGACGTAGGAGGTATTGGCCAGGCGGATGACCGCGGCCACCAGCACCAGGTCGCTGGAAATGGTGCGCGAGAGCTGGGCGCCCGAAAAATTATCGCTGCGCAGGCTTTGCAGCAGTTGCGGAATCAGGCCGGGCAGGCGCCGCACCAGCGCCGCGCCGGACTGCTGCGACTTGAGGATGGTGGCCAGCGCTTCGAGCACCTGGTTTTCGGCTTCGCTGGTGTCCAGTTCCGATTCGCCTTCCGTGCTGAACAGCCAGTTGTAATAGCTTGTATTGACGCCGTCGCGCTGCTCGAACGTCAGTCCGGCGGCGGGCGTGGGCGCCGGCGCCGCAGCGGGCGCCGGGGCCGGTGGCGGCTTGATGTGCGTTTCGATGGCAGCCGCCGGAGCGGGGGCCGAGAACAGTTGCTGAAGCCATTGAAACATATGCGGTCCCCAAAAAATGCAATGTTACCCACGCAGCATTGCCGCTTCATTGTAAAGCGTTCCGCTTGCTTTGCAAGCCAAACTGTTCCGTGGGAAACATTGACCACACTCAACGACGTACGGAAGCGCCGGCTTTAGCATGGGGTTTCGTTGGCGAGCGATGCCCCCGCAAGGAATGAAAGGAACAGCATGTACATCACCGAAGCGCCCCCGGCCCCATCCGGAAAGATGGAATTCCTGAGCTTCCAGCTTGGCGGGCTCGATTACGGAGTCGAGTTCCGCAAGGTCAAGGAGCTAAGGACGCTCAAGTCGCTCGAGCGCTTCGCCTCCGACGGCGCGATCATCAGCGGGGTGGCGGTGTCGCACGGGGTGATCATGCCGATCGTGGACATGCGGGTCGCCTTCAACGCGCGCGCCGGCATGGCCGGTCCGATGACCGACGTGATCATCCTGCAGCTGGCCGATTGCGTGGTGGGGATGGTGGTTGATGGCGTGACCGATGTGGTGGGCATGTATCCCGACCAGATCATGCAGATCCCCGGCGCCGAGGGCGAGGGCGACTGCGATTATCTGTTGGGAATGGGCGAGTCGGAAGGCCGGCGCCTGATCCTGGTCGACATCGACAAGCTGATGTCGATCCGACGCGATACGCCGGCCAGCGCGCAGCGCGTCGCCTAGCCACTACATCGCCTTAGCTGGCGGCTCCACCAACACATCGCCCTTGCGCCAAGGCGGCGCTCGGCGAAGGCCCATGGCACCTTCGATCGAAGATGGTATAAGCTCTCGCCTGCGCAAGCGCGATGTAAGTCTTAGGCCGCCAGGCCTTCGAGCTGCTCCTGCAACTCCATCCATTCCGCTTCCAGCGTCGCCAGGTCCTTTTTGTAGAACGACTGGTCGGCCAGCAGCGTTTTCAGCTTGGCCTTGTTGGCCGCTTCATAGATGGCCGCGTCGCCCAGCTTCGCATCGACTTCCGACTTCTGCTCGTTGCGCTTGGCGATCTGCACTTCAAGGTGCTTGATCTTGGTTTCGATCGGCTTCTTGAGTGCCGCCATTTTCTGACGCTGCTCGGCTTCCTGCTTTTTCAGGTCCTTCTTGTCGACGGCCGGCGCCGCAGGCGAGGCCACCGCGGGCACGGTCGGGAAGTCGGTCTTGTTGTCCTTGCCGGCCGCCGGCAGCACGGTGGTGCCCTTGCCCAACTTGGTCTGGAACAGCCAGTCCTTGTAGTCGTCCAGGTCGCCGTCGAAAGGCTGTAGCTTGCCGTCGGCGACGATGATGAACTGGTCGGTCGTGGCGCGCAGCAAATGGCGATCGTGGGATACCACCACCAGCGTGCCTTCGAACTGCGCCAGCGCCATCGTCAGCGCTTCGCGCGTTTCCAGATCCAGGTGGTTGGTCGGCTCATCGAGCAGCAGCAGGTTTGGACGCTGCCACACGATCAGCGCCAGCGCCAGGCGCGCCTTTTCGCCGCCCGAGAACGGACGGATCGAACTGGTCACCATATTGCCCGGGAAGTTAAAGCCGCCCAGGAAGTTGCGCAGCTCCTGCTCGCGCACGGTCGGTGCGATTTTGGCCAGGTGCCACAGGGGCGATTCGTCATGGCGCAGCATTTCCACCTGGTGCTGAGCGAAGTAGCCGATCGACAGGCCCTTGCCGAGCGTGGCGTCGCCTGTCAGCGGCATCAGTTCACCGGCGATGGTCTTGATCAGCGTCGACTTGCCGGCGCCGTTCACGCCCAAGAGGCCAATGCGCTGGCCGATCTGCAGCGAGAATTTGATGTCCGAGACGATCACCTTGTCGCCTACGCGGTCGCCATGCTCGTCGAGGATATGGTAGCCGGCGTTGACGTCTTCCATCACCAAGAGCGGGTTTGGCGCGGCCAGCGGCTCGCGGAACTCGAACGAGAATTCGGCGGCGGCGCGCAGCGGGGCCAGCTCTTCCATCTTTTCGAGCGCCTTCATGCGGCTTTGCGCCTGGCGCGCCTTGGAGGCCTGGGCCTTGAAGCGGTTGACGAAGGACTCGAGGTGGGCGCGCTGGCGCTGCTGCTTGGCGAGGGCGCCGGCGGCCAGGATCATCTGGGCGGCGCGCTGGCGTTCGAAGCCGGAGTAGTTGCCCGAGTAGCGCTTCAACTTGCGTTCGTCGATGTGCACGATGACGTTGACGACTTCGTCGAGGAAGTCGCGATCGTGGGAGATGATGATCAGGGTGCCGGCGTAGCGCTTGAGCCAGTCCTCGAGCCAGATGATCGCGTCCAGGTCAAGGTGGTTGGTCGGCTCATCGAGCAGCAGCAGGTCGGAAGGGCACATCAGCGCTTGCGCCAGGTTCAAACGCATGCGCCAGCCGCCCGAGAAGCTGACGATCGGCTGCTGCATCTGGTCGAGCGTAAAGCCCAGGCCCAGCAGCAGCTGTTCGCCGCGCGACTGCACGGTGTAGGCGTCGGCGTCGGCCAGCGCACTGTAGATATTGCCGATGGCGATACCGTTTTCGGTCGATTCCGGTTGCGCTTCGAGGCGCACCAGTTCTTCTTCGAGCTTGCGCAGGGTGACGTCGCCGTCGATCGCGTAGTCGAGCGCGCAGCGCTCGAGCGGCGGCGTTTCCTGGGCCACGTAGGCCATGCGCCATTTGGCCGGGAAGTCGATCTCGCCCTGGTCGGGATGGAGCTCGTTGCGCAGCAAGGCAAACAGGCTCGATTTGCCCGCGCCATTGGCGCCGATCAGGCCGATTTTATCGCCCGGGTTCAGGGTCAGATCGACACTCTCGAGTAGCGGCTTGGTGCCGCGCATCAGGCTAACGTTCAGGAAACGGATCATTTAGTACTTCATTTCTTCAAGATTCAAAATTCGGTGGCGGCTCCTCTGGAGGAATGCGCTTCGCTTTTCCGCCCTACGCCTCCACGCGGCGCGTAGGGCGGAAAAGCGCAGCGCATTCCTCCAACTTAGAGCCGCCGAATGCTTATATCAGCGTCAACTGCTCGGCGGTGAGCAGGAAAACCATATCGTCGCCCGCGCTGGTGGTCAGCCAGGTCAGGCCCAGGTGCCCGAAAGCGGCTTCGGCATACGCTGCCTCGTTGCCGATTTCGACCATCAGGATACCGTTCGGCGTGAGGCGTTCGGCCGCGCCGGCGACGATCTTGCGCACCAGGTCCATGCCGTCGCTGCCGCCGTCGAGCGCGATCTGCGGCTCGCGCAGGTACTCCTGCGGCAGCTTGCTCATCGAGTCCGAATTCACATACGGCGGATTGGTGATGATCATGTCGTACTTCTTGAACGGCACGTTCTGGTACAGGTCCGACTTGATCGGATTGACCCGGCCTTCAAGCTTGTATTCGCGGATGTTGATCTCGGCCACTTCGAGCGCTTCCGGCGAAATGTCGATCGCATCGACCACGCTGTTCGGGAATGCATCGGCCATCATGATCGCCAGGCAGCCCGACCCGGTGCACAGTTCGAGGATGTTTTCGACCGCATACGGATCGTCCACCCACGGGCTGAACTGCTGCGGCACCAGTTCGGCGATGAAGGAACGCGGCACGAGCACGCGCTCGTCGACGTAGAAGGCATAGGTGCCCAGCCAGGCTTGTTTGGTGATGTAGGCTGCAGGTACGCGTTCGACGGCGCGCCGTTCGATCACGGCCAGCACCTGCAGTACTTCGTCAGGCAGCAGGCGGGCGTCGAGGAAGGGTTCGAGCTTGTCGAGCGGGAGCTTGAGCGTATGCAGGATCAGGTAAGCGGCTTCGTCGAAGGCTTCGGCGCTGCCGTGCCCGAAGAACAGCTTGGCGGCGTTGAAACGGGTGACGGCGTAGCGCAGCAGGTCGCGCGGGGTGGTAAACAGGGTCGTGGTCATGGCAGGTCTCGGTTAGGCTGCGTGAGCCAGCAGGTTTTCCAGGGTACGGCGATAGATATTCTTGAGCGGATCGATGAAACGCACTTCGATGTGCTCGTCGATCTTGTGGATGCTGGCGTTCGGAGGGCCGAATTCTATCACTTGCGGGCAGATCCGCGCGATGAAGCGCCCGTCGCTGGTGCCGCCCGTGGTCGACAATTCGGTATGCACGCCGGTCTCGGATTCGATGGCCGAGGTCAGCGCATCTGACAAGGTGCAGCGCGGGGTCAGGAAGGGCAGGCCAGACAGCGTCCAGGTGAGGTCGTAGGCCAGCTGGTGCTTGTCGAGGATCGCGTGGACGCGCGCTTCAAGGCCCTCGGCCGTGCTGGCGGTCGAAAAGCGGAAGTTGAAGTCGATCGCCACTGCGCCGGGGATGACGTTGTTGGCGCCGGTGCCGGCGTGGATGTTCGACATCTGCCACGAGGTGGGCAGATAGTACTCGTTGCCGCCGTCCCACTGCTCGGCCACCAGTTCGGCCAGCGCGGGCGCGGCCAGGTGGATCGGATTGCTGGCCAGGTGCGGATAGGCGATATGCCCTTGCACGCCCTTGATGACCAGGTGCCCGGACAGCGAACCGCGACGCCCGTTCTTGATCGTGTCGCCCAGGATGTGGGCCGAGGTCGGCTCGCCGACCAGGCAGTAATCGATCTGTTCGCCGCGCTCGACCAGCTTCTCGCACACGAGCACGGTGCCATCGGTGGCGGGGCCTTCTTCGTCGCTGGTGATCAGGAAGGCAATCGAGCCCTTGTGGCCGGGGTGGGCCGCGGTGAACTCCTGGCAGGCCACGACCATGGCCGCGATCGAGGTTTTCATGTCGGCCGCGCCGCGCCCATACAGCTTGCCGTCGCGATGAGTGGGCACGAAAGGCTTGGACTCCCATTGCTCGACCGGGCCGCTCGGAACGACGTCGGTGTGGCCGGCGAACACGAACAGGGGCGCGCTGGTGCCGCGCCGCGCCCACAGATTGGTCACGCCATTCGATTCGATGGTCTCGCACACAAAGCCGAGCGGCGAAAGCAACTCGATCAGGCGCTGCTGGCAGCCCTGGTCGTCCGGCGTGATCGAGGACAGCGCAATCAATTCCTCGGTCAGCGCCAGGGTCGCGGAAGGCTTCATTTGAACAGGTCCTGGTACTGCGCGTCGGAAAAGCCGACGCTGAAATTGCCCGCGCGGTCAAGCACGGGGCGCTTGATCACGGACGGCAGTTCGAGCACCAGCTCCAGCGCGGCGGCCTTGTTCGTGACGGCGGCCTTGCGCTCGTCGGGCAGATTGCGCCAGGTGGTTCCCTTGCGGTTGACCAGCACTTCCCAGTCCAGTTGTTCAAGCCACGCGGCGGCGGTGGCGCGCGCCAGTCCCTGCTTTTTGAAATCGTGGAAATCGACGTCGTGACCTTGCGCGGTCAGCCAGGTGCGTGCCTTCTTGACCGTGTCGCAATTGGGAATGCCGTAGAGAGTTTTTTTCATTGTTCTTGTGGAAGCGCGGACGACAAGCGGCCCGAATCGGGGCGCGAGGACCAGTCTTAACTGTTTTTACAGTGCAGGGGGAAGCCGAGAGGATACCACATGCGGCCTGTTTCACTGTGAAAGGGGCGGCTTTCAGGGCAGCGGCAAGACCGTACAAGAAACGGCGCAACGTTATCTGTTCCTAAATAGACAAGCGAATCAGCTGCGCATAAGTGTCATATTGATACAACAGTTTCGTCTATTGTACTAAGGGGAGGTACACAAAGATCCTTCACAGGTACAGACTGAATTTCCTGCCGGTAGGTTTTATCAACCAAGGAGATCCAATGAACTATTCGATAAGTTTGCGTTTCGCGTTTGCCCTGCTGGCGTCGTTTGCGGCAAACTGCTTCGCCGCCGACGGCGGCCCCACCATGACCATCAGCGGGTTTGGCACCGTGGCGCTGACCTCCACCGATACCGACGACGCCGAGTTCATCCGGCCGAACCAGGCCGCAGGCGTGCGCAAAAGCCCGCGCGCAGGTCCCGACACGAATTTGGGCTTGCAAGCCACGGCCAAGTTCAACAACAGCTGGTCGGCCACCGCGCAGGGACTGGTACGCAAAAACGCCACCGACAAATTCGGCGCCGAGCTTGCCCTGGCCTTCGTCAAGTTCAAATTGAACGACGACTTCAGCTTCCGCGCCGGACGCCTGGCCACACCGATTTACATGATTTCGGATTTTCGCAATGTCGGCTATGCGAATACCATGATTCGTCCGCCGAGCGAAGTGTACCGCCAGGTCGCCAACAATTCCTTCGACGGCGCCGACGTGGTGTACACGCACGGCTTTGGCGACACGACCCTGACCGTGCAGTTCGGCGCCGGCAATGCCACCACCGAGAGCCCGGGCAGTTCCAAAGTCGTTTTCAAACCGCTCACCAGCTTGCACGTGGTCGCTGAAAACGGACCCTTCACGCTGCGTTTCGGCCGCGCCGACGCCACCTTTACCGTGTATGAAAACGCGCCCCTCAACGGCTTGCTGGCCGCCTTGCGCGGCGTGGGCCTGACTCAGGTTGCCGAGGACTTCAAGGTGACTGATGTGCGGGGCTCGTTTACGTCGATCGGCGGTACGCTCGACTACAAGAACTTCCTGGTGCAGACGGAATACGCGGTGCGTAAAACGGAATCGCGGGCCATCATGGATACCACGTCCTACTACGCCATGTTCGGCTACCGGTTCGGGAAAGTCACCCCGTATTACTACTACGGGAACATCAAGCAGGATGACCCGCGCACCTACGCCGGCTTGCCGACCACGGGCCCGCTGGCCGGCCTGGCGGCAGCCGTCAACTCGGTGGCCAAATCGGCGCTGCAGTCGACCAATGCCATCGGCGTGCGCTGGGACTTCCACAAGTCGGCCGCGCTCAAGGTGCAGGTCGACCACGTGTCGCCGCGCGACGGCAATGGCGCCTTCATCAATGCCAAGCCTGCGTTCAAAGGTCCCGTCAACGTGTATGCCGTTGGCATCGATTTCGTTTTCTAAGGAGCGCGACATGACATCCTCAATTCGCGTCACGCTGCTCGGCGCAGCCATCCTGTTGTGCGTCACACCGTTCTGTGCGGCGGAAATCGTCGTCATCGTCAATCCAAAGAACCAGGCGTCGCGCATGTTCTCCGAACAGGCGGCCCAGTTCTTCATCGGTAAATCGACGCTCTTCACACCCGTCGAACACAACGAAGGCGCCGCGATCCGCAATGAATTCAATACCAAGGTGCTGGGCAAGGACTCGGCGCAGGTAAAATCGATCTGGTCCAAGCTGGTGTTTACCGGCAAGGGCGCCGCGCCCAAGGAGTATGGCTCGTCGGCCGAAGTGAAGAAGGCCGTGGCGGGCGACGTCAGCGCCATCGGCTATATCGAGAAATCGGCGGTGGACGACAGCGTCAAGGTGATCCTGACGGTGCCCTGAGCGTCGTAGTTCAGGCGAAAAAAAGCTGCGCGAGGATTACTCCGGCAGCTTTTTTTTTGCTTCATTACCGAACGGTCATGGCAACTTGACGTAGTCCTTCAAGAAGGTGCGCGCCGAAACGCTGTCCAGGCGATAGATCACATTGCTTTGCACGCATTGGGTGTCGCCCGTGATCGTGGTGCCGGCGATGGTTTTAGTTTCGCCGTCGCCGCTGCCGATGAAGTTGGGACCGCCGGAATCGCCGAAGCAGGTGCCCGAGTCGCCGGTCGCTGCATTCTGCGACAGGCGCAGCCACGCAGGATTGAGCGCGTTAAACGAGGACACTGCCCATTCGCGCGTATCTTCATAAGCGATATACGGCTTGCCCTGGCCATCGAAACTGCGCTCCTGCCCACCGTAACCGACTGCGGTGTAACGGGTAGCGGCCAGCGAGCCATTGCTCTTGAGCGTATCGAACAGGCCCAGGGTTGGCAGCTTGGCCGGGACGATGCCGGTCACCGCGCGGTCAAATACGATCACCGCGATGTCGTGCGGATCGCTCTGCGACTGCTTGTAGTTCGCGTGAGCGATATAGCGTCCGGTGTACATCGTCGCTGCAGGGTTGCGCACGTCGCTCGCGAACGTGACCTTCACCTGTGGCACGCCTGGATTGCAGTGCGCGGCCGTCAGCATCACGGTCGTGCTGATCAGGGTGCCGGTGCAGAAGGCGTAGGCGGTGCCGCGGCTGTCGTAGTCGACCAGCGCGCCGACGGCAGGGTGCTTGTTGCCGTCCAGTTGTCCATTGGTGATCGCTTGCGCATTCGCGCCCAGGAATGCCAGCATCAGTGCTGCCAGGCGGGAAATTTGAGACATTTTCATTGTAGTGGTTCTCCGTTTTTTGCCCTTGTGGGGCTGAAAGTTTGCTTGCTCGGGTTGAGGTGTTAACTTTTTCTTATGGTTGCGAGGACATGATGCAATGCCGGAATTGGGCTGTCAATGTGATAATGAGGGAAACGCAAAGAGGCATGGAACGATGATTATTTTGTATCACTGCATGAGTGCGCGCTCGTTCCGGCCGCTCTGGATGCTGGAAGAGCTGGGCCTGGACTATCAGCTGAAGATGCTGCCGTTTCCGCCGCGGCAGTTTGAGCGCGCCTTCCTGGACCTCAATCCGCTGGGCACCGTGCCAGCGTTCACCGACGGCGGCGCGCTGATCACGGAGTCGGCGGCCATTTGCCAGTACCTGGCGGCCCGCCATGCGCCCGGAACCCTGGACGTTGCAGTCAACGAGCCGGACTTCGCCCCTTATTTGAACTACCTGCATTTTGGCGAGGCCACGCTGACATTTCCGCAAACGCTGGTGCTGCGTTACAGCCGCTTCGAGCCTCCTGAACGGCAGCAGCCGCAGGTTGCCGAAGACTATGCCAAGTGGTTCCTGGCTCGCTTGCGCAGCCTGGAAACGGTACTGGCGCAGCAGGAGTTTCTTTGTGCCGGGCGCTTTACCGCTGCCGATGTGTCGGTTGGCTATGCGCTGTTTCTGGCGGAATTCCTGGGATTGACAGCGCGCTTCACGCCGGCCGTGCTGGCTTATTGGGAACGCTTGCGCAAGCGGCCGGGCTTTCAGCGCGCCTTGCAAGCGCAGCTGGACGCGGCCATCGCGCAAGGGGTGTCGTTGACGCCGGCGCCTGAGGGTAGTGCCGCTTAGTTAAGCGACTCGAAGCGATGGTGGGCCCGCCGTGGTGGAAGGCGCCGCCCGGCGATTGCTTAACTAAGCGGCATTAGCGCCTGAGGGCGCGCTAGCTTCGCAACTGCAGCAAACCATAGCCTGTTCCATACACTGCCAGCGTCACCGGCAAGGCGGCGAGCACAGCCCACACCGGATGCCCGTCGCGCCACAACAAGGGACACAGCACCGCCAGCAAGGCGCCAACGACCCACATCACGCCAACGGTGACCCAGGAAAATCCCGGTGTGGCCTGATGCGGATCGTCGCCGAACAGGAACACGGCGCTGAGCCATACCAGCAGCAAGCCGAAACCCACCATCGCGCCGATTTCAAGCCAGCGCAAGTCACGTAGGACGACCGCCTCGCCCGGCGATTTGGGATTGACCCACGCAGTGAAGGCGTGGCCAGGTTCGCCGAGGAGGGCGTCGAGCCGAGCATCCCAGTCGTCAGGGTCGATGCCCATGCTGCGGGTCTTCGCGGTGGAAAAGCTTAGCTGGCGGCTTTCGTAGCGCTTGCCTTGCCATTGGTAGCTGAAGGCGCCGCTCAGGCTTGAGGTGCCGCCGATCTTGTCGCCGCCGCTGGAGGTTTTCTCATTATCGACGCCGCGCTCGAGCAAAGTGGCCTGGACCGGCTGCCACGCTTGCGCGGCAAGGTGCTGCGTGACCTTCATCACCGCCAAACCCAGCAAGACAATCCCGATCAACAGGAACGGAGTGAAAAACAGCCAGATCATGATGGGGTTCCTCTGTCGTTGTTTCGCGTTGCGCGCCATGCGGCATCTCCAAAAAAAAAGCTGCACGGACATCAGTCCGGCAGCTAGATATCTCATGCTTTACAGCGCAGTGCCACTTGTTAGCGACAGAATCGTTGTATATCCCGCTGGGCGATTGCGCGGTCATTCTGATCGGTCTTCTTCCCGTTCGTGCGGACGACGGCGCCGCTGTTGACGTCATTGGCAAGCGCGCATTTCGTCGCATTGGTTTCCGGGGCGCCGGGGCCTGGCTTGAGCCCGGCAGCTATTTTTCAAACTACTTCTGGTCGGTAGCTCAGGTGTTGAGCGTAAATTCCGTAAAGTTCGCACCCTCATCATCCACCTTCGACTGCGCGATGTCGGCGGCATTATTCGCGCTGTCCGGGCCGTTGTTAAGCAGCCACAGCAAGTTGGTCGCCGAGTCCGCATTGGCAAGCGCTTCTTCCTGTGTCACCAGGCCGCTTTTAACCAACTGGAACAAGGCCGATTCGAACGACTGCGATCCAGGCGACAGGCTTTTCTCCATCGCTTCCTTGATCTGGCCGATTTCGCCTTTTTCAATCAGGTCCGACACGTAGCGGGTGTTGACCATGATCTCGACCGCAGCCTGGCGTGTGCCGCCGGCGGCCGAGCGCACCAGGCGCTGCGACACGATCGCCTTGACCGCCGACGACAGATCCTGCAGCAACGCCGCGCGGTTTTCGATCGGGTAGAAGCTGATGATGCGGTTGAGCGCGTTGTAACTGTTGTTCGCGTGCAGGGTTGCCAGCACCAGGTGGCCCGACTGCGCATACGCCAGTGCCGCGGCCATGGTTTCCTTGTCGCGGATCTCGCCGATCAGGATGCAGTCCGGCGCCTGGCGCATCGAGTTGCGCAGCGCCACATAGAAGCTGGTGGTGTCGGCGCCGATTTCGCGCTGGTTGACGATCGATTTCTTGTTCTTGAACAGGTATTCGATCGGGTCTTCCAGCGTCAGGATGTGGCCAGCGCGCAGTTCATTGCGGTGGTCCAGCATCGAGGCGATCGTGGTCGACTTGCCCGAGCCGGTCGCGCCGACCAGCAGCAGCAGGCCGCGCTTTTCCATGATCAGTTCGGACAAAATCGGCGGCAAGCCCAGGTCGTCGAGCTGCGGGATCACGGCAGGCACAAACCGGAATACGGCGGAAATGGTGCCGCGTTGGCGAAACGCCGACATACGGAAACGGCCCAGATTGGGGACCGAAATACCCATATTGAGCTCGTTTTCGCGGCGCAGTTCGGCCATCTGCTCCTGCGTGGCCACTTCGGCCAGCAGCGCGTCGATATTGTCCGGATCCAGCTTTTGCTGGTTAATCGGAATCAGGTTGCCATTGATCTTGATCTGAACCGGCGAATTAACCGCGAAGAACATATCCGACGCATTTTTTTCTTTCATTAGCTGGAACAAACGGTCCATTGCCATGATGTTGTCTCCTCTTGGACAGGTATTTTTTTAAATGCCGCGCAATAGTTCGTTAATGCCCGTCTTGGCGCGCGTTTTTGCATCCACGCGCTTGACGATCACCGCACAATACAGGCTGTACTTGCCATCTTCCGAAGGCAAGTTTCCCGACACCACGACCGAACCGGCCGGAACGCGACCATAGGTCACCTCGCCGGTCGCGCGGTCGTAAATCTTGGTCGATTGTCCGATGTACACGCCCATCGAGATGACCGAGTTTTCCTCGACAATAACACCTTCGACGATTTCTGAGCGGGCGCCAATGAAGCAATTGTCTTCAATAATGGTCGGATTGGCCTGCATAGGCTCGAGCACGCCGCCAATGCCCACGCCGCCGGACAGATGGACGTTCTTGCCGATTTGGGCGCAGGAGCCGACCGTGGCCCAGGCGTCGACCATGCTGCCTTCGTCGACATAGGCGCCGATGTTGACGAACGAGGGCATCAGCACCACGTTTTTGCCGATAAAGCTGCCGCGCCGGGCCACGGCCGGCGGCACCACGCGAAAGCCGCCGCGCACGAAGTCTGCTTCCGTGTAGCTGGCAAACTTGGTGGGCACCTTGTCGTAGAACTGCATCGTGCCGTCCGAGGTCATGACAGTGTTGTTTTCCAGGCGGAACGACAACAGCACGGCTTTCTTGATCCACTGGTTGACTACCCAGTCGCCGCTGTCCTTCTGGGCCACGCGCATGCTGCCGTCGTCCAGCCCGGCGATCACGTGGGCCACCGCGTCGCGCACTTCGGCGCTGCCGTTGGACGGGGTGATGTCGGCGCGCTGTTCCCAGGCGGTGTCGATGATGCTTTCGAGTTGTTGTGTCATGGTCAGGATAGGTAGTGATTCAGGATTTTTTCAAGGCTGTACAAAACTGGACAATGCGCTGCGCCGCTTCCACGCCCTCGTCGACTTCGGCGACCAGGGCCATGCGGATGCGGTTCTGCCCCGGATTGACCCCGTGCGCTTCACGCGCAAGGTAGCTCCCAGGCAACACAGTAACATTATAATCAACATAAAGGCGACGGGCGAACTCGGTGTCGGTCAGGCCGGTGCGGCGCACGTCGGCCCACAAATAGAAGCCGGCGTCGGGCAGGTCAACGTCCATCACCTTCTTGAGCATCGGGGTCACCAGCGTGAACTTTTCGCGGTACTTGTTGCGGTTTTCCTGGACGTGGACTTCATCGCCCCAGGCCGCGATCGAGGCCGCCTGCACCGGCGGCGACATGGCGCCGCCGCAGTAGGTGCGGTACAACAGGAATTTCTTGATGATGGCCGGGTCGCCTGCCACGAAGCCCGAGCGCATGCCCGGCACGTTGGAGCGCTTCGACAGGCTGGAAAACACGATCAGGTTCGCGTAAGGTGTCTCGCCGCCACTGCGCCCGAGCTGGTGCGCCGCTTCCAGCGCCCCCAGCGGCGCCATGCTGCCGTGGTAGATCTCGGAATAGCACTCGTCGGCGGCGATCACGAAGCCATGCTCGTCGGCCAGCGCGAACAGCTGCTTCCAGTCGTCCAGCGTGAGCGTGGCCCCGGTCGGATTGCCCGGCGAGCACAGGTATAGCAGCTGCACCCGCGGCCAGATCTCGGCCGGCACGCTGGCGTAATCGCAGCCGAAATTGCGGGCCGGGTCCGAGTTCACAAAATAAGGCTGGGCGCCGGCAAGGAAGGCCGCGCCTTCATAAATTTGATAGAACGGGTTCGGGCACATCACCAGGGGCGCCGGTTTGGACGCGTCGACGACGCAATGGGCGATCCCGAACAAGGCCTCGCGCGAGCCGTTCACGGGCAGCACCTGGGTCGCGGCATTCAGGGCCGGCACGCCGTAGCGGTGCTCGATCCAGCTGGCGATGGCGGCGCGCAGCGCATCGCTGCCGTGGGTGGTGGGGTAGTTGGCCAGCCCCTGCACGCCATGGGCCAGCGCTTTCTGGATGAAGGCCGGGGTCGGGTGCTTCGGCTCACCGATGCCCAGGCTGATCGCGGCGTACTCCGGATTCGGGGTGATCCCGGCGAACAGTTGACGCAGCTTTTCGAAGGGGTAGGGGTGCAGCTTGTCGAGATGTGGGTTCACGGCAGTACCAGGGTTATCGAAGCACGAAACGGCGTCCACATTATAGGCGACATTGCGCGCCCTCGCGCCAGGCGCCGGGATTGACGCCGGCCCATTCCTTGAAGGCGTGGGTGAACGCGCTTTGCTCCTGGTAGCCCAGCAAAAACGAGATATCGACCAGCGACAGGCTGGCCTGGCGCAGGTAGTCGGTGGCCAGCGCGTAGCGGGCCTGGTCGAGCACCTGCTGGAAGCTGGCGCCGGCCTCGTTGAGCTTGCGCTGCAGGGTGCGCGGCGACAGTTTGAGCTCGTCGGCGATCGACGACAGGCGCACCCGGTCGTGCGCCAGGTTCTTGATGATGGCCGCGTGCACCTGGGCGGCGATGCCTTCGTCGCTGCGGGTGCGCTCGCGCAGCAGCTGCTCGGCGTGCTGCTGCAGCACCGGGTACAGGCCCACGTCGGCATTTGGCACCGGCCAGGCCAGCAGCTGGGCCGGGAAGTGCACCGCATTGACCGGCTGGTCGAACAGGGGGCGGGCGCCGAAAATGCGCAGGAACTCGGCGTCGTCGCTCTGCTGCGCGTGCATGAACTGGATTTTGGACGAGGGCAGCTCCATTCCGGCCAGCCAGGTGCTGAACACGCGGATTCCCGCGTAGACGCTTTCGACCAGGTGGCGGTTCGCCTGCGGGTAGTTGGTCAGCCAGTGGTATTCGGCATTCGGGCCGTCGAGCGCGAGCTCGGAGCGGCCCAGGTCGTGCGCCAGTTGTTCATAACGCATCGTTTGCTGGAAAACCTGGCCGAAGTCGCGGCACGACAGCAGGATCAGCCCATACACGCTGTAGGTGCCCAGTTTGACCCGTTCGCCCACGTGCAGGCCGAAATGCGGGTCGTCGGCCAGTTCCGCGCCCACGCCCAGCAAATGGACGTAGTCATTGGCCGAAATCGAGTCGGGCAGCTTGTCGAACAGCTCGGGCGGCAGGCGGGCGGCCTGCGCCAGCTGGCGCGCGCTCACGCCGCGGGCTTCCGCCGCCTCCAGCAAAGGCTGGAGATAGGAGCCGGTGACGCGGCGGGCGTCAGGCCTTACTGCTGGCATGTTTGAACAATTTTGTTGTCATGAAAGAGCAATACGAAAAAACGGCCCGGCGTTAATCTGCCAGCAATGGAAACAGGTCAAGTATAACGGGAAAAAATGATGAAACGGTGGAACGGTTGGGGCGACGACGCCATTGATTTTGCGCTGGGCGACGATGCACTGGTGTTTTTGGAGGATCGGCTGGGAAAAGGCGGCAAAATGAGCGACGCCACCCACCTTGAAACCTGCGCCCGGATTGGCGCCTCGCGCCTGCCTTCGCACCCCCTGGTCGACATTTCGGCCGCCACCCGCCTGGCCAATGCGCTGGGCCAGAGCCTGCCAGACTGGTTGCGCATGCGCCATGGCGTGATCGACAGCGCCCCGGACGGCGTGGCCTTTCCCGAAAGCGGCGATGAAGTGCGCCAGCTGCTCGACTATGCCGCTTCATGCGGCGCAATCGTTATACCGTGCGGCGGCGCTACCAGCGTTGCCGGACACTTGACCGTCCCGCTCGGCGATAAGCCGGTCTTGACGGTCAACCTCACACGCATGCGTGCCTTGCTCAATCTCGACAAGGAAGCCCAGTTGGCCACCTTCGAGGCTGGCGTGTTCGGGCCCGACCTCGAAGCGCAACTGCGCGCGCATGGCTTCACGCTCGGTCACTTCCCGCAATCGTTCGAGTATTCGACCCTGGGCGGCTGGGTCGTCACGCGCTCGTCCGGCCAGCAATCGCTGCGCTACGGGCGTATCGAACAGCTGTTCGCGGGCGGCCGCGTTGAAAGCCCGGCCGGCCGGCTTGACCTGCCGACCTTTCCCGCCTCGGCGGCCGGCACCGACCTGCGCGAAATGGTGCTCGGCTCCGAAGGCCGGCTCGGCATCCTGACCGAAGCGACCGTGCGCATCACGCGCCAGCCAGAATTCGAAGCCTTCCACGCGGTGTTTTTCCCGAACTGGGAAGCGGCCTGCCTGGCCACCCGCGAGATCGCCCAGGCCAAGCTGCCGCTGTCGATGCTGCGTTTGTCGAACCCGCTCGAAACCGTGACCATGCTGACCCTGGCCGGCCACAAGCGCCTGATCGGTTTCCTGGAAACCTACCTTGGCTGGCGCGGCTGCGCCGAAGGCAAGTGCATGCTGATGATCGGCGTGAGCGGCTCCAAGGGCGCCGCCAAGGCGGCGCTGCGCGCGGCGTTGTCGCTGGCAGGTGACTTCAGCGGCGTGCATGTGGGCCGCAAGATGGGCGACAAGTGGAAGCAGAACCGCTTCCGCAACGTCTACCTGCGCAACACCGCCTGGCAGCACGGCTACGCGATCGACACCGTCGAAACCGCGGTCGACTGGCCAGGCGTGACCACCATGATGCACGCGGTCGAGCAGGCCGCGACCGCCGCGCTGGGCGCGCGCGGCGAACGCGTGCATACCTACACGCACCTGTCGCACATGTATGCGCAGGGCGCCAGCGTGTACACCACCTTCGTGTACCGCCTGTCCGGCTCCTACGAGGGCGACCTGGCGCGCTGGCGCGCCTTGAAGGCCGCCGTGTCGGAAGCGATCGTCGCCAACGGCGGCACCATCAGCCATCAGCACGGGGTCGGCTCCGACCACGCGCCTTACCTCGCGGCCGAAAAAGGCCCGCTCGGCATCGGCGCGATGCAGGCGCTGTTCCGCCATTTCGACCCGGAGTGCCGGATGAATCCCGGCAAACTGGTGGCCTCTTGAGCGGCCCGTGGGACACCGGCTGGCGCAGCGAGCTGCCGGCCCTGGCCGAACGCGAATGGGACCTGTTGATCATCGGCGGCGGCATCACTGGCGCCGGCATCCTGCTTGAAGCGGCGCGGCGCGGCCTGAAGGCGTTGCTGGTGGAACAGCGCGACTTCGCATGGGGCACATCGAGCCGCTCGTCGAAGCTGGTGCACGGCGGCCTGCGCTATCTGAAAGAAGGGCGCCTTGGCCTGACGCGCGAATCGGTGCGCGAGCGCGACGCGCTGATGCGCGAAGCGGGCGGGCTGGTCGAGCCGCAGGGCTTCGCCTTTGCCGACTATGTCGGCGGCAAACCGGGCCGCAAAACCTTTTTACTGGGCCTGGCCATCTACGACCTGTTGTCCGGCAAGCGCGAGCGGCACTATGTGGACAACGCCGAATTCCTGATGATGGCCCCGAACGTGGGCCGCGAAGCGCTGTTGGGCGGCATCTGCTACACCGACGCCAAGACCGACGATGCGCGCCTGGTGCTGCGCGTGCTGCAGGAGGCGCAGGCGCACGGCGGCGTGGCGGTCAATTACCTCGCTGCCCAGACCTTGCTGCGCACCGGCACCAAAGTCACCGGCGCAAAACTGGTCGACGGCCTCGATGGGACCGTGCATGAAGTGCGCGCGCGCCTGGTCATCAACGCCACCGGCGCCTGGGCCGATGGCCTGCGCGGACAGACCGGCGCCGCACCGAAGATCCGTCCGCTGCGCGGCAGCCACCTGGTGCTGCCGGCCTGGCGCCTGCCGCTGGCGCAGGCGGTCAGCCTGATGCATCCGACCGACGGGCGCCCGGTGTTCGCCTTTCCATGGGAAGGCGTGACCCTGGTCGGCACCACCGACGTGGACCACGGCGGGCATTTGAATACAGAAGCGGCCATCACCCGTTCCGAACTCGATTACCTGATGCTGGCGCTGGAGTGCCAGTTCCCGCAGCAGGACCTGAAGGAGTCGGACGTGCTGGCCACCTATGCCGGCGTGCGGCCGGTGATCGACAGCGGCCAGGCCGACCCGTCCAAGGAAGGGCGCGAGCACGCGGTCTGGGTTGACGACGGCCTGCTTACCGTCACCGGCGGCAAGCTGACCACCTTCCGCGTGATCGCGCTCGACGCCTTGAAGCATGCGATGCCGCTGCTGCCCGGCTGGACCGACAAGCTTGAACCGCGCCCGATCTTCGCGCATCGCGCCTGGCCCGGCCTGCGCCTGCGCGGCGCGCAACGCCAGCGCATCGAAGGACGCTACGGCGCCCGCACCGGGGCGCTGATGGGGGCTGCCCGCAGCGGTGAGCTGGAACTGATCCCGGGGACACAGACGTTGTGGGCAGAACTGCGCTGGGCCGCACGCTCGGAAGCGGTGCTGCACCTGGAAGACCTGATGCTGCGCCGCACCCGCCTTGGTCTGCAGCTGCGCGGCGGCGGGGTCAAGCACCTCGAGCGCATCCGGGCCATCTGCCAGCCCGAACTGAAATGGAGCGATGCCCGGTGGGAAACTAGCCAGGCTGCATATCTGGCATTATGGAACACTAATTACAGCCTGCCGACATGAACAAGACCATCCTCGCCATCGACAACGGCACGCAAAGCGTACGCGCCTTGCTGTTCGACCTGAACGGCAACATCGTGGCCAAGTCGCAGGTGCACCTGCAGCCGTATTTTTCGGACCAGCCGGGTTGGGCCGAGCATGACGCCGACGGCTACTGGAACGCGGTGTGCGAAGCGTGCCAGGGTTTGTGGCTGCAGCCGGGCGTGGACAAGTCCTCGATTCAAGGCGTGGCAGTTACCACCCAGCGCGGCACAGTGGTCAACCTGGACAAGGATGGCAAGCCCCTGCGCCCGGCCATGACCTGGCTGGACCAGCGCCGCACCGACGACGTGCCCAAGCTGGGGCGCTGGTGGGAGCTGGCGTTTCGCCTCGCACGCGTCAAGGGCACGATCGATTTCTTCCGCGGCGAAGCCGAAATCAACTGGATCAAGGCGCACCAGCCAGACATATGGAAGCGCACCGACAAGTTCCTTCTGCTGTCGGGCTTTTTGAATTACAGGCTGTGCGGCCGCTTCGCCGATTCCACCGGCTCCCAGGTGGCCTACCTGCCGTTCGACTACAAGCACCAGCGCTGGGCCAAGAAGCACGACTGGAAATGGGACGCGCTGTCGGTCTTGCCGTCGATGCTGCCCGAACTGGTGGCGCCGGGCGCGCGCATCGGTGCTATCAACGCGGCTGCGGCGCTGGCCAGCGGCATCCCCGAAGGCACGCCGCTGCTGGCCGCAGCCGCCGACAAGGCTTGCGAAGTCATTGGCGCCGGCTGCCAGGAGCCGCATATCGGTTGCCTGAGTTACGGCACCACGGCCACGGTCAACACCACTACTACGCGCTATGTGGAAGTGACGCCGTTCATTCCGCCGTATCCGGCCGCGATTCCGAATGCGTACAGCACCGAGGTGCAGATTTTTCGCGGGTACTGGATGGTCAACTGGTTCAAGGAACAGTTCGGGCATCTGGAAAAGGCGCGCGCGCTGGCCGAGGATATCGCACCCGAGGCGCTGTTCGATGAGCTGGTCAACGCGGTGCCGGCAGGCTCCATGGGACTGATGCTGCAGCCTTACTGGACGCCAGGGATCCGCGTGCCGGGTCCGGAAGCGAAGGGCGCCATCATCGGCTTTGGCGACGTCCATACACGGGCGCACGTGTACCGCGCGATCCTCGAAGGGCTGGCGTATGCGCTGCGCGAGGGCAAGGAGCGCATCGAGAAACGCAGCGGCGTGCCGATTACGGAGTTGCGTGTGTCGGGTGGCGGTTCGCAAAGCGACGCGGCAATGCAGCTGACGGCCGATATTTTTGGCTTGCCGACTGCGCGTCCGCATATCTACGAAACGTCGGGTCTGGGCGCGGCGATTGATGCGGCGGTGGGATTGGGCTTGTATCCGGACTTCGCCACGGCGATCAAGGCGATGACGCGGGTGGGCAGGGTGTTCCATCCGATCGCGGAAAACCACAAGATGTACGACCAGCTGTACCACAAGGTGTATCGCAAGATGTACGCGCGCCTGCAGCCGATGTATGCGCAGATCGCGGAGATCACCGGGTATCCGAAGAAGCCCTGCGAATAACCCACCCCTAGATCGTCCCGGCGAAGGCGGGGGCGAGGAACTCGAGCAGATCCTCAGCGTGATACCGCTCTATTTCACGCGGGTTACCTTATGTTCCGAGCCACTAATATCTTGCTTGATCTTTCCCGATGACTTCCACCGGACCGAATTGGTTGTTCCCGAAACTTCGAGGGTACCTTTAGAGGCGATGGCCACCTCAACGGTGTTGTCCGCCCCGGAGACTTCGACATTTGAGCACTCACCAGTAGTGGAAATCACGTGCCCGCTGCCCGCTACTTCAAGTTTGCGTCCATTGCACGGGAAGGTCCGGTGATATCCGGACCCGCTGACGCTGATGATCTTGTCGTTTTCCTCGATCGCACCGACTTCAGCCTGTTGGGCGTAGGCGTGGCTTGCGAAAGATAAGGCAACGATGCTCGTAAGCGCGAAGAGCTTTGAATTCATGGATATACTCCGGGATATATTAAAAAAGCAAATTTAACATATTTACAAGATGGCTGTAAAACGCGTTGTCAGAGATGAGCGGCCGAGGTAGACGGCTCTCCGCGATGGGTCGAGCGCTGAGGCGTAAGCCCAACTGCTGCCGAAACCACGCGACAACACCGCCGCACTCAAAACGACGCGGGCTGTCACGTCGCTCCGCGCGTTGGGAAGGCGCGCGTGGCGGAGTGGCATCCAGTACAGCACCTCTCGGCTTGCAGTGCGGGGCGCGTTTCGCAGGAAGCAATAGGCGTCAAGAACGCACGGCTAAGCTAGCCCGTGCGTGCCGTACAAGACCTGAACCGTCCTTATCCCGCCGCCCCCATTATGGGACGCAAGTAAATTTACCGTCACTCATCTTCTTGCAGTTAAATGTGGGCGAAGTCGTCGCTATTTCAAGGATCTTCTGGCCATCACCGTTGTTAACGGCCATTTTCTGGATGTGCTTGTGACCGTTGAATTTTTCTTCAAGGGCAGCCAGGTTCGCTGTAATCTCACCCGTCTTGAGATTGATGATCTGATAGTTCCGGGGTAGCCCAGCTCACCAGCGTCCCGTCGGCCGACAGATGCACCAGCACGCGATCGGCGTGCTTGCTCACTGCCTCCCGATAGAAAGGTGGCTCGACATAATCGTTGGGTTCAAGATTCCAAAAGAGCCGTTCCGCGGATGGCGGTTTAATCGATGTATTCCGCGCTTCGATAATGGTATCGACGAAACGGCTGATTTTTCCCGTATCGCCGGAGGTGGAAACATCACGCGTGAGATTTTCCAGGCTGACATACAAACGCTCTTCGTCACACACAATGACATGCCGACCAGATTCAGCGTCGATCGACCACGCGATCTTGCGTCTTGCCAGTTCATCTTCGAAGAGTGTTTGCACCTGCATCATCTGACTTTCCACATTTTTGGATTCTTGCCATCATATCCCACGGGCGAGCCTGCCATGGCAACAGCCACCACCGTCGAGTACAATCGACAGTGATCGGCCAAGAGCCGCCCCTGGGGCAGGCGTGGTGCAAGTCCATTTTCCGCTTCGTATGCTGTGGTGTCGCTGCGAAAAGAAAAAATCATACTCGGTCGCGTTTACCCATACCGTTCTAAGGGGCCTTAGGCATCATGAAAAGCTCTTCGTTGAAACTGAAGCTCGTGGGACTTGCGCTCATCGCGGCCATTATCCTTGCATTCTTGTCAGTGCATGTCGAGCGCACAGGCCCCGACCTAGTGGAACATGGAAATCTGTGTGGGCCCTCCACTTCCGATCCTTGTTTCAAGCCCGCGCTGACGGGTGGCTTTCCGGTTGCGTACTTGCACGACGCCCCCGGCGTCTCCAGGGAGCGTCAGCTTTCCTTTGGCGAGGACAAGTTGCACCTAGTTGCGCTGGTCGCCAACGTCGCCGTGTATTTCGCGATCCTGGTTCTCATTGCCTGGGCCGGATCGCGTCGATCGGCGGACAAGGCGGGGCTCTAAATGACGGCCGCTGCCGTCTTGTACACTCGGCAGTGGTCGGCCAGCAGCGGACATTGAACGAGCGTCCTAGGAAGACGCTAAACTATCAGTCACCGGCTCAACGATTTGACGAGTGTGTTGCGTGGACCGGTTGAGTCCGCAGCAAGGAACGGTGGTTTAGCCCGACTAATTTTTGTGTAGACAATCGAAGAAAACGGATAACTGCATTGCGACCTTTAACTGAGAGTGGGATAAACGCGTTAGCAGCATCAGTGTTTGCTAAGCCAGAGCCGTTCGTTGTCGAGGCGTACTCAACGCCAGGAAAAGAGCCACTTTTTTTCGGTCGCCACAGGCGCTCGCGGACTATGTCAAATTGCAGTTGGCAGCACCACGGGGTCTTGCTTTTTTCTTTGTGGTGTATCCGGATATGCTAGGGATTCCGGTGCGAGAGACTATCCACTTAAATACACCGTCTCCTGTTGACGCCCAGATCCGATTTACCTGGAGCGGTTGGGGCTTGATTTCAGTTCAACTTTACTCCGGTGACCGTGGCGGAATGAGTCGTATCACCGCAAACTCTTCAAAGCGAGCCACGGCGTGGGCCTCTACCTATCCAGAGTGGAGTGCACCAGAGACTTGGGACTGGAGAGCCGTTGAGCGTCATGTTCGCCGGTTGCAACGGATGCTCAAGAGTTCAGACTAAGCAACCAGACTGATTCTTGAACACTTGTGTAAAGGATGACCGCTGAGGGGCGACAGGCACCGATGGCCGCGCGTCCACGACGGCAGGGCTCGGCTTAGCGTCTGCCTGCGCGGAGAGGGCGCCCAGAAGTAGGGCAGCAAGTAGCATTTTTACTTTTATTCCTTCTCGCCGGTGGTTTCCATATATACCGGATTGTGCTTCCAGATAATCGTACCGCCATGCGGCCGTCGGATAGGCATTACAGCTTCACCATTGCCTTCAGCGCCTCCCACGTGCTGCTCCCCGCATCAACCGCCACCACCCGGTTGCGCCCGGCCTCCTTGGCCGCGTACATCGCGCGGTCGGCCGCGACGAAGAACTTCGCCACGTCGTCCAACTGGTTCGGCACGATCGTCGCCACGCCGATACTGGCCGTGATCCACTCGCTTGATGGCGAGCGCGGATTGGACAGATTCAAAGCTTCGACGCGTGATCTGATCGACTCGGCCAGCGTGCGCGCCGCATCCGCTCCCGTCTCGCCAAACAGCACCACGAATTCCTCGCCCCCGTAACGCGCCGCCAGGTCGGTCGGGCGCATAGCATGGGCTTCGAGCACTGCCGCCACTGCGCGCAGCGCCGCATCCCCCGCCGGGTGGCCCAGCGCGTCGTTATACAGCTTGAAATGGTCGACATCGAGCACGATCAGCGACAGCGGCTCGGCGCTGCGGATCGCGCGCTGCCACTCCTGTTCGAAAAAATTATCGAAGTGGCGGCGGTTGGCGATCCGGGTCAGCGGGTCCACCAGCGCCGCGCGCTCGAGCGAACTTTCGTATTGCTTGCGGTGCGAGATATCGTGCAGCAGGCCGATGAAGACTTGCTCGCCGGCGAGCTGCATCGGCGTCAGGGTCAGGTCCATCGCGCGGGTCGAACCGTCGTGCAGGCGGATCGGCACTTCGCGCGCCCCCTGTCTCGGCGCCAGGTCAGGCACGGCCGCACAACTGGCAAACCAGGCCATGTATTCCTGCGCCAGCGGCGCGGCCAGCAGGTCGGTGATGCGGTGCCCGGCCAGCTGCCCAGCGCCGTAGCCCAGGTAAGTGTCGCATGCCGGGTTTGCGTACTGGATGGCGCCGCCCGCCTCAATGATCATCAGTCCTTCGGCCATGTTGTCGACGATCATGCGCAGGCGCTGGGTCTGTTCGGCGCGCGTTTCGCTGTGCGCATGGATCTGCAGTTGCGCACGCACTCTGGCGCACACTTCGGCCATGCGCAGCGGCTTGCCGATGTAGTCGACCGCGCCCAGGTCGAAGCCGGCCACCACGTGTTCGGTGTCGTTGAGCGCACTCATGAAAATGACGGGGATGTCTTCGGTGCCGGGGTCCAGCTTGAGCTGGCGGCAGGTTTCCAGGCCGTCCATCCCGGGCATCATCACGTCGAGCAGGATCAGGTCGGGATGCACGCGCCGCGCAATGCTGATTGCGCGCTCGCCGCTGGTCGCAACGAAGGTATGGTAGCCCTGTGCGCTCATCGTCGTGCGCAAGGTGTCCAGGCTCGCCGGCGTGTCGTCGACGATCAGGATGGCTGCTTCGCGTACGGATGCGACGGCGGGAATCATGCGTTGCCTCGGCTAGGCTGGTTGGGAAAGCGCCTCAAATAATACCGCGTTGCCGAGCTGAATTTGTATTAAATTTTCTATTAAGCCATGTGCATAGGGGCGTCGCGCAATTACAACCCTTGGTCGAATGCGCGGGCTAAAGTTGGTAAGACGCTTGCAGGGAAAACGCACGGGACGCCATCGGCAAGTCATATGGCAGTTGCAAGCCAGGCGCCGGGCTCGGTTCGCGCACATCGGCGTTGAACAGGTTGCGCACGGTCGCCGTGAACTCCCAGTTGCCGCGCACCCGTTCGCTGCGCAAGCTCAGGTCGAGCGTGGTGTAATCGGGAATCGGCGCGCGCATGTCGCCCGGCGCGCGCAGGCGCTGCGCCACCCGGTTGACCTGGGCGCCGAGCAGGAAGTCGCGTGCGAATTGCCAGTCTGCGCGGGCGTATATGTGGTGGCGCGGCGCGTAGCCGGCGTCCTTGCCGCTGGCCTTGTCGGTGGAACGCTGCCAGCTGTAGTTGGCCATCAGGCGCAGGTCCTTGTTAAGGTTGACCACCGATTCGAATTCCAGGCCGTGCCCGCTCTGGTCACCCGTGTTGCGGTAGGTATTGCCCGTGTTGGCGATCGGGTTTGGCACCGTGCGGATGATGTTGCTCATCTCGTAGCGGTAGACCGTCAGGTTCAGCTGCGTGTCCGAGCGCGCCTGCCACGAGAACGCGGTCTCGAGCGTCTTGTTGGTTTCCGGTTTCAAATCCGCATTGCCGAGCGCGACCGGATTGGTGATGCCATAGCTTTCCGCGAACGAGGGCGCGCGGAAGGCGCGGCCGTACAGCATTTTTACGGTCAGGTCGTATGACGCGTCCCACACCAGCGCCAGGCGCGGATTGGTGGTGCCGCCGAAGTCGGAATACTGGTCGTGGCGCACGCCGGCGGTCAGGGTCCAGTCCTTTGCGAAGGTCCATTCGTCCTGCGCATAGAAGTAATCCACCATGCGGCGGTGCGGGAACATGAAGGGATTGGTGTCGGAGAAATCGACAGTGGCCGGCAGCGGAATTGGCACGCCCGAGGCGGTGTAGTTGAAATTGCGTGTCTCGCGCGTGCGATACATATTCATGTCGTCGTGGCCGATGCCGAAGCGCGTATTGTGGCCCCGGAAACCGGAATAACTTGCATACGCCGATATGCGTAACTGGCGCTCCCAGAAATCGGGTCCGCCCAGCATCCCGTTCGGAAAAGTCCCCGTCGGAAAGCGCATGCCAGGCGGGAACAGCTGGTAGTCGACCGGCGTCTGCTGGGTGTAATACAAAGTGCTCAGCAAGGCGCCGGCACTCCAGTCGGTGGCGATATTCGTATCGGTCCACGACAGGTCGGTGGTAAAGCGGTTGCTCTTGGAGCGGCCCACCGGGTCGAGCGCGTTGGCGATGCCGGCGCCGGTGCCCACATCGTCGCGGCCCTTGAAGCCGGTGCGGAAACGCCACTTGTCGTAGTTTAGTTCGAGGTTGGCGTCGAGCGCGTCGTAGCCGGCGTTAACGGAGCCGGGCGCCAGGGAAACCTGGGTGCCGAAAATGGTGTCGTTGCGGGTCTGGGCGTCGGCCCGGACGGTGCTGCGAAAGCCGTCGGTGGTGCCGGCGCGCAGGAATGCCGCCACGCTGACCGGGCCCATTTTGCCGCCGTGCTGCACCCAGGCGTCGCGTGCGCCAAAGCTGCCCACGCGCGCGCTCACTTCGGTGCCGCGCGTGTCGGCGGCGCCCTTGGTGATGATGTTGATGACACCGGCAAAGGCGTCCGAGCCATACAGCGCCGAACCAGGCCCGCGGATCACTTCGATGCGGGCGATGTGTTCGACCGGATAGCCAGCCCAGACATTGCCCTTGTTGTTGACGAAGGAGGTGGTGATGGGGATGCCATTTTGCAGCACCAGCACTTGCGGCATGTAGGCGCTGTAAATGCCGCGCACCAGGTACAAAGGCGAATATTGATTGGGCGAACGCCCGACGTGGATGCCGGCGATCGATTCGAGCACCTGGTCGAGATCGGTAGCGCCCATGGCCGCAATGTCCTGGGCGGTGATGACGGAAGCGACTGCCGGCGCGCGGCGCAAGGATTGCTGGCTGCCGGTGGCAATGCTCACGTTGCTTTTGTCGCCGTAGACCTGGGCCAGCTCGTCTTCATCGCTGACCTGGGCTGCGGCGCCATGCGCCTGGAGTACAAGAATCAAAGCCAGGCTGAGGGGCAACGCGCTCACACATCTCACAAATGTTCTCCCTTGGTGTCTATCGCATTACCTTACTATAGGAAGATGTCTGAGTGCAACAAAGTGTGATTATTCTGGGAAATATTGTTACCTTTTTCGCCTTTTTATCACCACTTCCCGTGACAATTGTGATTAGGTTTTGCGCCATTCGCGTTTGGCCACGCCGTCGTAGCGCAGATGCCTGCACGGTGTCGGGAACAGGCTTCCAGCCGGACGCTCGAGCGCCTCGATATACCCGGGAGGCATGCCTGCCAGGAACAGCGGCACGCGGAACATGTGAAACTCGGCAATCGAAAACCCCATGTCGGCGCATAGCGCCGCGGTCATTGCGGCGTAGTTCATGCGCAGGCGGGCGTTTTTCGCCACCAGCAGTTGTTCCGTGTCGAGGGCGATGCGCAGGTGCGCTCCGTCGCCCAGCCCGAGCTGTTGCGCCAGCGCCAGCAGCCAGGGCAGGCGTTCGTCGCCCAGTTCCGGCGTCGGGCGGCCGTAGCCGTAGATGCGGCCGGCCCCGGCCACCACGTCGGCCAAGGCAGCGCCTCGGTCCAGTGCCTGTTTGGTACGCAGGAAGTAGTCAATCGCGCGCACACCCGGCTGGCCGCCGTAGATGCCCGCTTCCGACACGGCCAGCGCCGCCGAAATGGCCAGTGCAGGCGTGCTGCGCGCCGAGCCGGCCAGTGCCGCCACCCGGTTGTTCCAGATGCGCGCGTCGGGGTAGCTGGTGTAGACCAGGATGGCGTGCAGGAGCTCGGCCTGGGCCGCGTCAAAGCGCCGCCCGGTAATTCCAAACAGGTAGAGCTCAACCCAGTCCAGCTCGCGCAGTTCGCGGTGCAGATCGTGGCCGCGAAACATCGCGTGGCTGCCGATGACGGCGGCGCCCATGCGGCTTTTCAGGTGGCCTACATGTGCTTCGAGCGGGTGCGGCGCGTTCATGCCGCTTCCTGTTCGATGGTGAAGAAGGGGAATTTGCGAAAGCCTGTTTCGCCCTGTTCCAGCGCGTGCGCGGCGGCGCCGGGAAGGCGCAGCATCAGGAACAGCATTTCGCCCTGGGCCGGGGTGAAGCCCAGGTCGTGCAGCGCGGCCGCGGCCACGCCGCCCATGCCCAGGCCGCAGCCAGCCACTGCTTCCAGCGCGGCCAGGTTGGCCAGCAGCCAGGGCAGGTGCCGGCCCGGACTTAGGCCGGCCAGACAGTCCAGCGTCTGCAGCACGATGGTGCAGGCGTCGCGCGTGTGCGGATCGAAGCCGGGCGTGTGCTCCTGCACCGGCCAAATGCTGGCGCTGCGCCCAGGTTCGGCGGCCAGTTGCAGCTGCCACGCTGCGATGTCGGTGCCGCAGGCGCGCCACTGCTGCATGGCCAGCAGCACTTCGCGCGCGCCGCAGTAGCCGCCTGCGCCCACCGACAGCGCCGCGATCAGCGAGGCGGCGGCGGTGGAACCGGCTACGCCGCCGCACATGGCCGCATGCACGGACGGCGCGCGCGGGCCGGGGTTGGCCAGTGCCATGGCCAGCGTGTCGAACAGGCGCTCTTGCGCCGCATCGGGCGCTTCGCCGCGCAGCATCAGGAACACCATGTCGGCCCAGGTGGCCTTACCCAGCATGCCACCGTAGACGTCGTAGCCATGGCAGTGCGCGCTGTGGGTGGCGAAGGCGTTGTCGGGTTCGGCCTCTTCGGCCCAGATTCGCGAATGGATCAGGTGCGCGTCGGCGTTGGGGGCGCTCATGCCGTCTCGCCCAGCACGCGCATGCGCGCTGCCATCGGCGGCACTTCCTCCGGGTCGATATACACGTCGAGCAGGGTCGGGCCGGGACGGCGCAGGATGGCGCCGATGTCGAGCGCGGCCATGTCGGCCGGCGAGTCGATGGTGTGGGCATGCGCGCCGAGGGCGCGCGCCAGCATCGCAAAATTGGTGCGCGGCAGCGCGAAGCCGATCTGCTCGGCGCCGCCCAGGCGCTGACCGTGCTTGACCATGCCGAGCGCGGCGTCGTTGAGCACCACGAAGATCACGTTGAGCTGTTCGGCGACCGCGGCCGATAATTCCTGCCCGCTCATCAGCATGCTGCCGTCGCCGGTGATGCAGACCACCGGCACGTCCTGGTTGGCGGCGGCAGTGCCGACCGCCGCGCCGATGGCCCAGCCCATGGGCGCGAAATGGGTGGTCACGCGCAGCCAGCCGCCCGTGCTCTGGCGCTGGCAGTCATCGCGCGGGCGTTCGCCTGTGCGGCGTTCGGCCAGGCGCCGGTCTTGCGGCTGCAGGTAGTGAGTGGCCCAGGCCACGCTGTTGCCGGCGTCGACCAGGTAGCGGGTGCTGGGCGGGAACAGGCGGGACAAGTCGCGCATCAGGCGCTGCGGCTTGATCGGGGTCGCTTCGCTGCGGCAGGCGGCGGGCGCGTCGAGGATAGCTTCGGGCTCCCAGCGCGGGCTGCTTTCCAGGCGCGCAATGCGGCGCCGTTCGACGCCGTCGGTGGTCTGGGCGCGTTCGGTGCGCTCGACCAGGCGCTTGAAGATAGCGCTGATGCTGCCGCGCATATGGAACTGGGCCATCGGCGTGCGCGCCAGGTGTTCTTCGGATTCGTCGATGTGGACCAGGCGCTCGTTCATCAGGCTGTCGCACCAGCCGCCGGTGTTCCATTCGCCCATGCTGGTGCCGACGGCCAGGATCAGGTCGACCGAGTCGTCGCGCAGCGCCGCTTCGGCAGCGGCGTGTCCGCCAAAACCGAACACGCCGCGAAACAGCGGGTGCTGCGGACTGACCAGGCCCTTGCCGTCCGGCGTGGTGACGAAGGTGGCGCCCTTCATGGCCGCGAACTGCAGGATCGCGTGGATCGACTCGCCGCAGCCGCCGCCGATCAGCAGGACCACGTTGCGGCATTGCGCCAGCATGGCGCTGAGCGTTTCAACGGCGGCATTGTCGACCAGCGCGTGCGGGCGCAGCAGGGTGCGCAAGTCGTAGCTGGGCGCCGACAGGCCGCTCGGCGCGCGGAAAATATCGACCGGCACCGACAGGTGCACCGGCCCGCGCGGCGTGCGCGTGGCGTGCTGCAGGGCGGTGATCAGTTTGAGTTCCAATTGCTGGGCGTGCGACACCAGCGAGTTGTAGCGGGTGCAGTGGCGGAACATGCCCAGCACGTCGATGCCGGTGCAGCTCGATTCCTGCAAGGTGTGCTTGCCGAATGAGGGCAAGGCCGGCTGGCCGGTCAGCACCAGCATCGGCACGTCGTTTCCATAGGCGGTGGCCACGGCGGTAATCAGGTTGGTCGCGCCCGGACCGGAAGTGGCCATGCAGACGCCCACCTTGCTGGTTTCGCGTGCGTAGCCGTCGGCCATGAAGGCGGCGCCGGCTTCGTGGCGCGCGACGATGTGGCGCAGCTGGCCGCCGCGCCGTTCGTTGCGCGCGATCGCGTTGTAGAACGGTTCGATGGCGCCGCCGGGTACGCCGAACACATAGTCGATCCCGAGCTGCTCGAGATAGGCGATGGTCAGGTCGGCCATGTCCATGGGGGGAAGGGCGGGTGCCTTGGGCACGGCGAGTTGACGCAGGAATTCCGGGGCGTACGTATTGAGCATGTCTGCAGCCTGTATAAGTGGCTGCGAGTTGGTCAGCCGTGTAAAAGAGCGAGGTTGTGAGAGTTATTTACACAACAAGGTTAATTTCTGCACGGAATTATAACTTATAGAAAAGGAATTTTGTTACTTTCGGATAGGATTTGTCTCGGGAAAATTGGGTAAAATGCTCTAATGTTGCGACGCAACAACGCAGCACGCCCGGAGGTGCGGTTAGCAAGTGTCAAATAATGAATTTTTTCACAAGGTTGAAATTTGTGAAAGTTAGTGACATATTTACAGAGGGGGGAACCGTGGGCGGCGGAAGCGCCCACGGGATACGGCGATATTACAGTTGCGCGGCGATCAGCTTGCCCAGAATGGCAACGCCTTCACGGATACGCTCCGGCGGCACGGTCACGAAGGACAGGCGCAGGGTGTTGGTTTCGGCTTCGTTGGCGTAGAACGGCGCGCCCGGAACGAACGCGACCTTGGCCGCGATGGCCTGGTCGAGCAGCTTCATCGCATCGATGTGCTTCGGCAGGGTCACCCAGATGAACATGCCGCCTTCTGGCTTGGTCCAGGTCACGCTGGTCGGGAAGAACTCGGTGAGCGCGTCCAGCATGGCCTGGCACTGGTTCGCGTACAGGGTACGAATTTCCGGGATGTGCTTGTCGAGGAAGCCGTCCTTGATCACTTCGTACACGACCATTTGCGTGAGCTGCGCGGTGTGCAGGTCGGCCGCCTGCTTGGCCAGCTCAAGCCGGCGTACCAGCGGCAGCGGCGCCACCACGTAACCGAGGCGGATGCCTGGCGTGAGCACCTTGGAGAACGAGCCCATGTAGATGACGCCGTCCGGGTTCATGTTCAGCATTTTAGGGAAAGGCTCGCCCTTGTAGCTCAGCGCGCCGTACGGGTCGTCTTCGATCAGCGGAATGCCGAGGCGGGCGCAGGTTTCAACCAGCTCCACGCGGCGCTCGACCGACAGGCTGCGGCCGGTCGGGTTCTGGAAGTTCGGCAGCGCGTACAGCATGCGGGCGCCTTCGGCCACAGGCTCGATCGACGACGGCACCAGGCCGTGGTCGTCTGTTGCGACCGACTTGAATTCGGGACGGTACACCGAGAACGCTTGCAGCGCGCCCAGGTAGCTCGGGGTTTCGACCAGCACGCGGCTGCCTTCGTCGATCAGCACTTTGCCCAGCAGGTCGAGCGCTTGCTGCGAACCGGACGTCATCAGGACTTGTTCAGGCAGGATCTTGCAGGTTGGCGTGGACAGGGAATTGGCAATCCATTCGCGCAGCAGCGGGTAGCCGTCGGTCGGGCCGTATTGCAGCGCCACTTTACCGTTTTCGGACAACACCTTGTCGAAGGCCGCTTTCATGTGCTCGACCGGGAAGGTGGCAGGCGAAGGCAGGCCGCCGGCGAAGGAGATGATCTCCGGACGCTGCGTGATTTTCAGGATTTCGCGGATGAACGAGCTTTGCAGCTGGCTTGCGCGCTCCGAAAAACGCCATTCGATCGGGTTTGGATTTTCAATTTTCATGCTGGTCTCACAGAGAAAAGGGGCCGCGTCAGGTATCGGGCCATTATAGAGCACGCTTGGTAAGCGGGCTGAAAAGGAGGGTGCTGGGTAAGCGCCCTCCGGATCTTAAGTTTTAGGCAAGTTCAACGATCATTTCGATCTCGACGCAGGCGCCCAGCGGGATCTGCGCCACGCCGAAGGCCGAACGGGCATGCTTGCCGGCGTCGCCGAAAACTTCGCCCAGCAGCTGCGAAGCGCCGTTGGTGACCAGGTGGTGCTCGGTGAAGTCCGGGCTCGAATTGACCAGGCTCATCACCTTGACGATGCGCTTGACGCGGTTCAGGTCGCCGCAGCAGGCTTCCTGCAGGGTGCCCATCAGGTCGACCGCGACGTTGCACGCAGCCTGCTGGCCCTGCTCGACGCTGACATTCTTGCCCAGCTGGCCGACGATGATCGAGCCGTCCGTGTTCTTGGCGAGGTGGCCCGACAGGAACACCAGGTTGCCGGTCTGGACGTACATGACATACGCTGCCGCCGGGGTAGCCGGGGCCTTGAGCGTGATGTCGAGGGCTTTGAGTTTTTCGTAAACGGACATGGGGACTCTCGTAATCTGGGTGAACAAGGCAGTATTGTACGTCGCTCCGCTGGGCATTCCCATCGGAATTGCGACATCGCCTATCGTTTTATCTGCATTTTGCGGCCTACCGCGACCACCGAAATGACGGCCAGCGCAAACAGGAAATTCGATGGCGCCAGGGGCTCGCCCAGGATCAGCCAGGCCCCTGCGAGGGTAAAGAAGGGCTGCACCAGCTGCACCTGGCCGACCCGGGCAATGCCGCCGCGCGCCATGCCGCCGTACCAGAAAAAGAAGCCGATATACATCGAAAACGCGGCCACGTAGCCAAATCCCAGCCAGGCCATGGGGCCGGCCTGCGCAATCGCAGCGCCATGCGGCCACGACAACCATAGCAATACGGGCGCCAGCAGCGGGGCCGACAGCACCAGCGCCCAGCTGATCACCTGCTGCCCGCCCATGCTTTGCGAAAGGCGCGCGCCTTCGGTATATCCCAGCGCGGCCAGCAGCACGGCCGCGAACATCAAGAAGTCGGCCGCGTGGAAGCTGCCGCCGCCCTGGTGCAGCGCAAAGGCCACCACCACGGCGGAGCCGGCCAGCGCCACCGCCCAAAAGCCGAAGGAAGGCTTTTCATTGCCGCGCAGCGCGGAAAAGGCGGCCGTGGCCAGCGGCAGGATGCCGACCAGGACGGCGCCGTGCGAGGCGGGCAGCTTTTGCAGTGCAATTGAGGTCAGCCAGGGAAAGCCGATGATGCAGCCCAGCGACACCATTGCCAGTGGCAGCATGGCTGCTCGCGGCGGGAAAGGCAGGCGCTTCCACAGCAGCCAGGCGCCGGCCAGCATCGCGGCGACCACGGCACGGCCAAGGGCCACGAATACGGGCGGCAGGTCAGCCACCGCCAGCTTGGTGGCCGGGAATGTCAGCCCGAAAATCGCCACGCCGACGAGGCCGAGCAGCATGCCGCTGGTTTCGCGCGACAGGCCGGGGCGGATGGACACGGTGGCATGCATGTCAGGGCCCCTGCAGAATATGGCGAAACAGTTCGGAGTCGACATTGCCGCCCGTGAGCGGCAGGCCAATCTTGCGGCCCTTGAAAATCGCCTTGTCCTTCATTTGCAGGGCCGCTGCCAGCGGTGCTGCGCCCGCGCCCTCGGCCAGATTGTGGGTGGCGCGGTAGTACAGGCGCATGGCGTGCGCTACTTCGTCGTCGCTCACGGCCCGGATGTCGTCGACGCATTCAAGGATGGCGTCCAGCGAGGCCGGATCGGGCTGGCGGCAAGCCAGGCCATCGGCCACCACGGTGCTGACCGGGGCGGCGATGCTGCGTCCGGCCCGGAACGACAGCTGATAGGCCGGCGCATGGCTCGAGACCACGCCGATGATCCGGGTCTTCAGTCCCAGCGCATGGCGCGCTGCGATGGCGCTGCAGATGCCCGAGCCCTGGCCGATCGGCACCAGCACCAGGTCAAGATCGGGCTGGGCGCGGAACAGCTCGAGCCAGCCGGTCGCCACACCGGCCACCAGGTCTTCATGCCAGGAGGGGACCATGTGCAGGCCCTCGCGTTCGGCCACCTGAAGCGCGTGTTCGCGGCACTCCTGGAAGTCGGTGCCGACCTCGATCAACTCCGCTCCCAGCCCTTGCATGGCCGCGTTTTTCTCGACGCTGTTCCCGAACGGGACAAAGATCTTTACTTGCAGGCCTTGCCGCTGCGCCGCGAAGGCGACCGACTGGCCGTGGTTGCCACGGGTGGCGGCGATGACGCCGCGCAGGTCGGGCATGCGCCTGGCCAGGGCATCCATGTACACCAGGCCGCCGCGCACTTTGAACGCGCCCAGCGGCGTATGGTTCTCGTGCTTTACCCAGGTTTCAGCGCCCAGCGCCTGGTTCAGCAGCGGCCATGAATACTGCGGCGTCGCCGGCATGGCCTGGTAGACGATGGCGGCTGCGGCGTCCAGCTGGGCGAGGGTGGGCAGATACATGGCGGCTTTCGTCAAGAGGTCGATAGGTGTATGCTAGACGCAAATACCAGTACAGTGCCAATACACTTGCCGATATAATTTCACATACTGTGACGGTGATATGACCAATACAACGCTCTCGCGCAATTCCGGCGAATCGCTGATCGACCAGATCGTGCGCATGGTCTCGGCGCGCATCGACGACAAGGTGCTGCGCAGCGGCGCGCGCATGCCCTCGATACGCCAGTTCGCGGCCACCCACGGGGTGTCGGCGTTCACCGTGGTGGCCAGCTACGACAAGCTGGTGGCCAGGGGTTATGTGGAGTCGCGCCGCGGGGCCGGGTTTTTCGTGCGCGAGCGTTCCCCGCTCAATACCGGTGAACGTTCCGCGCCGGGGCCAGTGCATGCCGATGCGCGCGACGGGCACGAGCCCAAGCCGCTCGACGTGGTCTGGCTGATCCGGAACATGTTCCGCCAGGTGCCGCTGCAGCAGGTGCCCGGATCGGGCGTGCTGCCGGTGGAATGGCTGGACGGCCCGCTGATCGCCAACGCGCTGCGCTCGATCAGCCGCCAGGGCGTGACGTCGCTGCTCAATTACGGTGCGCCGCAGGGCTTTTTGCCACTGCGCCAGCAACTGCAGTTGAAGCTGGCGGAACTCGAGATCGAGGCCAAGCCCGAACAGATCGTCACCACGGTGGGCGTGACCCAGGCGCTTGACCTGGTGGCGCGCGAATTCACGCGGCCCGGCGACACCATTTTCGTCGACGACCCGGCCTGGTTCCTGATGTTTGGCTCCTTTGCGGCGCTGGGAGCGAAGGTGGTGGGCATCCCGCGCCTGGCCGACGGTCCCGACATCGCGCAGCTGGCAGCCATGGCGGCGCTGCACAAGCCCAAGCTGTACGTGATCAATTCGGTGCTGCACAACCCGAGTTCGACCTCGCTGTCGGCGGCCAAGGCCTTCCAGGTGCTGCGCATCGCCGAGGAGCACGGCTTTACGATCGTCGAGGACGATATTTACTGCGACCTGCATCCCGGTTCGGCGGTGCAGCCGGCCACGCGGCTGGCGGCGCTCGACCAGCTGCAGCGGGTGATTTACCTTGGCGGCTTTTCCAAGTCGCTGTCGGCCAATTTGCGGGTCGGCTTCATCGCCACCTCGCCGGAATGGGCGCAGCGGCTGTGCGACCGCAAGATGCTGGGCACCCTGACGACCAGCGACATCGGCGAGCGGGTGGTGTACAAGATCCTGTCCGAGGGCTTGTACCGCAAGCACGTGGACCGGGTGCGGGGCAAGCTCGATGCGGTGCGCGCCAAGACCGTGCGCCAGATGGAAAAAGTGGGGCTGAGGGTGGATGTGGCGCCGCCGGCGGGCATGTTCGTGTGGGCCGACGCCGGCATGGATACCAATGTGCTGACGGAAAAGGCCATGGCCGAGGGCTTGCTGCTGGCCCCGGGCAGCCTGTTTTCACCCAGCCAGCTGCCCACCACCCGCATGCGCCTGAACGTGGCGGCGATGCAGGAACCGACCATATGGGCGTTTCTGGAGCGGGAACTGGGCCGCTGAGCCCGATTTACCCCTTGAAATCCCTTCAAACAACCCCATCTCGCTCCAATCCGTTCAACCCGTCTCAACGAGGACTAAAAAATGGCCGTTGCCGAAAAAGAAACCCTTGGTTTTCAAGCCGAAGTAAAGCAGTTGCTGCAACTGATGATCCACTCCCTGTATTCGAACAAGGAGATTTTCCTGCGCGAACTGATTTCTAACGCGTCCGACGCGTCCGACAAGTTGCGCTTCGAAGCGATCAATAACGACGCCCTGTACGGCAACGACCATGAACTGAAGATCAAGGTCACCTACGACAAGGAAGCCAAGACCATCACGATTTCCGACAACGGCATCGGCATGAGCCGTGACGAAGTCATTTCGCACCTTGGCACCATCGCCAAGTCGGGCACCAAGGAATTCTTCGGCAAACTGTCGGGCGACCAGCAGGCCGACGCGGCCCTGATCGGCCAGTTCGGCGTGGGCTTCTATTCCGGTTTCATCGTGGCCGACAAGATCACCGTCGACACGCGACGCGCCGGCGCTGAAGCATCGGAAGGCGTGCGCTGGGAATCGGGCGGCGAGGGCGACTACAGCGTCGAAGCGATCGAGAAAATCTCGCGCGGCACCGACGTCACCTTGCACCTGCGCTCCGGCGAAGAAGAGCTGCTGTCGGGCTGGAAGCTCAAATCGATCATCCGCAAATACTCGGACCATATCTCGCTGCCGATCCTGATGCAAAAGGACGAGTGGGACGCAGAGAAGAATGAGTCGGTAATCAAGGACGAATACGAAACCGTCAACCAGGCCAGCGCGCTGTGGGCCCGCAACAAGGCCGACATCACGACCGAGCAGTACGAAGAATTCTACAAGCACGTCTCGCACGACTTCCAGGCACCGCTGACCTTGACGCACAACCGCGTTGAAGGCCGCAGCGAATACACGCAGCTGCTGTACGTGCCGGCGCATGCGCCGTTCGACCTGTGGGACCGCAACAAGCGCGGCGGCATCAAGCTGTACGTCAAGCGCGTGTTCATCATGGACGACGCCGAGCAGCTGATGCCGGCCTACCTGCGCTTCATCAAGGGCGTGATCGACTCGAACGATTTGCCGCTGAACGTATCGCGCGAAATCCTGCAAGAGTCGCGCGACGTCAAGGTGATCCGCGAAGGTTCGACCAAGCGCGTGCTGGGCATGCTGGAAGAGCTGGCGAACGCCGACGAGCAGGAAAAGAAGGACAAGTACACGACCTTCTGGACCGAGTTCGGCCAGGTGCTCAAGGAAGGCATCGGCGAAGACGCCAACAACAAGGACCGCATCGCCAAGCTGCTGCGCTTCGCTTCGAGCGCCAACGACAACGCCGACCAGAATACTTCGCTGGCCGACTACATCGTGCGCATGAAGGAAGGCCAGGAGAAGGTCTACTACGTGGCCGGCGACAGCTACACCGCGGCCAAGAACAGCCCGCACCTCGAAATCTTCCGCAAGAAGGGCGTTGAAGTGCTGTTGATGACCGACCGCGTGGACGAGTGGATGCTGTCGTTCCTGACCGAGTTCGAAGGCAAGGAACTGGTATCGGTTGCCAAGGGCGGCCTGGACCTGGGCGGCCTGGAAGACGAAGCCGAGAAGAAGGAACACGAAGAGACCGAGACCTCGTACAAGGAACTGGTCGAGCGCATGAAGGCGGCACTGGGCGACAAGGCCAAGGATGTGCGCGTCACGTTCCGCCTGACCGACTCGCCAGCCTGCCTGGTGGCCGATGAAAACGAGTTGTCGGGTAACCTGCTGCGCATGCTGAAAGCGGCGGGACAGAACGCGCCGGAATCGAAGCCGATTTTGGAGATCAACCCGAATCACCCGCTGGTGACGCGCCTGAAGTTTGAAAGTGCAGAGAGCGCGCAGTTTGGCGACTGGGCACACATCCTGTTCGACCAGGCGCTGCTGGCCGAGGGTGGTTCGCTCGCCGACCCGGCCACGTTTGTGAAGCGCCTGAACGAGATGCTGCTCGCGTCAGCGAAGTAAAAACGTAGGGTGGAAAAGCGGTAGCGCCTTCCACCATGGATGCGTCAACTCGGCGCACCCATGGTGGAAGGCGCTATTGCTTTTCCACCCTACATTTCGTCTAATCCTCCGCCACCTGGGCGCACAACTCGGCCAGCATTTTTTCTCCCTCCGGCCATTCGCCAAAACCGCTGTCGCCGTTGATATGGCCGGCCGGCCCGATCTCGACGAACTTGCTGCCCCATGCATCGGCAAACTGGCGCGCCCGTTCGATGGTCACGTATTCATCGTTTGAACTGGCCACCACAATGCTCGGGAATGGCAGCTTTTCCAATGGCATGGGGCCGAAGCCGTTGGCCTCGATCGGGTACGAGGGCGCGTCGACATCGCTGGGCGCGACCAGGAACGCGCCCGCGATCTTGAGCTGGGATCCTGACCTGGCCCACTGCGCCACCATCACACAGGCCAGGCTGTGTGCCACAAGCAGCGGCGGGCCTTCGCTGGCCGCAATGGCGGCATCGAGTTCGACCACCCATTCGTGGCATTCGGGATTGTTCCAGTCGCGATGGGCCACGCGTTTCCATGCGGGATACTTGTGTTCCCAGTGGGTTTGCCAGTGTTGCGGACCGGAGTTCCACAGGCCCGCCAAAGTCAGTACATCGCAATCCATTGCCACCTCCACCGCATAATTGATCGATTGCCTTTATCTTAGCAAATCGTCCCCGGGCTTCCGCTTATTTTTGCTTTCGGAACGGAAACATGAACTGCTTCATGAAGCCATCGGGCATGTAATCGCCCTGGACGCCGTACTTCTCCGGGAAACCCGTCTGGCCCTTGATCGCGGTGCCGAACAGGTGGTCGAGGAAGGCGTAATGGGCCGCATAATTCTTATCGATCGCCACGTCGTCCGACGAATGGTGCCAGTGGTGGAAGTCGGGCGTGACGATGATGTATTTCAGCGGACCCCACGGCAGGTGCACGTTGGCGTGGTTGAACACGGCCTGGAATCCGACGATGACGATGTACATGTCCATCACGGTCTTGCCGAAGCCGAGCACGTACAGGATGCCGAGCACGCCCACGCGCGTGACGATCAGCTCGAACATATGCTGGCGCGAGCCGGCCAGCCAGTCCATGGTCTTGGCCGAGTGGTGCACCGCGTGGAAGCGCCAGAAAAACGGGATCTCGTGGTACGAGCGGTGCGTCCAGTACTGAACGAAGTCGGCCGCCAGCACGGCCAGCAGCAGTTGCGGAAGGAAGGGGATCGACCTGACCCAGCCCTGCAGCGACTCGTTGGCCATCCAGCCGAACAGGCGGTGGATCGCGAAGTTGACCGTCAACAGCGCCAGGCCGACGATGAAGTGGTTCACCGCAAAGTGCACCAGGTCGGTCTGCCATTCCTTGCGGAAGATCATCTGGCCTTTGTACAGGGGGAACAGCTTTTCGATTGCCGCGAAGATCACGGTCGAACCCAGCAAGTCGAGGATGAACCAGTCGAGCCCGATGTAAGGCGTGTTGTCGGGGAAGTCGGCCACCGGCACGTGCGAGCCGCCCAGCGCCACGGTGGCGATAACCAGCACGCCGGCGATGGCGTTGAGCGCGCGTTCGCGCCTGAACAGGACGTTGAGCAGGCTGATCGAACCGGCAATGACGAGCGCGCCGAACATGATGTGGCGGATGACGTCAGGCGAATATTCGCGCCGCAGTTCAGGCGTGGTCAGGTACTGGGGGAAATGGAAGGCGAGCACGCCAAGAAAGCACAGGATCGCCAGCGTCAGCGCAACGACGCCGCTGGCCAGGCCCTGGCCGGGCTTGAGCGGACCGTCCTGTTTCAGCAGGTCGCCCGTCTCGTTGACCGCCTCGTGCACGTTGAGGAGGGCAGCCTTGGCTGGATCTACGATGCGTTTCATTGGTGTCCCTAAGGTTATTTACAGCGCCGTACGCAGCGTGAACAGTTCCGGAAACAGCACCACGTCGAGCATCTTGCGCAGGTAGCTTACGCCCGCAGTGCCGCCGGTGCCGGTCTTGAAGCCGATGATACGTTCCACCGTCGTCACGTGACGGAAGCGCCAGAAGCGGAAGGCGGTCTCCAGGTCCACCAGCTTTTCGGCCAGCTCGTACAGGGCCCAGTGCTGCGATGGGTCCTGGTACACACCCAGCCAGGCCGCCTTGACCGAGTCGTCGTGCGCGGTCGGCAGCGTCCAGTCGCGGTTCAGCCGCTCCGGCGCGATATGGAAGCCGCTGCGCGCGAGCAGCATCACCGATTCGTCGTACACCGATGGCGCATGCAGTTCGCGCTCCAGGATGGCGTGCGCGGCCGGGGCCGTGTCGTGCACGCTGAGCATGGCGGCGTTCTTGTTCCCCAGGATGAATTCGAGTTCGCGGTACTGGTGCGACTGGAATCCCGACGAGGCGCCCAGGAAGGGGCGGATGGCCGTGTATTCGGGCGGGGTCATGGTCGCCAGCACATCCCATGCGTGCACCAGCTGGTCCATGATGCGCGCCACCCGGGCCAGCATCTTGAAGGCGGGCGCCAGTTCGCCGGCGCGCAGGTTGGTACGCACCGCCTGCATTTCGTGCAGCATCAGCTTGAGCCACAGTTCGCTGGTCTGGTGCTGCACGATGAACAGCATTTCATTGTGATTCGGCGAACGTGGATGCTGGGCGTTGAGGATCTGGTCCAGTCCCAGGTAGTCGCCGTAGCTCATCGCTTCGCTGAAATCCATCTTGGCGCCGTGCCAGCTGGCCGGGCATTTCTTGTCGTCGTCGGTGGACATGCTGTGTTCCTTTATGTGACTGCGCCGCGCTCGGCGGCAATGTCGTAAGCCTGGTCGTCGAGGATCTGCCTGAGGATCTCGACCGCGTCCCAGACGTCCGTGAAGCTGGTATACAGCGGCGTGAAGCCAAAGCGCATGATGGCCGGCTCGCGGTAGTCGCCGATGACCCCGCGCGCAATCAGCGCGGCCATTACGGCAAAGCCGTGCGGATGGGTGAAGCTGACCTGGCTACCGCGCTGCGCGTGTTCGCGCGGCGTGACCAGGCCAAGCGGATGGCCGCCGCAGCGCGCTTCCACCAGCGCGATGAACAGGTCGGTCAGCGCCAGCGACTTGGCGCGCACCGCGTCCATGCCAGTCATTTCAAATACCGCCAGACCGCATTCAACCATCGCCAGCGATACGATCGGCTGGGTGCCGCACAGTGCGCGCCCGATGCCTTCGCAGGGTGCGAAATCGGGCGCCATGGCGAACGGGTTGGCATGGCCCCACCAGCCCGACAGCGGCTGGGTGAAGGCTGCCTGGTGCCGCTTTGGCACCCAGATGAAGGCCGGTGCTCCCGGGCCGCCATTCAGGTATTTATAGGTGCAGCCGACCGCCAGGTCGGCGCCGTCGGCGTGCAGGTCGAGCGGTACCGCGCCGGCCGAGTGGGCCAAGTCCCACACGATCAGGGCGCCCTGGGCATGCGCGTGCGCCGACAATGCCTTCATGTCGTGCTGGTAGCCGGTGCGGTAGTTCACGTGGGTGAGCATGACGACCGCAGTGGCCTGGTCGATCGCGCCTGGCAGTTCTTCCACCGAATCGACCAGGCGTACCTGGTAGCCACGGTCAAGCCAGCTGGCCAGGCCCTGGGCCATATAGATATCGGTGGGGAAGTTGCTGCGCTCGGTGACGATAACCCGGCGCGCGGCTGTGGCGCCGTCCGCCTGCATGTGCAGCGCGGCGGCCAGGGACTTGAACAGGTTGAGCGAGGTGGTGTCGTTGACAACGACTTCGCCGTCGCGTGCGCCGATCAGCGGGGCCAGCCGGTTGCCCAGACGCTTGGGCAGGTCGAACCAGCCGGCCGTATTCCAGCTGCGGATCAGGTCCACACCCCATTCCCGGGCGATCACTTCCTGCGCGCGGGCGAGGGCGGCCCTGGGGCGGGCGCCCAGCGAATTGCCGTCGAGGTAAATCACGCCCTCGGGCAGGTCGAAGTGCTGGCGCAGTTGCGCCAGGGCGTCGCCGGCGTCGAGGGCCAGGCAGTCGGTACGGGTCATACACACCTCAATAAATACTTGAAGCCTCAATAAATAGGGGCGAGGGGCGCAGTTTAACAAGAATTCCCGTCAAATCGCCAAAGATAATAATGCTTATATGTTATTATTGCCGCCGTTTTAGCCCGTCCGGCACTTTTTTTCATTATTTTTAAATTTATTTGCAAATTCATTGAAAAATACCCTCAAGTTCCGGAAACCGGCGCCGTTACCGAGTCAGACAAGCGGAAATGGGTTTTTAAAAAATATTTGCGGAAACCCCTAAAGTTTTCCTAAAGCCTGTCGTAACCGGTACAAGAAGCCAGATTTCTTTTTGTCCGGCGCGACCAGTCAGTCCAGTAAAACATCTTCATTCCACCCCTGTTCTCATAGGGGCGCGACAATGATCCGGCAGGGTTTGTCAGACAAACTCCTACGGATCATCTCGTCATTTCCTGACGCAAAATACAGAGCCCGACCTATTCCTGAATAATTCTGCCCCGTTCAGAATGTATCTCATCGGCAATACAACACCGCGCCGGACAAAATGGATCTAGGAGATGGAAATGACTGCGAACGACATGATGGCTGAAATTCGTGACGCGAACCTGAGCTACCTGATGCTGGCGCAGCAGATGATCCGCGCTGACAAGGTGACCGCGATTTTCCGCCTCGGCATCGCCGCCGACATTGCCGACCTGATCGAAGGGATGAGCAACGCCCAGATCCTGAAACTTGCCGGCGGGAACATGATGCTGGCGCGCTTCCGTTTCGACGACGGTGCTATCCTGTCCATGCTGACCAATTACAGCAAGGATCGCGTGCTGGCCCAGTCGCACGCCGCCATCCTGATGGCCGGCCAGGCAGTCGAAGAGATCGTTTGATCACGGTTTTTCGCCTACCCTGATGATCATGTCGTCAAGCTCGGGAGCTGCCACCATGTCCAAGAAAAGTGTCGTGACCGAGTCCCAGGAAATCCAGCTGGCGATCGAACTGATCCAGCTCGGCGCCCGCCTGCAGCTGCTCGAGACCGAAGTGTCGCTGTCGCGCGAACGCCTCCTCAAACTGTACAGGGAACTCAAGGGCGTATCGCCGCCCAAGGGCATGCTGCCGTTTTCCACCGACTGGTTCCTGACCTGGCAGCCGAACATCCATTCTTCGCTGTTCATCAATATCCATAAATTCCTGATCGATCACGCCGGCGCCACCGGCATCGAAGCGGTCATGAAGGCCTATAAGCTGTACCTCGAACAAATGCCGCCCGAGCCGGGCGAGGAACCCTTGCTGTCGCTCACGCGCGCCTGGACCCTGGTGCGCTTCTTCCAGAGCAAAATGCTGGCCATGGCGCCGTGCGACAAATGCCACGGCAAGTTCGTGGTCAACTGCCTGGACCTAAACCAGGGTTACCAGTGCGGCCTGTGCCACATGCCTTCGCGCGCCGGCAAAACCAAGAAATCGAAGGACGCCGCCGCGGCGCTGTTGAACGCGTGATCTGGCGCGCGCCTGCAGTGCAGGCCTTGCTGCTGCAACTGCTGGCCTATCCCCTGACTTTATCGGCCGTGTACTTACTGGCGCGTGCCGGCATGCCGCCCGGGTATGCCGGCGCGGCGCTGCTGCAGGGCGGCTTTGCCTGCGCGCTGGCGCGCTGGCGCGGCCTGGCCATCTGGTGGCTGGGCATCGAACTGGTCTTTCCCCTGGTCCTGATGGAAGTGCTGGCGCTGCATCTGCCGCCGCTCGCTTTCCTGGGCGCCTTCGTGGTGCTGCTGCTGCTGTTCTGGTCCACCTTCCGCACCCAGGTGCCGTACTACCCGTCGGGCGCGCGCGTCTGGGACGAGGTCGCGCGCTTGCTGCCGCAAGAGCGGCCGGTGTGCGCGATCGACATCGGCAGCGGCTTGGGTGGCCTGGTGCTGGAGCTGGCGCGGCGCCGTCCCGAATCGACCTTCGTCGGCATCGAACTCGCGCCCCTGCCGTGGCTGATCAGCCGCCTGCGCGCGCGCCTGTCCGGCAGCGCCGCGCGCTTCGTGCGGGGCGACTACGAACACCTCGACTTTGCCAACTACGACCTGGTGTTCGCCTACCTGTCGCCGGCGGCCATGAGCGCGCTGTGGCGCAAGGCCTCGCGCGAGATGCGGCCGGGGACGATGTTGCTCAGTTATGAGTTTCTGATAAGAGAAAAAGCGCCGGATATTAGCATTGTGCCCATAGGGCGCGGGCCGGTCCTTTATGTCTGGCACTTTTAGACGACAAACAGGCCGTTTTCCCTTGCCGGGTGAGCATTCTCAGGATATTGTAGTTCCGTATGTAAATTAAATGAGCCCTGTGCTTCATGCTCTTGCTGTAAATGCCACGGCATGGCGAGGTGCAAACGTCGGGCCGTGCCCGAGCTCTGTTCACCATGGGAGTGCGCGCACTTGTTAGTCATAATCGGATACGTCATTGTCTGCGCATCGGTGTTTGGGGGCTTTGCCGCCAGCGGCGGTCACCTGGGCTCATTGTTCCAGCCGCTCGAGCTGGTGATGATTGGCGGCGCCGCCATGGGTGCATTCTTCGTTGGCAATAATGGCAAATCGATCAAGGCCACGCTCAAGGCCGTACCGACCCTGTTCAAGGGTTCGCGCCATACCAAGGATTTGTACATGGAGATGATGTCGCTGCTGTTCGACGTCCTCTCCAAGGTGCGCAAGGAAGGCTTGATGTCGATCGAAGGCGATATCGACAAGCCCGAGGAAAGCCCGCTGTTTTCCAAATATCCCGGCGTCCTGCAAGACCACCATATCGTCGAATTCATGACCGATTACCTGCGCCTGATGGTGTCGGGGAATATGGACGCCTTCCAGATCGAAAACCTGATGGACAATGAAATCGAAACCCACCACCACGAGGGCGCCGTTCCCGGCCACGTGCTGGCCAAACTGGGCGACGGCCTGCCGGCGTTCGGCATCGTCGCCGCCGTGATGGGGGTGGTCCACACCATGGAGTCGGTCGGCATTCCACCGGCCGAACTGGGCATCCTGATCGCCAAGGCGCTGGTTGGTACTTTCCTCGGCATCTTGCTGGCCTACGGTTTCGTCACTCCCTTGTCGAGCCTGCTGGAACAGAAGCTCGAAGAATCGACCAAGATGTACCAGTGCGTGAAAGTGACCTTGCTGGCCAGCTTGAACGGCTACGCGCCGGCGCTGGCGGTTGAATTCGGGCGCAAGGTGCTGTACTCGACCGAACGGCCGACCTTCTCGGAACTGGAAGACCATATCAAGAAATCGAAGACCAAGTAGGCGAGCGATGCAGCGACCGCACCCCCACAGCTTGACGCCTGACTGCCGGAGTTCCCATGGCTGACGAGGGCTTGCGGCCGATCATCGTCAAACGCATCAAGAAGAGCGCCGCCGGCCACCATGGCGGCGCCTGGAAAATCGCGTATGCCGACTTCGTGACGGCGATGATGGCCTTCTTCCTGCTGATGTGGCTGCTCGGTTCGACCAGCAAGGGCGACCTGAACGGCATCGCCGAATTCTTTCAGACCCCGCTCAAGGTGGCCATGTCGGGCGGCTCCGGCGCCGGCGACAGTTCTTCCGTGGTGCCCGGCGGCGGCGCCGACCTGACGCGCCGCAACGGCCAGGTCAAGAAGGGCGACTCGGCCCCGGTCAAGAAGACCTACGACCTGAAGGCGGCCAAGGCGGTGCTCGAGGCCGCGGAAAAGTCGCGCCTGCAAGCGCTCAAGGCCAAGATCGAAGCGACCATCGAAGCCAATCCCTTGCTCAAGAAATACCAGAAACAGCTGCTGCTCGATATCACCAGCGAAGGCTTGCGGATTCAAATCGTCGACGAACACAATCGCCCGATGTTCGCCCTGGCCAGCGCCAAGCTGCAGCCGTATACGGCCGACATCCTGCACGTGATCGGCACCGTGCTCGAAGAAGTGCCGAACCGGATCGGCCTGTCGGGCCACACCGATTCGACCCCCTACATGAGCGACACCGGCTACAGCAACTGGGAACTGTCGGCCGACCGCGCCAATGCCTCGCGGCGCGAACTGGTCATGGGCGGCATGAGCGACGCCAAGATCTTGCGCGTGGTCGGGCTGGCGTCGGCCGCCCACCTGGACCGCAAGGACCCGTTCAACGCGATCAACCGGCGCATCAGCATCATCGTCATGAACAAGGCGACCGAGGAGGCGGTGCTGCGCGACGGCGTGTCGGTTGACGTGCCGTCCGAAGGCGCTGCGGCGCTCCCGGCGGCGGTGAAAGCACCCGCACCATGAACGCGCGCGCGAGAAACGGAGAGCTTGAATGACGAGAAAGAAGATCCTCGGTTCACACGTCAAGCGCCTGCTGTCGGGCGTGTCCGACCACGGCAAGCGCCACCTGACGGAAGTCGAAACCGATCTGATCCAGACCGAACTGCTGCTCGAGGAAGCCATCGAGAAGCTCACCAGCAGCTTCATGGCGATCCACAGCGCGGTCGGCGCGCGCCAGGACGCGATCGCGCTGCTGCTGGCCGGCGGCAGCCCGACGCCTGAGGAGCGCGCAAGCCTCGAATGCATGACGGACGACGTCGGCGCGCACGTCAACATGGCCATCACCAGCATGCAGTTCCAGGACATGACGAGCCAGCTGATCGACCGCACCCTGAAGCGGGTGACCGGCCTGCGCGAATTTCTCGGCACCCTGGGCGCGCACGGGGCCGACGTGCTGCCCGAGAGCGGCAGCGAGGAAATCGTCGAACTGCTGGGCAAGGTCAGCATGGCGCTGGCGATCCAGTCGCTCGAGCTGCGCAGCGTATTAAGAAAAGCAGTCAATCAGCAACACATGGATAGTGGCGACATTGAACTGTTCTAGGGTTCGGTCTACTCTCAACGTCAACATGGGCATTGCCCGGATTTAAAAAGCAGGAGCTAAGATGGCTAAAACAATACTCGCAGTCGACGATTCCAGTTCCTTGCGCCAGATGGTGGCCTTCAGCCTGAAGGCCGCCGGCTACCTGGTGGTGGAAGCGGTCGACGGCCAGGACGGCCTGGAAAAGGCAAAGCTGCAGCCGGTCGACCTGGTGCTGACGGACCAGAACATGCCGCGCATGGACGGCCTGACGCTGATCAAGCTGCTGCGCGGCTTGCCGACCTATGAAAAGACGCCGATCCTGATGCTCACCACCGAGTCGTCCGACGAAATGAAGATGAAGGGCAGGGCGGCCGGCGCCAACGGCTGGCTGGTCAAGCCTTTCGATCCGCAGCGCCTGATCGAAGTGGTCAAGAAAGTCATCGGCTGAATTCGTGGGAGCCAAGCGCAATGACGTATCGCGAAACTGACGGAGCTGCATCATGACGATCGACATAAGCCAGTTTTTCCAGGTCTTCTTCGATGAAGCCGAGGAACTGCTGGCTGAAATGGAACGCCTGCTGCTGGCGGTCGATGTCGACGCGCCCGACGCCGAATCCCTGAACGCCATCTTCCGCACGGCGCACTCGGTCAAGGGCGGCGCTTCGACGTTCGGCATCAACGACATGACCGAGGTGACCCATATCCTCGAGTCGCTGCTCGACCGCATCCGCAAGGGCGAGATGGCCCTCACGTCCGAGCACGTGGACGCCTTCCTGGCGGCCAAGGATATTCTCAAGATGCAGCTGGACGGTCACCGCAACGGCGCCGCGGTGGACCACGACGCGGTGGCCGACGTGCGCATGATGCTGCAGGAATTGTCGCAGGGCGTGGCCACGCCGCCGGCGCAGGCCGCGCCGTCGTTCGTGCAGGCCGCAGCCAAGGCTGCGCCAGGGCCGGGCGGGCGGCGTTACCGGATCGAGCTGCCGGCCGAGGTGCCGCAGCGCGACGTCAATGCACTGGCGGCCGAACTGGGCTTGCTGGGCCGGGTCTCGCTGGTGCCGCTGGGCGGCGACCGGCATGCCTTCGTCGTCACCACCCACGAGTCGCTGGAAGACATCATCGCGATCTGCTCCTTCGTGCTCGATCCATCCGATTTGAAAGTGTTCGAGGCCCCGGCCCTGACCACCGAACAGCAGGGCATCGAGGACAAGGCGCGCGCCAAGGTCGAAAACGACCAGGGCTACGGGTTTTTCGACCCGATCGACGAACCGGTGGCCGAACAGAAATCGGACGAGGAGCTCGGCTACGGTTTTTTCCAGCCGATCGAGCATATCCGGGCCGAGGCCGGGATCACCGAGGCGTCGCTGGCCGCAGCCAAGCCGGCCGCGCCGGCGCGCCAGGAACCGCTTGAAATCACTGAAGTGGCGGCCGAGCGGCGCGCCGTCAGCCGCAAGGACGACAAGGCCGTCGCCGCTTCGGAGTCGTCCTCGATCCGGGTCTCGATCGAAAAAGTCGACCAGCTGATCAACCTGATCGGCGAGCTGGTGATCACCCAGGCCATGATCGAGCAGCGCAGCGACGGGCTCGACCCGATGGTGCACGAGCGCCTGCTCAACAGCGTCACCCAGCTGACCCGCAACACGCGCGACCTGCAGGAAGCGGTGATGTCGATTCGCATGATGCCGATGGATTTCGTGTTCTCGCGCTTTCCGCGCATGGTGCGCGACCTGGCCGCCAAGCTGGGCAAGAAGGTCGATTTCATCACCCACGGCGCCGCCACCGAACTGGACAAGGGCCTGATCGAGCGCATCGTCGATCCGCTGACCCACCTGGTGCGCAACAGCATCGACCATGGCATCGAAATGCCGGAAGCGCGCATGGCCGCCGGCAAGACCGACGCCGGACGCCTGTTCCTGTCGGCCGGCCACCAGGGCGGCAATATTGTGATCGAAGTCTCGGACGACGGTGGCGGGCTGAACCGCGAAAGAATCCTGGCCAAGGCGGCCCAGAACGGGCTGGCCGTGAGCGAGTCCATGAGCGACAGCGAAGTCTGGCAACTGATCTTCGCGCCCGGTTTTTCGACCGCCGAGATGGTGACCGACGTCTCCGGACGCGGGGTCGGCATGGATGTCGTCAAGCGCAACATCACCGCCATGGGCGGCAGCGTCGATATCCGTTCGGCCAAGGGCTTCGGCACGACCATCTCGATCTCGCTGCCGCTCACGTTGGCCATTTTGGACGGCATGTCGATTCGCTGCGGCGAGGAAGTCTATATCCTGCCGCTCGGCTTTGTGGTCGAGTCGCTGCAGCCGGCCCCCGACGAGATCAAGGAGATCGCCGGGCGCGGGCGCGTGATCAAGGTGCGCGGCGAATACCTGCCCCTGATCCCGCTGTACCAGATGTTCGACATCGTGCCGCGCTTTACCGATCCGTCCGAAGGCATCGTCGTGATCCTGGAAGCGGACGGGCGCAAGGCCGGCCTGTTCGTCGACGACCTGGTCGGCCAGCAGCAGGTGGTGGTCAAGAACCTCGAATCGAATTACCGCAAGGTGACCGGCATTTCCGGCGCCACCATCCTGGGCGATGGCGGCGTATCGCTGATCCTCGATGTCGCGGCCCTGATGCGCTCATCGCGCCAGCTTGCCGACGACATCATTTTTTCATAAGTTATTTTGAATAGGAAGCCACCATGTCCATGACGTCACAATCATCCAAGCAGGGCGAGCACAAGGACGGCGCCGGCAGCGAGTTTCTGGCCTTTACGCTGGGCTCCGAGGAATACGGGATCGACATCCTGAAGGTCCAGGAAATCCGCGGCTATGAAGCGGTGACACGGATCGCCAACGCGCCCGAATTCATCAAGGGCGTGATCAACCTGCGCGGCATCATCATCCCGGTGGTGGACATGCGCATCAAGTTCAAGCTGGGCACGCCCGTGTACGACCAGTTCACGGTGGTCATCATCCTCAACATCGGCGGGCGTATCATGGGCATGGTGGTCGATTCGGTGTCGGACGTAACGACCCTCACCGCCGACCAGATCAAGCCGGCCCCGGAAATGGGCACTGCGTTCAATTCGGACTACCTGGTTGGGCTGGGCACCATCGATGAGCGTATGCTGATCCTGGTCGACATCGACAAGCTGATGTCGTCCGGCGAAATGGGCCTGATCGACAAGCTTGCCGCGTAGTCCCGGCTGAACAAACCAGTATTTCGAGGAGACAGGCATGAACTTGCGTGACTTTAAAATTGGAACCCGGCTGGCGATCGGCTTCGGCAGCATCCTGCTGATCCTGGTGGCGATGGTGGTGCTCACGAATGTCCTCAACGCGCGCAACAAGAGCAGCCTGATGGACGGCCTGGCGACCTCGAACGCGAAGATACTGTACGCGGCTGAAATGAAAAGCGCGATGCTCGAAAACGGCATCGCGATGCGCAATATCGGGCTGCAGTCGGACGTGGCCCTGATGCAAAAAGAGCAGGAAAAGGTGCTGGCCCAGACCAAGCGCTATGAAGCGGCGCGCACCAAGCTTGAGGCGACCGGCCTGACCGGCCCCGAAAAAGGTGTGCTGGCCGATATCGCCGTCACCGACAAGGAACTGGCGGTCGCCTTCAAGGAAGCGATCGGCCAGGTGCTCGCGTTTAACAGTGAAGGCGCGGCCAAGGTGATTGCCGGGCGCATCGATCCGCTCAACCAGCAGACCCTGTCGCACCTGAACCGGCTGGTGGAAATGCAGCAGGGCGCGGCCCGCGAATTTGCCGCCAGTTCGGCCACGGCCGACGCCACGCTCAAGACCATGCTCTACGGGATCGGCCTGGCCGCAGTGGTGCTGGGCGTGGTGTGCGCGCTGTTCATCACGCGCTCGATCGTGGCCCCGCTGCAAAGCGCGCTCGAAGTGGCCAAGAAGGTCGCCGGCGGCGAGCTGACCTCGCGCGTGCAGGTCGAAGGCAAGGATGAAACGAGCGAACTGCTGCAGGCGCTCAAGGACATGAACGAGAGCCTCTCGCGCACGGTGGGCGATGTGCGCACCGGTACCGAAACCATCACCGTCGCTTCGCAGGAAATCGCCAGCGGGAACGCCGACCTGTCCTCGCGCACCGAAGCGCAGGCCAGTTCGCTGGAAGAAACCGCCAGTTCGATGGAGGAATTGACCAGCACCGTCAAGCAGAACGCCGACAATGCGCGCCAGGCCAACCAGCTGGCGGTGTCGGCATCGTCGGTCGCGGTCAAGGGCGGCTCGGTGGTCTCGCAAGTGGTCGACACCATGGGCTCGATCAAGGAGAGCTCGCGCAAGATCGTCGACATCATCGGCGTCATCGACGGTATCGCCTTCCAGACCAACATCCTGGCGCTCAACGCGGCCGTCGAGGCGGCGCGCGCGGGCGAACAGGGCCGCGGCTTTGCCGTGGTGGCGTCGGAAGTGCGCAACCTCGCGCAGCGCTCGGCGGGGGCGGCCAAGGAAATCAAGGCCCTGATCGGCGACTCGGTCGACAAGGTCGATGCCGGCAGCAAGCTGGTGGACGAGGCCGGCCAGACCATGGACCTGATCGTCACCTCGATCAAGCAGGTGGCCGACATCATGGGCGAGATCACCGCCGCCACCCAGGAACAGAGCACCGGCATCGAGGAAGTCAACCAGGCCATCACGCAGATGGACGAAATGACGCAGCAGAACGCGGCGCTGGTCGAGCAGGCCGCCGCCGCCGCCGAGAGCATGCAGGAGCAGGCCCAGAAGCTGGCCGACGCGGTCAGCATCTTCAAGCTTGGCGACGACGATCGCAAACCGGTGCGCCCGCCGCCGCGACAGGCCAGTGCGGCGCCAGCGCGCGCGCGCGTGGCGGCGCCCCAGGAAGCCGTACGCCCCGCAGCGCCGGCGCCCAAGCCTAAAAAGCTGGCCGCCGCCGCCACCGAGGACTGGGAAGAGTTCTAAATTTTGCGCCGTGCGCGCAGTGCAACGTCCCCCGAACCAGAAAAAAACAGGCAGAGGAAAATCGATGTGCCGCAATTGAAATCGGAGACGAGCAAGGAGTTCAATTTCACCAAGAGTGATTTCGAGCGGGTGCGCGCGCTGATTTACCAACGCGCCGGCATTTCGCTGGCCGAAAGCAAACAGGAAATGGTCTACAGCCGGCTGGCGCGGCGCCTGCGGGCGACCGGCATCGTCTCGTTCGGACGCTACCTGGACGACCTTGAAGCGGGCCGCCTGGGCGAAGAGTGGGAGTCATTCACCAACGCGCTGACCACCAATCTGACCTCGTTCTTCCGCGAAGCCCACCATTTTCCGCTGCTCGCCGAGCATCTCAAGGGCGCGCACGACGGTCCGATCACGATCTGGTGCTCGGCCAGTTCGACCGGGGAGGAGCCGTACTCGATCGCCATGACCGCCTGCGAAGCCTTCAACAGCCTGACTCCGCCGGTGCAGATCATCGCCACCGACATCGACACCAATGTGCTTGGCGTGGGCGCCAACGGCGTGTACGGCATCGAACGGCTCGACAAGATGGCGCCCGAACGGGCCAAGCGCTTTTTCCTGCGCGGCAAAGGCGACCAGGAGGGCATGGTGCGCGTGCGTCCCGAGCTGCGCCAGCTGGTGACCTTCAAGCACCTGAACCTGCTGTCGGACAAGTGGCCGCTGACTGGCCAGTTCGACGTCATTTTCTGCCGCAACGTGATGATCTATTTCGACAAGGGCACCCAGCGCAAGATCCTGGCGCGCTTCGTGCCGTTGATGAAACCGCAGGCCCTGCTGTTTGCCGGCCACTCCGAGAATTTCCTCTACGTGTCCGAGTCGCTCAAGTTGCGCGGCAAGACCGTGTATGAACTCGACCAGCAGCGCGCCGTGCGCGCCAAGCAGTGAGGAAGACCGCCTATGGCTAACGACAACAATAAAGAACAATTCGCCACCAACGTCTACTACGACCGCACCTTCGACTGCGACGCGGCCAAGATTTTGCCGGGCGAGTACTACTACACGGTCAAGGACATGCTGATCGTGACGGTGCTCGGCTCCTGCGTGTCGGCCTGCATCCGCGACCGCGTCACGGGGCTGGGCGGCATGAACCACTTCATGCTCCCCGACGGCGGCAGCGACGCCAACAGCCCGGTGTCCGCTTCCATGCGCTACGGTACCTACGCGATGGAGGTGCTGATCAACGACCTGCTCAAGTCCGGCGCGCGGCGCGAGAACATGGAAGCGAAGGTGTTCGGCGGCGGCGCGGTGCTGCGCGGCTTCACGGCGATCAACGTGGGCGAACGCAACGCCGAATTCGTCATGAGCTATCTGAAGGTCGAAAAGATCCGCGTCGTGGCCGAGGACCTGAACGATATCTATCCCCGCAAGGTGTACTTTTTTCCGCGTACCGGCAAGGTGCTGGTCAAAAAGCTGATGCAAACCCATAACGATACGCTCGCCAAGCGCGAGCTCGATTACGCCAGCCGGCTGAAGGTGCAGCCGGTCGGCGGCGAGATCGATCTGTTCTGAGTGGCCTACCATTGAAAGCGATAAGAAGATGATCAAGGTATTGATCGTGGACGATTCGGCGCTGATCCGCAGCGTCATGAGCGAGATCATTTCGAGCCAGAGCGACATGCAAGTGGTCGGCGTGGCGCCCGACCCGCTGGTCGCGCGCGAGCTGATCAAGCAGACCAACCCCGACGTGCTCACGCTCGACGTCGAGATGCCCAAGATGGACGGGCTCGACTTCCTCGAAAAGCTGATGCGGCTGCGCCCGATGCCGGTGGTGATGGTGTCCTCGCTGACCGAGCGCGGCTCCGAAATCACGATGCGCGCGCTGGAACTGGGCGCGGTCGACTTCGTGACCAAGCCGAAGATCTCGATCCAGAGCGGGATGCGCGAATACACGGAACTGATCGCCGACAAGATCCGCGCCGCGGCCAAGGCGCGCATCAAGCCGCGCACCCTGAGCGCGGCGGGCGCGCCGCCAACCGCGCTGCCGGCGCTGCGCAACCCGCTCACCTCGTCCGAAAAACTGATCATCATCGGCGCTTCGACCGGCGGCACCGAAGCGATCCGCGAATTTTTGATGCAGATGCCGTCCGACTGCCCCGGCATCCTGATCGCCCAGCACATGCCGGAAGGCTTCACCACCTCGTTCGCGCGCCGCCTCGACTCGCTATGCAAGATCAGCGTGCGCGAAGCGGCCGGCGACGAGCGCGTCCTGCCCGGCCACGCCTACATCGCGCCGGGGCACTCGCACCTGCTGCTGGGCCGTTCGGGCGCCAACTACGTGACCAAAATCGAGCAGAGCGAACCGGTGAACCGGCACCGGCCCTCGGTCGACGTGCTGTTCCGTTCGGCGGCGCAGGCGGCCGGCAAGAATGCGGTGGGCGTGATCCTGACCGGGATGGGCAAGGACGGCGCCGCCGGCATGCTCGACATGAAGACCGCGGGGGCCTACAACTTCGCGCAGGACGAGGCGTCGTGCGTGGTGTTCGGCATGCCGCGCGAAGCCATTGCGCTCGGCGCCAACCACGAAGTGGGGGCCCTGGTCGACCTGCCGGGCATGGTGCTTGGCTATCTGGCAACGCAGGGCAGCCGGGCGTTGCGTGTTTGAACCGAAAGCGGCGTACTTTGTTCGCCTCAAAGCAACAAAAATGCTATTCTAAAGGCTGCTTGAGCATCCATAACCACAGTAAGAGAATCAACGGAGTATTTCATGGCTGATCCAAAGATGCGTTTTTTAGTTGTCGACGATTTCTCCACGATGCGTCGCATTGTGCGCAATCTGCTCAAGGAACTGGGTTACGCCAATGTTGACGAGGCCGAAGACGGCGTCATGGCGCTGGCCAAGCTGCGCAGCGAACCTTTCGACTTCGTCGTTTCCGATTGGAACATGCCGAATATGGATGGGCTGACAATGTTGCAAAACATTCGCGCCGATCCCGCACTGGCCAAGCTGCCGGTGCTGATGGTCACGGCCGAGGCGAAAAAAGAGAACATCATCGCTGCCGCCCAGGCCGGCGCCAATGGCTACGTGGTCAAGCCGTTCACCGCCGCCACGCTGGACGAAAAGCTGAACAAGATTTTCGAGAAACTCGAAAAAGTCGGGGCCTGAGATGGGCGCGCAAAGTACCGACAGCGTGGTCCAGACGGACGGCGCTGCGGTGGACATGGCCACCCATGACGAGTTCCTCAGCCGCATCGGACACATGACGCGCGCGCTGCACGAAAGCCTGCGCGGGCTGGGCCTGGACAAGCTGATCGAAAAGGCCGCCAGCGATATTCCCGACGCGCGCGACCGGCTCGACTACGTGGCCCGGCTGTCGGAGCAGGCGGCGCAGAAAGTGCTGAATGCCACCGACGCGGCCGGCCCCTTGCAGGACCGGATCGAAGCCGACGCCGGCCAGCTCAGTTCGTCATGGCAGGCGCTGCTGGACGGGCCCGACGCCAGTCCGGCCGAATGGCGCGCCATGGCCCAGAAAACGGTCGCCACGCTGGAACAGTCGCGCAGCGCCACGGTCGAGACCAAGGCTTACCTGATGGACATCATGATGGCCCAGGACTTCCAGGACTTGACCGGCCAGGTGATCACCAAGGTCACCACGATCGCCCAGAACCTGGAACAGCAGCTGGTGCAAATGCTGGTCGATTTCGCGCCGGCGGAAGTCAAGCGCGATTACGGCAACGGCCTGCTCAATGGACCACAGATCAATCCGACCGGCAATGCCGAGGTAGTCTCCAACCAGGGCCAGGTGGACGACTTGCTCGACAGCCTGGGCTTCTAATCCTGCGGCGCGCGCATGGGCGCCTCATCCACCGCAGCGTCACTTTCATAATCGATTTCATACAATGCACGAAACAAATTTTATTGTCCGCGAACCCCTGCTCGATCCCAAACAACGGGTGATCGGTTATGAACTGTCATGGCACCGGGAAGAAGACCAGCCGGTCACCGACGCCGACCTGGAAGCGCTGATCGGCTTCGTTGCCGAGAACGTCAATGATGAAGAACATGGCTGGCTGCTCAAGGACAAGATCCTGTTCCTGGACGCGGTGCCCGACATGCTCTCGACCGACGCCCTATTCGCCATGCCGCCCGAGCGCACGGTACTGACCATGAAGGCGACCGACCTGGCCGACCCCGACACCTTGTCGGCGGTGCAGGGCTTGCGCGCCGGCGGCGTCGGCATCTCGATCCGCGACGGCGACCTGGCCCACCTGGGCTCGAACCTGGCCATGAGCGCCTCCTACATCGAAGTGCGCTTTTCCGGCGCCGACGTGGCGGCCCAGGCCCGTACCTACGCTGCAGCCAAGCAATCGAGCGTGCGCATGGTGGGACGGCCGGTAGCGACCTGGGAAGACTTCGACACCTGCGCCGCGCTCGGGCTGGACGCCTTCGTCGGCAAGCTGCACCTGACGCCGCGTCCCGGCGCGCCGGTCAAGGGCATGAACCCGGCCCAGACCATCATCCTGCAACTGATGCAGATGGTGCAAAAAAACGAAGACATCCCGAAAATCGAAAGCGTGCTCAAGCGCGATCCCGCGCTCTCCTACAAGATGCTGCGCTTCATCAACTCGGCCGGTTTCGGCGCCCAGCGCGAGATCCAGTCGCTGCGCCAGGCGATCACGATGATGGGCTACTCGCCGATGTACCGCTGGCTGACGCTGCTGCTGGCCACGGCCAGCACCAGCGGCTACTCGCCGGTGCTGATGGAAACGGCGGTCATCCGCGGGCGCCTGGCCGAGCTGCTGGGGCACAAGGCGCTGCCGCGCGGCGAAGGCGAGAACCTGTTCGTGGCGGGCATGTTCTCGCTGCTGGACCGGCTGCTGGGCCTGCCGATGCAGGAAGTGCTCGACACCATCCAGCTGCCCGACGAAGTGGTGAGCGCACTGCTCACGCGCGGCGGCATGTACGGCCCTTACCTGGCGCTGGCCGAAGCGTGCGAGCTGAACTCGGACCTGGTGGCATCGCTGGCATCGGGCCTGAACATCAGCCCGATGGAACTGAATAAAGCCCACCTGCAAGCACTGGCCTGGGCCCAGAACGTCGCCACCTAAGCGAAAAACGCACCAAAACGGACCGGGGTCAGACCTCGACCGAGTAATATTTCTCGGCGGAGGTCTGACCCCGGTTTATTTTGGTGCGCTGGTGCGGCGCTTGGCTGGCCCCAGCCTAATCCAATGCCGAAATAGGCGTCCAGTCTTTGTTTTCATATGAGACACCCGAGTGCCCGTACGCTGCCAATGCCGGGCTGAGGAAACGCTCGATTTCCGCGTTGGGCCACTGTACCCCTTCGGGGACGTAAATTTGACTGACGTACGGGTGGTAAATGCCGGGACCGTCGAGCCCGCAGCCGTCGTACAGGTTGAAGATCACGATGTCTTGGCGAAGCACCAGCGCAAACCGCTGGCCATCGCCTCGGCCTAAACCGTGAATGTCATACAACGCGCAGTGATTTTCCTTGTCGCAGTGTTGGCGCGTCAGGTAGAACTGTGGCCCCAGTGAGGATGAAGGTGCAGCCAGTCCACTAGCAGCTGATGTTCCGCAACGAGCACCGACGGTCCATCCTTGCCGATGACTTCTTCTTCAAATTTCATTACGTGCATTCTACGTCGTTGAAGAAATCGGATGGGAAAAGTGATGGGGCGTGTCCCGATGGGAAGAGCGTTGAGGCACTATGGGTCCCCGTCTGCGAGGGTGTTGCAAAACGTGTTGGCGGCACAGAAACCGCAACGTTCGCGAAGTCGAAAAACGAAACGACGTCATCCTTGCGCAGGCGAGGATCCATGCCACAGGCGCCAATTCCTTTAATCGCATCAAACGGTTACAGTCGCCGAGTGAGTTGATGGCGAACCACTACTCATCGGTGCTATGGGTCCCCGCCTTCGCGAGGACGATGTGTTTGTGGGTTCGTAATCTTGCAGCGTTACGAAGTCGAGTAGGCAGTTGTCTAGATTTCGAGGTTGTCGATCAGGCGCGTCGTGCCCAGCTTGGCCGCGGCCAGCACCACCAGCGGGGCGCCCTGCGCCAGGTCGCCCGCGCTCGGCGGCTGCAGGTCGGCCTGCTTGCGGATCGAGATGTAGTCCGGCTTCCAGCCGCGCTGCGCCAGACTTTCCATCGCCTTGTGCTCGAGCTGGAAAATGTCCAGGTGCCCGCCGCGCACTTCGTCGGCCACCGCGTTCAGGGCGCGGTACAGCGACGGCGCTTCGGCTCGCTCGGTCTCCGACAGGTACATATTGCGCGACGATAGCGCCAGGCCGTCGTCGGCGCGCCAGGTCTCGGCCGCGATAATCTGCGTCGGCAGCGCGAACTGGCGGCTCATGTTGCGGATCATCATCAGCTGCTGGTAATCCTTCTTGCCGAATACGGCCACCTTCGGTTGCACGCACGAAAACAGCTTCAGCACGATCGTGGTCACGCCGGTAAAGAAGCCAGGACGGAATTCACCCTCCAGCGTATTGCCCAAATCATCGGGCGGTCGTACGCGAAACTCTTGCGGTTCCGGATACAGGTCTTTTTCGGTCGGCGCGAACAGTACGTACACGCCTTCCTTTTCCAGCTTCTCGACGTCGGCCTGGAAGGTACGTGGGTATTTGTCAAAGTCTTCGTTCGGCCCGAACTGCAGGCGGTTCACAAAAATCGAGGCCACCACCGGATCGCCATGCTTGCGCGCCAGGCGCATCAGAGACAGATGGCCTTCATGCAGGTTGCCCATGGTCGGCACGAAAGCGGTGCGCAGTTGCCCGCTCAGCTGGTCGCGCAGTTCTTCGACGGAGGAAATGATTTTCATGGTGTTCCTAGTGGTTTCTTAAGCGGGGGAGTAGGCCAGGCGCACGTAGATCGGCGCGAACGGTTCGGCCTGCGTAATTTCAATCAGGGTTTCCTTGGCCAGTTCGAGCATGGCCACGAAGTGAACGACCACGATCGGCACGCCGCCCTGGCCCTGGAACAGGTCGGCAAATTCGACGAAACGGGCCGATTGCAGCTGGCGCAAGATGGCCGTCATGTGCTCGCGCACCGACAGCTCGGCGCGGCTGATGCGGTGGTGCTGGGTCAGCGTGGCGCGCTTGAGCACGTCGAGCCAGGCGCGCTGCAGGTCGCTCGCGTCTACCTCGGGCCAGTTCGGTACATTGCTTTGCTCGATGAACAATTGCGGGCGCGTGAAATCGCGGTCCAGCTGCGGCACGGCGTTCAGGTCGTAGGCGGCCACCTTGATCTGTTCGTATTCGAGCAGGCGGCGCACCAGTTCGGCGCGCGGATCGCCAGCTTCCTCGTCGTCGTTTTTTCGCTGCGGCAGCAGCATGCGCGATTTAATCTCGATCAGCATGGCCGCCATCAAGAGGTATTCGGCGGCCAGTTCAAGGTTGTGAAGGCGGATCTGGTCGACATATTTCAGGTATTGCAGGGTGACCTGCGCCATCGGGATGTCGAGGATGTTGAAGTTTTGCTTGCGGATCAGGTAGAGCAGCAGGTCGAGCGGACCTTCGAAGGCGTCGAGGAAGATTTCCAGCGCGTCGGGCGGGATGTACAGGTCGGTCGGCATGCGCAGCAGCGGCTCGCCGTACAGGCGCGCAATGGCGGCCGGATCGGCCACCACGGGCGCTTCGGCCTCCACTACTTCCTGCTCCCCGGCGAGCGTGTCTGTCGCCGCCTCGTCTGGCAACATGGTCTCGCCTTGATCGATCAGAGCTTGTTCTGGTACACGTACGCCTGCTGCCTGACGCGCGACTCGGCGCCGCGGTCCTGCTCGGCGAGGGAGGTCGGCTCCTTGTCCCACAGCAGGGCGCGGCCCTCGCGCTGGCCTTGCTCGATGCCCGGATTCTTCGCTTTCAGTTCGGCGATGAACTTGGTGTGGTCGGATTCGTACATCGAATGTTGTTTGGACAGTTTCATAATGTGGTATCTGGTGAGGGACGCTGCTATTTTACACGCCGGGGCGAAAGCAGGCCGCTTTCCCCCGGCAGGCCGGTTCAGTCTGGGTGCAGCGCGTTGAGCTTGCGCGCGATGATGTCGTGGTTGAGCCACAACACCGGGCCGATCTGTTCGGCCGCGCCGTGGAACATCAACGGGCCCGCGCTTTCGAGCACCAGCGCGCTCAAATGGTCGGTGATGAGCGCCTTGCGGTCCTTGTGCAGCTTGGTCATCTCGTCCGACGTGCCGATCATGACTTCGGCCAGTTCCGGCGTATTGTCCATCGGCCAGGCGTCGAAATTGCGGAAGGTGGCGCTGGTCGGGTTGTTATTGTAGGCCTCGATCTGGTCGATCAGGCTTTGCAGGGTGACGCCGTCCTGCAGCAATTCCTGGCAGGCATCCCATTGTTGCTGGGCCCATGCGCCGCCGCCTTCGCGCTTGAGCGCGGACAGCAGAGGGAACAGCGACAGTTCCACGCCGGCGAAAATGTCGGACGAATTGGTGCGGATTTCCGGGCAGTTGAACACGGTGGCGTTGACGCCCTGCGCCCAGGCGGCCGTGGCCACGCTTTCCAGGCGCATCTTGGCGTAGCCCTGGGTGTAATTGGTGTAGGTCTGCCACTCGTACTTGCCGTCGATCAGGATCTCGGTGCCGTGGTAACCATAGGCCGTGTAGCGCGTCGTGCCGCCGGTGGCCTTCATGCGCTCGCGGATGCCGGCGCTGGCGCCGATCAGGTGGCCCAGGGTGTTGGCGGTCACTTCATCGAAATTCATCAGGATCAGCTTGCCCAGGTCGCTGTCGAGCAGCGCGCGCGAGGACATGAAACGCTCGCCGCGGCCCTTGTAGATGCGGTTGGCAATGGCCAGGAAGGCCTTGATGCGGGGAATGCCGCCGGCCATGGTGTGGGCAAAGAAGACGTTGCTGCCGTCCGGGATCAGCTTGTCGATCTCGGCCATGACCTTGGCGGCGGAGTCGGCAAAGCGGCGCACGCCGACCACGCGGCAAGCTTCGATCTTGGCCCAGTCCAGCTTGTCTTCCTGCCAGCTCTTCAGGGTAATGCCCGAGAGCATTTCCGTCGGGTTTTGTTCGCCTTCAGGCGCATCCAGGTCGAAACCGGCCATCATCGGCACGTTGATGATGCGTCCGCCCAGCTTTTGTTCGGCTTCGGCCAATTCTTCGTCATTCAGGGCGCGCAGCACGTTGTTGTCGTCGCGCCGGCCCACGGTGATGCCGACGATGGTCATGCCGGCGGCGCGCGCTTCATCGATCAGGCCGTTCGCGTAGCCGCGGCCAAACAGTTCGCCGAACAGGACGAAGACATCGCCCTTGCGAAACAGCGATGTTTGTGGAATGTGCCGCAGGGAATTGAATTTGGTCATGGTAGCTGCCACTCTAAAAGTTGTTGTTATATGCCGATCAAACGCGACATTATAGCGCCCGGCGCAATCTAGTCGTTGAGGAAACGGCGCAGTACCAGCGGCGCCGCTTCGTCCGGGTTGGCGTGCGAATATTCGAGTTCCTCGGCCAGTTCGAATTCGAAGGCCGAATAGAAGTCCAGCAATTTTGGCTGGTCGGCGCGCACCGCGAGGCGCAATTCCTGGGCCCCGCTTTCCAGGCCGTGGTGGATGACCGCTTCGAGCAGGTGCTGCGACAGATTGCTGCCGCGGCAGTGCGGCAACACGCCCATGCGCAGGATTTCCCAGATGTCCGGGTCATGGTCATGCGGGCCCCAGCGTACCGAACCGACCGGCTCGCCATGCAGCATCAGGATGAAGCCGCCGCCTTCGCGCAGGTGGGCGGCAACCTGCACGGCCGTCTCGCGGTGGCCGCTGGAGGTCACGCTGACCTTGCCGGACCACGCCGCGCGCGTCAGATCGGCGATCAGCTGGGCGTCTTCATCCGTTGCAGCTTGTACCACGATGCTCATCGGGATGCCTTAGCGGATCCGCATGCCAGGCCGTGCGCCCGGCCACGGTTCGAGTACGTACAAGCCGGAATCGGCGCCGTCGCGTGCGACTTGCTCGTCGGCCGCCGAGGCGCACAGCACCATGCCTTCGGATACGCCAAACTTCATCTTGCGCGGCGCCAGGTTGGCCACCAGCACGGTCAGCTTGCCGATCAATTGCTCCGGCGTATAGGCTGACTTGATGCCGGAGAACACGTTGCGCAGGCGGCCTTCGCCCACGTCCAGGGTCAGGCGCAGCAGCTTGTCGGAGCCGTCCACCTGCTCGCAGTTGACGATCTTGGCGATGCGCAGGTCGATCTTGGTGAAGTCGTCGATCTTGATTTCAGGGGCGAGTTCTTCGATGCCGGTGGCGGCCGGGGCCTCAGCCGGTGCAGCGGCGATCGCGGCCATTGGCGGACGGTCGAACAGATCCTCAACCATCTTGGCGTCAACCCGGGTCATCAGGTGGTTGTAGGCGCCGATCTCGCGGCCCAGCATGGTTTCGTAGACGGCCGAGCCGCTGGTGTCGCGCCAGCTCAAGCCTTCGTCATTGAGGAACTCGGCCACGCGCGCGGCCACCTGCGGCAGCACCGGCGAGAGCAGGATGGTCAGCTGGCGGAACAGGATCAGCGCGGTGGTGCACACGTCGTGCAGCTCCGCATTCTTTTCCGGGTCCTTGGCCAGGATCCATGGCTTGTTCTCGTCCACGTACTGGTTGGTGATGTCGGCGATCTCCATGATCTCGCGCAGCGCCTTGCCAAATTCGCGGGTCTCGAAATTGTTGGCAATACTGGCCTGGCGTTCGCCGCCTTCGACGGTCAGCGCGCGGCCGATCCATTGCTGGGCTTTTGGCGACAGGGTGCCGGCCAGCTTGCCGTCGAACTTCTTGGCGATGAAGCCGGCGCAGCGGCTGGCGATGTTGACGTACTTGCCAATCAGGTCGCTATTGACGCGCGCCACGAAGTCTTCGCCGTTGAAGTCGAGGTCTTCGACTTTTGAATTGAGTTTGAAGGCGATGTAGTAGCGCAGCCACTCCGGATTCATCTTCAGGTCCAGGTAGCGCAGCGGCGAAATGCCGGTGCCGCGCGACTTCGACATTTTTTCATTGTTCACGGTCAGGTGGCCGTGCACATTGACCTTCAGCTTGTCGATGACCGGGTGCTGGGCAAAGTTCAGCATCGCCGGCCAGAACAGCAGGTGGAAGGAAACGATGTCCTTGCCGATGAAGTGCACCTGCTCGGTGCCCGGATCGTTCAGCAGGGCGTCGAAGTCCATCCCCTTCTTGCTGCAATAGTTCTTCAGCGAGGCCAGGTAACCGACCGGCGCATCGAGCCACACATAGAAAAATTTGCCCGGCGCATCGGGAATCGGGATGCCGAAGTAGGGCGCATCGCGCGAAATATCCCAGTCGGCCAGCTTTTCGCCAGCTTCGCCAAGCCACTCGGACACCTTGTTGACCATCTCGGACTGCAAGCGGCCCGGGGTATTCAGCCATTCCTTGAGGAAGGTGTAGCAACGCGGGTCCGACAGCGCGAAGAAATACTGTTCGGACGGCTTCATGATCGGGGTCGAACCGGTAAATACCGAGAACGGGTTCACCAGTTCGGTCGGCTGGTAGGCCGCGCCGCATACTTCGCAATTGTCGCCGTACTGGTCCTTCGCGCCGCACTTCGGGCATTCGCCCTTGATGTTGCGGTCGGCCAGGAACATGCCCTTGACCGGGTCGAAGAAGCGGTCCACGGTCTTGGTGACGATCAGGCCGGCGGCTTTGAGCTTGCGGTAGATGCCTTGCGACAGCTCCACGTTCTCTGGGGAATCGGTCGAATACCAGTTATCGAAGGCGATATGGAAACCATCGAGGTATTGCTGGCGACCGGCGGCGATCTTGGCCACGAATTCCTGGGGCGTGAGGCCTTCCTTTTCGGCGGCGATCATGATCGGCGTGCCGTGGGTGTCGTCGGCGCAGACGAAATGCACCTCGCGCTGGCCCATACCATCGTTTTGCATTCGCTGAAAGCGTACCCAGATATCGGCCTGGATGTATTCCATCATGTGGCCGATGTGGAAGGCTGCGTTGGCGTAAGGCAGGGCGGTGGTGACGAACAGCTTGCGAGTCATGGTCTGAAGGCGCTTTTTTGGTGAGTATTGGAAAAAGAGTAAAGCATTTTACCAGTGCTTGGCCGGCCTGCGCATGGCCCGTCGGGCCGGTTTGCCGTTTTTACAAGGAGGAGCCGGGTGTTTTGCGCTAAACTTCGGGCTCACATACGGAGATTTTCATGAGCATCACAGTAGAAGACATCAAGGCGGCGCTGACAGCCGTCATCGACCCGAACACCCAGAAAGACTTCGTTTCTTCCAAGTCCATCAAGAACATCAAGCTCGACGGCGCCGACATCGCGCTCGACGTCGAGCTCGGCTACCCGGCCAAAAGCCAGTTCGCCGCGGTGCGCGCGAGCGTGGAAGCGGCCCTGCGGGCGCTGCCCGGCGCCGGCACGGTCAGCGCCAATGTGTATTCCAAGATTATTTCGCACACGGTGCAGCGCGGCCTGAAGATCATGCCGAACGTGAAGAACATCATCGCGGTCGCTTCCGGCAAGGGCGGCGTGGGCAAGTCGACCACGGCGGTCAACCTGGCGCTGGCCCTGGCCGCTGAAGGCGCCAGCGTCGGCATCCTGGACGCCGATATTTATGGCCCTTCGCAGCCGATGATGCTCGGTATTAACGGTCGCCCGGAAACTTCCGATGGCAAGACCATGGAGCCGCTTGAAAACCACGGCCTGCAAGTGTCGTCGATCGGCTTCATGATCGACCCGGACGAACCGATGGTGTGGCGCGGCCCGATGGTCACGCAAGCCCTGCAGCAGCTGCTCGAGCAGACCAACTGGCGCGACCTCGATTACCTGATCGTCGATATGCCGCCCGGTACGGGCGACATCCAGCTGACGCTGTCGCAAAAAGTGCCTGTCACTGGTGCGGTCATCGTCACCACGCCGCAGGATATTGCCCTGCTCGACGCGCGCAAGGGCTTGAAGATGTTCGAAAAGGTCGGCATTCCGATCCTCGGCGTGGTCGAAAACATGAGCACCCATATCTGCTCGAACTGCGGCCATACCGAAGCGATTTTCGGCCAGGGCGGCGGCGCGAAGATGTGCGCGGACTTCGGTGCCGAGTACCTGGGCTCCTTGCCGCTGACCATGGCGATTCGCGAGCAGACCGATTCGGGCAAGCCGACCGTGGTGGCCGATCCCGACGGCCCGGTGGCGCAGATCTACAAGGAGATCGCGCGCAAGGTAGCGGTCAAGATTGCCGAAAAAGCCAAGGACATGACCAGCAAGTTCCCCAGCATCGTGATCAAGAACGACTAGGAAATAAGCGTACCTGACGGCTAGTATTTACGGGCGGCCAGGCGTAGAATTTCCGCATGTCTAGTGTGGACCTTCCCGCCAGTCCAGTACGACGCGCCCTGATGCTCGGGGCGCTGGCCGGAGTCGCGCTGCCTCTGCAGGCCGGGCCGCGCGAATTGCTGGTGGTGGGCGCCCATTTCGCCCGCGTCTACGAACGGGCCGACGGCCAGTTCAGCGGAATGGGGCCGGAAATTCTGCGCAGCATTGTCGCCCAGCTCGGCCAACCCTTGCATTTCGACCTGTTTCCCTGGGCCCGCGCGCAATCGATGGTGGCACAGGGCCAGGCCGACCTGCTGGTCGGCCCCTACAAGTCGCCCGAGCGGCTGGCCCTGTTTTCCTTTTGCGAGCGCCCCTTTTACGTCGACGACATGCTGTTTTATGCGCGCGCGAATGGCGGCACTGACTGGGACGGCAATTATGCTTCGCTGCGCGACAAGCGCATCGTGGCCATCAATGGGTGGGCGTATGGCGACCAGTTCGATGCCGCGCGCCCCCTGTTGAACATCAGCCTGACGAACTCGGTGGAGGCGGCGTTATCGATGCTGGCCCTCGGGCGGGTCGACCTGTTCGCCACCAACCGGCGCAATACCGAACCCGTGATTCCCTTGCTCGGCCTGGAAGGCAAGGTGCTGCCCTTGACCCGCATCCTGGCCAGCCAGCGCGGCTACTTCGCGTTTCCCAAGCGCCCCGAATACGATCCCGTGCTCGAGCGGTTCGACCGTGCCTTCAACGCCTATGTCGATGCGGGCGAACTGCGCAAACTAGGCCGGCGCATGAATGTCGCGGTCAGCTAGCCGCGCCGCTTCCAGCACCGCGCACATGCGCTTCCAGTGCGATCCTTTCCAGAACACGCCGTCGCATACCTGGCATCAGTTGGGCAGGTCGCGGTCGCGCGTGAGCACGGTCCGGGTCTCGCGCGCAGCGATGGTAGACCGCGACCTTGTCGCCGTCATGCAACAGCCTGTCGAAACCGCATGATTCCCCGTTGACCAAGATGATTGTCACTTCGGTATGGGGCACGCCGAGCGCTTCAATCATGTGCTTGACGGTGGCTGCGCGCGCACATGCACCCAAATTCGCACTGGCGCCGTGGCGGCGCGAGGAATGCATTGAGCTCGGCGTAGAAGCGAAAGCGTGCTGTCTCCATGACCATGGATATTGTGCGAATGCCAGTGCTTTCAAGTGCGGCCCGTTTTGACGTTCATACAAGCGGGAAAAATAAGCAGCGCTTTGCCTGATCGTGCGGCGCTGAATCATGAAATACTCCGCTCAGGAAATTGATGCAGAGATACTTATTCCGTTCACTTTGAAGGAACTTACGATGAGCACATCACACCGCGCAGCGTTCGCTGCCACCGCCGTCCTGGGCCTGGGCCTGGGCCTGCTTGCCGACGCCAGCGCCGTCACCCGCACTGTGGGTCCGGGCATGCAGTACGCCACGCCCTGCAAGGCGATTGCCGCCGCCCTGAGCGGTGACCTGATCAACATTTACCCGGGTACCTACAGTGGCGACGTGTGCGGCATCTACGCCAGCAACGTGACCATCCGCGGTGTCAACGGGCGCCCGAAAATCGACGCCGCCGGCAGGAACGCAATGGGCAAGGCGACCTGGGTCGTGGTGGGCAATAACGTCACGGTCGACAATGTCGAAATGTTGGGTGCGAAAGTGCCGGACTTGAACGGCGCCGCGTTGCGCCTCGAAGGCACGCATTTCACTTTGCGCCGCAGCTTTTTGCATGACAACCAGAACGGCATCCTCAGCGGCGCCAACCTGAACAGCGACATCGTGATCGAAAACAGCGAGTTCGGGCATAACGGCTATGGCACCGGGCAAACCCATAATCTGTATATCGGCAATGTGCGCAAGCTGACCTTTCGCTACAACTTTTCGCATGACGCCAATGTCGGCCACAACCTCAAGTCGCGGGCACAGACCAACATCATTTTCTACAACCGCTTTTCCAGCTTGCGCCCGGGGGAACTGGGTTCAACCGCAGCAGGCCAGCCGAGCTATGAAATCGACCTGCCCAATGCCGGCACGTCCTACATCATCGGCAATGTGATTCAGCAACCGGCCGCGAACCAGAATCCGTCACTGATCGCCTACGGCGAGGAGGGCGCCACCAATCCGGGCAAGAATCTGTACGTGGTCAACAATACCTTTTTGAACGACAACACGTCGCGCGGCAATTTCGTCCTGGTGGGCGCGGGCGTGACGACGCCGATCCTGCTGCAGAATAATATTTTCTCGGGAACGGGAACCCTGAGCAACCAGGTCAACCCGGTTCAAATGACGAATTACCGTTCGGTTGCGCCGGGCTTTGTCAACATGGCCAGGTACGACCTGCGCCCGACGCCGAACGCCATGGTGATCGATGCCGGCTCGACGCCGGCGGCGGGACTCGTGCCGGTGGCCGGATACAAGCATGTGGCGCTTGGGATGGTGCGTCCGGTGACGGGCAAGCTTGATATTGGTGCCTACGAGGCCACGTCGCCCGCGCCGTAAGCGTTGCCATGGCCATCGAAAATGCCGCCTGACCTCAGACGGCATTTTTTTTGCATGGGCTTTCTGCTACGTCAGCTGGCTAGGCCCGGCCAAGCCAATAATTCTGCGCCCTGGCAAAGACCGTGGCGCCGACCTGTTCACCGAGCCTGCGTCCCATGACGTCGGCATTCTCGAAATGGACGCCGGCGTAGACGCGCGAGGTGCCCGCTTCGCAGGCTGCATAGCTGAAGCTGTCCCACGCGAGGGTGACGGCGCTGGTGGGAAGGGCGGGATCGAACAGCATGCTGCGCGGCGCCGCGGTCACGCTGTGAGTGAAGGCGTCGCTGCCGGTAAACAGCTTGAGCACTTCAGCCGACGCCGCGCTGTAGGTGCTGTGGCCCGATACATGATCGGGGAAGGACGGCGTCGGGAAGGTGGGCAGGTGGTAGGGCACCCAGGCTTCGCCAGCAATGGTGCGCAAGCCGCCGGCCGGACCGTCGAAGCCGTAACCCTGGATGGTGGTGCCGTACAACACGTAGCGCACCGCCGTGATCGGACGCACCGAATCGTAAGCCCGCTTGGCATCCCAGGCGGCGATGCCGGCGTCGAACAGGGCGTTCGACAGCGCAAAGAGCAGCTTGATGTCGCCCGCTTCATCCAGGTGGTCGCGCAGCGACACGAATTGCGCGAACTGCATCCAGTATCCCGAAGGCAGTTCGCCGGCCTTGCTGCCGGCCCAGAAATCGGCCATCACCTTTTGCGTCTCGGTCAGCCCGGCCTGGGTGGCCACGACGTGGCGGACTTGGGCGGTGAGCGCGGCGCTGCCGAAGACGGCCGGCCCGGCGGGGCGGTATTGCGAACCCGAGGCCAGTGCGAACGGTTTGACCTGGCCCCAGAACGGCAGCAGGTAGGTTTGGGTGCGCAGCACGCCGCTGGCGTCCTGGTAGGTGAGCGGCTGCCAGTGCGCCGGGTCGGCGATGGCGCTGCGCGGCGTGGCCTGGGCCACCACCAGCGGCGCATTGCGCGCCACATAACCGCTGTAATCGGCAAACGGCAGGCCACCTGCGGTCAAGTTGCCGAGCTGGTTGGCGCCGTCGGCGTGGGCATGCTCGATCACGTTGCGTGCGGCCAGCGTTCCCAGGCCCGGAGGCACGCCGACATCGCTGGATGCGGCGCCCGGCGGATAGGCCAGCACGGCCATCTGGACATCGAACGCGGCCTTCTGGCCGGGGAACTGGTCGAGCAGCGCGGCATAGGCCGCATAGCTGAACGCGCGCTGCTGGTTGGCCAGGGTCTGTTCGCTCAGTGGACGGCGCAGCGAGCCGCCGTGCCGGGTGCCGAGGGCCACGGGATCGTAAGCGGCCCAGGCGTCGTACATGGCGGTATGCACAATGGCCAGCGAACGCGCCGCCATGGGCGGACTAGGGCGTGTCGCGCGGATCGCGGCGAGCGCCACATTGTTCCACCCCACTGCCACTTTCACACGCACCGGTTCGGGCGGCGGTGGCGGTGGCGGGTTGCCGCCGCCCCCGTGATGTCCGCCGCCGCCGCACGCGGCAAGGGCGCCGCCAAGTGCTGCGCCGGTTCCGATTTTTAAGAAGATTCGCCGTTCCATGATGTTCTCGCTTGGAGAGGGGGCGCTTCCTGCCGGGAAGCAAGCGGATGCCGGGCGTGTTGGATGGCATTGTCTTTGTGGCAAGTACTGATACATCCAGTATCAGACGGCGAATCGCCCGAGTGTTGACGCGGCTCACACGCCGTGCATCGGAGCCGGGAACTTTGCGCCAGCGCATGACGCGGCTGTAGCACGTGGGAAAGGAGGGGTGGGGAATGCTGGTGCGCTGCAAGTGCGAGGCTGTAAAATAGCGCTCTTTACCTTTGCCTATTCGCCACCATGACCGTCGTCCGCACCCGTTTTGCTCCCAGCCCTACAGGCTACCTCCACCTTGGCGGCGCCCGCACGGCGCTGTACAGCTGGGCGTTCGCCCGCCACTTCGGCGGCACGTTCATCCTGCGCATCGAGGACACCGACCTGGAGCGTTCCACGCCGGAAGCGGTGCAGGCCATCAATGAAGGCATGCAGTGGCTGGGGCTAGCCCATGACGAAGGGCCGTTCTACCAGATGCAGCGCATGGACCGTTACCGCGAGGTGGTGGCGCAGATGCTCGAAGCGGGCACGGCCTACCTGTGCTATTCGTCCAAGGAAGAAGTGCAGGCCATGCGCGACCGTTTCACGGAATTGGGCGAGAAGCCGCGCTACGACGGCACCTGGCGTCCGGAAGCAGGAAAAACCCTGCCGCCGGTGCCGGCCGATCGCGCGCCCGTGGTGCGCTTCAAGAATCCGCTGGACGGCGATGTCAGCTGGGATGACGTGGTCAAGGGCGCCATCACCATTTCCAACCGCGAGCTGGACGACCTGATCATCGCGCGCCCGGACGGCACCCCGACCTACAACTTCTGCGTGGCGGTCGACGACTGGGACATGCAGATTACCCACGTGCTGCGCGGCGACGACCATGTGAACAACACGCCCCGCCAGATCAATATCCTGCGCGCCATCGGCGCCCCCTTGCCGCAGTATGGTCACTTGCCGATGATCCTGGGTCCCGACGGCGCCAAGTTGTCCAAGCGCACGCATGCGGCCAGCGTCATGGAATTTGCGACCATGGGCTACCTGCCGGAAACCATGCTGAACTACCTGGCGCGCCTGGGCTGGAGCCATGGCAACGAGGAAGTGTTTTCGATGGCCCAGTTCTGCGAGTGGTTCGATACCGACCACCTGAGCTCGTCGGCCGCGCAAATGAATATGGAAAAGCTGGCCTGGCTGAACAATCATTACATCAAGGCCGCCGACAACACGCGCCTAGCCGATCTGGCGCGCCCGCTGATGGCCGCGCAGGGCGCGCAGTTCGACGGCGCCCCCGAACTGGCAGCTGCCCTGGGCCTGATGAAAGAGCGCGCCAATACGATCAATGAGCTGGCCGATGCGGCCATGCTGTTCTACCGCACGCCGCAGCCGGACGCGGCGCTGCTGGCCCAGCACATGACCGACGCGGTCAAGCCGGCGCTGGCGCAGTTCGCCGAGCGTTGCGCGGACGTGGAGTTCAGCAAGGAAGCGCTGGCGGCGATGATCAAGGAAGTGCTCGCCGCCAACGGCTTGAAAATGCCGCAACTGGCCATGCCGCTGCGCCTGGCGCTGACCGGCCAGCTGCAGACGCCGGCCATCGATGCGGTGCTGGTGTTGTTCGGCCGCACAGTGGTTTTGGAGCGTGTGAAAAAATATCTTTAATTTTTATTGCTCAGGCATTTGCATATTGCAGACCTGTAGGCTATAATTTTGCTTCTTCGCGATACGGGGGGTATAGCTCAGCTGGGAGAGCGCTTGCATGGCATGCAAGAGGTCAGCGGTTCGATCCCGCTTACCTCCACCAAGTTTTCAGTTGCGAAGAGATTTCAATGTGAGGTGCAGGTAGATGCCACTACCTGATTGCAGTACCGGGTCCCCATCGTCTAGAGGCCTAGGACATCACCCTTTCACGGTGAGTACAGGGGTTCGAATCCCCTTGGGGACGCCAGGATTCGAGAAGTAGCAGTGGTTTAGTATCGCTAAACGCCCTGACTTGTCAGGGTTTTTTGTTGGTGCGACAGTTTTTGCTGTACAGGTCAGGATGGGTTGTACCATTCAGGACAGATTTCTGTCCCCATCGTCTAGAGGCCTAGGACATCACCCTTTCACGGTGAGTACAGGGGTTCGAATCCCCTTGGGGACGCCAGTTGAGTGAAAAAGCCGCCTTGAGCGGCTTTTTGCATTTGTGCTGCCAACACAACCGGGGTCAGACCCCTCGAAAGAAAAAACGGGTCTGCCCCCTCGGACTTACCAGATCGGCCGGTTGTAGATCGGCATGCCCATGATCGGGAATGGGTATTGTTGCTGAATCGGCAGCATGGCGCCCATGATTCCCCCCACCATGCCGCCCAGCGGACGCTCACCCTGGCCTTGCCCCATCAGCGAACCGATTGCGCCCGCGTGCGTGGCCTGGGGTTGCACGGCTGGCTGCTGCAGGCCGACGGCGACCACCGCGTCGGGCAGGCCCAGGCCCACCCGGGTCGGATCGGCCAGGCTGACTCTGCGCGCGCTCATGCGAATCAGCTGGAACAGGCGTTCGACCCGCTCGGCGCCGCGCGTACGGTATATGCCCTGGAACTCCGGATTGTGCGCCAGCACCAGGGCCGCCAGCCCGGTGATGTGGGGCGCCGCCATGGAAGTGCCGTCCCACGCCGCATAGTTATTCGGCGGCACGCTCGAGGTAATCGCCACGCCCGGACCAGCCACCGCCACCTGCGGGCCGTAGCAGCTGAAACTGGCGGTGAAATACCCGTTCGCGTCCACGTTCTGGGATAAGGTCTGGGCGTGGTAGCTGTCGGGCGGGAATTCATCGAGCTTGCCTACCGCGGCCACCGCCAGCACGTGCGGCGACGAGGCCGGATACTGGACGGGACCACCCGAATTGCCAGCGGCGACGATGCAGGCAATGCCGGCCCGCTTGGCGCGCTGGATTTGCTGCTCGAGGGCTTCCGACGGTTGAGCGCCGCCCAGGCTCAGGTTGACCACGTCGATTTGTTTTTCGATGCAGTACTCGAGCGCGTCGATCAGCTGGCTGACCTGGCCGCCCGGGAACAGCTTGCAGGCGTGCAGCTCGGCCTCGGGGGCGAAGCCGCGAATGCCAAACGCCAGGTCGGCGCCGCCGATGATGCCGGCGCCATGCGAACCATGGCCAAGGCTGTCTTCGTTCCAGGTGTTCGGCGAGGTTTTTTTGTTGACGATGTCGAAGCCGGCGCGGATCCGGTTCAATACCTCGTGGGTGGTGGCCGCGCCGGAATCGATGATGGCGATCTTGATGCCCTGGCCACGGTAGGTGGCCGGCAACTGGTCCATGCGCATGGCCTTCTGGCCCCAGCCGACGGTCTTGGCGCGCGGGAAGCCGGCCAGCGACGGCCAGTCGGACAGCGCCTTGAGCATCACCACGTTCGGTTCCTCGGTACCCACTTCGGGGTCGCGCTGGTAGAAGCTCCAGTAGTCGGACTTGGGCTTGACGTACAGGCTGCGGATCGAGCTTTCATTTTCGCCGAACAGGGTCAGGGTCACGTGGCCGCTGGCGTCGGTGGTGGCGGTCGCGGGCAGCATGCTGCCGAACAGGGAAACCTCGGCGTCGGCCACCGGTGCGCCGTCCTTGCTGACCACCTGGATGACGGCGGTAAAGGCCGGACCGCTTTGCGGGATGGTGCTGGTCACGAAATTCGGTTGCACTTGCTGATCCATCAGCCCCAGGTACTGGTCGCGTTCGACCACCAGGCGGCCCTGGCCCTGCTGGTGCAGGATGCCCGCCTTCTGGTCCGTCATGCGCGCCACCAGCACGCCCTGGCCGCCACCCATGCCGTCGGCCATCACGCCGACGATATTCTTGGGCCCGACCGTGTCGATGATCTCGATGTCAGGGCTGTTCTTGAGCGCCTGTTCGACCGACGACAGCGACAGCGGCGAGAACCCCATGGGGGTCAGCCCGTCCGGGTGGCGTGGGGCGATCAGGTATTGTTTCTTGCGTTCGCCTATGGTCTTCTTGCCGCCGGGCTGGGCGCCAGGACCTTCGGCCGAGGCGGGGCTCACGGTGCCGCCGGGGCGTGTTTCGCCCGCTGCAGCGGGACGTGCTTCGTTAGGGCGGGGAGCGCTGCGGCGTTCGTCGCCATTGCCGGCGCCCGGCGCGCCGGCATCGCTTGGGCTGGCCGGTCCGCCATCAGGATTTTTAGGCATTTGTATTCCTTTCCGATCGCTGCGGGACGTCGCCTATTTTGTCGAAGAGCGACAATGGGCGATCCTGCTCGATCATCAGTTGTTTCAGGTTGTGGAAGCGCTGCTCGAAGGAGGGCGCAAGTTCGGCGGCGACCGCGACGACCGCCGTGTGCGGGTGGTTCGCGGGGCCAATCAGGTCGACCAGTTCCAGATCGGGGTCGTTTTTTATCATGGCGAGGAAGTCCGCAAGCGCCTTGCCGTCTTCGGGCCCGCGGACAATGAAGCGTATTTTTTTCATGCAGCTCTCCTTGCGGTGTTGACGGCCCCGTCATTGCCGAGGGGGCCGCTGCGCCAGCCCTGGATCAGGGCGTGGGCATTAATGCAGCGTTGGCTGCTGGGCGTATTGCATGCCCTGGACCGGGTAGTAGCTATTGCCCTGCAGTTGGGCTTGTGCCATTTGCTGCTGTGCATAGGCCTGCGCCACGGGATCGGCGCCGAACGGCAGCATGCGGCCGATCTGGCCGGCCACGTTGCCGATGTTGCTGCCCAACTGAGAATTGCCGAACAGGCCGCCGATGGCGCCGCCCAGCGGTTGGCCAACCTGGCCGATCAGGTTGCCAAACCAGCCTTGCGGCGCGATCTGGCCTTGCTGACCTTGTTGCTGTTGCTGCTGCTGCGCGATGGCCTGGGCCAGTTGCGCATATTGCTGTTGCTGCTGTTGCAGTTGTTGTTGCAGTTGCTGGATCTGCTGGAACAGTTGCTGCTGCTGGATCTGGGCCAGCACCTGGGGATGGGCCATCATGCTGGGATCGACGCCGAAGGGCAGCAGTTTGCCCAGCGAGCCGGCGATGCCGCCGATGGTGCTGCCAACGCCCGAGTTGCCAAAGATGCCGCCGATGGCGCCACCCAGAGGACGGCCTACCTGGCCGATGAGGTTGCCAAACCAGCCCTGGGGATTGAGTTGCTGCGCCAGTTGGGCCTGTTGCAGTTCCTGGAGTTGCTGCTGCTGGATCTGCTGCTGCATCATTTGCTGTTGCGCTTGCTGGACGGGGTCGACGCCGAATGGCAGCAGCGAGCCGCCGATGCCGCCGGCAAATTGACCGATCTGGTTACCCAGGCGCGCATTGCCGAACAGGCTGCCAACACCACGTCCGATCAAGCCGCCCAGCGGCGCACCGAGCAAGCCGCCGAGGAAACCCTGTGGCGCGAATTGCGGGTCGCCATATCCATAACCAGCGTTTTGAAATTCATTCATGACTAACTCTCCTTTATTGTTGCTCTTACGGCGAGCGGTAGTACCAGTCCCGTTCAGCCTTCGAGAGGCGTTCTCGTGTTCTCGTCAGGCCGGACTCCCTGCAAGGCCCTGGCCATTCCACTTCGCAAAACGTATGTGCGCCTGCGCTGCCGCGAGGGAACGGTGTTGGCAGGGCACGCGGAACCAGGACGATTGCAAGGCGCAGCTCCTGGGCAACGCTGCGTTGCGGATGGGGCTGGCCTCCGTACTGGTAGGATTTGGACAGGGCGTGGCCGCACAAGTTTAGATATTTAGGGTGGCAATTAACTTTTAATTAACGGTTTTTTTCCACGCGGGATCGGCTATCATTCCGCGACGCACACATTCATCCCCACCATGTCTGACAAATCAATTTCACTGGCGCTGTTTTGCAAGGTGGTCGATAACTTCGGCGACATCGGCATCTGCTGGCGCCTGGCGCGCCAGTTGCAGCAGGAGCACGGCATTGCCGTCCATTTGTGGGTGGACGACCTGAACAGCTTTGCCCGGATCTGTCCGGGCCTCGACACCGGCGCCGCGCAGCAGCAGGTGGGCGGGGTCAGCGTGCACCACTGGCGCGGGCAGGACGCCCAGTTCGCCCCGGCCGACGTGGCCGATATCGTCATCGAATTTTTCGCCTGCGATATCCCGCCCGCGTATATCGAGGCGATGGCGGCCCGCACGCCGCGCCCGGTATGGTTCAACCTGGAAGGCTTGAGCGCCGAGGACTGGGTCGAGGGCTGCCACAGCTTGCCGTCGATGCATCCGCGCCTGCCGCTGACCAAACACTTTTTCTTCCCCGGCTTTACAAGCAGGACCGGCGGCTTGCTGCGCGAAGCGCACCTCGAGCAGCAGCGCACCCAGTTCCAGGGCGATCCGGCATCCGTGGCGGCCTTCCTGGCGCAGTACGGCGTGGGCGCGGCGGAACTGGCGGCGACCAAAGTGTCCTTGTTCTGCTATCCGCACGCGCCGGTCGCCGCGCTGTTCGACGCCTGGCAGCATGGCGCGCACGCAGTGGCCTGCCTGGTGCCGGAAGGGGTGGCGCTCGACGCCGTTGAAGCATTCCTGGGGTCGCCGGCGCGCCCCGGCGCGGTGGCACGCCGTGGTGCGCTGACCGTGCGCGTGCTGCCTTTCGTGGCGCAGCCCGATTACGACCGCCTGCTGTGGGCCTGCGACCTCAATTTTGTGCGCGGCGAGGACTCGTTCGTGCGCGCCCAGTGGGCGGGGCGGCCCTTCGTGTGGCATATCTACCCGCAGGACGAGGACCTGCACCACGTGAAGCTGCGCGCCTTCCTGCAGCGCTACGCGGCCCCTGGCGAGGCCCTGGCGGCGCTGTCGCTGGGCTGGAACGGGGCGCTGGCCGAAGCGCCCGACTGGCCCGCGCTGTGGCGCCAGTTCCAGGCCGACATGCCGCTGCTGGCACGGCACGCCGACGCCTGGGAGCAGCAGATGCTGGCGCTGGGCGACCTGGTCGGCAATTTGCTGTCCTTTGCCGAATCGCTGAGCCAGAAAACTAGGGTATAATGCCCGGTTAATTTCTACAGTATTTTTACTCGATCAAACGTGAGCTTCCGGCGCTAAGCCAGCAGGCGACAGTATGATTTTTATGCAACCCACTTTTTACGTACACTCTTTATGAAACCTGCAAAAGAAATTCGCGTCGGCAATATCATCATGGTTGACAGCAAGCCTTGGATCGTTCTGCGTTCGGATGTCAACGGTTCGAGCCGCACGGGCTTTACCTACAAATGGAAGCTGAAAAATCTGCTGACCAACAGCCCGATGGAAAACGTGTTCCGCGGCGACGACAAGTTCGACGTTGTCGTTCTCGACAAGAAGCCGGTCACCTACTCGTATTTCGCCGATCCGCTGTTCGTGTTCATGGACACCGACTACAACCAGTACGAAATCGAAGAAGAAAACCTCGGCGAAGCGCTCAACTACCTGAAAGACGGTATGGAATGCGAAGCCGTTTTCTACAACGACAAGGCCATCTCGGTTGAACTGCCAACCACGATCGCACGCAAGGTCGCCTACTCGGAGCCTGCGGTCAAGGGCAATACGTCGGGCAACGTCCTGAAAGAAGCCAAGATCGAAAACGCGATCGAATCGTATTCGCACACGGTCCAGGTTCCGCTGTTCGTCAGCACCGACGACGTGATCGAAATCGACACCCGCACCAATGAGTACAAGCGCGTGGTCCGTAACTAAGCACCCGCAGCGCAAAAAAAGCACGCCAGCCTAGCTGCCGTGCTTTTTTTTGGTCTGTGGTATGCGTGGTGGAATGCGCTGCGCTTTTCCACCCTACATTGTGTTCAGACTGTAGGGTGGAAAAGCGAAGCGCATTCCACCAAGCGTTCAGAGGGCGAAAAAAAAGCACGGCAGCGAAGCTGTCGTGCTTTGTTGTTCGCGTTGTCGTTTACTTGCCTTTTTTGGCGCGCGCAAAGGCCGGCCCCCACAGCGGATGCCCGTGCTCGCCCGGCTGCAGGTCGAAGCCCGCATCGAGCTTGAAGGCTTTTTCGAACGCCTGGCGGCACAGCGTCTGGCGCGACGACACGCAATAGCTGAAGGCCGTGTACTTGAGCGCCTGGACCTGGGTTGCCTTGCTGGCGGCACCAATCTCCGGCGCCGCAAGACGCTTGATGGCGTCGCTGTACGATCCCTTGTTGTAAAGTTCGATGCCTTCGCGCAGCGCCAGCTGGTCGGCGCTGACATTGGGCGCCGGGGTTGACGGCGTGCCCTGCGAAGGCGTCGGCTTGGACGTGGCCGGGTGCGCCGGCCGTGCCGCAGTCGGCTTGGTTTCTTGCTGCGTTGGCAGGACTTCACAGCCGGACAGGAGTGCGGCGCCGGCGATGGCCGCGAGGAAGCTGTGGGTCAGGGATCGGTTCATGGCAACGATCATAATGTTTTTATTTGGAATGTGCTGCAAAATCGTGCTCAATCGTGCCGGACTTGCCCTTGGAAAGGTTTACGTCCATGTTGTAGTCGGGGAAACTCGGGTTGACGATACGGATCTTGTGCTTGCCCGCAGGTAGCACCAGCCGTTTCAGCGGTGGGGTGACCCCTTTTTCCTTGCCATCCACATACACGGTTCCCCATGGCTTGACGGCCAGGCGGAAGCTTGCGGTCTCCGGCGCCAGCGGCTTGTCTTCCAGGGCGGGCGCGGCTTCGGCCAGCACCGGCGAGGTGTCGGCCGGCGTCGCGTCAGGAACCGGTACCGGCGCCGGGTCAGGCGTGGTTGCGGCAGGCGTGACCACGGCAGCGACTTCGGGTGTTGGCGCCGGGGCAGGGGAGGCGTCCGGCAGGGCCACCGCGGCCTCGGCCTGGGTGGCCGGCATCAGGATGTCGGACGGGGTGTCGAGCAGCCACTTGGCGCCAAAACCGATGATGGCCACCAGCGCCAGGCCGAGCGCGGCGCGCGTGGCCCAGCGCGGGGCTTGCGCATTCAGGCTGTGCTTGGGCGTGGCGCTCTTTGGCGCGGCTTTTTTGGCAGCGGCCACCGGCTTCTTGAGCGGCGGGCCGCTGTTGGGCATCGTTGGCGACGTGCCCGGCGCGCTGCCCTGGGGCGGCCGTTCGGTCACTGGCGTGCCCGGCTCGGGCAGGCGGCGCATGGTGGCAAAACGCTGGGTGTCGCCGCGCGCGCGGGGGGTGCCCGAGGAAGCGATCCCCAGCAGTTCGCGGAAGGCGTCGATGGTTTGCGGGCGTTCGTGCGCCATGACCGCCAGGCCCTTGTCGAGCGCGGCCAAAAATTCGCGGCTGTAGCCGTCCACGCCGCGCTCTGCCAGCGGCACGATCGGATCCTTGACCATGCGCGCGATCGAGGTCGCCGGCGCCTCTTTCATGATGGCGAAGTAGATGACCGCCGACAGCGCGTAGATGTCGGTGTAGGCGCCCTGGTCGAGCGAGGCGTCGCCGGCATACTGTTCGACCGGGGCGTAGCCCGGCTTCAGGATGACGGTCAGGCCGCGCGTGCGGTCGCCAATGATCTGGCGCGCCGAGCCGAAGTCGAGCAGCACGGCGTCGCCGTTTTCCTGGACGATGATGTTGTCGGGCGAAACGTCGCGGTGCAGGATGCGCATCGTGTACAGCGTTTCGAGCGCGTCGAGAATCTGCTTGAGGATTTTGCGGCACCATTCCTCGTTGATCAGTTCGGGCGAGCTGGTGACGATGTCCTTGATGGTGCGGCCGTCGTAGTACTGCATGGCCGTGTAGGCGGTCTGGTTCTGTTCCCAGAAACGGTATACCTTGACCAGCGACGAGTGGTCGAACTGGGCCAGGAAGCGCGCTTCGTTGATGAAGCTTTTCAGGCCGACGTTGAAAGTCTCCTGGTGGCGCTCGGAACGCACCCGGATGCTGTGGTCGTCGGCGCGCGCAGCCAGTACGCCCGGCATGTATTCCTTGATCGCGACGTTGCGCTGGAGCGAATGGTCGAAGGCGATGTAGACGATGCCGAAGCCGCCTTCACCGAGAATGCCGGTGATTTCGAAATCGGTCAGGCGCGTGCCGATCGGCAGGCAGTTTTCGGAACCGGCGATGGCGAGCGCGCTCATGCTCCCGCCTTGTGCACCAGGATCGCGTAGGCGGAGAAGTTGTCGCGCACTTTACCCGTATTGATAATGTTGTCTGCGGCCAGGCGGCACATCGCCGCCAGCCATTGTTCGGAGCTGGACGATTGCGCCAGCGTGCGTTCCATGTCCGCTTCGACCACCCATTCCCACAGGCCGTCGGTGCAGATGAGCAGCGCGTCGCCGGGCAGCAGGCGCGTGGCGCCGGCCGACAGTTCGATCTGGGTGTCGCCTTCGGCGCCGATGGCGGCGAACAGGATATTGCGCTGCGGGTGGATGCGCAGGTGTTCCGGACGCGCGTAGCCGGCGTCGATCAGTTGCTGGGTCAGGCTGTGGTCCTTGCTCATGGCGTGCAGGCGGGCGCCGCGGAACAGGTACACGCGGGTGTCGCCAAGATGGGCCCACAAGGCTTCGCCGCGCGCGCGGTCGATCAGCAGCGAGGCGACCGTGGTGCTCATGTCGGCATAGCGCGGTTCGGCCGCCTTGCGGCTGGCCACGTCGCTGCTGGCGCATTCGGCATAGCTGAGCAGGGCGTCGGGGCCGAACGCGGGCTGCTCCATGAAACAGGTCAGGATGGCGTCGACGACGACGCGCGAGGCGACTTCGCCGCCTTCGTGACCGCCCGCGCCGTCGGCCACCACGAAGATGGCCAGCGACTCGTGAAAGCTTTCACCGACCGTGTCTTGATTGGTCGAGCGCTTGCCGATCTCGTTGATGCGGGTCCACGACAGATCGACAGGCACCTGGTCAGACATGGTCGGAACCGGCATTCCGGGCCACTTCATTTTCGTAGGCTTCCAGGAAATCGGAGCCGAACAAGGTCTTGAAATGGTCTTGCGATTCGCCCGCCACGCTCAGGTGCTGCTGGCGGTACAAGTCCCACAGTGCGGCCTTGCGCTGGAACGGCACGAGCGCGTGCAGCGGGTTGGACTTGAGGTTCGACTCGATGCGCTCGGGGCGCAGGCGGCGGATGACTTTGTCCATGCTGGCCTGGGTGCCGACCACCACGCCTTTCTGGTGGCCGCGCAGGTCGCGGTAGGCGTCGTCGATCGATTCGAGCGGCTCCATGAAGCCGGGCATTTTCTTGCGCAGCATCTGGGTCAGCACGGTCTGGCTGTCGGGGAAAAACTTGAGGGGATTGTTATTGCGCAGTACCACCATGGTGACATCGGCCTTGACCTCTTGCTTGACCAGCGAACGCAGGGCCAGCAGGTCGATCGTGCCTTGCACGCATTTGCTCATCAATTTGCCAAGCAGCTCCATCAGCTCCGGCGTCATGCTGCCGATCGCGTCCGGCGCAATACCGGCTCCGCGCAGGAAGGCTTGCCTTAGTACTTCGCTCTCATCACTTACGACTTCTTTGTTCATTAGCATGGGATCCCGAAAATTGATGTTTATTCGCAGCAATAATGCCAGATTTGTCCCGCGCGGTCACCTTTCGCGCGCAGCGTAATACACTGTTACATCAGGTATGTTGACAGCATCCCACAAACCCGGTCAATACGGCGCTCTGCTCTTAATTTGTGTGCAAGAAGTTGGCGTCCCGCGCATGGCGGAACGACAAGGGGAGGGACATCCCCGTCTATGAGTATAGGCGATGTAAAGACGGCAATGTTAACTTTGAGGATGGAAACGCTTCACGCCTCGATGAAGCGCATCTTGAAACTGCGGCCCTTGATGTTGCCGAAATCGGGGCCGAGCGGATTGCCCGCGTTCAGGCGCTGGAAGGCTTTTTCGGCCACGCCGCGTTCAAGCGCCACATAGGTCATGAACTCGAACACATTGATTTTGCCGACCTGTTCCTTGGTCAGCCCGGCGTCGCCGGTGAGGGCGCCGAGCAAGTCGCCCGGGCGCAACTTGTCTTTCTTGCCGCCCATGATCACCAGCGTGACCATCGGCGCCGGGGCTGCTTCGTCAAGGTCTTCGTCGAGTTCGTCGAGCTGGTACCAGTCGACCGGGGCGCTCTGGTATTGCTCGATCAGCCTGACCCATTTTTTCTCGTTCGGTGCGCACAGGGACAGCGCCAGTCCGCTCTCGCCGGCGCGGCCGGTGCGGCCCACGCGGTGGATGTGCACTTCGGTGTCCTTCGAGATGTCGACGTTGATCACCGCGCCCAGGTTGGCGATGTCGAGGCCGCGCGCGGCCACATCGGTGGCCACCAGCACCGAGCAACTGCGGTTGGAAAACAACACCAGGATCTCGTCGCGCTCGCGCTGTTCCAGTTCGCCGTACAAGGCCAGGGCCGAAAAACCCTGATGCTGCAGTTCGGCGGCCAGTTCGCGGCAATGGACCTTGGTGTTGCAAAACGCCAGCGCCGAACCGGGTTTGAAATGCTTGAGCAGGCGGCCCACAGCGGCGTCGCGCTCGTCGAAGCCCACTTCATAGAAGCGCTGCTCGATCTGGTCGCCCTTGTGCTGCGCTTCGACGATGACTTCCACCGGGTTGTTGAGGAACAGCTCGGTGGCGCGGCGGATATCGTCCGGGTAGGTCGCCGAGAACAGCAGGGTCTGACGGCGCTTGGGGCAGGCGCTGACGATGCCGGCGATCTCGTCGTAGAAGCCCATGTCGGTCATGCGGTCCGCTTCATCGAGCACCAGGGTCTGCACATTGGCCAGGTTCAGCGTGCCGCGGCCGAGGTGGTCGCGGATGCGGCCCGGGGTGCCCACCACGATGTGGGCGCCGTGTTCGAGCGAGGCGACCTGAGGGCGCATCGGCGCGCCGCCGGTCAGGGTCAGCACCTTGATGTTGGCTTCGCCGCGCGCCAGGCGCCGCAATTCGTTGGCGACCTGGTCGGCCAGTTCGCGCGTGGGGCACAGCACCAGGCCCTGCACCGCGAACCAGGCCGGGTTGAGCTTGTGCAGGATGCCGATGCCGAAGGCGGCCGTCTTGCCGCTGCCGGTCTTGGCCTGGGCGATCAGGTCGCGCCCTTCGAGCACGTGCGGCAGGCTCTTGTCCTGGATGTTCGTCATCTGGTGGTAGCCCAGCGTGTCGAGGTTGGCCAGGAAGGAGGCGGTCAGGGGCAGGGTGGTGAAGGGAATTGGATTCATGGTGATGCAAGCCGTCATATAAAAGGGACGGCCAAGTGTAACAGGCGCGTCAGGCGGCAGCCCAGATGGGCAAGCCGGTTACATCGGTATTGTCGTCGCGGCGCCATAGCGGCAGGCCGGTGGCATCGGTGTCGTCGAGCAGTTCGAGCTGCTGCTGCTTGACGACGACCTTGCGCTGGCGCGGCACCGTGGTGCGGCGCGCTTCGGCCGGCGGGTGGAGCAGGGCGCTGGCAGCGCCGAAACCGGGCAGGTCGAATGTGGCGTTATCTTTTTTGTCTCTCATCTGCAGCACTGGAAAAGCAAAAGCCCGGCTGCGGGAGTCGGGCTCGGTTCAACAAGGGTCCGATGGCAGGCGCCGTGCTGCGGGCGCCATTTTTTCGAGGCCGGAGTATAGCAGCTAGGACGTGCACGTGGGCAACTTTAAAGCGGTGTATCCGCTGGTCGCTACGCGAGTTCTTGTTCGCTGTCGCTATTGGAGCGCAAGAAGGCATCCACGATCGCCCGGATGGTTCGCTGCTCGCGCTTGGGCAGGGAAAGAATATCTTTCAACAAGGCCAGCGCCGGTGTGGAAATCTCGGATTCTTTGATGACTTCATGGCTGACGAGCTCAAGGTCAACATCGCCGAAGCGAAGCCACGCCGCGCTGACGCCGAGCCAAATGGAAAGGATGATGATTTTTTCGTGCGTGGGGATGGCCTCGCCGCCCAGCCACTTGCGCGCCGCATGGGTGCTGACGGCGGAGCCGTCGGCCCGCGCGTTATAAGCACGCGTGAAGGCACCCGGTGAAACGCCAAGGCCCGCGTCGGCCAAGGCCTTTTTCAGTCGATTACTGAAGCGCGCGCGTTCGTCATGAGCTATTTTCGAGTCCATATCGAATGGTACTGAAAGTAAATCCCAGGAAGGCGCACAATTGTCTCGCAGCCCGAGTGCACTCGGTTTCAAGGAGAGATAATGGATTGCGCATGCCCGGCTCCTGCGTTGCGCGCGGATCGTCAAATTCAATTGTTGTTGGAACAGATCATATTTCGCAACCCAGGCGAAGCGTGTCAATCAAGCAGGACGATATTGCAGCTGCTTTCCGACAGCTTCAGCAAGTTGATCTCCGGCCCACAGTTTGATTACCTGCTTGGATATGCGGCGCATACGGTCAACGTCGACCTCTTGCTGTTTGGCCCCGGCGCGCGGCCAGGGTGGGAAGGGCGCTCTGAAAATCTTGCTGACAACGAACTAAGACAAGTTGGTCTTGACGCGATCCGGCTAGTGGCAGCGCTGATGGGACTGCTTATCGGCTTGATCGGGGAATACTTGACTTTGCGCCAGTTCCATATCGCACTCACGCCTGTCGCGGATTCGAGGCCGGGAAACGACTGCCAGGCTCGGGGCCCGGCACAGTAAGCGAAACTCATTTCGGTCGATGGGGTCTGACAAATGTGCGCATTTTTTCGCTGACGTGCGCGGCAACGCGAGTGCAGAACAGACACACGTTGATCGAGGATATCGCCATGCAATCGAGAGCAAAGGGCCCCTGGCTTTCCTACGCGGACGTCACCGCACGCACGGCGGAACAGATTGAGCAATGTATGTCGGATGCGCGAAAACGCACGGGGAGCGAGGCACTGGTCAGGCGCGAGTGGGCTTACGGCGCCTATATCGGGTGGCGGGCGCTGACGGCGGATATGGACGACCAGGCGACATTTCTCATCGATGACCAACGGCTCGAAGCGTTGCTGGAGACCGCTGGGCAGTGCTGCGGGCCCCATTTTTTCGAGGCCGGAGTAAAGCAGCTCGAATGAAACAGCGGGTAGCTTTGGTAGGCAGCCTGGTAAAGACATCCTGCTTGTCGTTATGCTAATTTCGCTGCTAGAATCGCCGCCTCGACTAGCCGACTGAATGTATGAAAAAATTTAACGAACTGAACATAGTGAAATTGGCGTCGGCAATCGCGCTCGGCGCCCTGCTTGCGGCTGAGGGGGGTAGCTGAGCTGGCCCAATCGCTGCTTGCCTTGCCAAATGAATTTCGGGATTGTCCGAAACCATAGCGAACCGGAACCCAGCGTCCAAAAAGCCGTTGATTCCATGAGGGGGGCAACGGCTTTGCTGATCGGCAGGGTTAATCATGATACGGATTTTTTCAATATTCTTTTCCATGTGTATCATTTTCCCCTGCGGCCGCTGGAAAATCTGTTAAAATAACAAAATTCTATCAATCGATTTTCAATGTGAATGTCTACGTGAAACTTGTCACTCTCATTTTTCGCCTCGGGTTTGCTATTCTCCTTTTGCTGTCACTGCCCGCGCGGGCCGACGACACACTTTGGAACAAGACCCTCGCGCAGGCAAAGGCTTCGAAACAGTTCGTCCCCGGCGATATCGATATCGCCGTCACCTTTGGACGCGATCCACTCACGCCCAAGCGTTTCCGCTCGCATTTGACGGGGTGGGAGAATGGCAATCCGGTGTACAGCACCACCGAAGTCAATCCCTTGCCAGGCGCCTCACAAGACAGGGGGAAAAGCATCGTCACCATGATCAATGCGATCGTCGAAATAACGGGCGAGCTGCCGGATCCGCAACTAAAGGCGCTGCGCTTGGAGGGGCAGGTGATCGATGGGAAGAGCTGGACCGAATTCCAGCAGAGCGAGACGGGTATCGGGAAAAAACTGGTAGCGAAAATATGGGTGCACCCCGAAACCGGCTGCCTCCATCAGGTCGACGCCAATACGCATGCCGCGCTGCAAGCCGACGCCCGCATACACATTTCCTATATGGCCGATGCGACGGGGCGCTGCCTGCCACAACAAATCGATGCCGACATCGACTTGCTGATCCCGTTCAAAAAGACAAAAATGAAGCTGACCCAAACTTCCAGCAACTGGGTAGAGCGTCCCCAGACACCAAAAAGCCGCTGAACCCTTGCGAGGTCAGCGGCTTTGCACATTTGGTTGCGGGGACAGGATTTGAACCTGTGACCTTCGGGTTATGAGCCCGACGAGCTGCCAGACTGCTCCACCCCGCAGGCGAATTGTACAGCACCCCGGCAAATCCGACAAGGGCAGTTAGCGCGCGCCCAAACGCCACAGCGAAGTGAGCTCCGCCGAACGTGCTTTATGCAGCGGATCGCTGGCATCGCTGGCCCGTGGATGGGTCGGACGCACGTCGTGGCGCTCGATTACTTTCAGGCCGCCGGCCTCGATCCAGGCCATCAGGTCCGCGCGCGGGCGCAGGCCCAGGTGCTCGGCCAGGTCCGACAGGATCAGCCAGGCTTGCCCGTCGGGCGCCAAATGGGCCGCCACGCCGCTCAAAAAGCCCTTGAGCATGCGGCTGTCCGGATCGTAGACGGCGTATTCCAGCGACGAACTCGGGCGACCTGGCAGCCATGGCGGATTGCACAGCACCAGGTCGGCGCGGCGGTCGGGAAACAGATCGGCCTTCATCAGTTCGACGGTTTGCTCCAGGCCGAGCCGGTGCAGGTTGTCGCGCGCGCAGCTGAGCGCCCGCGCATCCATGTCGGTGGCCACGATGTGCTGCAGGCCGCGCTTGGCCAGCAATGCGGCCAGCACGCCGGTGCCGGTGCCGATGTCGAAGGCGACCTTGGCGCCGGGCGGCAGCGGGGCGTTGGCCACCAGCTCCACGTATTCGCCCCGGATCGGCGAAAACACGCCGTAGTGCGGAAAGATGCGTTCCTCGAGCGCGGCAATTTCCACGCCGTTCTTGCGCCATTCATGCGCGCCGATCAGCCCAAGCAGTTCGCGCATCGAGGCCACGAACGGTTCTTCGCCGCGACCGTAGGCTTCGTTGCAGGCCAGCTTGACGTCGGGCGCGCGGCGCAGCGGAATCGTGTAGTCGCCGTCGAAGGGTAGCAGCAGCATGGCCAGCGTGCGGGCCCGCTGCGACTGCGCCTGGCGGTGCAGGTGAAAGGCTTCGGCGGGCGAGGCCGGCACCTTGGGCGCCTTCGCTTTCAGGCCTTTGGCCTTCATACCCTTGTCGCCCTTGTGGTCGGCGCGGCGCGCGAGCGCCTGCAGCAGCTGGCGCGCATTCTGGAAGTCGCCGCGCCACAGCAGCGCCGTGCCTTCGCAGGCAAGGCGGTAGGCCACGTCGGCCGGCGTCTGGTCGTTGGCGATCACGACTTTTTTCGGGGCTGGCATGCCGTTCTCGGAACGCCAGCGCGCCGAGCGCTCTTCGCCCGCCTCGGTCCAGTGTATGCGTGCGGGGGCGTCGGCGGGAGTGTGTGGGAGCATGGAGTCGATCAAAACGGAGTAGGGGCGTGCGAAAGCCGCGCGCGGAGCGCCTATTATACTAAGGCGGGGATGGATCGACTCAGGCGCCCGGCAGGCTGTTGAGGTCGGGCGCGTTGACGTAGGAGCTGGCCAGCGCTTTGGCGCGTTCGGTCGGCGTCGCTTCCGGATCGTCGGGACGCACGCGCGGCGCCAGCAGGGCGGCGCGGTCGACCAGGCGCATCAGGCGCAAGGTGAGGTCGCCGCCGCCTTCGCCGTTGGCGCCCGATACTTCGGTACGCAGTTCACGGCTGAGCATCTTGAACAAGTCGTCCAGGCTGCCCGGGAATTTGATGGCAGGCAGCGGTTTGCCGGTCAACACCAGTTCGTCCGGCGCGGCCATCGCTTTTGGTCCGTTGCTCAATGGCTCGGTGGTGGTGGTCTCGACGCTCGCTTCGTACTTCACGCTCAGTTCGAAATCGAAAACCCGTCCATCGTCGGTGGTGATCTGGCCGGTGCCGGTAAAGCTGGCGCTCTGGCTCATGTTGAACGAGGAGGTCAGCGTGGCGCCTTCGGGGCCGCTCGACTCGGTGCGCGACGACGACGTGCTCGACGACGACGCAAACGAGGTCATGTTGTAGGCAACCTTGGAAATGCCGGTGTCCTCGCCAAACAAACGCTTGGCGATCGCGGTCATGAAGCTCTGGGCGCTTTCGGTGGTCGATTTGGCCAGATCGTTGCCCTTGGCCTGCAAGCCCTGGGCCGACAAATTGACAATATCGTTGTCAGTCGGCACCGGATCGACGGTCGGCAACTTCGCCGCCACGTTTCCGCTCGGCGGCATGTACTGCGGGCCGATGCTTTTCCCTGCCTGCGTGGGAGCAGGAAACGGGGTCAAAGCGACGGGGCGAGCGCCGGAGGAAGAGAACATGGACATGGCAGTGTTTTGGTACGGAAAAGTGGTTGACACTGCTGATATCGGCGTTCCGTACCTAAACTTTAGGATTTTTTAAAATTATTTTTAGTGGTGGTGGCTCCAGCTGCCATCCACGGAGTGAATAAAGGACTCGACCGCGTCCTTGCTACCGGTCGCGTAGCGCTTCGGCTCGCCGCATTCGCACACGCCCAGGTAGGGCTGGATATGGGAGCAGGCAGACACTTTCTGGAGGTAAACCTTGACTGGTTTGGTGCATTTTGCACACTTGAAGGTCAGAATGCGGGCAGGTTTGGACATGATCTATATCAAAGCGTGAAAAGCGCGCATTTTAACATTCGCAGGTCCGGGTCGGTTCCAGGCGCCTGCTCACTGCACGGTAACGCTGCTGGTGCCGCCGCCGGCCGGTTGCACCACGATCCGGGTGGCGATCCGTTCCGTCATCTCCTGCACGTGCGAAATCACGCCGACCCGGCGCCCCATCGATTGCAGGCCGTCGAGGGCGTCCATGGCCACGCGCAGGGTGTCGCTGTCCAGGCTACCGAAGCCTTCGTCGATAAACAGCGATTCGACCCGCACCCGGTTCGACGACAGCGACGCCAGCCCGAGCGCGAGCGCCAGCGACACCAGGAACGATTCGCCGCCCGACAGCGAATTGACCGAGCGGATCTCGCCGCCCATGTCCTGGTCGCGCACCAGCAGGCCGAGCGAGGGCCCGGAGCCGCCTGCCACCCGTTCCAGCCGGTAGCGTTTGGCAAGCTGGCCCAGGTGGATATTGGCATAGCCGAGCAGCACGTCGAGCGTGAATTGCTGCGCGTAGTTGCGGAATTTCTTGCCATCGGCCGAACCGATCAGCTCATTCATCCGGCCCCAGCGCAATTCGACCAGCTGCTGCTTTTCAATCTCGGCCATCATCGCCTGGGCGCCGGCGCGCCGCACATCGTCCTGCGCCAGCTGGAGGTGCAGTGCGCCGGCGACGGCCAGCGCGTCCTTGCGCTGCACCGCCAGCGTGTCGAGCTGGACGGCCAGTTCAGCCGCATCGCCGCTGGCGTCGGGCGCCGCCGATTGCAAGTGCAGTGCGTGCTGGCTGCGGCGTTCCGTCAAAACGATGGCCGCGCTGGCGGCGGCGGCATCGACTGCTTGCAGCGCAGCGCGCTCGGCGCCGATCCAGTCCGCGCCGCGTGCCAGCATTTGTTCCAGCTGCGCCTTGTCGGCAATCGGTTCAAGCGTTGGATGGCGCTGCGGGTAGCCGGCCAGCCAGGCGGAGAGCCGTTCGGCGCCGGCCAATGCCTGCGCCTGCACCGTTGCCAGGCGCGCCGCGCTGTGCGCCATCGATTCGCGCGCCCGCGTTTCGGCCTGCAGCGCAGCCTGGCCCAAGGCCTGCTGGCTCGCCACCATCGCCCGGGCGGTGTCGACCGCGGTGCCCAGTTCCTGTTCGATGTCGCGTACCGGGCGGCCATCCCACAGCGCCGCGCGTTGCGCGCACTTGTCCTTGACGTCGGCATCGACGCGGGAAAATTCGCTTGTGGCCGTTGCGTGCGCGGCCAGTGCCTGCCCATGGCGCCGCTCGCTGGCGCGCTGTTCTACGCCGAGCGCGGCCAGTGACGCGGCACGGCTGATGTGCTGCGCCGACCGCGCGCGCCATTCGCGTACCTCGGCCTCGCGCGCATTGCGAAAGAGCGACGGATCCGCTTGCCATTCGGCGATCCAGCCGGGCATGGCGGGGAAGGCCGCCTCGAGTTCGCGCAGCAGCGCGGCCAGGCCTTGCCCTGCCTGTGCGCGCTGTTCCTCTATTGCGGCATGGGCGGCGTGCGACCTTGCCAGCGCGGCGCGGGCGTTATTGGCCAGCTCCTGTGCGCTTGCATGGTCGGCGGCGATCTGGTCGCACGCGCGCTGGGCGGCGTCGCGGGCGACGCCAGCGGCGCGCGCGGCCCTTTCCTGCTCGTCGAGCTGCGCCGATCCCGTCTTGAGGAGTTCGAGTTCGCTTGCCAGCCAGCTACCTACCTCGCCGACGGGTGCTTCGGCGAGCGCCTTCCATTCGCTGTCGAGGCGTTCACGCGCTGCCGCAAGCGCGTTGGCCTCTTGCTCGCACGCCGCCAGTTGCTGCGCGCTTGTCGCGGCCAGTGCGCGCTGGGTCGCCTGGACCGAAACGTTGGCCTGCACCTGCTCGCGGCAGCGCGCAACTTCGGCGCGCAGGCTTGCCAGCATGCCGTGCAGGGCCGCGTCCTGATGCTGGTAGGGATGTTCTTCGCTGCCGCATACAGGGCACGGCGTGCCGTCGGCCAGCGTGGCCCGCAAATCGACCACGCTGTCGGCGCATGCGATTTCGGCGCCTTGCAGCGAGCGCTCGGCTTGCGCCAGTGCCGCTGTCATGCCGCCAGCCTGCAGGTCCGCCGCAGCAAGTGCGGCCAGCGCGCCAGCATTTGCAGCCGTCAAAGCTGCGGCGCGTTCGCGCGCCAGGTCGAGCCGGGTGCGGTTTGCGGCCAGCTCGGACCAAGTGCGTTCGGCAAGTGCCAGGGCGGTGCGGCGCTGGTCGAGCGCCTGGCGATGGCGCTGCAACCGTTCGCCGTCGAATGCGGCAAATGCCGCAATGGCCTGCTGGCGGCCCGCTTCCAGGGTTCCCAGTTGTTCGACGGTGCCGGCCAGCGCGGCTGCCGCTTGCGCTTCTTTGCCGGCGTCGGCCTGGCACGCCAGTTGTGCGGAATCGAGCTGGGTAGCGACACGGGCGTCGTGCAGGGCAGCTTGCGCCGCTTGCGTGAAAAGGGTGTCCCAGCGCGGCCACTGGGCTGCCAGGTCTTCCCGGCCCCGATGCTGTTCCAGCCATTCGGATCCCGCGGTGTGCGCCGCATGGGTTGCGCCTAGCTGCCCGGCCAGCGCGTCGAGCGCGGCCGTGGCGCTGGCCAGTTCCCCTTGCGCGGCGTCGCGCGACTCGGTCGCCTTGGCGTGTGATGGCGCCAAGGCCTTGACGCTGGCGTCGAGGGCCTTGGCCTGGTCAAGCAGGGGCGCTGCCGCGCGTTGCGCCTGTTCGGCCTCGTTCAGGCCCACTCCCGCTTGCGCGAGCGCAGCGACGGCCCGTTCGTGCGAGGCGGAGGCGCGGGCCAGTTCGTCGGCGCCGGTGGCGATGACCTGCTGCAGGCTGGCGCTGTCGGCGTCCAGCCGGGCGCATTCGGCCAGCAGCGGGCGGGCCGGCTGGGCCGCGTCAATCGTGTCCAGGTGGCGCCGGCGGCCGGCTGCTTCGTCTGCGGCGCTGCGGGCCAGCACCAGCGCCTGTTCGGCATCGGCCTGGCTGCGCAACAGCTTCGCCGCTTCCAGGTGCCAGCGCAATTGCTGTTCCAGCGCCGCCTGGCGCGCATCGGCCGCTGCCAGGCCGGCGTCGGCCGTGGCGCACTGCGCTTCGGCGTCGGCGCGCGCGTCAAGCGTCAGCGGCGTGTGGTCGGCCAGGCGCGCGCTCAATTGCTGCATGGCGGCCTGTTCGGCCTTGTAGCGCTCGAACGCCCGGCGTGAAATGGCGCTGTAGATGGCGCTGCCGGTCAGCGTTTCGAGCAGTTCGCCGCGCTCGTTTTCCTCGGTTTTGAGGAAGGCCGAAAATTCGTTCTGCGCCAGCAGCACGGCGCGCGTGAACTGTTCGAAGCTCAGGCCGACGCGCTGCACGATCTCGGCCGCCACTTCGGTCTTGGTGCCGCCCAGCGCGATCAGGGCTGGTAGCTGGTGCAAGGTCATGCCTGACTTTTGCAAGCTGCCAGCGGATTTGCCGCGTGCGCGCCGCACGCTCCAGCGGGCGCGGTAGCTAATGTCGTCGGTGCCGACAAAATCGACTTCGGCCCACGCTTCGCCGGCGCCGCGCCGCAGCAGCGTGCGCGGATCCTGGGCCGAGACGGTTTCGCTGCCCACGTCGGGCAGGAAGCTGGCGCCGCGCGCGAGCTTCGTCAGGCGCGGGGTGGCGTCGTACAGCGCCAGACACAGGGCGTCGAGCAGGGTGGTCTTGCCGGCGCCGGTGGGGCCGCTGATGGCGAACAGGCCGGAGGACGCGAGCGGCTCCTGCTCGAAGTCGACGCAGAATTCGCCCGCCAGCGAAGCGAGGTTCTTGCCGCTGATCTTGAGGATCTTCATGCGCCGCCCAGCATCAGCTCGGAAAAAGCGCTCATCTGGTCATCGGGCGCGTCGTCGCCGTATTTTTGCAGGTACAGGCGGCGGAAAATATCGTCCGGCTGCATTTGCGCCAGCTGCTCGAGCGACAGCACGTCCTGGCCGGCGCCGGCGCCGTCATGCTTGCGGGTCGGCTCGATCTTGGCCAGGCGCACCGGCTTGCCTTGCAGCGCCGCCTCGATCCGTCCGCGCAGGCCCGGCTCGGGCGCGTCCAGCAGCACCCGCACTTCGAGAAAGGGCTGTTCGTGCAAGGGCCGCTCGGGCAGTTCCAGCGCTTCGAGCGCGGCCAGCGCATCGTCGAGCGGTGCCGGTTTGGCGGGAATGCGCAGCAGCTCGACCGCGCGCGGCACCGGCAGCGGCGTGACCGATTGCGCCACGCCGCCGGCCAGGTCGATGCGCAGGACCTGGTGCTGGTAGCCCACTTCGGCGAAGGAGAGCGGCAGCGGGCTGCCGCAGTAGCGCAAGTGTTCTTTCTCGCCCACGCGCTGCGCCAGGTGCAGGTGGCCCAGCGCGGCATAGGCGATGGCCGGGTCGAAGATCCCGGCCGGCAGCGCCTCGGTGCCGCCGATGACGATGCGGCGTTCCGATTCGAGCGAGGCGGTGCCGTCGACCATATGGCAGTGGCCCATGGCCACGATGGCTTGGCCGTCCTGGCGGCGCGCGGCGGCCAGCGCGAAGGCCTGCTGGTAGAGCAGGGCGATGCCGCCCATGTAGGGATCGACCGGGGCGACGCCTTCTTCGGCGGCGGGCAGGCGCGGCACGTCGCCGGGGCGCAGGAAGGGGATCGCCAGGCACCAGGCCTGCACGCCGCCGTCGCGGTCGTGCAGCGGGACCAGGTGGCGTTCGAGTTCGATCGCGCCGTTGGCGTCGCGCAGAATATGGCCGATCACGCTGGTGCCGTGCGCTTCGAGCAGCGGGCCGGGCGCTTCCAGCCGCCCCGGGGAATCGTGGTTGCCGGCGATGACGACGATGTCGAGCAGCGGCGAGCGCAGCCTGGCCTGCTGCAGGAAGCGGTACAGCTGCTTCTGGGCGCCGGCCGAGGGGTTGGCGGTGTCGAAGATGTCGCCTGCGATGAGCAACGCGTCGGCCTGCTCGGCGACGATGGTGTCGAGCAGCCAGTCGAGGAAGCACTGGTGTTCGTAAGTACGCTCGTAATTGTGCAGGGTCTGGCCGAGATGCCAGTCGGAGGTGTGCAACAGACGCATGGGAAAGCTTGGAGTGGATCGGTCAGCGCCTACTATAACTCACGCGGCCATCCGGAACGTGTTGCGTCCGGCCTGCTTGGCCTGGTACAGCAAGCGGTCGGCCTCGCGGATCAAGGTGTCGGGGTCGATCTCGCCGTCGCGGAAAAACGCCAGCCCGATGCTGACCGACACCGATACGGTCACTTCGCCCAGGTCGAACGGCAGCTGCATCGCCTTGACGATCTTGTCGGCCAGGTTGGAGGCGTCTTCCACGCGCGCCAGCTTTTCCATGATGATGGTGAATTCGTCACCGCCAAGTCGGGCGATGGTGTCGCTGGCGCGCAGGGTTTGCACCAGGCGCGCCGAAAAGGCCTTGAGCAGCGCGTCGCCCACCTGGTGGCCGTAGGTATCGTTGACCGGCTTGAAATGGTCGATATCCATGTACATCAGCGCCATCAGCCGGCCTTCTTCCACGCTTTGCTGCATGCTCGCGGCCAGCGTGAGCATGAAACCGGCGCGGTTGGCCAGGCCGGTCAGGGCGTCGACCTGGGCCAGCTTGAGCAGGCGCTTCTTCTCGTGCTTTTGCGAGGTGATGTCCTGGCGCATCACGTGGAAGCCGGCCACACCCTCGTCGCCGCTTTGCGGAATGTAGGTCACTTCCAGCGTGCGCTCGCCGCCGTCCTGGTCGTCGTGCTCTTCGAACGTCAAGGTTTCGCCGGCCAGCGCCCGCAGGATGTACGGCTCGAGCGACTTGAAGCGCGCTTCGCCGATGGTCTCGAGGATCGACCTGCCCAGTACCTGGCCGCGCCCGCGCCCGAATTCGAGCTCGTAGGCGCGGTTCTGGAAGCGGTACACCTGGCCGGCATCGATGTAGGCCACCATCGTGGGCAGGGTGTCGGCAATGGTGCGCAGGCGCGCCTCGCTTTCGCGCAGCGCCATTTCGGCCTCGCGCAAGGTGGTGATGTCGTCGATCGTGCCAACGAAGCCTTCGATGCGGCCGTTGATGCGGATCGCGGCGATCTTGGTCGCGGCCCAGATCAGCTTGCCGTTGGTGTGGCGGCAGCGGGTGATGCGCACGAACGGCTCTTCGTGCTGGCGCTGGTGCGCGAATACGGCCGGCATGTATTCGCTCTGGTCTTCGACGAAGGCGGCCAGCCAGCCTGTACCGAGCGACTGTTCGCGCGTGAGGCCGGTGATGGTTTCGAAACGCTTGTTGACGTAAGTGCAGCTGCCCCTGACATCGGTGCGCACCAGGCCCAGCGGCGAGGCATTGGTTACCGCCGTCAGGTGCGCTTCGCTGGCGCGCAGGGTCTGTTCCTGCTCGCGCCGCGAGGTGATGTCTTCGGCGATGCACAGGATGAATTCGGTCTTGCCCTTGTCGCCGAGCAGCGGCACCGCGATCGTGTGCAGGTAGCGCTGGCTGCCATCGGGCAGTTCGAAGGGCTGTTCGGGAAGGTCGACCACTTTCGGGTCGGCCAGCATGGCGCGGTCCTGGTCGGCGTTGCACAGCACAAAGCCGGGCGGAAAGGCTTCGCGGTCGGTATGGCCGATCACGTCGTCGGCGCTGTAGCCGGTCACGCTTTCGGCGGCCTTGTTCCAGACCATCATCGCGCCGTAGCTCTTGGCGCGCACGCTCTTGACACAGATCAGCAGCGGCAAATGCGCGATCAGCGACTGCAGGAAATTGCGGTTGTTGCGAATTTCGATGTCGGCCAGCTTGCGCGCCGTGATGTCGCGCGAGGTGACGGCCACGCCATCCTGCAGCGGCACGATCTGGTGGTGGATCCAGCGCGGAGCGTCGCCCTCGATGCGCAGTTCGACCTCTTCCTCGATCGGCTTGCCCTCGGTGTAGGCTTGCACGTAGCGGTCCAGAAAGCCGGTCAGGCGGAAGCGCGGCAGCAGCGTGAACGCCTTTTGCCCGAGCAACTGGGCCCGTTCACGGCCCAGCATGGCGGCGGCCTTGTCGTTGACCTCGTCGAAGATGAAGTCCTCGACCGGCGCCTTGCCGCCCGGCCAGGCGCGCAGGATCAGGACGCCGTCCAGGCTGCCCTCGGCGGCGGCGCGCAAGGTGGCCTGGGCGCGCTGCGCGGCGCGCATGCTGGCCCTGAGCTGCATGCTTTGTTTCATCAGGATGGCCGCGACCGCCAGGATCAGCAGGCTGACCACGGCGGCGATGCCGAGGTACAGGCGGCGGTGGCGCTCGAAGCCAGCCAACGCCACGCTGCTCTCGACGCCGACCACGGCGGCCAGGCCGTAGCGCGGCATGTCGCTGCGGCTGTAGATGCGGGCCACGTCGTCAAGCGGCACGCGCGGCTGCAGTTCGTCGGACGAGGCGTCGGCGCCGCGTGGCGAGTCGAAGATGAGGGACGCGCTGCTGAACAGGCGCTCGCCGGCGCGCCCGGCGGCCAGCGCGCTCTTGGTGCTCGTCAGGATCACCGCGCCGTTGTCGGCCAGGTCCAGGCGGTCGTAGTCGTCCACGAACAGGTAGGGGTCGATCAGGATGACGATGGCGCCGTCGAACTGGCCGGCCTGGTTGTTCAGGCGGCGCGCGACCCGGATCTGCCAGCGCAGCGACTTCAGGTCGAGCACCGGGGTCGAGAACAGGGCCAGGTCGGCGTCACTGGCGGCGATGGCACGGAAGAATGCTTCCTCGCCCTGACTGGCGTCGGCATAGCCGTTGGCAGTGTCGACCGGCATGCCATTGCGGTCGAGCAGCGCCATCGGCAAATCCAGGCGCGCCGGCAGCACGCTGTCGAGCAGCCCGCCGCGACGTCCGAAGCCGGCCAGGCGCCAGGAACCGCCCGAGGCCTCGTAGCGCAGCTTGAACAGCTGGGTGGCGTGGTCGCTCTGGCGCAGGATGTAATTGACATGCTCGGCCAGCACACGCGCCAGCGCCTGGCTCTGTGCGACCGCGTCGGCGTGGCTGGCCTGGCGCTCAAGCCCGATCTGCACCGTCACGGCGGCCCACATGGCCGCCACCAGGGTCAGCGCGAAGACCGGCAGCAGCGCTACCTTGAACAGGCGCCGTGCGGATCTGCGTACCATGCTCGCTGCATCAGTCAAGTAGCTGCCCCTGGCCTCGTTACAATTCGATAGAGTCCATTTTGCTCGCAAAACAGGCGGTTTTATCCATCATGCATAAAAATAATTTCATACAAAGAAGATATCAGTCCGAGTCGTTACAATAGGAAGATGACCGACTTGACCCTTTCCCTTGGCGCCGCGCGCGCACTTCACCTGGCCGCGCAAGGCATGCTGCAGCCGCGCCGGCGCAAGGCCGTCAAGGCCGACGTCATGGACGCGATCCAGCGCATGGGCGTGCTGCAGATCGACACCATCAGCGTGGTCGCGCGCAGCCCTTACCTGGTGCTGTGGAGCCGCCTGGGCGACTACGATCCCGAGTGGCTGGGCGAGCACCTGGCCGAGGGCCGCCTGTTCGAATACTGGGCCCACGAAGCCTGTTTCGTGCCGATCGAGGATTACGGCCTGTTCCGCCACCGCATGCTGGACCCTGCCGCAATGGGCTGGAAGTACTCGGAAACCTGGATGCGCGAGCGGGCCGACGACGTGGCCGCCGTGCTGGCCCATATCCGCGCCAGCGGCCCGACCCGCTCGTCCGACTTCGAACGCAGCGACGGCCAGGCCGGCGGCTGGTGGGAATGGAAGCCGGAAAAGCGCTCGCTGGAAGTCCTCTTTACGTCGGGCGCGCTGATGATCGCGCGGCGCCACAACTTCCAGCGCGTGTACGACCTGGCCGAGCGCGTCCACCCCACCTGGCACGACAGCCAGACGCCGCATATCGACGACACCCGGCGCCAGCTGGCGCTGCGCGCGGTGCGGGCGCTGGGCCTGGCCAAGGCGGGCTGGATCGCCGACTATTACCGCACCCGGCGCCCGCACGTGGACCCGGAAGCGCTGGTGGCCAGCGGCGAACTGCTGCGCGCCAGCGTACAGGGCTGGGCCGAGCCGGTGTACATCCACCCCGAGCACCTGGAACTGGCGCGCCAGGCCGCCGCCGGTGCGCTCGCCCCCAGCATCACCAGCCTGCTGTCGCCGTTCGACCCCATCGTGTGGGACCGCCGGCGCGCGCTGGAACTGTTCGGCTTCGACTACCGGCTCGAATGCTATACGCCGGCGCCCAAGCGGCGCTACGGCTACTTCAGCTTGCCGATCCTGCGCCGCGGCGCGCTGGTGGGCCGGGTCGACGCCAAGGCGCACCGGCGCGACGGGGTCTTTGAAATCAAGCTGGTCGAGCTCGAGCCGGGCACGCGCGTGAGCGCCCGGTTTTGCGCCGACATCGCGCAAGCCGTCGTGCGCTGCGCGCGCTGGCACGGTTGCCCGCAAGTGCTGCTTACCCGCAGCGTGCCCGATTCGTTCGGGCCGCTGCTGGCGGTGGCGCTGGGCGACGCCGCTCTTGGCGCGAGCGAAGCGGCATGACGCTGCCCGCCGCCCCCCACGCCGTGGTCGATGGCGCCGGTCAGCCGGCGTTTGGCCGCTTTGCCGGCCAGGCCGCCAGTGTCGACTGGGCCGCGCTGGCCGCGCCTTACCGCCGGAGCGCCTGGTGGCGGCGCTTCCACCACAAGCGCTGGCACTACGTGGCGCTGGCCGGGGAGGAACTGTTCTGCGCGGTCGCGATTGTCGACCTGGGCTGGACCAGCACCGCCTTCGCCTACGCCTTCGACCGCCGCCAGCGCAAGGTGGTGGCGGCGTTTTCGCAAGACGGCCTGCCGGGCCTGTCGGCGCACTTGGCCGGTCACGCCGGCGGCGAAAGCCGCTTCCGCTTCCTGTCGAAAAATATTACGCTCGGGCCCGCCGGATTGATTCTGCGCTGCGGCAACTTCCAGATCGACGCGCAATATGCCGGCGCCAGCCCGCTGCTGCTGGCCGTTGGCGCGGTCGACGGCGGTTCGGTGCACGCGACGCAAAAGTCGGGCGGCATGGCGCTGCAGGGCGAAGTGCGCATCGGTGCGCGCCGGGTCAGCCTGGATGGCGGCGTGGCCAGCATCGATTATTCGAACGGCTTGCTGGCGCGCGAGACCGACTGGCGCTGGGCCTGCGCCCATAGCCTGGATCTGGGCTTCAACCTGCAGGCCGGTTACTTTGGTGCCAACGAGAACGCTCTGTGGCTGGACGGGAAAATTTATCCGCTGGGCGCGGCGCGTTTCGATTTCGATGCGGCCGATCCACTTGCCCCCTGGCACATCACGACCGCCGACGGCTTGCTCGACCTGCATTTCACGGCCGAAGGGGTGCGCCGCGAAGACAAGAACCTGCTGGTGGCGGCAAGCAAATATGTGCAACCGATCGGCACCTTCAGCGGCATCGTCAGGGCCGGCCCTGATGCGCCCGCCGTGGCGGTAAAACAACTGGCCGGGGTGACCGAGGACCATCGCTCGCGCTGGTAAAAAATCCCTGCGTACCGCTTCGGTTTGCGAAATATCAAACCCGTGTTGTCGGACATCTTTACACTTGTCCTTCCGGGCTGAAGAAACAGTTCAAAAAGGACAATGCCAAGCCCGGTCCCAACTACAACGACTCCGGCCACGCCTTTCCGCATTCACCGTGCGGACCGGGCCTGCGTATGGAGCACTTTCTGAGGAGAGAGAATGTTAACGGCGACATACACCCTGGTAGCACTGTCGGTCGAACAAGCCAGTGTTCGGATCAGCCTGCAGTCCCTGAAACAGCTGGTCGACACCAACTTCATGCACCAGAGCGCGCTGACCCCGGGGCAGGTCGGCTACGCATGTGACGCCGTCAAACGCATGTACGAGAGCTGCCACTGGCGCAAACTCGACATGTTCCTCATTCCCGCCATCCGCAACGCCACCCGCCAGGCCGACGCCTTGCTGCAAAACCTTGATGAACTGGGCCGCGCCGCTGCCGACGCCGTCGGCGTGCTGGCGATCCGCCTCGGCTCGACCGCCGTCGACAGCGCGGCCAAGGTGGCGCAGTTCTGCGCCGCGCTTGACGCCTTTTGCAGCGCCACCTTGCAACGCCTCGAACTCGAGGAAGAACGGCTGTTTCCGGTGGCCCGTTCGGTCATTTCGGGCGAAGCCTGGTTTTCGATCGCCAACCAGATGCTCGCGCACGACGCCTACGTGCTGGAAACCCGGCCCACGCGCCCTGTGCCCGTGTTCAGCGAGCAACCCTACGAGCAGGCGCGCCAGCAGCGCAGCGTCGCCAACCTGGTGCATTGACGGTAGCGGCAGGCAATACTGCGGGAATCGGCATCTGACCACGCAGGGAATCGCTCGCCCCACCCGCCGTTCGCGCTATCATGACGGTTTTGAATGGTTGATCTCACGTCATGTTCGAATTCCTCTTCAAGCGACCGGGCGACAAGCCCGATGACAATCCTGCAGGCAAGCCGGCGCAGGGCGAGCAGGGCGTAGCGGCCCAGGCCCCGGCGCCAGGCTCCACGCGCGAGCAGCAGGCCCAGAAAATGGCCGGCCTGCGGGGAGACGACGCCGGCGCCGCCGATTTCATCCTTCAATGCGACTTTTCCGAGCTGCGCCTTGCCGCGGCCGAGTTCGTCCATTCGCGCGAGCAGCTCGAGCGCGTGTACGGGGCCATTCGCAACACCGACCGCCGCGTGGCCAAGCTGCTGCAGTCGCGCCTGGACGCGATGCGTCACCACGACGCCGAACTGCAGCGTGGCCAGGCCTGTATCGACCAGGCCGACGCCTTGCTGGGCGAGGCCAAGCTCACGCCCAACCACGTCGCCGAACTTGACCGCAAATGGTCCGTCATCGCCGCGCCCGAACTGGCGCCGCGCTTTGCCGAACTGCGCGCCGGCCTGGCCCAGCGTCTTGAAGCCCAGGTGCTGCTGCAGCGCGCCATGATCGACCGTCTCGGCCAGGTACGCAAACTGGCCGCGAGCGGCATGCCGGCCGCCGACATGGCCGCGCAGCTGCAACAAATGGACAAGGACCAGCAGGAAGCGCTGGCCGCGCCCGAACACGCTTCGCTGCCGCGCAGCCTGACCAATGAATTCGCCACCGAGTTCGCGCGCGTATCGGCCCAGCTGGCCGATATCGGCCAGGGCCAGGCCGCTGCGGCCCGCCGTGACGCCCTGCTGGCCGAATGGCAGGGCGTGGCGCCGGAAACACTGAACGCCGACGTGATCAACAAGACCTGGCGCCAGTTGCCGCCGGCTCCCGAGCCGCTCGCGGCCGAGCTGCGCCAGCGTTTCGACGAATTGCTGGCCACGCTGCCGGCCACCGTGGCGCCGGCCCAGGCGCCACGCGAAGCGCGCAAGCCGGGCCAGTCGCAGGCGCCCGACCAGGGCTTTATCGACAAGGTCGAGGCGATGGAGCTGGCGCTGCAGCATGGCTCGCTTGGCGCCGCCGCCGACCTCGACAAGGCGCTCAAGGACAGCAAGGGCGTGCGCCTGTCGCCGGCCTTGTCCGAGCGCCTGGCGCATGCGCGCGCCGAACTGAAACGCTTGTCGGACTGGGCGCGCTGGGGCGGCAACGTCTCGCGCGAGGAACTGATCAAGGCGGTCGAGCACCTGGGCACGCAAAGCCTGGCGATGAGCGAACTGGCCAAGAAAGTCGGCAGCATGCGCGAACGCTGGAAGTCGCTCGACACCTTGTCCGGCGCCGCCCCCAAAAGCCTGTGGGAACGCTTTGACGCGGCCTGCACCGCCACCTACGCGCCGGCTGCGGCCCACTTCAAGCACCTGGCCGACGAACGCCATACCAATGCCGCCAAGGCCGAAGCCCTGATTGCCGAAGCTGCCGCCGAAACGGCGCTGCTGGGCAGCGGCGAAGCGGTCGACTGGAAGCACATGGCGCTGACCGTGCAGCGCCTGCGCCTTGCATGGAGCCACCTTGGCGCGATCGACCGCAAGGACAAGAAGCGCCTGGACCAGCAATTTACCGACGCCCTGAACGTGATGCAAGGTCCGCTCGAAGTGCAGCGCAAGGACGAAGTGTGCAGCCGCGAAGAGATGATCGCCCAGGTCGCCGCGCTCAATCCGGCCGACCGCCACGCGCTCGACACGCTCAAGGCCTTGCAGGAGCGCTGGCAGGAACACGCGCGCGCCTTGCCGCTCGAGCGCAAGTCCGAACAGGCGCTGTGGCAGCGTTTCCGCGCTGCCTGCGACGCCGTGTTCGCCAAGCGCAAGGAAAGTGCGCATGCGGCCGACGCCGAGCGGCGCGCCCACCAGGAAGCCAAGGAAGCCATCTGCGCCCGCCTTGAAGCGGCCGCCGCCGGCTCGGACGCCGCCAGCGCCGCCAAATTGCTGCGCGAAGCGGCCACCGAATGGCACGCGATCGGCGCCGTCCCGCGCGCCAACGAAGCGAAGATCGACAAGCGCCACCACGCCGCCGTGGCCGCGCTGCAGCATCACATCGACAGCGCCAAGCGCGACGCAGGCAAGGCCCAGGCCACCGCGCTGCGCGACAAGCTGCGCCTGTGCCAGGAACTCGAAGCGCAACTGGCCGACCCTGCTGCCGATCCTTCCGCGACCGACTGGAACGCGCGCTGGGCGGCCTTGCCGGCCCTTGCCCCCGACTACGAGCGTGCGCTCAAAGGCCGCTTCGACGCCGCCCTGGCCGCCGAGCGCGGCGCCTACACAGCTACTCTGCAGCAGAACCGCGCCAAACTGCTGCACGAAGTGCTGAGGCTTGAAATTGCAGCCGGCATCGACAGCGGCAGCGAGTTCGCGCGCGAGCGCCTCAAGCTGCAGGTCGAGACCTTGCAGTCTTCGCTGAAGTCGGGCCAGAAACCGGCCAGCCAGGCAACCCAGTTCCAGCAGCTGTGCGCCTTGCCGGCGCTGGTCGACGACCGCACCGCTTCGCGCATCGAGCACCTGTTCGCACGCGTGACCAAGGAGGGCAAGTGAGCCGGGTGAGTGTCCAGCCCGGGGACTTTGACCTCACGACTGAAATTGCCGCCCTGCGTAGCGCCGATCCCCGGGTTGGCGCCGTGGTCAGCTTCCTGGGCACCGTACGCGACATGAACGAGGGCGCCAGCGTGGCCACGATGGAGCTCGAACACTACGCCGGCATGACCGAGGCGGCCATCGACGCCATCATCGATCAAGCCTGCCTGCGCTGGCCTTTGTTCGGCGCGCGCGTGGTGCACCGCATCGGGCCGCTCCTGCCGATGGATCAAATCGTGCTGGTGGCGTGCAGCGCCGCGCACCGCGGCGAGGCCTTTGCCGCCTGCGAATTCATCATCGATTACCTCAAGACCGAAGCGCCGTTCTGGAAAAAGGAACAGACGCCCGAGGGCGCGCGCTGGGTCGACGCCCGCGCAACCGACGACATCGCACTGGAAAAATGGGCGGCGCGCTGAGCTTTGCCGCCGTCGGACTGGGCGCCGCCCTGGGCGCGTGGCTGCGCTGGGGCCTGGGCCTGTGGCTGGCGGGCGCGCACGGCAAGGTGCAGGTCGGGACCCTGGCGGCCAACCTGGCAGGCGGCTACCTGGTCGGCCTGGCGCTGGCCTATTTTGCCGCCTCGCCGCAGCTCTCGCCCGCATGGCGGCTGTTTGCCATTACCGGTTTTTTAGGCGGCTTGACCACGTTCTCCACGTTTTCTGGCGAGGCCGTGCTGCTGCTGCAGCGCGGCGACTACGGCTGGGCCCTGGCCCACTCGCTGCTGCACCTGATTGGCTCCATCATTTGCTGTATCGCCGGCTTTGCAAGCTGGCGCGCATTGTCTTAAAACCGCAGTTCCATAACAACACAGAAGGAGTACACCATGTCGAAACAACTTTCCCCGCGTCCTACCGCTGCCTTTGTCGGCGCATCCTGGCTGGCCCTCCTGGTCGGCGCCGTCACCTACGTCAGCGGCTTGTGGAACGCCACCATGGCGCTCAATGAAAAAGGCTATTACTTTACCTTGCTGATGTACGGCCTGTTCGCCGCCGTCTCGCTGCAAAAATCGGTGCGCGACCGGCTCGAGGGCATCAAGGTTACCGGCATCTACTTCGGCCTGTGCTGGGTGTCGCTGCTGTTGTCGATCACCTTGCTCGGGATCGGCCTGGTCAACGCCACGCTGGCGGCCAGCGAAAAGGGCTTCTTCGCGATGGGCTTCTTGATGAGCCTGTTCGCCGCCGTGGCCGTGCAAAAGAACGTGCGCGACGTCGCCCAGGCCGACGACGCCGACCGCAGCGGTGGTGTTGTGCAGTAATTGATTGTTCTTGTTGCAATATGAATGGCGCCGCAAGGCGCCATTTTCGTTTATCGTTTCCTCACGCACCTGCCTTGAAATTGCCACCGGCGGCCCAATGTGGTTTGTAACTGAAACATATACCCAGGAGCTTTACCATGCGCCAAGACAAGATGACCACCAAGCTGCAGGAAGCGCTCGCCGACGCGCAGAGCCTGGCGGTCGGCAACGACAACCAATATATCGAGCCGGTTCACCTGCTGACAGCGCTGCTGAACCAGGATGACGGTTCGGCCAGCTCGCTGCTGCAGCGCGCCGGCGTGAACGTGGGCGGACTGACCAGCGCGCTAAAAAGCTCGCTCGAGCGCCTGCCCAAGGTATCCGGCCACGGCGGCGAGACCCAGGTCAGCCGCGAATTCATGAACGTGCTGAACCTGGCCGACAAGGAAGCGCAAAAGCGCGGCGACCAGTTCGTGTCGAGCGAAATGATCTTGCTGGCGCTGACCGAGGACAAGTCCGACGCCGGCAAGCTGGCGCGCGAACAGGGCTTGTCGCGCAAGGCGCTGGAAGCGGCGGTCCAGGCCGTGCGCGGCGGCGACAACGTGCAGTCGGCCGAGGCCGAAGGCCAGCGCGAGTCGCTCAAAAAATACACGATCGACCTGACCGAGCGCGCCCGCATGGGCAAGCTCGATCCCGTGATCGGGCGCGACGACGAGATCCGGCGCGCCATGCAGGTGCTGCAGCGGCGCACCAAGAACAACCCGGTGCTGATCGGCGAACCGGGCGTGGGCAAGACCGCCATCGTCGAGGGCCTGGCCCAGCGCATCGTCAATGGCGAAGTGCCCGAGTCGCTCAAGGGCAAGCGCGTGCTCTCGCTTGACATGGCCGCGCTGGTGGCCGGGGCCAAGTTCCGCGGCGAGTTCGAGGAACGCCTCAAGGCGGTGCTCAAGGAACTGGCGCAGGACGAAGGCCAGACCATCGTCTTCATCGACGAAATGCACACCATGGTTGGCGCCGGCAAGGCCGAAGGCGCGATGGACGCCGGGAATATGCTCAAGCCCGCGCTGGCGCGCGGCGAGCTGCACTGCGTGGGCGCGACCACGCTCGACGAGTACCGCAAGTTCATTGAAAAAGATGCCGCGCTCGAGCGCCGCTTCCAGAAAATTTTGGTGGAAGAGCCAAGCGTGGAGGCGACCATCGCCATCCTGCGCGGCCTGCAGGACAAGTACGAGCTGCACCACAAGGTGGAGATCACCGACGCGGCCATCATCGCGGCGGCCGAACTGTCGCACCGCTATATCACCGACCGCTTTCTGCCCGACAAGGCGATCGACCTGATCGACGAGGCCGCGTCCAAGATCAAGATCGAGATCGACTCCAAGCCCGAGGTGATGGACAAGCTGGAACGGCGCATCATCCAGCTCAAGATCGAGAAGGAAGCGGTCAAGAAGGAAAAGGACGAGGCGTCGCGCCGGCGCCAGGGCCTGATCGACGAGGAGATCGCGCGCCTGGAACGCGAATACAACGACTACGAGGAAATCCTCAAGGCCGAAAAGGCGATCGTCCAGGGCACCACCCACATCAAGGAAGAAATCGAGCGCGTGCGCCTGCAGATGGAGGAAGCGACCCGCAGCAGCAACTGGCAGCAGGTGTCCGAACTCCAGTACGGCAAGCTGCCCGAGCTCGAAGCGCAACTCAAGAGCGCCGAAGCGAATGCCGCGAAACAGGCCGAAGGCGACAAGCCCAAGCTGCTGCGCACCCAGGTGGGGGCCGAGGAAATCGCCGAAGTGGTGGCGCGCGCGACCGGCATCCCGGTGTCGCGCATGCTGCAGGGCGAGCGCGACAAGCTGCTGCACATCGAAGAGAAGCTGCATGAACGCGTGGTGGGGCAGGACGAGGCGATCGAGGCGGTATCCGACGCGATCCGGCGTTCGCGCGCCGGCCTGTCGGACCCCAACCGTCCGTATGGCTCGTTCATGTTCCTCGGGCCTACCGGCGTGGGCAAGACCGAATTGTGCAAGGCGCTGGCCAGCTTCCTGTTCGATACCGAGGAGTCGATGATCCGCATCGACATGAGCGAATTCATGGAGAAGCATTCGGTAGCCCGCCTGATCGGCGCGCCGCCCGGCTATGTGGGTTACGACGAAGGCGGCTACCTGACCGAAGCGGTGCGCCGCCGGCCGTACAGCGTGATCCTGTTCGATGAAATCGAAAAGGCCCACAACGACGTGTTCAATGTGCTGCTGCAGGTGCTCGACGACGGCCGCATGACGGACGGGCAGGGGCGCACGGTGGACTTCAAGAATACCGTCATCGTGATGACGTCGAACCTTGGCTCGCACAAGATCCAGTCGATGGACAGCGACGACCCGGGCGTGGTCAAGCTGGCCGTCATGGCCGAGGTGCGCTCGCATTTCCGGCCCGAGTTCATCAACCGGATCGACGAGATCGTGGTGTTCCACGGGCTCGATGAAAAGAACATCGGCGCCATCGCCAAGATCCAGCTCAAGCACCTGGTGCAGCGCCTGGCCAAGATGGACATGACGCTCGACCTGTCGGACGAGGCCCTGCAAAAGATCGCCGAGGCGGGCTACGATCCAGTGTATGGCGCGCGCCCGCTCAAACGCGCGATCCAGCAGCAGATCGAGAATCCTTTGTCCAAGCTGATCTTGTCGGGCAAGTTCGGGCCGAAGGATACGATACCGGTGCGTGTCAGCCACGGCAACCTGGTGTTCGAGGAGGCCGGGCCGCCTGTGGAACTGAAGAAAGACTAACCCCGTCGTCCTCGCGAATG
>JAZKCA010000041.1:117679-146057 GCA_040388275.1 Pseudomonadota bacterium
TCAGCATGGGTCCCCGCTTTCGCGAGGACGACGTGTCCAATAAACGAAAGCAAACCCCATGACCTTTGCCACCACCGACCTGTGCGACGACCATCCGCAATTGCTTGAAGACGGGCGTCTGGCGGTGTTGCCGCCGGTGTTCCGGCACTTCGGCCAGCGCACCACCTTCTGCGGCCGGGCCACCACCTTGAAAGTATTCGAGGACAACGCGCTGGTGCGCTCCACGCTCGAAGCGCCCGGCAACGGCAACGTGCTGGTGATCGACGGCGGCGCCAGCATGCGGCGCGCGCTGGTGGGCGGCCAGCTGGGCTTGCTGGCCCAGGACAACGGCTGGGCCGGCATCGTGGTCGACGGCTGCATCCGCGACAGCGCCGAAATCGCCGCTTGCGCCATCGGCGTGATGGCGCTGGGCGTACATCCGCAAAAGAGCGCCAAGCAGGGAGTAGGGGAGCGCAACATCCGTATCGTCGTCAGCGGCGTTGCGGTCAGTCCAGGCGACTGGGTGTATGCCGACGCCGACGGCATCTTGATTTCACAGCAGAAACTGACCGCGCTCTGATTGACGGGCGGCAATCCAGCCTGCTGCCGCAGGCAATATGCTCTTTTTTTCATGAGGCGGATTGATCATTCCATGATGTGGAATGATGAGCCGTCCCTACCTGCCACAGTCCTCCCATTTTAAGAAATTTCTTTTCGCATCGCGGAAAATAGAACATAAGCCATTGATTGTTAAGTGTTTATATTTAGTTATATGTCTTATATAAGACCATTGTTGCGTTGCGCAAAACGGCCTATTATTTGTCTAACAGATTTCACTTCTCAATCGGCTTTCTTATTCGGAGAACATCATGGCAACTCGTGAACAGCAAATCGCTGAACTGCAAAGGGATTGGGACACCAATCCGCGCTGGAAAGGTGTCGTACGCAACTACACGGCCGCCGACGTGGTGCGCCTGCGCGGTTCGCTGTCGATCGAGCATACGCTGGCAAAGCGCGGGGCCGTCAAGCTGTGGGATCTGCTGCACAAGGAACCCTTTGTCAATGCGCTGGGCGCCATGAGCGGCAACCAGGCCATGCAGCAGGTCAAGGCTGGCCTGAAGGCCATCTATTTGTCGGGCTGGCAGGTCGCCGGCGATGCCAATGTGGCCGGCGAAATGTACCCGGACCAGTCGCTGTACCCGGCCAACTCGGTGCCGCTGGTGGTTCGCCGCATCAACAACACCTTCCAGCGCGCCGACCAGATCCAATGGTCGGAAGGCAAGGACGACATTGATTACTTCGCCCCTATCATTGCCGACGCCGAAGCTGGCTTTGGCGGCGTGCTTAATGCCTATGAGCTGATGAAGTCGATGATCGACGCCGGCGCTGCAGGTGTCCACTTCGAAGACCAGTTGGCCTCGGTCAAGAAATGCGGCCACATGGGCGGCAAGGTATTGGTGCCCACCCGCGAAGCGCTCGAGAAGCTGACCGCCGCGCGCCTGGCGGCCGACGTCATGGGCACCTCGACCCTGGTGATCGCCCGTACCGACGCCGAGGCGGCCGACCTGCTGACGTCCGACGTGGACGTCAACGACCGCGAGTTTTGCACCGGCGAGCGCACCGTGGAGGGCTTCTACAAGGTCCGTCCGGGGATCGAGCAAGCCATTTCGCGCGCCATCGCCTACGCCCCGTTTGCCGACCTGGTCTGGTGCGAAACGGGCAAGCCGGACCTGGCCTTTGCCAAGGAGTTCGCCGCGGCCGTGCACGCCAAGTTCCCTGGCAAGATGCTGGCATACAACTGTTCGCCATCGTTCAACTGGAAAAAGAATCTGGACGACGCCACCATCGCCAAGTTCCAGAAAGAACTCGGCGCCATGGGCTACAAGTTCCAGTTCATTACCCTGGCCGGCTTCCATTCGCTCAACCACAGCATGTTCAATCTGGCGCACGGCTATGCCCGGCGCCAGATGTCGGCCTTCGTTGAACTGCAGGAAGCCGAATTTGCCTCCGCCGACAAGGGTTTTACCGCCGTCAAGCACCAGCGCGAAGTCGGCACTGGCTATTTCGACGCGGTCACCCAGGCCATCCAGCAGAACCAGAGCTCAACCACGGCACTGCATGGTTCGACCGAAGATGAGCAGTTTTTCGATGCCAAAAAGGTAGCGTAACAAGCAAACAGGGCAGCCAGGAAAGCCGCGCCGGCCACCAGCCGGGCGCGGCTTTTTTTCGTCTGCGGGGCGTTCTAGTGGATAATGACGGTATATCGCAGCAATTAACTATTTCATTGGAATTCCCTTATGTTGAGCTACCGCCACGCCTTTCACGCGGGTAATCACGCCGACGTCCTGAAGCATTTCGTGCAAATCCAGCTGCACGAATACATGAATCAGAAAGACACGGCCTACACCTATATCGACACCCATTCGGGCGCGGGCGTGTACGCGCTCGACGGCGGCTACGCGTCGAAAAACGCGGAATACGAGACCGGCATCGGCCCCCTGTGGGAACGCACCGACCTGCCCAAGGGGCTCGACACTTACGTTGCGCTGATCAAAGGCTTGAACCCGAGCGGCAAGATGCGCTACTACCCTGGTTCGCCGTATTGCGCGGACAAGGTGATGCGCGAGCATGACCGCCTGCGCCTGTTCGAGCTGCATCCGGCCGACAGCAAGATTCTGGCCGACAATTTCCGCAAGGTTGAAATGCATGCGGCCGAGAACGGCATCCGGTCCACCACCCGCGGCAAGCGCGTGCTGGTCGAGCGCGGCGACGGTTTCCACGCACTCAAGACCTTGCTGCCGCCGCCGTCGCGCCGCGCGCTGGTGCTGATCGACCCGCCGTACGAAGACAAGCAGGATTACCGCAAGGTGCGCGACGCCATCGACGATGCGCTGGTGCGTTTTCCGAGCGGTATTTACGCGATCTGGTATCCGTTGTTGCAGCGCATGGAGTCGCGCGGCTTTGCCGACAAGCTCAAGCGCCTGCCGGCCAAGGACTGGCTGAATGTGACGCTGACGGTCTCGCGCCCAGGCCCGGACGGCTTTGGCCTGCACACCAGCGGCATGTTCATTTTCAATCCGCCGTACACGCTCGAACCGATGCTGCGCCAGGTGATGCCTTACCTGGTCCAGGTGCTGGGCAAGGACGCCGACGCCACCTTCGTGATCGAGAAGGGCACCCAGCTGACCGGCTCGACCACCTCGCGCAGCGCCACGGGCGCGCCGCGCATCCCGGTCGGCAATGCACGCCGGGCCAGCCCGACCACGGGCACCGGCAGCCTGCGCCTGCCTGGCCAGGCGCCGGCAGGAACGCCGGGCGCCGCCGGCACCGGTCCGCGCACCCCGGCAAACGGTCCGCGCACCGCGACAGCCGGACGCAGCGCGCGTCCATCCGGACCGCGCCCGGCCGGCACCACCGGAAAAACCGGACCGCGTCGCCCATAGAGATAGCGCCCGTAGTATAGTTATACTAAATGCACTAAATGCATCGCGAGCGCCGCTGGTGGCGCCGGATCGCTTACGGGTTCACACATGCTTACTGAAGCCAGCGAAGTCACGCTTCCTTCCGACGATTTTTTTCTAGCCCGCCAGCCCATTCTTGGACGCAACCAACATCTGGTCGCGTTCGAATTGCTGTTCAGGAGCGCCGACGCACCCGAGGCCAATGTGGTCGATCACGCCGCAGCCACGGCCGCCGTGATTTCGCACGCCTCGCAACTGGGCATGCAGCGCGTGGTGGGCGAACGCCTGGCATTCGTCAATGTGGACGAAATCGTGCTGATGAGCGACTTCGTGCGCTTTCTGCCGCATGACAAAGTAATCCTGGAAATCCTCGAAACGGTGCGTCCGACGCCGGAAGTGGTGGCGCGGGTGCTGGAACTGCGCGGCTTCGGTTTCAAGTTTGCGCTCGACGACGTGATTGCCGAATCGGACGACGTGCACAAGCTCATCGAGCTGGTCGACATCATCAAGATCGACGTGCAGGGCGTACCGGCAGCCAACCTGGCGGCGCTGGTGGGCCTGTTCAAAGGGCCCGGCAAAAAGCTGCTGGCCGAAAAAGTCGAAACGGTCGAAGAGTTCGACATCTGCATGGGACTGGGGTTCGAATATTTCCAGGGTTATTATTTCGCCCGCCCGGCCATCCTCAGCGGCAAGAAGATCGCCCCATCCGAACTGGTCATCCTGAACCTGCTGCAACTGATCAATTCCGACGCGGACAACCGCGACATCGAAATGGCGGTCAAGCGCGATCCGCTGATCAGCCTGAATTTGCTACGCCTGGTCAACACGCCTGCGGCAGGGGCGCGCCGCCACATCGAGTCGCTGGCCGAAGCGCTGGTGCTGCTGGGGCGCGCGCAACTGCAGCGCTGGCTGCAAATCCTGCTGTACGCCACGCCGGGCGCCAGTGTCGACCTCAATTCCCCGCTGCTGCAGATGGCCACCACGCGCGGCAAGCTAATGGAACTGATGGCGCGCCGAATGACGCAGCCGCAGCGCGCCGGCGCCGAGACCGCCTTCACGGTGGGCATCATGTCGCTGATGGACGCGCTGTTTTCGATGTCGATGCAAGACATCCTCGAGACCGTCGCGGTGGCGCCGGACGTGCGCGCGGCCTTGCTTGGCCGCGAAGGCGTGCTGGGCGACATGCTCAAGATAGTCGAGTTGCTGGAAAACCCCAAGCGCGGCACGCAACTGGGCAAGTCGCTCAAAGCGATCGGCATCAGCGTCAAGGAAATGCGCGAACTCGAACTCGAAGCCTTCAGCTGGGTCAACGAGCTGGTCGCTTGATTCTCTCCCCCAATGTTTTTAGATCGGGGTCAGACCTCTATCCAAAAGCATTTCCGTACTGCTCATCCTAAAACGAGGAAAATCCATGTTGAAGAAGTCCGCAGTGCCGATGCTGGCCGCGTGCCTGATGCTGTTGATGACCGGCTGCGCCACCCGCTCGATTTCGGATTCCGACCGTGAGCCGGCCGGCGCGGGCTACGGCTATCGCTCAAGCAGCAATCCCTTCTACAAGGGCGAGCTGAGCGAATTGAGCGTGCTTGGCATCGAGTCGGGCAAGTCGGTTTCCGAGGTCGACATCGAGGCGGCGCTGGCAGCCAAGCGCAAATTTGCCATCCCCAAGGGCGCGGCGCTGATGCTGGTGCAATCGGGCGCGATGATGCCCGACGAGGTCATGGCCAGTGCGATGGAAAAGTACTACAAGGTGACGGGGTTCACCGGCGTGCCTGAAAAAATTTACGGCAACGACAATTATTCGCGCATGTTGCGGCTGGCGGCCGCGCGCGGCGGCAATGACAAGATGGTCGTGTATTGGGGCTTGCTTGAATCGGGCCAGGTCAATCGTGCGAGCAAGGTTGTTTCATGGCTGCCATTCGTGGGCGGCTTGCTGTCCGACGAAACCCAGCGCATGCGCATCCGCCTGAAGGTGGCTGTGGTCGATGTCAAGACCGGCCAGTGGGAGATGTTCATGCCGACCCCGTTCGAGGACACCGATACCAGCGGGCGCTACACGCGCATCTCGGCCGACCAGGCACAAGTGGCCCTGTTGAAAGGCAAGGGCTACCCGCGCGGCAGTCGAAGAGCTGGTCAAGCGCTTCGCCCAGTAGGCAGCTACGGAACTGAAAATTTTCGTCTCAAATTCAGGTCTGACCTCGAATGGCGCATTCAGGTCTGACCTCGAATTATTTTATTGAGCGAGCAACAAAAACACGGTCGGCTTCTTGTGGAAGTCCGGCGCCTTGCCGGCCGCCAGCAGCGCTTTCCACTTGCCGCCGTTCAGGGTGCGGATCGATTCGCTTGCCAGGCTCAGGTCGGTCGCCACGCAAATCAGGGTGCCTGGCTGGCAGCTTGCCACCAGCGCTTCGAGCATGGTGGCATTGCGGTACGGCGTTTCGATCAGCAATTGCGTCTGCTTCTCGCTGCGCGAACGCGTTTCCAGTTCCTTGATGCGCTTGGTGCGCAGCGCCGCGTCGGTCGGCAAGTAGCCATTGAAGGCGAAGCTCTGCCCATTGAGCCCGCTTGCCATGACCGCCAGCAACAGCGACGACGGCCCCACCAGCGGCTTGACCGTGATGCCGTGCTGATGCGCCAGGCGCACCAGGTCGGCGCCTGGATCGGCCACGGCCGGCACGCCCGCTTCCGATACCAATCCCGCGTCGCGCCCGGCCAGCAAGGGCGCCAGCAAGCCTTCCAGCGCTTGCGCCGGGGTGTTCACATTGAGTTCGGCGATCTCGATCTCTTGCAGCGGCCTGGCCAGCGGGTGCTTGACGGCGATCAGCTTGAGGAAGCCGCGCGCAGTCTTGGCGTTCTCGGCCACGAAGTAATCGAGCCGCGCGGTGATCGCCTGCACGTGCTCCGGGATGATGTGCGACAGGGCATCCGGTGCCGCGTCGGTCGGGCCAAGGGTATTGGGAATCAGATAGAGAGTGCCGGGCATTAGTCTTGTTCTTTTCGGAAAAATTGGAAACCGGCCTTGCGCAGCATGCCGGTCAGGGCGATCAGGGGCAGGCCGGTCAGGGCGGTCGGGTCGCTGCTGTCGATTCTTTCAAGGATGGCAATGCCGAGGCCTTCGTTCTTGGCGCTGCCGGCACAGTCGTAGGGCTGCTCGATGCGCAGATAGGCGTCGAGCTCGGCGTCCGGCAAGTCGCGGAAGGTGACGATGGTCTGGATGTTCTCCAGGTGCGCTCCGCCGGTCAGCGCGCAAGCGCGCCCGTCCCACAGGCACAGCGCGGTATGGAAGATGACCTGGCGTCCGCGCATTTTTTGCAGCTGGGCCAGCGCGTTGGCATGGTTGCCGGGCTTGCCGATCTGCTCGCCGTCCAGCGTGGCCACCTGGTCGGAGCCGATCACGATGCTGCCCGGCGCCCGCGCCGCCACTGTCTGTGCCTTGGCGCGCGCCAGCCGCAGTGCGGTGGCCTCGGGCGCTTCACCGGGCAGGGCGCTTTCGTCGAGGTCGGGCACCATCACCTCGAAGGGCAGCTGCAGCCGGCCCAGCAATTCGCGGCGGTAAGCCGAACTTGATGCAAGAATCAGACGCGGTGTCGTGGAAGTTGGTATCATTGCGGCCCTGAGCGTGAAAAAATACCGTAAGTCTTTGACTGCACAGCGATAAGCCTGTTATTATCGCAGGTTTTCCGGGGAAAATTTCTGCAATGAGCGCTTTTGTCATCGACGCATTTGAGTTTTGTCGAAGCAACGGCCATCGCGAGGGTGTCATGCCTGTCGCTGAAATGAGCCGGTTAAACAAGGATTGTGCGGACCACTCCGGCGAGATCGCCTGGGCTGTGGATGGCACCACCAGCAAGCAGGGTTACCCGCAATTGACGCTGTCGGTCTCCGGCACCGTGCAATTGATGTGCCAGCGCTGCTTGACACCATATGCTTTCGAGATGGACGCCGGTACCGTGCTGATGCTGGGCAAGGACGACGAGCAGGCAGACGAGATCGAAGAGTTGCTGAGCGACGAAAGCATTGACGTCATCGTCGGCAGCCGCACGTGCGATGTGCGTGACCTGATTGAAGATGAAGCGCTGCTGGCCCTGCCGCAGGTACCAAAGCATGAAGTTTGCCCGGACACGAAATTGATCGATGTCCTGAAGAGCGTGAAGCCATCGCCCTTCGCCGGCCTGAAAGACTTGAAGGCCGAGTAATACAGATTAAGCAGTACGCAACAAACGTGTCAAACGCGTGTAGTAGTCGAGTATGGCATTTGCAGCAAAAGGTAAGACAGGCGTTAAAACATGTCGGTAATGAAATTTATTTGCCGCTGGGATACTCGATTCGCATGTATTTGCTGGTCGATTGTGTTAGAATTTTAGAACTTATGTATTAGGAGTTATCATGGCAGTTCAGCAGAATAAGAAGTCCCCATCCAAGCGCGGCATGCACCGCTCGCACGACTTCCTGGTCGCGCCGCAACTGGGTATCGAGCCAACCACCGGTGAAACGCATCTGCGTCACCACATCAGCCCGAACGGCTTCTACCGTGGCCGTAAAGTTCTCAAGACCAAGAACGACGAGTAATCGACGTCTTATCTTTGAGTAAGATGAAAGCGGTGCTACGTACTTTTTTGCGTCGCGCCGCTTTTTCTTTGTCTTCGGCTGCAAACCATCTTTGCACTCGGTCATTTAGAATTACGCAGACTCTGGCTGGCATTCGCCCATTTACAGAGCGCATCCTGCCGCCCCCGCTGTTTGAGTCGCGGTACGAATCCATCAAATGACAATTAAAATTTCCATTGACTGCATGGGCGGCGACCATGGCCCGTCGGTCACGATTCCTGCTGCAATTTCCTTCGTCAAGCGCCAGCCTGAGGCAGAACTGATCCTGGTCGGCCTGGAAGACGTCGTGCGCGCGGAATTGAAAAAATGTAAGTCGGAAGACCATCCGCGCATCTCGGTCGTGCACGCGTCCGAAGTGGTCGAAATGGATGATCCCATCGAAGTGGCCCTGCGCCGCAAAAAAGATTCCTCGATGCGCGTGGCGATCGAGCTGGTCAAGGATGGCAAGGCCCAGGCCTGCGTCTCGGCCGGCAACACTGGCGCCCTGATGGCCGTGTCGCGCTACGTCCTCAAAACCATGGCCGGCGTGGACCGTCCGGCCATCTGTTCGATCCTGCCCAACCAGAACGACGGCCCCACTTATATGTTGGACCTGGGCGCGAATGTCGACTGCGAGCCGCATCACCTGCACCAGTTCGCCATCATGGGCTCGGTGCTGGTGTCTGCCATGGAAGGCAAGGAGCGCCCGACCATCGGCCTGCTCAACGTGGGCACCGAAGAGATCAAGGGCAATGAAGTGGTCAAGGCCACCGGCAAGCTGCTGCGCGACGACCACGAGCGCGGCGTCCTCAATTTCTACGGCAATATCGAAGGCAATGACATCTTCAAGGGCACGGTCGACCTCGTCGTATGCGACGGTTTCGTTGGCAATGTCACCTTGAAGGCGGCCGAAGGACTGGGCCGTTTCGTCAAGAATGCGCTGACCGCCGAATACAAGCGCAACCTCTGGACCAAGCTGAGCTATCTGCTCGGGCGTGGCGTGGTCAAGAATTTCTCGAACCGCTTCAACCCGTCGCGCTACAACGGCGCCAGCCTGCTTGGCTTGCGCGGCCTCGTGTTCAAGAGCCACGGCGGGGCCGATGCGTACTCGTATGAGTGGGCGATCAAACGCGCCTTCGACGCAGCTAAATACAATGTGCAGGAGCATCTCTCGGAAAAAATCGCCGAACTGATGCCGCGCGCGCCTGACCCGGAAGTGCCAGGCTCACCAACCTAGTAGGACGGCTAGCAATGACTTTGTACAGCAAGATTATCGGCACCGGCAGCTATTTGCCCAAGCAGCGCGTGACCAACGCCGACCTGACCGCCCAACTGGCGGCCAAGGGCATTGAAACCTCGGACGAGTGGATCGTCTCGCGCAGCGGCATTTCGGCGCGCCATTACGCGGCCGTGGACGAGCATTCGTCCGACCTGGCTGCTGCGGCGGCGCGCAAGGCGCTCGAGATGGCCGGCCTGCAGCCCGAGCAGATCGACCTGGTCATCGTGGCCAGCTCCACGCCCGACTTTTACGGCAGCTTCCCGAGCACGGCCTGCATCGTCCAGCGCAAGCTTGGCATGCACAACAACAGCGCCGCCTTCGACGTGCAAGCCGTGTGCAGCGGCTTCGTGTATGCCGTCTCGGTGGCCGACGCCTTCATCAAGTCGGGCGCCCACAAGAACGTGCTGGTGATCGGGGCCGAAGTGTTTTCGCGCATCCTCAATTTTGAAGACCGCACCACCTGCGTGCTGTTCGGCGACGGCGCCGGGGCGATCGTGCTGTCCGCGTCCGATGAGCCGGGCATCCTGGCCACCAAACTGCATGCCGACGGCCGCCACGCCGACATCCTCAGCGTGCCGGGCAACCTGGCCGGCGGCGCTATCGCCGGCAGCGGCTTCCTGTACATGGATGGTCCGGCGGTATTCAAGCTGGCCGTCTCGGTGCTCGAGCAAGTCGCCAACGAAGCGCTGGCACATGCCAATATGAGCGCCGCCGAGATCGACTGGCTGATCCCGCATCAAGCCAATATCCGCATCATGAAAAGCACCGCCAAGAAGCTTGATTTGCCAATGGAAAAGATGGTCGTCACCGTCGACCAGCACGGCAATACGTCGGCCGCCTCGATCCCGCTGGCGCTCGATCTGGCCGTGCGCGATGGCCGTGTCAAGAAGGGCGACAATGTGCTGATGGAAGGCGTGGGCGGTGGATTCACATGGGGCGCTGTCCTTGCGAGGATGTAATTTTTGCTCCTGAATTAGGCATTGAGTTCTACTAAAGTAAACGTGGAGATGAAGTCTCATGAGTAATTTTGCATTCGTATTTCCAGGCCAGGGCGCACAAGCCATCGGCATGCTGAACGGCTTTGCCGGCAACGCCGTTGTCGAGCAGACCATCGCCGAAGCCAACGACGCGCTCGGTTTCGACCTGGGCAAGCTGATGGCCGAGGGTCCGAAGGAAGAGCAGGACCTGACTACCAACACCCAGCCCATCATGCTGACCGCGGCCGTGGCCGTGTACCGCGCGTGGATCGCCGCGGGCGGTCCTGCGCCTAAAGTTGTCGCCGGCCATAGCGTGGGCGAATATTCAGCCCTGGTCGCCGCCGGCGTGATTGCGTTCAAGGATGCAGTGCCGCTGGTGCGTTTCCGCGCCAAGGTGATGCAGGAAGCGGTGCCGGTCGGGCAGGGCGGCATGGCCGTCATCCTGGGCCTGGCGGCCCACGACGTGCGCGCCGTCTGCGCCGAGGCTGCAGCCGCCGAGCCCGCCAGCGTGGTCGAAGCCGTCAATTTCAACGAACCTACCCAAATCGTGATCGCCGGCCATACCGCAGCCGTCGAGCGCGCCTGTGAACTGGCCAAGGCCAAGGGCGCCAAGCGCGCCATGAAGCTGGCCGTGTCGGCGCCGTTTCACTCCTCGCTGCTGAAACCCGCCTCCGACCGCCTGCGCGAGTATATGCGGGAGCTGACGTTCTCGGCACCGCAAATCGCCTTGATCAACAATGTCGATGTGGCTATGTTGAACGACCCGGCCCTGATCAAGGATGCACTGGTGCGCCAGGCCGCCGGTCCGGTGCGCTGGGTGGAAACCATGCAGAAGCTGGCCGCCGACGGCACCGACCTGGTGATCGAAAGCGCGCCGAGCAAGGTGCTGGTGGGTATGGCCAAGCGGATCGATCCCCGCCTGGTGGGCGAAGCACTGGTCGACCAGGCTTCGCTCGACCGTGTATTGAGCACTCTGAGCTGATAATAAAAGGACTTCAATGAATCTGGAAAAACAAGTTGCCCTCGTCACCGGCGCCTCGCGCGGGATCGGCAAGGCCATCGCGCTGGAACTGGCCCGCCAGGGCGCCAAGGTGGTCGGTACCGCCACCACTGAAGCGGGCGCTGCCGACATTTCCGAGTACCTCGGCGAATTCGGCGGCAAGGGCCTGGTCCTGAACGTGACCGACGCCGCCGGCTGTGCGGGCGTCATCGACGACGTGCAAAAGAGCTTCGGCAGCCTGTCGATCCTGGTCAACAACGCCGGCATCACGGCCGACCAGCTGGCCATGCGCATGAAGGATGACGAGTGGGACAGCGTCATCGCCACCAACCTGACGGCGGTGGGGCGCCTGTCGCGCGCTGTCCTGCGCGGCATGATGAAAGCCAAACATGGGCGTATCATTAACATCACTTCGGTGGTCGGCTCGTCCGGCAATGCCGGCCAGATGAACTATGCGGCGGCCAAGGCCGGCGTGGCCGGCATGAGCCGGGCGCTGGCGCGCGAGATCGGCAGCCGCAACATTACCGTCAATTGCATCGCCCCGGGCTTCATCGATACCGACATGACCAAGGCATTGAGCGAAGAGCAGCATGCATCGCTGCTGACCCAGATTCCGCTGGCGCGCCTGGGCGCGCCGGAAGATATCGCACACGCAGTCGCATTCCTGGCCGGCCCGCAAGCGGCCTACATCACGGGCACCACCTTGCACGTGAATGGCGGGATGTATATGAATTAAGTTTTGTGCTTTGCGGTAGCGGTTTCGCGGGCGCCGCAATGCTAGAATTACGATCAAATAAGAAGAGTTAGCAGCAGTTTCGGCGGTTTTCACAGTAGACGTTGAAATTAGTTTTTAGGCGCGCAAACCTGATAAAATGCGCGCACTTTCCGTAACACACACATTGGAGCCATAACATGTCGGATATCGAACAACGCGTTAAAAAAATCGTCGCTGAGCAACTGGGCGTTGCTGAAGTAGACATCAAAATCGAATCCTCGTTCGTTGACGACCTCGGCGCAGATTCCCTCGACACCGTCGAGCTGGTGATGGCGCTGGAAGATGAGTTCGAAATGGAAATCCCTGACGAACAAGCAGAAAAAATCACGACCGTGAAACAAGCAATCGACTACGCTACCGCGCACGTCAAAGCCTAAGCAGTAATCGTTTTCGGGAGAATCGCTTGAGCCGTTCACGCAACCGTCGTGTCGTCATCACCGGCCTGGGCTGTGTTTCACCTATCGGCAATACGATTGCCGAATCGTGGAGCGCGGCACTGGCCGGCAAGTCGGGCATTGCCGGCATTACCCATTTCGACGCAACGCCGTTCTCGACCCATTTCGCGGGCGAGGTCAAGGGCTTCAATATCGAGGATTACATCCCCGGTAAGGACGCCCGCCACATGGATAGTTTTATCCATTACGGCATGGCAGCCGGCATCCAGGCCCTGCAGGACTCCGGCCTGGTCGTGACCGAAGAAAACGCCGACCGGATTGGCGTCATCATTGGTTCGGGCATTGGCGGCTTGCCGCTGATCGAAGAAACCAAGGAAGACTACACCAAGCGCGGACCGCGCCGGATCTCGCCGTTCTTTGTGCCTGCATCGATCATCAACATGATCTCAGGTAACCTGTCGATCAAGTACGGCCTGCGCGGCCCGAACCTGGCCATCGTTACCGCCTGCACCACCGGCCTGCACAGCATAGGCGCGGCCGGCCGCCTGATCGAGTACGGCGATGCCGACGTGATGATCGCCGGTGGCGCCGAAGCGACCATTTCGCCGCTGGGCCTGGGCGGTTTCGCCTCGGCACGCGCGCTGTCGTCGCGCAACGACGATCCGGCCACCGCCTCGCGTCCCTGGGACCGCGACCGCGACGGTTTCGTGCTGGGCGAGGGCGCCGGCGTCATGGTGCTCGAGGAGTATGAGCATGCCAAGGCACGCGGCGCGACCATCTACGCCGAGCTGCTCGGCTTCGGCATGAGCGCTGACGCTTACCACATGACGTCGCCGGTCGAAGACGGCAGCGGCGCCAGCAAGTGCATGGTATCGGCGCTGGCCAATGCGGGCGTCAATGCCGACCAGGTCAATTATGTCAATGCGCACGGTACCTCGACGCCCCTGGGCGACCTGGCCGAAGTGCAAGGCATCAAGAAGACCTTCGGCGCGCACGCCAGCAAGCTGGTGGTCAATTCGACCAAGTCGATGACCGGCCACCTGCTGGGCGGCGCGGGCGGCCTGGAAGCGGTGTTCACGGTGCTGGCGATGCATCATCAGATCTCGCCACCAACGATCAACATCTTCAACCAGGATCCGGCCTGCGATCTCGATTTCTGCGCCAACACGGCACGGGAAATGAAGATCGATATCGCGGTCAAGAACTCGTTCGGGTTCGGCGGCACCAACGGCACCCTGGTGTTCGGCAAAGCGTAATTTTTCGTAGAAATACGAACCAACGGGCATCCACACCAGTCTTAGGTGTGGGTGCCCGTTTGGCCTTCTGCAGCAGCTTCCACGTCCTTTATGTCCATCGCGGTTTCCGCCGTTTTGATGCCGTCGCGCCGGCTGCGCGCAGCCTTGTCTGCGTATGCCGCCGCGTGCGCGGGCGTAGCCGTGGCGCTGGCTTTCGGCAGTCCGGAGCGCTTCCATTTTCCGTGCTTGCTGGCAGCTGCCTGTGCGCTCGCGGCACTGGCCGGCGGGTGCGCCGCGGCAAGCGCCGGAACCATGCGCCGGATTGATATTTCTGGACTCGGGGACCTACGCCTGACGGTACAACAGAGCATGGGCGACGCGGCGTCGCGCCAGCTGGTGCTGCTGTTGCCAGGCTCCACGGTCTGGCCCAATCTGTTGTTGCTGTTGCTGCGCGACGCAGAAAACGCCGCCGTGACCGTCCTGCCAATTTTGCCAGACAGCGTAGCACCTGAACAGTTTCGCAAGATTGCCGTAGCCATCAGAGCGATTGCCGGGCGGGACAATAAATTTTCAGAAAAACACAGAATACATTGAACTTATTGCAACGGGCCAACTCTTATACACAGGGACTGGCCTGACGCCGCAGCCAAGAGGGCATGGTCAGTGACGACAGAACGCGAGTGTGATCAACTGCTGGTCGAACGCGTCCAGGCCGGCGAGCGGCAGGCGTTTGATTTGCTGGTCGGAAAGTATCAGCGCCGGCTGATGCGGCTGGTATCGCGCCTGGTGCACGATCCGGCCGAAGCCGAAGACGTGGTGCAGGAAACCTTCATCAAGGCGTATCGTGCTTTGCGGCATTTCAGGGGGGATTCGGCGTTCTACACGTGGTTGTACAGAATTGGCATCAACACAGCAAAGAATTTTCTCGTCACACAGGGCAGGCGTGCCCCGACCTCCACCGAGGCCGATGCAGAGCGCGCCGAAGCGTTTGACGATGCGGACAGCTTGCGGGACATCAACACGCCAGAATCGGTGTTGGCAAGCAAGCAAATCGCGTACACGGTCAATGCCGCCATGGAGGCACTGCCGCAGGAATTACGGACCGCGATTGTGCTGCGCGAGATTGAAGGTTTGAGCTACGAAGAAATATCTGAAGTCATGGCGTGTCCCATCGGCACAGTTCGCAGCCGTATTTTCCGGGCGCGCGAGGTCATTGCCGAAAAGTTGAGGCCCTTGCTCGACTTGCCGGTTGACAAGCGACGTTAGGTGTAGCGATGATTGTAATACTCGGTAGATTTTGCTGACACTGATGGAAACCCCGATGGACACCCACAAAAAAATTCGCGAGCACATTTCCACCCTGAGCGACGGCGAGCTGTCCGACGCCGATCTCGAACTCGCGCTGGCGGCCTTGCAGTCGGCCGACGGCCAGCAGGCGTGGAATACCTATCACCGCATCGGCGACGTGCTGCGGGCCCAGGCGACGCCCGAGCTGTCCGATGCCTTCGCCGCCAGGCTGGCCGAGCGGCTGGCGGCCGAGCCGGCGCCGGGCAAGCGGGCCGCGCGCAGCAGCGGGGCGGCCGTGGCCGCCGCAAGCGGCGAGGCGCGCGAAGAAGTGGCCGAGGCGGTCGCCGCCAAGTCCAAGCCGGCCGTGGTGTCGGTGTCCTGAGCAAGCCCCAGTCCACACCCGCAGCGCACCCCGCCCACGAATGGCCGTTTTGGCATACCATAACGCCAATACAACCGACCATTCGACTCCATGACCCTGACCCCTTTCGCCGGCCGCGACCTTGTTGTGGCCTTGCTTGTTGCCAGCGCTTGCCTGGTGTCCTCTCCCATCGCGGCGCTGGCCGCCCCGGCCGGTGCGCCTTTGGTGACCGGCCTGCCCGATTTTACCGACCTGATCGACAAGGTCGGGCCGGCCGTGGTCAACATCCGCACCACCGAAAAGGTCAAGCTGGGGCAGGGCGGCGGCGATGACGAGATGCAGGAACTGCTGCGCCGCTTCTTTGGCGGGCAGGCGCCGCGCCAGCCGCCACGCGGGCGTCGCGCGCCCCAGGCGCCGGAAGAGGAGGTCCAGCGCGGGGTCGGTTCCGGCTTCATCATTTCCAACGATGGCTATGTGCTGACCAACGCCCATGTGGTCGACGGCGCCGACGAGGTCATCGTCACCCTGACCGACCGCCGCGAATTCAAGGCCAAGGTGCTGGGATCGGACAAACGCACCGACGTGGCCCTGCTCAAGGTCGACGCGAAGGACTTGCCGCGGCTGGTCGTGGGCGACTCGGGCAAAATTCGCGTTGGTGAGTGGGTGATCGCCATCGGTTCTCCGTTCAACCTTGAAAACACGGTCACGGCCGGCATCATTTCAGCCAAGTCGCGCGATACCGGCGAGTACCTGCCGCTGATCCAGAGCGACGTGGCCGTCAACCCCGGCAACTCGGGCGGGCCCCTGATCAATATGCGCGGCGAAGTGATTGGGATTAACTCCCAGATTGCCACCTTGTCGGGCGGCTATAACGGCATTTCATTCGCCGTGCCGATCGACGAGGTGATCCGTGTTTCGGACCAGTTGCGCAAGAGCGGCAAGGTCACGCGCGGCCGGCTGGGCGTGGAAATCGGCGAAGTTGGCAAGGACGTGGCCGAGTCGCTTGGCCTGGGCAAGGCGCGCGGGGTCGAGGTGGCGCGCGTGGAAGCGGGCGGCCCGGCCGAAAAATCCGGCATCAAGGTCGGCGACATCATTCTGAAGTTCAACGGCGCGGCGATCGAGCGCACCGGCGACCTGCCGCGCATGGTGGGCGGCACCGCCGTGGGCAGCCGCGCCGTGGTGACCGTGTGGCGCAAGGGCGTGCAGCAGGACATCGCGGTCAATATCGTCGAACTGGAAGACGACAAGGCAAAAAAGGCCGCGCCCAAAAAGCCCAAGCCCGACCTGGCGCCGAACGCGCTTGGCCTGCATGTGTCGGACTTGTCCGAAGTGCAGCGCAAGGAACTCAAACTCGACGCCGGTGTCGTCGTTGATGCCAGCGAGGGCGCCGCGGCGCGCGCCGGTTTGCGCCCGGGCGACCTGGTGCTCCAGCTTAACAATGTGGAAGTGAAGGACGCCAGGCAGTTCAACGCCATGGTGGCCAGGCTGGATCCGAAGAAAAGCGTCGCCCTGTTGGTCAAGCGCGACGAAACCACGCAGTACGTGGTGATCCGCCCGCGCCAGTAGCGAAAGGGGCTGGACCGCTTCCCCGGACTGTCGACTTCGCCTATGATCCCTTGCCCTCGTTTTTGGAATTGTTCATGAATCACTTGTTTTTCTTCGCCCGCGCAGCGCTGCTGGCCGCCGCTGTTCTGGCATCGGGGTCGGCTGCGCCGGCAGCGGTGCCAGCCGGCAGTGCGCAACAATACGGCTTGCCCGATTTCGCCGACCTGGTCGACCAGGTCGGCCCGGCGGTCGTCGCGATCAGCGTGACGTACAAGCAAGCGCCCGAGGCAGGGGAATTCGACAGGCTGCTTCAAAGTCATTTCGCCCGCCGGCCTGCGGGCGAATCGCCCCCCAAGGGCGCGGGTTTTCTCATTTCAGCCGATGGCTACCTGCTGACCGCGCACGCGGTGCTTCGGGATGCCGAGCAAATTTTCGTTGAATTGGGGGATGGGCGCGAATTTCCTGCCCGCCTGGTTGGCAGCGACGAGCCCAGCAATCTGGCGCTGCTCAAAATCGATGCCCAGCAACTGCCGCGCGCGCGTATCGGCGACTCCGGCAAAATCCGGGCCGGCGAATGGGTGCTGGCGATCGGTTCGCCTTACCAGCTAAGCCATTCCGTCAGCGTCGGCGTCATTGCGTTCAAATCGCGCGACACCGGCGACTACGTGCCGTATATCCAGAGCGACGTGATGAGCAATCCCGGCAACGCCGGCGGCCCTCTGATCAATTTGCGCGGAGAGGTCATCGGTGTTGCCTCGATGATGGTGACCCAGGGCGGCAATTTCCAGAACATCGCCATGGCGGTGCCAATCAACGACGCCATGGAGATTGTCGAGCAGCTCAAGACGGCGGGCAAGGTCGTGCGCGGCGTGATCGGGGTCAAGATTGACGACGTCGGTCGCCAGGCTGCCGGCAAGCTCGGCCTGGGCAAGGCGCGCGGCGCACTGGTCGCTGAAGTTGATGCCGGTGGCCCTGCGGATCAGGGCGGCTTGCGCAGCGGCGACATTATCCTGGCCTTCAACGGCCAGCCGGTGGTCAACTGGGCGTCCCTGCCGCGCCTTGTGGGTCGCACGCCGGTCGGCGGCCGGGTGGGCGTGACAGTCTGGCGCGACGGCGCGCAGCGTGAGCTGGCGCTGACGGTGGGCGCGCCGGGCCTGGCCCCCGTTCCCGCCAAGCCCGCGCGGTCCTGGGCTAGGTCGAAGCAGGGGATCTGACATGCACTTCACGCTCTATTCGCGCAGCTACTGCCATCTGTGCGACGACATGCTCGCCGCACTGATGGCGCTCCATCCAGCCAGCGAGGTCGAGGTCATCGACATTGATACCGCCGCCGATCCTGCCCTGCTGGCCCGCTTCGACGAGCTCGTTCCGGTGCTGTTCGGCAGGCTTGACCAGCCCGAGCTGTGCCACTATTTCCTCGACGAAGTCGCGGTGCGGCGCTACCTGGCCGGCATTCCTGTGTCGGTTTGGCAATCTTTTCTCTGGATTCCGCATAAACCGGGCTTTCTACCCTGAAATCCGGTAAAATGCGGGGGTCGGAAAAGCTCCTGTCCCGGACACTCAGCTTCTCTGCTTGATTAGGCGCTCGCCTGGGGATTGCCATGCCCCCCTGGGAGCGCCTTTTTCGCATGGAGCGCGCACGTCGTCCCCCTACTTGGTTTTGAATTGCATTAATGAACAACATACGTAATTTCTCCATCATCGCCCACATCGACCACGGTAAATCGACACTGGCCGACCGCATCATCCAGATCTGCGGCGGCCTGTCCGACCGCGACATGGAAGCCCAGGTGCTCGATTCGATGGACCTGGAGCGCGAGCGCGGGATCACGATCAAGGCCCAGACGGCGGCGCTGCATTACAAGGCGCGCGACGGCGTGGTCTACAACCTGAACCTGATCGACACCCCGGGCCACGTGGACTTCAGCTATGAAGTGTCGCGCTCGCTGTCGGCCTGCGAAGGCGCGCTGCTGGTGGTCGATGCGTCGCAAGGCGTGGAAGCGCAGACCGTGGCCAACTGCTACACCGCGCTCGACCTGGGCGTGGAAGTGGTGCCGGTCTTGAACAAGATCGACTTGCCGCACGCCGACCCGGCCAACGCCATCGCCGAAATCGAAGACGTGATCGGGATCGATGCGACCGACGCGGTCAAGTGCTCGGCCAAGAGCGGCCTGGGCGTCGAAGACGTGCTCGAATCGCTGATCGCGCGCGTGCCGCCGCCAAAAGGCGACCCGGACGCGCCGCTGCAAGCGCTGATCGTCGACTCCTGGTTCGACAACTACGTGGGCGTGGTGATGCTGGTGCGCGTCATGAACGGCACCCTCAAACCAAAAGAAAAAATCCTGCTGATGGCGTCGGACTCAACCCAGCTGGTCGAGAGCGTTGGCGTATTCAGCCCGAAATCGCAGTCGCTGCCGTCGCTGTCGGCCGGCCAGGTGGGCTTCGTTATCGCCGGCATCAAGGAACTCAAGGCCGCCAAGGTGGGCGACACCGTCACCCACGCCGCCAAGCCGGCGGCCGAACCGCTGCCGGGCTTCAAGGAAGTCCAGCCGCAGGTATTCGCCGGCCTGTTCCCGGTCGAGGCCAACCAGTACGACGCGCTGCGCGATTCGCTGGAAAAACTCAAACTGAACGACGCGGCCCTGATGTATGAGCCGGAAGTGTCGCAAGCGCTGGGCTTCGGCTTCCGCTGCGGCTTCCTGGGCCTGCTGCACATGGAAATCGTGCAGGAACGCCTGGAACGCGAATTCGATATGGACCTGATCACCACGGCGCCGACCGTGGTGTACGAAGTGGCCATGCGCGACGGCAGCGTGATCAAGGTCGACAACCCGTCCAAGATGCCGGAGACGACCAAGATCGAGGAAGTGCGCGAGCCTATCGTTACGGTCAACCTGTACATGCCGCAAGAATACGTGGGTTCGGTCATCACCCTGTGCATCGGCAAGCGCGGCGTGCAGATGGACATGAGCTACCACGGGCGCCAGGTCAAGCTGATCTACGAAATGCCGATGGCTGAAATCGTGCTCGACTTCTTCGACAAGCTCAAGTCGACCTCGCGCGGCTACGCCTCGATGGATTACGAGTTCAAGGAAAACCGGGCGTCCGACGTGGTCAAGGTCGACATGCTGATCAACGGCGAAAAAGTCGATGCGCTGGCCATCATCGTGCACCGCGCCAATGCCATCTACCGCGGGCGCCAGGTCGCGGCCAAGATGCGCGAGCTGATCCCGCGCCAGATGTTCGACGTCGCGATCCAGGCCGCCATCGGCGTGAACGTGATCTCGCGCGAAAACGTCAAGGCGCTGCGCAAGAACGTGCTGGCCAAGTGCTACGGCGGCGACATCAGCCGCAAGAAGAAACTGCTCGAGAAGCAGAAGGCCGGCAAGAAGCGGATGAAACAAGTGGGCTCGGTAGAGATTCCACAAGAAGCATTCCTGGCAATTTTACAAGTGGATGGTTAAATGACCCTGCAAGCGATTCTCAGCAACTTCGCCCTGATCCTGTTCGTCCTGATGGTCGTGACGGGTGTGATCTGGTGCCTCGACGTCTTCGTGCTCGCGCCCCAGCGCCGCAAGCTGGCCAACGCCGCGCTGGCCGAGTATGACGTGCGCGCCGCCAAGCTGATGGCCGACGGCGTCAAGCCTGACAGCAACGTCAACGCCCGCGCCGATATCGAGAACCACTTGCTGCGCCAGCCGACCTGGATCGAGTATTCGGGCAGCTTCTTTCCGGTCATCGCGCTGGTGTTCTTCCTGCGCTCTTTCCTGTATGAGCCGTTCAAGATCCCGACCTCGTCGATGGTGCCAACCTTGCTGGTGGGCGACCTGATTCTGGTGAATAAATACACCTATGGCGTGCGCCTGCCTATCCTGAACCAGAAGATTATCGATGTGAACGACCCCCAGCGCGGCGACGTGATGGTGTTCAAGTATCCGAAAGACATGAGCCAGGACTACATCAAGCGCGTTATTGGTGTCCCAGGTGATAAAATCGTATATGAAAACAAACGCTTAACCGTGAACGGTAAAGCAATTTCTTACACGGGCATGGAAGACTACCTGGACGACCAGGAAATGAGCATGGCCTACAGCAAGCAATTCATGGAATACTTGCCTGAGAAGAAACATCGCATCCTGAACCTGGAGAATTCGCCTAGCGTGAACGTTGCCAGTGTGGAAAATTTCCCGAAGCGCGAGGCATGTGAATTTGCGCAGGATAAATTTAGCTGTACCGTACCTGAGGGCAATTACTTTATGATGGGTGATAACCGGGATAACAGCCAGGACAGCCGCTACTGGGGATTCGTTCCTAACAAGAACATCGTCGGCAAGGCTTTCTTCGTCTGGATGAACCTGGGGAACCCGAAACGCATTGGCGGCATCGACTAAGACCATTAAGGAAATCACATGTACGGATCGAAGCAAGTATCTCTCAAAGCCCAGCGTGGCGTCTCTGTCTCCGGCCTGATCGTGGTGCTGGGTGTGATCATCGCCATTGCCATGCTGGCCCTGAAGGTCGTCCCTTCGGTGCTGGAATACAAATCGATCAAGGATGGCATCGTGGCGGCCAAGGCCAACAATGGTACCCCGGCCGAGATGCGCGCCACCTTCGACAAAAACGCCGACATCAATGCCGTGACCACCATCACCGGCAAGGACCTGACCATCAACAAGGTCAACGGCGAGACCGAAGTGTCGTTCGATTACGAGCAGCGCATCCCGCTGTTTACCAACGTGGCCCTGGTGATCCGTTACGCCGGAACGACCGACAAGAGCGGCATCATCCCCGACAAGGCCGAACAGTCGACCAAATAAGGCGGCTGACCAACACAAGAACCATCGATGAATCTTCAGTTATTGCAAACGCGCTTAGGGTATACGTTCCAGGATGCTGGCCTCTTGCAGCAAGCCTTGACCCACCGCAGCCATAGCAGTTTGCATAACGAGCGCCTTGAATTCCTCGGCGATTCGATCCTGAACTGCGTGGTGGCTTCGGTGTTGTACGAACGCTTTGCCAGCATCGACGAAGGCGACCTGTCGCGCCTGCGCGCCAACCTGGTCAAGCAGCAATCCCTGTACGAAATCGCGCAAAAGCTCGAACTGTCGCAATTCCTGCGCCTGGGCGAGGGCGAGCTCAAGTCGGGCGGTTTCCGCCGTCCGTCTATCCTGGCCGACACCCTTGAAGCGCTGCTCGGCGCCATCTTCCTCGACGCCGGCTTCAATGCCGCGCGCGACGTGATCCGCGCCTTCTATATTCCCATCCTCGACTCGGTCGACCCACGCACGCTGGGCAAGGACGCCAAGACCCTGCTGCAGGAATTCTTGCAAAGCAAAAAAGTCGCGTTGCCAACCTATAACGTGGTGGCCACGCACGGCGCCGCGCACAGCCAGGAATTCGAGATCGAATGCCTGGTGCCGAAGCTGGGCATCCAGGTCTACGGACGCGGCGGCAGCCGGCGCGCCGGCGAACAGGCCGCCGCCAAGCTGGCGCTCGAAGTAGCGCAGCAGGCGCTGCTCAAGACGCCGGGCGCCAGCCGTAAGGCCAAGCCGCGCGCCGCCCAGCTCAAGCTGGCCGGCATTGCCACCATCCAGAGCGACGGCGACGGCGAAGGCGAATGCGAGGTGAGCGACACGGCCCCGCCAACGCCCAAAGCCGCCGACGCCAAGGCTTCCAAACTCCCGCAACCTGAAACGAAATCAGCATGAACGCCACTAGCACCCCTGACAATTTCCGCTGTGGCTACATCGCCATCGTCGGCCGCCCCAACGTGGGCAAATCGACCCTGATGAACCAGCTGATCGGCGCCAAGGTGTCGATCACCTCGCGCAAGGCGCAGACCACGCGCCACCGCATCACCGGCATCCAGACCCTGGACGACGCCCAGTTCATCTACGTGGACACGCCCGGCTTCCAGACGCGCCACTCGAACGCGCTGAACAAGACGCTCAACAAGACCGTCACGAATACCCTGATTTCGGCCGACGTGATCCTGTACCTGGTCGAGGCGGGCACCTTCGGCCCGGCCGACCAGCAAGTGATCGACCTGCTGCCGAAGGAAATTCCGTGCGTGCTGGTGATCAATAAATCGGACCGGGTCAAGGACAAGGCGGCCCTGATGCCGTTCGCGCAGGAAGTGGCGGGCAAGCATAATTTCGCCGCCATCGTGCCGGTCTCGGCCAAGCTGAAGTTCCAGCTTGACGCCCTGCAGGCCGAAATCAAGCGCTTCCTGCCCGAGAACCAGCCGATCTTCGGCCCGGACGACATCACCGACCGCAGCGAAAAATTCCTCGCGTCCGAAATCGTCCGCGAAAAGCTGTTCCGCCTGGTGGGCGACGAATTGCCGTACACCAGCACCGTGTTGATCGAAAAATTCGAACAGGAAGGCGACCTGCGCCGTATTTTCGCAGCCATCCTGGTCGAGCGCGACACGCACAAGTCCATGGTCATCGGCAACAAGGGCGCGCGCCTGAAGGAAGTCTCGACGCAATCGCGCCTGGACATGGAAAAGCTGTTCGGCGGCCCCGTGTACCTGGAAATCTGGATCAAGGTCAAATCCGGCTGGGCCGACAACGAAGCGGGCCTGCGCGCCTACGGCTACGAGTAAGCGCACGCGAGGCCAACTACGCGCATGCCCACCCTGGACGCCCTGACCACCAGCGCCCCGGCCCCGGTGGAGCCGGCGCCGGCCCGCAGCCGTCCCCCTGTGCGCAGCGGCGCGCTGCGCGTGACCGGCCAGCCGGCGTTTGTGCTGCACAGCTATCCCTACAAAGAAACCAGCCTGATCGTGGACATGTTCACACGCGATTTCGGCCGCATCGGCCTGGTGGCCAAGGGCGCCAAGCGGCCGCACTCGAAGCTGCGCGGCGTGCTGCAAACCTTCCAGCCGCTGCAGGCGTCGTGGAGCGGCAAATCCGAACTGCGCACCATGATCGACGCCGAATGGGTGGGCGGCATGCTGCCGCTCGAGAAGACCGCGCTCTTGTGCGGCTTTTACCTGAACGAGCTGCTGGTCAAGCTGCTGGCGCGCGACGACCCCCATCCAGCCCTGTTCGACCACTACGTGGCAACCCTGAACCAGCTGGCGCACAATGAGCCGGCGCCGATTGTCTTGAGAAAATTCGAACGGGCCTTACTTAAAGAAACAGGCGTGGCCGCCGACCTGGGGCGCTGCACCAGTACGCGCGCGCCGGTCGACCCGCTGGCCGACTACGTGGTCGATCCCGAGCGCGGTCCGCGGCAGGTAACAGCGGCCGACAGCTGGCCGGCCGTCAGCGGCAAGACCCTGCTCGACATGCAACGCGATGACTACGCCGACCCTGCCACGCAGGCGCAGAGCAAGCAACTGATGCGTTTTCTGCTGGCGCACCAGCTGGGCGGCGCGCCGCTCAACACGCGCCAGATTTTGATCGATTTGATGCAGTTATAACCAAGAACAGACGCCATGAGCTTCCTGCAACCGAATGGCCCGGTCATCGACCTGGGCGTGAACATTGACCACGTGGCTACCTTGCGCAATGCGCGCGGCACCAGTTATCCCGATCCGATCCGCGCCGCCATCCTGGCCGAACAGGCCTGCGCCGACGTCATCACCCTGCACCTGCGCGAAGACCGGCGCCACATCAAGGATGCCGACGTGGTCGCGCTGCGCCCGCAGCTGATGACGCGCATGAACCTGGAAGCGGCGGTCACCCAGGAAATGATCGACTTCGCCTGCCTGATCCGCCCGCAGGACGTGTGCCTGGTGCCGGAGCGGCGCGAGGAAGTGACCACCGAAGGCGGGCTCGATGTGATCCGCTACTTCAAGCAGGTTGACGCGGCGGTCAAGCAGCTGCAGGCCGAAGGCATCCGCGTGAGCCTGTTCATCGACGCCGACGAGCAGCAGATCGCCGCTGCGGCCGATGTGGGCGCCCCGGTCATCGAGCTGCATACCGGGCGCTACGCCGAGGCCCATGGCGCCGAGCTGGCGCGCGAGCTCGAACGCATCAAGGCCGGCGCCCGCTTCGGCGTGGAGCGTGGCCTGAAGGTCAATGCCGGGCACGGCCTGCACTACACGAATGTGCAGGCGGTGGCCGCCATCATGGATATTGGCGAACTCAATATCGGCCACGCGATCGTCGCCCACGCGGTGTTCGCCGGCTGGGAAAATGCGGTGCGCGAGATGAAAGCCATCATGGTTGCGTCGCGCCTTGGCAGCATGAAATGATCTACGGGATCGGCACCGACATCGTCCAGATCTCGCGCATCGAGGCGGCGCTGGCGCGCAATGGCGTGCGCTTCGCCGAGAAAATCCTGGGCCCGGAGGAGCTGGTCAAATTCCACGCGCGGCGCGCCAAGAACGAGGTGCGCGGGATGCGCTTCCTGGCCACGCGCTTTTCGGCCAAGGAAGCGTTTTCAAAAGCCATCGGCCTGGGCCTGCGCATGCCGATGACCTGGCGCAGCGCGCAGATGCTCAACGCGCCCAGCGGCAAGCCGGTGATCGTGTGCAGCGGTGCGCTCGACGAATTCATGCGGCATAATCGGCTTTCCGCGCAGGTGACCATCAGCGACGAAGCTGAGTACGGGGTCGCCTTCGTGATCGTCACGCAAGAGGCTTAAGTTATGTCCGACGTCACACCCGAAGCGCGCGCCCAGGTGCTCGACACGGTCTCCAAGCTGCCCGGCCTGCCGGGCGTGTACCGCTATTTCGACGCCGCCGACGGCGTGCTTTATGTGGGCAAGGCGCGCGACCTGAAAAAGCGGGTATCGAGCTACTTCCAGAAGAATCTGGCCAGCCCGCGCATCGCCATGATGGTCGAGCGCATCGCGCGCCTGGAGACCACGGTGACGCACAGCGAAGCCGAAGCGCTGATCCTCGAAAACAACCTGATCAAGACGCTCAAGCCGCGCTTCAACATCCTGTTTCGCGACGATAAATCGTACCCCTACCTGAAAATCACCGGGCAGGACGTGCCGCGCATGGCTTACTACCGCGGCGCGGTGGACAAGAAAAGCCAGTACTTCGGGCCGTTCCCGAGCGCGTGGGCGGTCAAGGAATCGATCCAGATCCTGCAAAAGGTGTTCATGCTGCGCACCTGCGAGGACAGCGTGTTCTCGAACCGTACGCGGCCCTGCCTGCTGCACCAGATCGGTCGTTGCAGCGCGCCTTGCGTGAACTTGGTCACGCCGGAAAACTACCGGCTCGACGTCGACAACGCGGCCAAGTTCCTGCGCGGGCGCCAGAGCGAAGTGCTGGCCGACCTGGAAACGAAAATGCATGACTTCGCCGGCGAGCTCAAATTCGAGCAGGCGGCCACGGTGCGCAACCAGATCCAGTCGCTGGCGCGCGTGCTGCACCAGCAAAGCATGGAGTCCGGCAGCGACGCCGACGTCGACATCATCGCCGTGGTGGTGCAGGGCGGGCGCGCCTGCGTCAACCTGGCCATGGTAAGGGGAGGGCGCCACCTGGGCGACCGCGCCTACTTCCCGACCCAGGTGAGCGACGCGGCGGCGATTGCCGAGGCGCCCATCGAGGTGGAGGTTCTGGCCGCCTTCATGGCCCAGCACTACAGCGAAAAATTCATCCCCGGCACGCTGATCCTGAACATCGAATTCGACCAGCCGGCCCTGATGGTGGCGCTCACCGAGCAGTGCAGCCACCGCATCAACCTGATCTTCCAGCCGCAGGGGCAGCGCCGCCAGTGGCTCGAGATGGCGCACAAGGGCGCCGAGATGTCGCTGGCGCGCCTGCTGTCGGAGCAGGGCTCGCAACAGTCGCGCACGCGGGCGCTGGCCGACGCGCTGGCGATCGAGTCGGAAGACCTGGACACGCTGCGCGTGGAATGCTTCGACATCAGCCACACCCAGGGCGAGGCGACCCAGGCGTCGTGCGTGGTGTTCCAGCACCACGCCATGCAGAACGGCGAATACCGGCGCTACAACATCAACGGCATCACGCCCGGCGACGATTACGCGGCCATGCGCCAGGTGCTGATGCGGCGCTACGAGAAGGTGGCCAACGGCGACGGCGTGATGCCCGACGTGGTGCTGGTCGACGGCGGCAAGGGACAGATCGAAATGGCGCGCCAGGTGTTCGCCGAGCTGGGGCTCGACATCGGCCTGATCGTCGGCGTGGCCAAGGGGGAGGGGCGCAAGGTGGGCCTGGAGACGCTGATGTTCGTCGACGGACGCGCGGCGCAGGAGCTGGGCAAGGAATCGGCGGCGCTGATGCTGGTCGCCCTGATCCGCGACGAGGCGCACCGCTTCGCCATCACCGGCATGCGCGCCAAGCGCGCCAAGACGCGCCAGACTTCGCGCCTGGAGGAGATTGAGGGTATCGGCGCCAAACGCCGTCAGAAGCTGCTGGCGCGCTTTGGCGGCCTGCGCGGGGTGGTCGACGCCAGCGTCGAGGACCTGATGTCGGTCGAGGGAATCTCGACCCAGTTGGCCGAAGAGATCTACAAGCAGCTGCACTAGGTACGCGTGGTGAAATTCGCTGCGTTTCCAGGTTCCTCGCGCCTCGTGGTGAAATGCGCCCCTTCTTTTCCACGTTCCCGGCGACGCTTGCTCGAATGCGCTGTCGCTTTTATACGTTTTCGACGACGCTTGGTGGAATGCGCTATCGCTTTTCCACCCAGTCTGATCACACCGTAGGGTGGAAAAGCGCAGCGCCTTCCACCACGAGCCGCCCCAACGCTGCACCATTCACCGTTGACCGCCCCAAGTTAGCTAGTGAACTGGTGAAATATGTATTACCAAGGTAGACTAGCGGCGCAGCTCAACAACATAACGCCTAACCAGTCATTTCGCCTCTATGCCTTTTAATATCCCGATTCTCCTGACCTGGTTACGTGTAGCCCTGATTCCCCTGGTCGTTGGCGTCTACTACCTGCCCATCCACTGGCTGCCGCGCTCCGACCAGGACCTGGCCGCGACGATCGTGTTCGTGGTGGCCGCTGTCACCGACTGGTTCGACGGCTTCCTGGCGCGGCGCTGGAACCAGACCTCGGCCTTCGGCGCCTTCCTCGACCCGGTGGCCGACAAGCTGATGGTGGCCGGCGCGCTGCTGGTGCTGGTGCACCTGGACCGCGTGGACCATTTCATCGCCTTCATCATCATCGGCCGCGAGATCGCCATTTCGGCGCTGCGCGAGTGGATGGCGCAGATCGGCGCATCGCGTTCCGTCGCGGTCAGCTCGCTCGGCAAAATCAAGACCGCCGCGCAAATGACCGCGATCCCGATGCTGCTGTTCCATGACCTGCTCTTCGGCGTCATCGACACCCAGCACCTGGGCACCTACCTGATGGTGCTGGCGGCCGTGCTGACGGTCTGGTCGATGTTTTACTACATGCGCCTGGCCTGGCCGCTGATCAAGGAAAAGGCTGGCGACATGGTCTGATGATCATGTTCACAACCAACCTTGACAGGCCGCTCAGATCGTCTATAATGCCTGCCTGTTGTGACGACGCGGAAGTAGCTCAGTTGGTAGAGCGCAACCTTGCCAAGGTTGAGGTCGAGAGTT
>JAZKCA010000042.1:0-14094 GCA_040388275.1 Pseudomonadota bacterium
GCTCCTGGATCGCGCGCAGCAGCTTGACCTGCATCGCCAGCGGCAGGTCGGCCACTTCGTCGAGCATCAGGGTGCCGCCGTTGGCGGCCTGGAAAAAGCCGTCGCGGTCGTCCGCTGCCCCGGTGAAGGAACCTTTGCGGTAGCCGAAAAACTCCGCTTCCATCAGCGCTTCGGGGATCGCCCCGCAGTTGACGGCAATGAAAGGCTTGCTGGCGCGCGAACTCTGGGCGTGGATTTCGCGCGCCGCCAGTTCCTTGCCGCTGCCCGATTCGCCGGTAATGGCAATCGGCGCCATCGAGCGCGCCAGGCGGGCGATCTGGTCGCGCAGCGCCTGCACCATGCTTGAATCGCCGATCAGACGCCGTTCGGCCGGCGCCGAGGCGCCCTGTTCATGCGAAGGCGCCGACAGGCGCAGCGCCGACTGCACCATGATGCGCAACTCGTCGAGCACTACCGGCTTGGAGACATAGTCGAAGGCGCCGGCTTTCAGCGCCACCACCGCGTTGTCGGTGCTGCCATAGGCGGTAACGACGGCGATCGGCGTATTTTTGCTCGAGGCGGCCACTTCGCGCACCAGTTCGAGTCCGAGTCCGTCGGGCAGGCGCATGTCGGTCAGCACCAGCGCGTAGTCCGCCTGCGCCAGGAAGGCGCGCGCTTCGGCCAGGGTGGCGGCGCTGTCAACGTCCAGCCCCATCCTGACGAGGGTGATCTCCAGCAGCTCGCGCAGGTCCGCTTCATCGTCGACGACCAGGATACGGGGTGATGTCATGACTGCCTTTCTGTTTCAATTTCCTGCTCCGGGCCTGCCAGCGGCTGCGCGAAGGTGATGACGAACCTGCCGCTGGCCTTGTAGGCGCCGGCCACGCTGGCATCGAAACGGTATTCGTAATCGAGCATCGCGTCGTTATTCAGGCACAGTTCGCGCGCCAGGTACAAACCGAGCCCGGTCCCCTTGCTCGAAGTGGTGTAAAACGGCTCGAACAGGTGCGATCGCACTTCCGGCGTGATCCCCGGCCCGTCGTCCTGCACGTGCAGCTCCATGCGCCCGAGCGCATCGGTGACCACGTCGATGCGAATGCTGCACTCGGTGCCGCTGGCATAGCGCACCGCATTGGTGAGCAAATTGACCAGTACTTCGCGCAAGTGCAGCCCGTCGAAGCGGACCGGCGCCGCATCGGTGTTGCCCAGGCACACTATATCATCCCGCAGGCCGTGGGTTTCCTGAAATTCGGTTTTCAGCTCGGCCAGGAAACTGCCCAGCTGGAGCGGCTCGGCGTTGGGCTGGACCTTGCGCGACAGCTGCAGGATATCTTCGACCATGCGGTTGACGCGGCTGACGTTGTCGCTGACGATCTTGAGCAGGCGCGCGTGGGTGGGCGAGTCGAGGTCTTCGGCCAGCAAAGCGGTGGCGTGGCCGATCGCCGACAGCGGATTGCGCACCTCGTGCGCGATGCTGGCCGTGAGCCGGCCCATCGAAGCGAGCTTGAGTTCCTGCGCCTGGTTTTCGATGGCGGTGACGTCCTGCATGAAGATGACGCTGCGCTCGGCCGCCTCGTCGGGCGTGTCGACCCGCGCGAAACGCAGCTTCAGGTGGGCCGCCAGGTCGCGCCGTCCGCTCCAGGCCGCGATCCGGACCTCGCCCCCGATGTCGTTGTACGGCCTGACCGTCACGAAAGCGGCGCGCTGGGCCGCGTCGCTGCCGCCGTGGTGCAGCCAGGCCGAGAAGGCATGCGCGATCGGTTCCAGCGCCGCCATTTCGGACAGCGTGAATTTGCCGTCCTGGCCCGACAAGCCGAGCATGAATAGCGCCGCCGGGTTGGCGGCGAACACGCGGCCGTCGCGGCCGACCACGAGGATACCGTCTTCGACGTCGGCGATGACGATCTGGTTGATCGCTTGCTGGATCTTCAGGTCGATGCCGCGCTGCGCGGCCAGTTCTTCCTGACCAATCAGCTTGGCCGCCAGCCGGCTGACCACCATCACGATGGCGAAGAACACGGCGCCGTACAGGCCGGCCTGCATCAGCGGGGCGGTGCGGTCCTCCATGAAAACCCGGTACACCGTTTCGGCCAGCAGGAACAAGGTCACCAGGGAGGCGCAGAACATGGCCAGCAGCAGCGGCGCCAGGATGGCCGAGCCGGCCAGCGGGAACAGGTACAGGATCACCAGCCCGCTGCGCGAACCGCCGGCGGTCAGGTAAAGCATGGAAATGACGGCAATGTCGACCAGTACCTGGAGCGTGACCTGCAGCAGGAAGCGGCGCCGTACATAATAGGCCAGCGCGCCGAAGGTGACCGCCGCGACCAGGTACAGGATGCAGGTTTCGGAATACAGCAGGTAGCCGCTGGCGGTGTCGCGCCGGTCGAAGGTCAGGTACAGCAGCAGCAGCAGGGCGATCACGACCCGCGTGCCGTTCATCGCATGCAGCGAGCGCCAATAGGTGTCGCGCGTTTCGCGCGATAGCGCAGACCAGCGCCGCATCGGGCTTACTGCGCCGGCAGCCGGACGTGCGCCGGGCTGCAATAGTCGAGGCCGTCGGCCCGGACCGATTCGGAGGCCGGGAAGTAAACATGGCAATGGGCGCAGCATGCCATCGCTTCACCTTCTTTCAATTCCCTGTTGGGGCCGGCCTGGCCGTCGGGCGGCGGCACGCTCATGCTGCGCAGCTTGCTGCGAATGGCCACCACGACCAGGATGATCAGGGCGACCCAGAAAAGAATACGGCTCATGCGAATGCCTTGTGCAACACGACTTCAAGAACAAAACGGCTGCCGACATAGGCCAGCACCAGGGTGGCGAATCCGGCCAGCGTGAAGCGCAGCGCCGTCTTGCCGCGCCAGCCGCGCCATTGGCGCCCGGCCAGCAGCGCCGCGAACAGCAGCCAGGATAGCAGGGTAAATACGCTCTTGTGGTCCCAGCGCAGCACCCGGCCGAACAACTGTTCCGAGAACACCACGCCCGACAGCACTGTCAGGCTGAGCAGGATGAAGCCGATCCAGATCAGGCGGAACAGCAGCTTTTCCATGGTCAGCAGCGCCGGCAGCTGGTCGATGGCCGAGGCCAGCCAGCCCGCCTGCGCGCTGCGTGTATGCAGGCGCGCTTCCTGCAGCGCCATCAGCACGGCGTGAAAGGCGGCGATCGTGAGGATGCTGTAGGCCAGGATGGCGACGGCAATGTGCCAGCCGAAAGCCGGCGCCATGCCATGCAGCGGCAGCAGGCTGCCCGGAAACGCGACCGGCAGGACGGACACGGCCGCCGCGCACGGCATGACCAGCTGGCGCAGGCTGTCGAGCGCGAAGTTGCGGTTTTCGATCCAGTAGGCGGCCACCGAGATCCACAGCGCGGCCGAGAGCATCAGCGCAAAGCCGATCCGCACCGTGCCGTTGGCCAGCATGTCGGTCCACAGCGCCGCGGCGTGCAGCAGCCAGGCGGCGGCCGTCATGCCGGAAATCAAAGTCCCCTTGCGGGTCGGGAGAATGGCGCACACGGCGTAGAGCAGCGCCGCGGCGAGATAAAAGTATGTCTGCATGAATCGAGTTTACACTATTGGCGGCCCGCGGCGGCCAAGATCTAATCGACCGCCGCCGCGCGCAGCTCTTCATGATGGTGGCGCTGCTGCTCTTCCATGACCAGCTGGCCCAGCTCGCGCTTGAGAGCGTTGAATTCGGGCGAGGCCGGGTCGCGCATGCGGGGCAGGTCGACCAGCATGTCGCGCTTGACCGTGCCGGGGCGGTAGGTCATGACGACGATGCGGTCGGCCAGGTAGAGCGCCTCTTCGATGCTGTGGGTGACGAACAGGATGGTCTTGTGCAGCTCGGCCCAGATGCGCAGCAGTTCGTCCTGCAGGTTGCGGCGGGTGAGCGCGTCGAGCGCGCCGAAGGGCTCGTCCATCAGCAGGATAGGCGAATCGAGCGCCAGCACGCGCGCGATGGCCACGCGCTGGCGCATCCCGCCCGACAGGTCCTTCGGAAAGCGCTGGCGAAAGTCCGACAGCGACAGCATATCGAGCAGCGCGCCCACGCGGCGCTTGATGTCGCCCTTCGGCATGCCCTTGATCTCGAGCCCGAACGCCACATTTTGCTCCACCGTCATCCACGGGAACAGCGCGTACTCCTGGAACACCATGCCGCGGTCGGGGCCGGGGCCGGCCACCCATTTGCCGTCGGCGGTGATGTTGCCGCTGGTGGGCAGGGCGAAACCCGCGACGGCATTGAGCAAGGTCGACTTGCCGCAGCCGGAAGGGCCGAGCAGGCAGGTGAACTGCCCGCGCGGGATCTGCAGGTCGATGCCCTGCAGCGCCACCAGTTCGCGCCCTTCGCTGGCGAACACCTTGCTGACATTGTTGATGACGATATGTGCCGGTTCCATCAGTGCTCCAGGCCGCGGTGCCAGCGCAGCAGATAGTTGTTCAGGCGGTTCATGGCCACGTCGATGGCCAGGCCGAGCATGCCGATGGTGATCATCCCGGCCATGATCTTGTCCGACCAAAAATACTCGCGCGCTTCGAGAATGCGGAAACCCAGGCCATTGTTCACGGCGATCATTTCGGAGACGATCACCACGATGAAGGCGGTGCCGATGCCGATCCGCACGCCGGCCAGGATATACGGCACGGCGGCCGGCAGGATCACGCGCAGGAACATGGTGCTGCCGCTGGCCCCCAGGTTGCGCGCGGCGCGCAGGTAGATGCCGTCGACCTGGCGCACCCCGGCGATGGTATTCATCAGCACCGGAAAAAAAGCCCCGAGCGCGATCAGGAACACGGCCGGCGGATTGCCCAGCCCGAACCACAGGATCGCCAGCGGAATGTAGGCGATCGGCGGAATCGGGCGCAGCAACTGGAGCAGCGGATTGAACCAGGTATACATGCGCTGGTTCGCCCCCATCGCCAGGCCAAGCGGCAAGGCCAGTCCGGCTCCAATCGCAAAGCCGAGCAGCACGCGGTACATGCTGGTGAAGGAGTCGACCAGCAGCTCGCCCGATATGGCCCACAGAAACCAGCTGCCTTCGGCGTAGGGTTGCAGCGGCAGCAGGTAGGCGATCCATTTCTGCACCACCGCCAGCGGCGAGGGCAGCACCTGCGGGTTGACCCACCCCAGCATGGCCACTGCCTGCCAGGCGACGACGATGACGGCCGGCGCCATCATGCCGATCCCGACCTCGCGCCAGTTGACCGTCTTCATGGCTTGCTTGCACCGACGCCAAGGCTTTTCTTGGCCGCGTCGAGCAGGTCGGTCTTGACCCAGTCCCTGGCCACGGGCGGCTTGGCCATGCGCCCTACCCCGGTCTTGACCATGATGTCGGTGGTGACCTGGATGTGCTCGGGCGTGACGTCGTAGGTGTACGGTGAATTGCTGATCGCATCCTGGAAATCATCGCTGGTGATCTGGCCTTTGAATACGACGTCGCGCACGTATTTTTCGGCCACGCCCTTTTCCTCGATGAAGGTTTTGGTCGCCTGGACGAAGCAGCGCATGAATTTTTCGGCCAGCGGGCGCTTCTCTTTATAGAATTTTTCTGTCATGACCATGGTGCGCACCGGCTCGCCGATCGGGGTGTCGTAGGGCTTGATCACTTCGACCCCGAAACCCTTGTTGATGGCCTGCGACGATTGCGGCTCGGACTGCATCATGGCGTCGATGTTCTTGCCCATCAGCGCCTGGTTCAGGTCCGCGAACGGCAGGTAAATCAGCTGCACGTCCTTGCCCGGCGCGCTGTCGGCGGACAGGCCAGCCTTTTGCAGCTCGGCCATCAGCAGCACCTCCTGGATACCGCCGCGGGTGACGCCGACCTTCTTGCCCTTTAACTCCTTGACGCTCTTGATGCGCTGGTCGGGACGGGCGACGAGGCGCGCGCCGCCCTTGGCGAAGCCGGCCACGACGAAGATCGGGGCCCCGCCGGCGCGCCCGGAAATGGCCGCCTCGGAAGCGGTGGTGCCGACATCAAGCTCGCCGGCGATAATCGCCTGCATCACGTCGAGTCCTTTGGCGAACACTTTTTCGTCGACCTTGATGCCGCACTTGGGTGCAATCTCCTTGATGTACGAAACGGCGCCGTAGTGGGCGAATTTGAGGTTGCCCAGCCTGATGACTTCCTGGGCCTGGGCGGCTCCCGCCAGCAGCAGGACCGCGGCGGCGAGGATGCTCTTGATGATGGGTGTCGTCATGCGTTTCTCCGAAAAGATGCCTGTTCGATGAGTGCTGCCGCTAGATTATGCCGTCAAACGGCGCGCTGCGAACCACGCGCCGCCCGACTATTGCCGTACGGAAAGATATAACGCGAAAAGGCGGGTGTCAAACCGCCAGCGCAAGCTTGCGTGGTTTACCGTCCAGGCTGCCTCTTGCCCTGTGCCACATAAGGTAAAATGGCGCCACCCCCGGCCCTGCGCCGGATCGCCTCTATATATTAGTCAGGTTTGCCATGCTCGATAACTTAACCCAACGCCTTGCCAAGGTCGTCAAGACCATGCGCGGTGAGGCGCGTCTGACCGAAACCAACACTGCCGAGATGCTGCGCGAAGTGCGCCTGGCCCTGCTCGAAGCCGACGTGGCCTTGCCCGCCGTGCGCGAGTTCATCGGGCGCGTCAAGGAAAAAGCGCTGGGCGAAGAAGTCATCGCCTCGCTCAGCCCGGGCCAGGCCCTGGTCGGCGTGGTCCAGCGCGAACTGGCCATCCTGATGGGCGCCGATCTCGGTCCGGAAGCATCGCAGCTCAGTTTCGCCCAGCAGCCGCCGGCGATCATCCTGATGGCCGGCTTGCAAGGTGTGGGTAAGACCACGACTGTCGGCAAGCTCGCCAAGTATCTCAAGGAAGAGAAAAAGAAAAAGGTCCTGACCGTGTCGGCCGACGTCTATCGACCCGCCGCGATCGCCCAGCTCGAATCGGTCACCAAGCAGGTCGGTGCCGACTTCTTCCCGTCGACTTCGGCCGACAAGCCGGTCGACATCGCGCTCGCCGCGCTCGACTGGGCCAAGAAGCACTACCACGATGTGCTGATCATCGACACCGCCGGCCGTCTCGGTATTGACGAAGCGATGATGCAAGAGATCGCCGCGGTGCACAAGGCGGTCAATCCGATCGAAACCCTGTTCGTGGTCGACGCCATGCTGGGCCAGGATGCGATCAACACCGCCAAGGCGTTCAGCGACGCGCTGCCGCTGACCGGTATCGTCCTGACCAAGCTTGACGGCGACTCGCGCGGTGGCGCGGCACTGTCGGTACGCCATATCACCGGTAAACCCATCAAGTTTGCCGGCGTGTCCGAAAAGCTCGATGGCCTCGAAGCGTTCGACGCGCAGCGAATGGCCAACCGCATCCTGGGCATGGGCGACATCCTGGCGCTGGTCGAAGAAGCGCGCAAAGGCGTCGACAGCAAGGCCGCGACCGACCTGGCCAACAAGCTCAAGGTGGGCGGGCGCTTCGACATGAACGACTTCAAGTCGCAGCTGGGCCAGATGAAGAAAATGGGCGGCATGGCCAGCCTGATCGACAAGCTGCCGGCGCAGTTCCAGCAGGCCGCCGGCGGCGCCAACATGGACCAGGCCGACAAGCAGGTGCGCCGCATGGTCGGCATCATCGACTCGATGACGCCGCAGGAACGCGCCAAGCCCGACCTGATCAAGGCTACCCGCAAGCGCCGCATCGCGGCCGGTGCAGGGGTTCAGGTCCAGGAAGTGAACCGCATGCTGGCGCAGTACGACCAGATGCAAAGCATGATGAAAAAGCTCAAAGGCGGCGGCATGATGAAGATGATGCGCGGGATGAAGGGCATGATGAAGTAGCAGGGAATTGGCGCGGTATACCGCGCCCCTGCGGATTGAGCCTGCCTTGCAAGGCAGGCTTCCTGAGCACCAAGAGTTTTTCTCGCAGAGCGGGGAATCAGCGCTGTGTTGGCGAAAAACCGGTGCGGCAAGGCCGCTCCGGGCGTCCAAGGGGCTTTTCCCTCTCAAAAAGGGTAAAAATTCTTGAAAAACACTTGCGTCATGAGTAAAACCCCACCAATATAAGCCGTGCGATCAATTGCGCAATTTCCCATGTGTTCGTTAAGGAGGCTCGAAGATGGCAACAGCCAAAAAAACCCCAGCAGCAGCGCCAGCAAAAAAAGCAGCAGCCAAGCCAGCAGCAGCGGCAAAGCCAGCAGCAAAGAAAGCCGCTCCAGCTAAGGCAGCAGCACCAAAAGCAGCAGCAGCAAAAAAACCAGCAGCCCCACGCAAGCCGAACGCCGCTTTCATGAAAGCGATGACTCCTTCCGCGACCCTGGCCGCAGTTGTAGGCGCGACCCCGCTGCCACGCACCGAAGTGACCAAGAAAGTCTGGGACTACATCAAGAAGCTTGATCTCCAGGACGCAGCAAACCGCCGCATGATCAATGCCGACGACAAGCTCAAAGCTGTCTTTGGCGGCAAAGCTCAGGTGTCGATGTTCGAAATGACCAAACTCATTTCCGATCACCTGAAATAATAGATTTAGCTGTCCAAGCCGAATTCGCAAAAAGCCCCGGTCGCAAGACCGGGGCTTTTGTGTTTTGCACTTGCGAAAACGGCGATTAAAACCCGAACGCCGCTTTCATCAAATGGAACACCTTGGTGTTTTCCATCGTCCCCCTGAACACAGAAGACCCGGCTCCCGTGGCGAACAGCTTGACGTCGCCGCCGCCGTGCGTCTCTCCGGTCAGCCTGACGCCGCTCTCCTGGTGGTAGTCGACGTCCTGCGCCGCAACGCTGTCGACATCCTCGCGCAGCTCCTTGCGGTTTGGCCCGTTGCCGAACACCAGCGTGGTATAGGTCTTTCCATCGGCGTCCCTGGCCGGCTGGCCGTCGCTGTAGTTACGCACGATGTCGAGGATCGGATTGCCGCGCTTCGGATAGCCGTTCATCACGATCGTGTGATCGTGATCGGCCGTCACGACGATCAGCGTATTCTTCAGTCCAGGATCGAGCACTTGCATCCGCTCGATCACCGCCTTGATCGCATCGTCGAAAGCCACCGTTTCGACCAGTGCCCGCTTGGCGTTCGAGTCATGCAAGGCATGGTCGATCTTGCCGCCCTCGACCATCAGGAAGAAGCCATTCGGGTTCGGCGCCAGCAGATCAACCGCCTTGACGGCCATCTGCGGTAGCGAGGGCTGCGCAGCGCGCCGTGCGATGGCGTAATCGAGGTGGCTCACGTCGCTGTAAATACCGACGAATTTGCGGCCTGGACGCGCGGCCTGCATGTCGCTCAGGTTGGCGGCGACCGTGTATCCTTTCGCCGCGAATTCGGCCATCATGTCGCGTCCGTCGCTGCGCCCTTTCGGATTCTTGAGCGCGTCGAATGGCGTGAAATGGTTGCGCCCACCGCCCATCAGGACGTCGACCCCGTCTCCGAGCGCGCGGTTGTAGCCCGCGCCGCCCGGCACGATCTGCTCGGCGATGGCGTAGGCAGCGTCTCGATGGCAGGAATGGGAGAACGTCGAAGCCGGCGTGGCGTGCGTCATTTCGGTCGTGGTCACCGAGCCTACCGACTTGCCGTTGGCCTTGGCCAGTTCAAGGATGGTGGGTGCCGCGCGCCCATTGCCGGGCACGCAGCCTGTGATCGTGGCGTTGCCGTTGGCGTCCTTCTTCGAATACACCGGCTTGGCGTCGGCCATCGAGATTACATCGTTGTTGATCTTGATGCCGGTCATGTAGGCGCCCATCGACGGTGCGCTGTCGGTGGTCATGGCGTCGTTGGAATAGGTCTTGATGCGCGCGCTGCGCTCGAGCCTTTCCATATTCAACAAGCCTTCTTCCTTATACTGGTAGATGCGGGTGGCCGTGATCGTGGTCGCCCCCATGCCATCGCCCAGGAAGAAAATGACATTTTTTGCCGCTGGCGCGGCGGCGGCGCTGGAGCAGAATGCGGCCAGCAGCAGCGCGGAGAGTCGGGTTGGTGTCATGCTCATTTTTCCTTACCAGCCTGCGGCTGCCTTGATCAGTTCAAACACGCGCGTGTTGTCGATGGTGCCGCCAAAGCTGTCGGCGCGGGCGCCGATCGCCCCCAGATAGACGTCGCTGCCGCCATGCGCCTCGTCGCCCACGGCAGTGCGGACCACGGCTTCCTGGTGGTAGTCGTCGGCGGTAACGGCGGCGTCGGTCAGCGCGGCTGCCGTATTACGCTTGCCCTGCACGCGGCGCTCGCCGGTGCCAAAGCCGATGATCGTAAATGGGGCGCCGTCGGCGTCAAGGCGCGGGGTGCCATCGGAGACGCGGCGCACCAGTCCCAGCACGCCCGGCTGCGTCGGCGTGGTCTTGCCGGTGCGGCGCGCGTAACCATTGAGCAGCAAGGTGTGGTCGTGGTCGGCGGTGACGACAATCAGGGTGTTCTTCAGCCCCGGGTCGAGTGCGCGCATTTTGGCGATGGTTGCCTTGAGCGTGGCGTCGAAGGATGCGACTTCCTGCAGCGCGCGCTTGGCATGGGTGTCGTGCAGGGCCAGGTCAATCAGGCCGCCTTCGACCACCAGGAAGAAACCGTCGGGGTTTTTTGACAGAACATCGATGGCCTTGTCCGCCATCTGGGCCAGGCCCGGCTCGCGCGCAGGATCGCGCATGGCGTCATAACTGAGGTTCTCGGGAGCGAACAGGCCGACCAGCGGCGCGTTTGACGCGCCATCGAGGGCGTTGAACTGGCTTGCATCGGTGGCGGTGCGGTAGCCCCTGGCGCGTAGTTCGGCCAGCAGGTCGCGTCGGTCGGAGCGCGCGCCGCTAAAGTACCGGGTGCCGCCGCCCATCAAAAGGTCGATGCCTTTCGGTCCGAACGCGCTGTTGTAGCCGGCGCCGCCTGGAACCAGCGCTGCTGCGACGTCGAACTCCATGCCGCGGTGGCACACGTGCGAGAACACGGCGCCGGGTGTGGCGTCGGTCACGCGGGTGGTGGTGACCACGCCAACCGCCAGGCCGCGCTGCTTGGCCAGTTCGCCCAGGGTAGGCACGGCCTGGCCGCCGCTGCAGCGCCCGACCGTCTTGCTGCCCGTGGCGTCGGGCCCGGGTTCGATGGAGGCCGTATCGGAGCTCATCGACAGTACGCCGTTGTTGACCTTTTTGCCGGTCATGTAGGCCGACATCGAGGCGGCGCTGTCGGTGACCTGGGCATCGTTCGAGAAGGTTTTCACGAAGGCCGATTCGGGCAAGGTGTCGAGCGTCAGCTCGCCATCCTCGCCGACCGCGAAGATACGCGCGGCCGTGAGCGTGTTCATGCCCATGCCGTCGCCGAGGAAGAAGATGATGTTCTTGGGAGGGCTGGTCAGCGCCTGGGGCGGGACGCTGGCGCACCCCGCCAGCAAGGCTGCAGATACGGCAGCGACGACGTTGAAACGCATGGCAAACTCTCGTGCACGGAAAAAGAGAAGTCTACACCGCGTCAGGGTTTGCGGTAGCGCCATCGCGGTATGGGCGCTATATGCTTAGCGGTATTCCCACTTCTTCCACGCCGACAGTACCGCGTTCGGATACTGCGGCCTGCCGCGGCTACCGTTGTAACGTCCCAACGCCAGGTACAGGTTGCCGCCCTCCATGTCCAAATACATGCGCAGGATCGCGCAGCCGTAACGCAGGTTGGTCTGCATGTGGAATAGTTTGCTGCGGTCGCTGTCGCCGACCACGCCGGTCCAGAACGGCATCACCTGCATGTAGCCGCGCGCGCCGGCAATCGACACCGCGTACTTGCGGTAGGCCGATTCAACCTGGATCAATCCCAGCACCAGGCCCGGGTCGAGTCCGGAGCGGGTCGCTTCGTACCAGGCGGAGGCGAGGAACTCTAGCCGCACCTGGTCGTCGGGCAGCTTGCGTTTCAGGCGAGACGACATTTCGTCGAGCCACAGCTGGTAGCGCCGGCGCGCGGCCTCGTCGCGAAACGACGGCTGCGGCGGGCGCGCATCGCGGATGGCGTTGGCCAGCGCCAGCCGCATCGAGTCGGCAATGGCTTCCTCTTTCTGATTGCCCGCCACGACCGCGCCGGGGCCGGCAAGCGCCGCCAGCACCAGCAGTGCCGGGACGATCGCCCTCAAGATGTGCAAGCCGCGCTTCACTGGCTCAGTTTGCCCTGGATGAATTCCACCATCCCGGCCACCGGAACGGCGGTCGCTTCGATGTCGCGCCGGCCCTGGTATTCGAGATTGCCTTCCTTCAGGCCGCGTTCGCCGATGACGACGCGGTGCGGCACGCCGATCAGTTCCCAGTCGGCGAACATGGCGCCCGGGCGCAAGCCGCGGTCGTCGACGATGACGTCCACGCCGGCCGCCTGCAGCGCCGCGTACAGCGCTTCGACTTCGGCCTTGACCATCTCGCTGCGGTCCATGCCCATCGGGCACAGCACCACTTCGAACGGCGCGATCGCGGCCGGCCAGATGATGCCCTTGTCGTCGAAGTTCTGCTCGATGGCCGCGCCCAGGATGCGGGTCACGCCGATGCCATAACAGCCCATCTGCAGGGGCGCCGGCTTGCCGTTTTCGTCGAGGAAGGTGGCCTTCATGCTTTCCGAGTAGGAGGTGCCGAGCTGGAACACGTGGCCCACTTCGATGCCGCGCTCGATCGCCAGCACGCCCTTGCCGTCCGGCGAAGCGTCGCCCTCGATCACATTGCGCAGGTCGGCCACCAGCGGCTCGGCCATGTCGCGGCCCCAGTTGGCGCCGGTGTAATGGAAGCCTTCTTCGTTGGCGCCGCAGACAAAGTCGGCCATGTTGGCGACGGTGCGGTCGGCCACCACGGTGACCGGCAGCCTGGCGCCAATCGGACCCAGGTAGCCGGGAATCGAACCATAGCATGCGAGGATTTCGGCCTCGGTCGCAAAACGGTGGCTGGACAGGCCGGGAACCTTGCCGACCTTGACTTCATTGAGCTCATGGTCGCCGCGGATCAGCAGCATCCAGTTTTCCGCGACTTGCTTTCCATCAACTTCCTTCTCGACGGTCAGGGCAATGGACTTCACCGTGGTCGACAGCGGCAGTTTCAGGAACTCGGCCACGGCCTCGCACTTGGTCGCGCCCGGGGTCGCCGTTTTGGTCAGCGGCAAAGTCGCGGCTGCGCGTGCGGCAGCCAGCGGCATGGCTTCGGCCGCTTCCATATTGGCCGCGTATTCCGACGTCGGGCAATACACGATGGCGTCTTCGCCGGTGCTGGCAATGACGTGGAATTCGTGCGAACCGGAGCCGCCGATGGCGCCGTTATCCGCAGCCACGGCCCGGAACTTGAGGCCGAAACGATTGAAAATTGCGGTATATGCGTCGAACATGACCTTATACGACGCCTTCAGGCCGGCTTCGTCGCGGTCGAAGGAGTACGCATCCTTCATCGTGAACTCGCGCCCGCGCATCAGGCCGAAGCGTGGACGACGCTCATCGCGGAACTTGGTCTGGATATGATAGAAGTTCAGCGGCAACTGGCGATACGATTTGATTTCGGTACGCACGACGTCGGTGATGACTTCTTCCGAGGTCGGCTGAATCGCGTATTCGCGGCCGTGGCGGTCTTTTACGCGCATCAGCTCGGCGCCCATCTTTTCCCAGCGGCCCGTTTCCTGCCACAGTTCGGCCGGCTGCACGAGCGGCATCAGCAGTTCGATGCCGCCGGCCTTGTTCATTTCGTCGCGGATGATGGCTTCAACCTTGCGGATTACCCGCAATCCGGTCGGCATGTAGGTATAAATGCCGGAACCGAGGCGCTTGATCATGCCGGCGCGCATCATCAACTGGTGGCTGACGATCTCAGCGTCGGAAGGCGCTTCTTTTAAAGTTGAAATAAAAAAACGTGAGGCGCGCATATCGGTGAATTCTTTTTAAAAAGAGAGGGTTATAATCAACCTAATTTTAAAGGATTAGCTGGCTGATGCGTCCAATCTTTATACAAATGGGCCCGTTTCACATGATTCCCGCCGTTTTCGTACCCCGAAAACCTGGTGGGGGTCAGAATTTGTGGGTAAAAATGTAAGAAGGCGCGCGCTGGCAGAAAGTTTCGAGGTGCACTTATGCTCGACCGTGAAGGGTTTCGGCCCAACGTCGGCATCATCCTGCTCAACGCCCATAACGAGGTGTGGTGGGGCAAGCGGGTGCGCGAGCACTCGTGGCAGTTCCCGCAAGGGGGCAT
>JAZKCA010000043.1:0-59026 GCA_040388275.1 Pseudomonadota bacterium
AGACCGAGGTGGCGCTGCGCGCCGCCTTCATCGCCGTCATGGGCGGCAAGCAGGTGGCCATCCTCGCGCCCACCACGCTGCTGGCCGAACAGCACGCCCAAACCTTCGCCGACCGCTTCGCCGACTGGCCGGTGCGCATCGCCGAACTGTCGCGTTTTCGTACCGGCAAGGAGATCAACACCGCCATCAAGGGCATGGCCGACGGCACGCTCGACATCGTCATCGGCACCCACAAGCTGCTCTCGCCCGATGTCAAGTTCGAGCGCCTGGGACTGGTCATCATCGACGAGGAGCATCGCTTCGGCGTGCGCCAGAAGGAAGCCTTGAAGGCCTTGCGCGCCGAGGTCGACGTGCTCACGCTCACCGCCACGCCAATCCCGCGCACGCTCGGCATGGCGCTCGAAGGCTTGCGCGATTTTTCGATCATCGCCACCGCGCCGCAAAAGCGCCTGGCCATCAAGACCTTCGTGCGCAGCGAAGACGGCTCCATCATCCGCGAAGCCTGCCTGCGGGAACTGAAACGCGGCGGCCAGATCTACTTCCTGCACAACGAGGTAGAAACCATCCAGAACCGCATGGCCATGCTCGCCGAACTGCTGCCGGAAGCGCGCATCGGCGTGGCGCACGGCCAGATGCACGAACGCGACCTCGAAAAAGTGATGCGCGACTTCGTGGCGCAGCGCTACAACATCCTGCTGTGCACCACCATCATCGAGACCGGCATCGACGTGCCGACCGCGAACACCATCATCATGCACCGCGCCGACAAGTTCGGCCTGGCCCAGCTGCACCAGCTGCGCGGTCGCGTGGGCCGTTCGCACCACCAGGCCTATGCCTACCTGCTGGTGAACGACGTGACGGGCCTGACCAAGCAGGCGCAGCGCCGCCTCGACGCCATCCAGCAGATGGAAGAACTGGGCAGCGGCTTTTTCCTGGCGATGCACGACCTGGAAATCCGCGGCGCCGGCGAAGTGCTGGGCGAGAACCAGTCCGGCGAGATGCTCGAAATCGGCTTCCAGCTGTATTCCGACATGCTCAACGAGGCGGTGCGCTCGCTCAAGGCCGGCAAGGAACCCGACCTGGCCGCGCCGCTGGCCACCACCACCGAGATCAACCTGCACGTGCCGGCGCTGCTGCCGGCCGACTTCTGCGGCGACGTGCACGAACGCCTGTCGATCTACAAGCGGCTGGCCAATTGCGCGACCCAGGAAAAAATCGACGACATGCAGGAAGAGCTGATCGACCGCTTCGGCAAGCTGCCCGACCCGGTGCAGGCGCTGATCGAAACGCACCGCCTGCGGGTGGCCGCCAAGTCGGTCGGCATCATCAAGATCGACGCCCATGGCGAAGCGGCCAGCATGCAGTTCATGGTCAATCCGCCGATCGACTCGATGCGCATCATTGCGCTGATCCAGAAGAACCGGCATATCAAGCTGGCCGGCCAGGACAAGCTGCGCATCACCGCCAGCATGCCCGACCTGGCCGCGCGCGTGACCCAGATCAAGCAAACCATCAAACAACTGACTTCTTAAACCGATGAACATGAACCTGGTCTTGCAGGGCCCGCACGCCACGTCCGACACATTGCAGCGCATCGCCGCGCTGGCAGGCGCCGCGCGCGTCGTTCCCATCAATGCGCGCGCCGTGCGCTGCGAAGGCGTGCAGTACTCCGGGGAGCTCAGGCAGGCGGCCGACGCGGCCGGGCTGGACGCCACCTACATTGCGCCCGGGCGCAGCCTGGCTGACTTCAGGCTGGTGGCGATGGACATGGACTCGACCCTGATCACCATCGAATGCATCGACGAAATCGCCGACATGCAGGGCCTCAAACCGCAGGTGGCCGAGATCACCGAGGCGGCCATGCGCGGCGAACTGGATTTTTCCGAAAGCCTGGTCCGGCGCGTGGCGCTGCTCAAGGGGCTGGCCGCATCCGCGCTCGAGCGCGTGTACAGCGAACGCCTGGCCATTTCGATGGGCGGCGACGCCATGCTGGCCGGGGTCAAGGCGGCTGGCCTGAAAACGCTGCTCGTGTCGGGCGGCTTCACCTTTTTTACCGACCGCCTGAAGGAGCGCCTGGGTCTCGATTTCACCCACGCCAACGTGCTTGAGATCGACGGCGGCAAGCTGACCGGGCGCGTGGTGGGCGCGATTGTCGACGCCGATGAAAAGCAACGCACGGTCGAACGCGTGTGCGCGCAGATGGGGATCGATCCGGCCCAGGCGATCGTCATGGGAGACGGCGCCAACGACCTCAAGATGATGAAAATTGCGGGACTGTCGGTCGCGTTTCGCGCCAAGCCGGTGGTGCGCGACCAGGCCAGCGTGGCATTGAACCATGCGGGCCTGGACGGCGTGCTCGCCATCCTCGCCTGATTTATTGCGTATTGTTTAATTCTAGGATATGGTACTTCTGGTCAATCACTCACCAGGAAACACCATGACCCAGACCCAGAAGCCCGATCCAGCGAACAAACAGAATCCCGTTGCCGTCAATTCGGATGAAACACTTGACCCGACCTCGCAGCAGCAGAATCTGGACGGCAGCGTCGAAGCCGAGTCCGACCCGGAAGGCAGCGTCGGCACCGGCATGAACCCGCCTTGAGCGCTTAGCCGATCTCCTTGCGCATCCGCGTGAGCGCGACGCTGACGCCACCGGACAAGGGAAGCTCGATGTGTTCGAGCGGTGCGAACCCGTAGTGCAAATAGAGCGGCTCGCCCGGCATGGTCGATACCAGTTCGAGCGCCTTGAACCCGGCCCGCGCCGCGGCGCGAGTACAGTGCTCGAGCAGCATGCCACCCAGACCCTTGCGCGCAAAATCGGGATCCACAAAGAAGGCGCGGATGCGTGCCGGCTCGGTGGCCGGATCGAGCGGACGGTCATCGCCGCTCTTGGCCTGGTCGCCGCCAAAATCGGTGGCGCGCTTGCTCCAGCCGCCACAGGCAATGATGGTGTCGCCAGCTTCGATCACAAAATAAGTGCCGTCGGCCACGAGGGCGCTGTCAACCCCGAATACTTCCCTGGTAATGGCGGCGGCCTGCGCTTGCGAATAGAAGCCGGCGGCCAGGCCTATCCCCGATTTGCGGATCAGCGCGTCAAGGACGGGCTTGTCGGACGCGTAGGCCATGCGAACAATGAACATGCAGTTCTCCGGAATATATGCATAGGCATTATAGGTGTTCCGGGCGAGTCGCATATCAAGCCGCCTCCAGCAGCACGCCATAGGCCGTGATGGCGCCGGCCGGCGCTGCCCGCATGACCTTGCGTGCGGCATACCAGCCGGTCAGGCGGCCATCGCGCTCGTTGACGACCGGGCAGCTTGCAGTGAGCATCTGTGCGTGCCCGGGCGCTGCACGCAACGCACCGCCGCCAGCGACCACGGCGCTGCCGCGCGGGGCCTTGACCAGCGCGCTGGGAAAGCCCGTCATCAGGCTGGAATTGAGCACGATGCTGGCGTCGAGCGCGACGCCTTCCGCGCCCCGGATGCCGATCACAAAGGCCGTCACGCGGGCCTGGTCGGCTTGCGACGGATCCTTGCCGCTCGCGCTCCAGCCGCAGATTTTCCCGTCCTGTCCGATCAGCGGATAGCTGGCGGTGAGCACATTGACGCCCGCCGGTCCGGCGCAATTGTCCTGGGCCCCGCCGCCGGTGCCGATCCAGCCGGCGCCCAGGCGCGCGCTCACGCCCGGTTCGCCGACCAGCGCGCTGGTGGCGCAAAACACTTGCTGCTCAACCTTGACCGGCACGCCGCCGCGCGTGACCTTGATCCCGATGGCGTACACGGCCAGCGGAAACGGCTCGCGCCCGGCCGCGGCCCAGCCGTTGTAGACGCCTTGCGGATCGCGGATCGGATAGCACGAGGTCAGGGTGTTCGCAGGACCGCGCCCCAGGTCGTAGGCGCCGCCGCCGGTGAGGGTGTAGCCGGGTGGCAGCCATACCTGCGCCGGCCCGCTGTTGGCGCTGCCGGACACCCCGACTGCCGCATAACTTTCGATCTCGATATCCATTCCTGCGTCTCCCTTGGCTGCCCTGCGACGGCGTCGCGCGCGCTCTCGCATGACATATCGCAAATTGTGTGCCATGCCGAAAAACACGGTTTGCGACAAGAAAGCGGCCTCCAGCGTGTCAAGTAGCGTGTCAAGCAAGCTGCTTTACATGTAAAATTTGCCGCACACAAACAACCACAGCAAGGGAACCCTGCCGCGTGAACGACCTGGACAATACGCTGACGACCCAGTTGTTCGCCCAGGAAGGCGCACGCCGCGCCGCCCTGCTCGGCCTGACCATCCTTTGGCATCCCGATTACGCGCGCATTGGCGAACAGTTCATCGGTCCGGCCGGCGAAGGCGTGGTCGAGGTGAGCCGCTACGCGCCGCTGTTTTTCCGGCCGGGCCAGGACGGCATCGCCATTGGCCACCGCGCGATCGCGCGTGCGCCTTTGCGTCTGCGCCGCACGGCCTGCGACGAGGTCGAGATCACCGCAGCGGACAGCCGGATGGCGGTCGAAGTCAACGGCGAGGTTCTGGGCGCGCCGCTCACGCTCGACTGCGACCAGATTGCCCGCGGCGTCGTGCTCGGCCTTGGCGGACAAGTCCTGCTCTGCCTGCACTGGATGACCTCGTTCCCGCGCGCCAACGCGGTGCCCGGCCTGCTCGGCGTGAGCAGCGGTGCCATCGCCACGCGCGAACTGATACGCCAGGTCGCCGCGACCGACCTGCCGGTGCTGCTGCTGGGCGAAACCGGTACCGGAAAAGATGTGGCCGCGCGTGCCATCCACGCCGCCGGCAAGCGCAATACGCTACCGCTGGTGGCGGTCAATATGGCCACCCTGAACGAAGCGCTGGCCGCGGCCGACCTGTTCGGCGCCGTCAAGGGCGCGTATACGGGCGCCCAGGCGGCGCGCCAGGGCCTGTTTGCCGAAGCCGACGGCGGCACCCTGTTCCTCGACGAACTGGGCGACACGCCGGCCTCGGTACAGCCGATGCTGCTCCGGGTGCTCGAAACGGGCCGCTACCGGCCGCTGGGCGCGAACCAGGAAGCGGCCACCAGCGCCCGCCTGATCGCCGCCACCGACCAGGATCTCGACGCGAAGGGTTTCAACCAGCCGCTGCTGCGGCGCATGGAATCGTTCGTGATCCGCGTGCCGGCCCTGCGTGAGCGGCGCGAGGATATCGGCGTGCTGCTGCTGCATGCCCTGCGCGCCTGCGCCGGCAGCGCGGAAGAACTGGCCGCCTTCCCGGCCAGCCTGGTGAGCGAAATGTGCAATTACGACTGGCCCGGCAACATCCGCCAGTTGGCCAATGTGACGCGGCGCGCGGTCATGGCCCAGCGCGCCGGACAGGGCTTGAACCTGGCCCAGTTTGTCAGGGAACCATTCGTGTCGCGGTCGGTCATTGTGGGAAAGCACGAGGCCGCTTCGCAGGCCGCCGCTGTCGCGCCACGGCGCAGCCTGGCGTCGATCAGCGACGCCGACGTCATGCAGGCGATGGAGGATAACGGCTGGCAGATCAGCGGCGCGGCCCAGCAACTGGGCATTTCGCGGCCATCGCTGTACAAGCTGATCGAGGCGCATCCGCACATCCGTCCCGCGGGGTTAATCCCGCGGGCGGAAATCGATGCCGCCGCGCTTGCCCACGGCGGCGACGCCGGCCTGTGCGCATCGCAGCTCAAGACGCCGGCCGAGGCCTTGCGCCGCCACCTGCGCCAGGGCGCAAGCGACGTTTAGGGCGGATTCATGCCGGTGCCGACGCTGCCTTCGGGATCGAAGCCGAAGACGCGCTCGGTGACGCGGCCGTCGGCCCAGCTGATTTCCACGGTGATCACGAACGACAATTCCCAGCGTCCCTCGACCTGCCCGACCAGCAATTGGTCATCCCAGGTCTGGGTGACCTGGTAATAGCCCGGCTTCGGCTTGCCGCCGATCCAGGGTTGGAACTTGTCGGCGTCCAGGTTGATCGTCGCATTTTTCCCGCCGCCGCCCTTGGTGCAGACGAACGGCGAAGGCGGCGAAAACTCGGTCAGCAGGCCGGGGCCGTAGAGCGACAATTGCGGCCGGCTGATCAGAACGCAGTCGAGCACCCGGAAACCGGTGAACGGATCCTGGCCATCGAGGCCCGGCTTGCCGCCCCCGCTGACGTGCACGAACATCGCCTCGCCCTTGGTGAAGTAGATACTGCCGGCATCCTTGCCTTCGAGCGGCTTGCCGTTATGGTCCTTGCGGCTGAAACGCCACTCCAGGTCGGCGCCGACCTGGTTGATGTCGAAGTCGGCGGTGAGGAGCATGGTAGGCGGCTTTTCTGTCATTTGGCACTTTCTGTCAATGAAGGTTGATAACGCGGGTCACGGCGCAGCGCCACAAGGTCCGGCTCTGTGCTGATCAGGTTGGCGGGATAGCCGTTGGCCACTGCCTTGTCCAGTTCGGCCAGCGCGGCATCGCGCCGGCCGCTCATTTCGTAGGCGATCGCCGCGCGAAATCGCACATCCGCGCTGGCGGGAGCGGCGGCAACGGCGCGCCGGCTCATATCGGCGCCGCCCTCGCGCTCGCCCATGCGCGCCATGTACAGGCCCATGCGCGACATCAGCGTGGTGTCGCCGGGCGCGCGTTCGCGCAGCGGCTGCATCAGGGCCACCGCCTGGCGGTAGGCGCGCTGCGCGTCGGCGTCGCGCCCCGGTATCCAGCGCAGCGTGTCGGCCAGGTTGGCCCAGTTCAGGTATTCGTCGGAGCCGCCCAGCGCCGGCGAGACCACCTGTTCGAATGCCTCGGCCGCCGCCACGTACTGGCCGCGGCTGAACAGGGTATTGCCGAGGTTGCGGTACAGGCGGCCGCTCTTGCGCACCTGCAGCCCTTGCTGCAATACCTGCAACGCTTCGTCGGCGCGGTCCTGGCGCATCAGCGCCTCGCTCAGGTTGCCGTAGGCGGCCACCCCGTTCGGCTCGCTCGCGATACTGATGCGAAACGCCTGTTCGGCCTCCTTGTAGCGGGCCTGGACAAAGCGCAGCGTGCCCAGCGCGTCCGAGAACACGCGCGCGCCGGGGTGCGCGGCCTGGCCGGTGGCGATGGCCCGCTCGGCGTCGTCAAAGCGCCGCATATGGATCAGGATTTCGGCCTTGGTCCCCAGCGCCATCCACAAGCGCGGGTCGAGCATCAGCGCGCGCTCTTCCAGCTGCAAGGCCTCGCCGCTCTTGCCCTGCCAGTTGCGCACCGCGGCCAGGGCCGCGTAGCCGAGCGCCAGCTGGTCGTTCAGTTTGAGCGCCAGCTGCGCGCTCGCGTCCGCGCGCTGCAGCCAGGTCGGGTCGCGCCGGTCGCTCGAGTGGCGCAGGCTGTAGGCCAGCGACAGGCCGGCCGCTGCCGCCGCATTATCGGGATGGCGCGCCAATACGGCCTCGAAGCTGGCGATGGCCGCGTTGACGCTCTCCTCGTTATCGTAGCCGGTGCGCAGCGCATCCATGCCGGCCTGCATGGCGGCGGCGGTGGAAAACATCGGCTGGAAACGCTGCAGCGTCTGCCGGTCGATGGCCAGGTAGCCGACGCCTACGGCCAGCAGCAGCGCCAGTGCGACGGTCGCCATCTTGCGCCGTCCGTGCAGCAGCAAGGCCAGGCGGCGCGCCCGTTCGGGCGCAGGCGCGCCCGGCGAGCGCCCGTTCGCGGCCTGTCCCACCGCGCCCATCGAGGCCAGGCGGCGTCCCAGGTCGCGCGCCGTCATCGCGCGCACCAGCGCCGCCGCGCTGGCGCTGACCTCGGGAGGGAACACCCACAGGTCCGACGACGACTGGATATGCGCGGCCGCCAGGGCCAGCCCGCCCAGATGCGCGAAAGGACGCGCGCCGGTTAGCAATTCATAGGTGACCACGCCAAGCGCATAGATATCGCTCTGGGGATTCTGACGCGCGCCCAGCAGCAGCTCGGGCGCCAGGTAGGCCACCGTGCCCTCGGTCTGGTCGAAGGCGACCGACTGGGTGGCGTCCGGATCGATCCTGCTGGCCAGGCCGAAATCGAGGATGCGCACCGCGCCCGTGGCGTCAAGCATCAGGTTCGACGGTTTCAGGTCGCCGTGGATCAGCTTCGAAGCGTGCGCCTCTTCCATCGCCGACGCCACCTGGCGCACGATGTCGAGCACATGCGCCTCGGGCATGGGCTGGCCCTGCGCGAGCTGGCGCAAGGTGCTGCCTTCAACGTATTCCATGACGATCGAATGCTGCCCGCCGTCCCCGTCGATCGAAAAGATCCGCACGAAGGCCGGATGGCGCAAGGACGCGGCCATGCGCGCCTCGTCGAGCAAATGCCCGGGATGCGACGACAGCGCCTGCGACTTGAGCCGCTTGATGGCAACGTGGCGCTCGAGGCGCGCATCCCATGCCTGGTAAACTTCGCCGAAACCGCCCTCACCCAGTTTGCGCACCAGCTTGTAGTGCCCGAGTTCCTGCGCTTCCGACTGCAATTGCTGCACCATATTTATTTTCTGCTAGAAAACATTTCTATAGTGTACCTCTGCATGGTGTTTTCTTACAGAAGAGTTTCGCTTTTGCCCCCGCTTGTAACACGCTGTAACAGTGCGCGCCAATGGAGCGCAAGTCATTTATAGTGGAATTCATCAACCATGGAGGAGTGCGTCGATGAAAAACCTGCTTTCCGCCGCGCTGCTCTGCGCCCTCGCCGGATGCGCCAGTGCGCCATCTACCTCGTACCAGCAGCCGCGCGATCCCTCGCAATGGCGTGTGGTGTCGGTCACCCCGGTGCCAAACGGCACGGCGGCCAGGATCGCCGCCACCTCGCCCACCGGCAAGGCCGAAGAATTCACGTCCACGCCGGTGTCGGCCATGCCGCCCGCGTATGCCGTGCGGCCGGCGCCGCTGTATTCCTCGCCCTACGTGCAGGGACCGGCCTACTACCGGCCGCCGGTAACGCTCGGCCTCGGCTTCATGTTCGGGCGCCACGGGCATGGCGGCGGCGGGCGCCATCACGGCGGCTCCCGGCGCCACTGACACTCACAGCGCGCGCCACGTCCAGCGCATTGGGCAGGGCGGCGCCTGCGGCGGTGTTATCGAAGATCGTCCACACGCTGCGCCCGGCGCGCGCATGCTCGGCCATGTCCTGCGCCAGCTCGGCCAGGTAGGCTGGCGCATACGGCGAGTAATAGATCCTGGGCGCGCCGTGCAGGCGTGCATAGATCGTTGCCGTGGTCGGCACGTGCGGTCGGTCCTGCCCTTTGGGCGGGTCGGCGATCACACGCGTGATGTGGCGCTCACGCAGCAAGTCGGTCGCCGCTTCGCCAAACCACGCGGGATGGCGCGCCTCGCACGCTACCATGCAGCCGAACGCATCCTGTAGCCGCGCAAAAAAATCGCTTGCCAGCTCGGCCGCGAACCCCAGGCTGGGCGGCAGTTGCACCAGCACGCAGCCGAGCTTGTGGCCCAGCGCGCCGGCTTCCTGCGCGAATTGGCGCAGCGGTGCATCGATCCCGGCCAGCCTGGCGTCGTGCGAAATCGAACGCGGCAACTTGACTGAAAAACGGAAATCGTCGGGTACGCTGGCGGCCCAGCGTTCATACGTCTTGGGCTGGTGCGGACGGTAGAACGAGGAGTTGATCTCGACTGCGGAAAACACTTGCGCGTAGCGTTCCAGGTGGCTGCCCGCCTCGGCAAAGGCGGCCGCCGACTCTCGCGGGATAGTCCAGCCGGCGCAGCCGACCAGCAGGCGGGGCGTAGGTTCTGTCATGGCGCCGAGTGTAGCAGTCTTGGCCGTATCACCGGAACACCCTATACTTGGCCGCCCGTCTTACAATAACGCTAACTCGCTATTAAGTGATGGACTCAAAACCGTCGTCCTCGCGCAGGCGGGGACCCATAACACCCATGGTCAGATTCCGATAAAGAGCGGAGCCAAGGTGGGATGGGTCCCCGCCTGCGCGAGGACGACGTGCCACAACCGAAGAAAGGGGCACCCGATGAGCGAACCACTCCATATTGTTTGCCCACATTGCGATGCGGTGAACCGCATCGCCCACGAACGCCTGGCCGACCAGCCCGTGTGCGGCAAGTGCACGCGCGAGTTGTTCATGGCCAAGCCGCTCGATGTCTCCAGCGCCCGCTTTGCAAAACACATCGAACGCAACGAGATCCCGGTGCTGGTCGATTTCTGGGCCGCCTGGTGCGGCCCGTGCAAGATGATGGCGCCGGCCTTCCACCAGGCGGCGCAGCGGCTCGAGCCGCATATCCGCCTGCTCAAGGTCGACACTGAAAATATCCAGGATGTCGCGGCCCGCTACAATATCCGCAGCATCCCTACCCTCGCCTTGTTTCGCAATGGCCGCGAAATAGCGCGCCAGGCCGGCGCCATGGATGCCGGCAGCATCGTCAACTGGGCCCTGGCGCAAGCCGGCACGGCCTGAACCATCAACCCAAAGCAAGGACTGCAATGACACAAGAACTGATCCTCGACCGCAAGGCCCAAGACGAAAAGAACACGGCGCGCCTGCTGTACTTCGCGCACGGCGTCACTTTCCTGTTTACGCTCGGCCTGCTTTCCATCATCCCGGTGATCATCAACTACATGAAGCGCCCGGAGGCAGAAGGCACCATCGCGTATAGCCACCACAGCTGGATGATCCGCTCGTTCTGGTGGTACGTGGTCTGGATCGCCATCGGCTGGGTCGTGCTGATTTTCACCTTCGGCTTCGGCTTTTTCATCGCCTGGCCGATCTGGGGCATCGCCTGGCTGTGGAAAGCCTATCGCCTGATCAAGGGGCTGATCGACCTCGACGCCAACAAGGCGATGCCGTGATTTGAAACAATATGAAGGTTGCCTTGTGGGAATATCGTCCTGATGGACACCCCAAGGAGCTTTCATGCCAGACCACCATGCCGCGCACGACGCCGACACCGTCGAACTCTTGCTGTTCCGCTTGGGAGGCGATGGCCAGGTCGAGCGCAGTGAGCTGTTCGGCATCCACGTCGGCGATGTGCGCGAAATTGTCGCCATGCCGGCCATGACCGCGCTAGCCGGGGCGCCCCGGCACCTGCTCGGGGTGGTCAACTTGCGCGGACAGGTCATCCATGTGCTCGACCTGCCGGCACTGACCGGCTGCGTACCGGTGAGCGGCTTGAACATCCTGCTGGTCACCGAATTCGGCGCGTTCGCGGTGGAAGCGGTCGAGGAAATTGTGCTGCTGCCGCGAGACAATCTGGTCACCGGCGAGCGTGGCGCCGCCGGCGGCATTGTGGCAGGTATCGCCCGCCTGGACGGCAGCGGCAGCAGCGCGCGCCTGGCTCAGGTGCTCGACATCGACACGATCATGAACAATCCAAGCGGCGAACGGCCCGGCTGTCTGGCCTGTTACTGAGCCAGGGCCGCGAGCGCCTGTTCGAGGTCGGCCATCAGGTCGGCCGTGTCTTCCAGGCCGATATTCAGGCGCACCAGCACACCCTGCCCTTGCCAGCCCTTGCGCATTGCCTGGATACGGTACGGCATCACCAGGCTGTTGGCGCCGCCCCAGCTGTAGCCGATGCCAAACAGCGCCAGGCTGTCGACAAAGGCGTCCACCTGCGCCTCCGAATAGCGGGCGTCGAAGACCACCGAAAACAGCCCTCCGGCGCCCGAAAAATCGCGTACCCAGGTGGCGTGGCCGGGACAATCAGCAAACGCCGGGTGCAGCACGCGCGCGATTTCCGGGCGCGCCTTGAGCCAGGCCGCGACCTGGCGCGCACTGGCGTCATGCGCGTCAAAGCGCAGCTTCATGCTGGGCAGGCCGCGCAGCACCAGGTAGGCGTCGTCGGCACTGACGCCCATTCCGAGGCGCATATGGGCCAGCGCCAGGCGGTCGTTGAGGGCGCGCTCGCGCGTGATCAGTGCGCCCATCAGCACGTCCGAGCCGCCCGACTGGTATTTGGTGAGCGCCTGCATGACGATGTCCACGCCCAGGTCGAAGCCGCGCAGGGCCAGGCCGGCCGACCAGGTATTGTCGAGCGCGACCAGCACGCCACGGTCGTGGGCGGCGGTGCAAATGGCAGGCAGGTCCGGCACTTCCATCGACACCGAGCCGGGCGCTTCGGTCCAGATGAGTTTGGTATTCGGCTGGATCAGTGCGGCGATGCCGGCGCCCACCATCGGGTCGTAGAAGCGCGCGCTGATGCCGAAATCATTGCTCAGCCAGCGCCCGAGTTCGCGGTTCGGACCGTAGACATTGTCGGGCAGGAGCACATCGTCGCCGCTCTTGAGCAGCGCAAAGTCGACCATCGCCAGCGCTGCCAGGCCGCTCGGGGCCAGCAGGCAATGCGCGCCGCCTTCGATCTGGGCCAGGCGCGCTTCGAGCGTGAAGGTGGTCGGCGTGCCGTGCAGGCCGTAGGTATAGGCGTTCTTGTCTTTCCAGTCGCCAGAGCGCATCGCCGCCACGTTCTTGAACAGCACGGTCGAGGCGTGATGGATCGGCACCGGGAAGGCGGCAAAGCCTTCCGGGGGTGCGTAGGGGTTGTGAATCAGCTCAGTTTGCGGAGATTTTTTCATGCCGCGGCACGAATCAGGCTACCGACGCCCACAGGTCGTGCGCGTCGGAGGCGGTGATGAGCACATCGGCGAATTCGCCTTCGGTCAGCTTCTTGCCCGGCACCAGCGAGCGCTTGATATGCACCACGCCGTCGATTTCCGGCGCATCGGCCGACGAACGGCCGATCGCTTCCTTGGCGCCGACTTCGTCGATCAGCACGCGGATGGTCTTGCCGACCTTGGCTTGCAGGCGCTTGGCGGAAATTTCTTCCTGCAGCAGCATGACGCGCGCACGGCGCTCTTCGCGCAGCGCTTCCGGCACTGGATTGGCCAGCAGGTTGGCGGTGGCGCCCTCCACTGGCGAATACGCGAAACAGCCGAGACGGTCGATCTGCGCTTCTTTCAGGAACTCCAGCAGGTACTCGAATTCCTCTTCGGTCTCGCCCGGGAAGCCGGCGATGAAGGTGGAACGGATGGTCAGGTCCGGGTTCATGGCGCGCCATGCCTGGATGCGGTCGAGGTTCTTTTCGCCGCTGGCTGGACGCTTCATGCGGCGCAGCACATCCGGATGCGCGTGCTGCATCGGGATGTCGAGGTAAGGCAGCACATGGCCGCCGCTCATCATCGGGATGATCGCGTCGACGTGCGGATAAGGATAGACGTAGTGCAGGCGCACCCAGGCGCCGTAGGACTTGGCCAGTTCGCCGAGCGCTTCGACCAGGTTGGTCATATGGGTCTTGACCGGGCGCCCGTTCCAGAAGCCCGAGCGGAACTTGACGTCGACGCCGTAGGCGGAAGTGTCCTGCGAAATGACGAGCAACTCGCGTACGCCCGACTTGAACAGGTTTTCCGCTTCCAGCATCAGGTCGGCGATCGGGCGCGACACCAGGTCGCCGCGCATCGACGGAATGATGCAGAAGCTGCAGCGGTGGTTGCAGCCTTCCGAGATTTTCAGGTAGGCGTAGTGCTTCGGCGTGAGCTTGATGCCCTGGGCCGGCACCAGGTCGAAAAAGGGTTCGTGCGGTTTCGGCAGGTGCAGGTGGACCGAGTCCATCACTTCGGCCAGCGCGTGCGGGCCGGTCACGGCCAGCACTTTCGGGTGCACCTTCATGATGATGTCGTCGCCGGCGGCGTCTTTCTTGGCGCCCAGGCAGCCGGTGACGATCACGCGGCCGTTTTCGGCCAGCGCTTCGCCGATGGCGTCGAGCGACTCCTGGACGGCGGCGTCGATGAAGCCACAGGTGTTGACGATGACGAGGTCGGCGCCCTCGTACGACTTGGCAGTTTCGTAACCTTCGGCGCGCAGCTGGGTCAGGATCTGTTCCGAATCGACCAGCGCCTTGGGGCAGCCGAGCGAAACGAAGCCAACTTTAGGAGCGGCACCAGGAAGGGGAATACGGCGAAGTTCGGACATGATAGGGGCACAAAAAGCAGGGGAATCCGCTATTGTACCCGAGGGGTCAGACCCCGGCTCTTCTTTTAGGGGGTCTGACCCCGGTTTGCTACTTCTTGTCTACCGGCGGGAAGGGGAAGGCGCCGAAGATGTTCTTGCTCTGGCTTTGCATCTGTTCCTGCATCTGCACGAACAGGTTTTTGCTCTGGTCGATGTAGTTGTTCATCATGCCCTGCATCATGGGCGCCTGGACGTTCATGAACTGGGTCCACATTTCCGGGCTGAAGGGCTTGCCTTCGAAGGTGCCATTGGTGCTGGTGGTGAACTTGTTCTGGATATCGGTGAAGGCCTGGACGTTTTTCTCGAGGTAGGACCCCATCATGCCTTGCATTGCGTGGCCATAGTAGCGAATGATCTGCGACAGCGCGGCGCTGGTGAACATGGGCGCGCCATTGGCTTCTTCTTCCAGGATGATCTGGAGCAGGATGCTGCGGGTCAGGTCTTCGTTCGACTTGGCGTCAACCACGGTGAATTCGTCGGCGTCGAGCACCAGCTGCTTGACGTCAGCGAGCGTGATGTACGAACTGGTCTGGGTATCGTACAGACGGCGATTCGGATACTTCTTGATCAGGCGTTCCGTACTCTTTTTTGCACTACTCATCTCAATACCCACTTATTGCGCCGCAGCGCATTCTGAATGATTACGAAAAAAAAGCGGACTTCGGTCCGCTCCTGACAAGCCTACTTTTTGCATTATAGGATGGATAATCGCGAAAATACCACTTTGCGTGATTTCGTGCAGCAAATATTGCAACGCACCTAAAGCGTAATGACAGGGCAACAGCCGTTGCCCTTGTCCCAACACGGGGCCTAGTCGGCCCGCACCTTCACGTAGCGGCCCGGGGCCGGCTCGACCGGCTTGTAGCTTGCGTTGCCCAGCTTGGCTGGCGCCTTGACGTTCTTGCCACCATGTTCGGCCAGGAAAGCCGCCCATTCCGGCCACCAACTGCCGGCATGCTCGGTGGCACCCTTGAACCACGCATCGGCCGCGGCCGGCTTGGCCTTGATCTTGGCGTCGTTGGTCCAGTAGCTGCGTTTTTTCTTGGACGCCGGATTGATCACGCCAGCGATGTGGCCGGAGGCGCCCAGCACGAAGCGGTTGGCCTTCGGGTTCTTCGGGTTGAGCAGCGACATCGACGCATAGGCTGCCGGCCACGGCACGATGTGGTCTTCCCGCGAGCCATAGATGAAGACCGGGGCATCGATGCTGCCCAGGTTCACCTGCTGCCCGGCGACGGTCAGCTTGTCGGCCTGCTTCAGACTGTTTTCCAGGTAAGTATTGCGCAAATACCAACAAAACATCGGGCCCGGCAAGTTGGTGCTGTCCGAATTCCAGTACAGCAGGTCAAACGGCGGCGGCTCCTTGCCTTTCAGGTAATTCGACTGGACATAGTTCCACACCAGGTCGTTCGGACGCAGGGCCGAAAACGTGGTGGCCAGGTCGCGCCCGGGCAGCAGGCCGCCCTTGGCCAGCGACTGTTCGCGCATCGCCACCTGGGATTCGTCGATGAACACGTCGAGCACGCCAGTGTCCTCAAAATCGAGCAAGGTCGTCAGCAGGGTCAGGCTGGCGGCTGGCTGTTCGCCGCGCGCGGCCAGCACCGACAGCGCCGTGCTGACGATGGTGCCGCCCACGCAGAAACCGAAGGCATTGACCTTGTCCGCACCCGAAATCGCGCGCGTGACCTCGATTGCCTTGATCGCGCCGTGCTCGATGTAATCGTCCCAGGTGGTGCCGCCCATGGACTTGTCGGGATTGCGCCACGACACCAAGAACACATTGTTGCCCTGCTCGACGGCGTAGCGCACCACCGAGTTTTCAGGCTGCAAATCAAGAATGTAGAACTTGTTGATACACGGCGGCACCATCAGCAGCGGCACCTGGCGCACGGTGGGGCTGGTGGGCGTGTACTGGATCAGCTGGAACATGTCGTTCTCGAACACCACCTGGCCAGGCGTGGTGGCCACGTTGCGGCCGACTTCGAAGGCGCTTTCGTCAGACAGGGAAATGCGGCCCTTCTGCATGTCGGACAACATATTGGCCATGCCCTTGGTCAGGCTCTCGCCCTTGGTCTCGATCAGCTTTTGCTGCGCTTCCGGGTTGGTGGCGAGGAAATTGGCCGGCGACATCGCATCGACCATCTGCTGCACCGCGAAACGGATCTTCTGGTGTTCCTTCGGCGTCGTCTCGACGGCGTCGGCCATGGTCATCAAAAACTCGGCGTTTAGCAGGTATGATGCAGCACTGAATGCCGAGATTGGATTACCCAGCCATTCGGGGGACGAAAAGCGGCGGTCCTTCAGCACCGGCGGCTTGGAAGCGAGGAAATCCTGCCACAGGGCCGTGGCCTTGTGCAGGTAGTCGTCGCGCAGCGCTTCCAGCGTTTCCGGATTGATCAGGGCGCCGGAATCCTTGAACAGGTGCGCCATCGGACTGCTGTCGAGCGCGGGCGTCTTGAACATGGCCTGCCAGGCGGAAGGATCGGAAAACTGCGTCATCCAGGCGGCGGCCATGGCTTGGGGGTCGGGCGTATTCATGTTTGCGTCCATTGTTCAGCCTTTGTTCAACGATTTTCAAGGAATTGTATGTGGATTGTCGCCATTGCATGGGTTTACGTCGTTGGCCTGATGGCCCTCACCGAAACCAGTATTGTTGCCGGAGTTGTCACGTTTCTCGGATATTGCGTATTGCCCTTGTCCATATTGTTCTACCTGACCGGCGGACGGCGCCGGCGTGAACGCCGCGAACGACAGGCAGCCGACAACGACGGCGACGACGGCGACAGCAGCGCGTTTGCCACCAGCAGCTACCTGGCCAGCGACGACACCACCCCGCGCGACAGCAGCGAATGCCGCGTCGATACCGACAGCAGCGATAGCGACAGTTCCAGCTGTTCGGACAGCGGTAGCGACAGTAGCAGCAGCAGCGACGACTAGCGCAGTATTGGCTAGCGGTTCACCTATCATTTGATCCAGATCAAACTCGCCTGCCGCCCCGTGACATGGTCGCGCCGGTACGAATAAAAACGCCCGCCATCGGTGGCCGTGCAATACGTGCCGCCCGAAACACGGGTCACCCCGTCGCGCGCCAGAAATACCCGCCCCAGCGCATACATGTCGGCCAGATATTTGCCTTCGCGTCCAGGATACGGACGGAACCCCGCCCGTACCCGTTCGGCTTCGCCTGCCTGGGCGCCCGCCATGAAACTGTCAAGCACATCGGCGCCCACTTCAAACTGTTCGGGACCGATCGCCGGCCCCATCCATGCGGTAATTTCGCCGGCGCCGGCCGCACGCATGGCGCGCACCGTCTCGCCCAATACACCGGCGGCCAGGCCGCGCCAGCCGGCATGGGCCGCGCCGACCACCTTGCCATCGACGTCGGCCAGCAGCACCGGCAGACAATCGGCGGTCATCACCGCGCACACCACGCCGGGGGCGCTGGCGACGCTGGCGTCGGCCACCTGCACCGGAAGGTCTGGGCCGACCGCGCAGGCATCGGCCACGGCAATGCCATGTACTTGCGAAATCCAGGCTGGCCGGCCCGGCAATGCCTGCTGCAGGCGCGCGCGGTTGCGCTGCACGGCGTCGGCATCGTCGCCACAATGCAGTCCAAGGTTCAGCCCGCCGCCGCCCTGCCCGTCATCGTACGGCGCGCAACTAGTGCCGCCCATGCGGGTGGTGGCCAGTGCGCCGATGTTGGCGGGGGCATCGGGCCAGTCCGGGACAATGGGATCGAAACCTGGCATCAGACCTGCTCGGGCTCGGGGATGCCGGCGCGCGCGATCAACTCGGCGAAGTCGTCGGCCAGCGGCACGATCCATTCGCAGGCCTCGCCGGTGGCCGGATGCACCAGCCCCAGGCGACGCGCCTGCAGCGCCTGGCGCGGGAAGACCGGCGTCAGGTGCTGCTTGCCGTAGACCGAATCGCCCACCAGCGCATAGCCGATGTGCAGCATGTGCACGCGGATCTGGTGGGTGCGGCCGGTTTCAAGCTGGCACTGCACCAGGCTGACCGGACGACGGTCCAGCATGCCCGATTCCAGGCGCTGGTAATGGGTGATGGCGGGCTTGGCCGACATGGCCGTGGTAACCGCCATCTTGACGCGGTCTTTCGGGTGGCGGCCCATCGGCAGGTCGATGGTGCTGCTCAGCTGCGGGGTACCCCACACCAGCGCAAAATACTCGCGCTTGACGGTACGTGCCTGCAACTGGCGCACCAGGTCGGTCTGCGACGCCAGCGTTTTGCCGATGACCATCAGACCGCTGGTGTCCTTGTCGAGGCGGTGCACGATACCGGCGCGCGGCACGCCAGCCAGTTGCGGGCAGTGGTGCAGCAGGCCGTTGAGCAAGGTGCCGGACCAGTTGCCGGCGCCCGGATGGACCACCAGGCCGGCCGGTTTGTTGATGACGATGATGTGATCGTCCTCGAATACGATGTTCAGTGGAATCTCTTCGGGCGTGTAAGCCGCATCCTCGGGCGCGCTTTGTGGCACGATAACGACCACTTCATCGCCATACGCGGTATCCTTGCCGCGCGCGGCCTTGCCATCGACCAGAACATGGCCGCCGTCGAACCATAATTGCAGGCGGCTGCGCGAAAATTGCGGCACCAGGCCGGCGATGACCTTGTCGAGGCGGTGGCCGCAAGCGTCGGGCGTGAGCTCCAGTGTGATTGGCGACAAATCGATGCCGACCGGAATGAACTCGGCGTCGATCTCGTCATCGAAATCAGGGTCTAAAGGTAAATCCGCCAAATTCGGCGTTGGAGTTAATGTCACAGCAGTCCCATCGGCTATAATCAGCCTTTCGTTGAATCTCGGTTAATACTCTCTGCACAAAGCCATGCAAAAAAAATTATCTTCTGTTGTTGCTACATGTGTTCTGCTCGCGCTGTCCGCGTGCAGCTGGTTGCCGGAAAAAACCGACGCAGCCAAAAACTGGCCGGTAGCGAAATTATACGCTGAGGCGCGCTCCGAGATGGATGCGGCCCAATACGAAGCGGCCATCAAGCTGTGGGAACGCCTTGAAACGAACTACCCGTTCGGCAATTATGCGACCCAGGCGCAGATGGAAATCGCCTTCGCGCACTACAAGCAGCAAGACGCCGCGCTGGCCCTGGCTGCCACCGAGCGCTTCATCCGCGAGCACCCTACCCACCCGCAGGTCGACTATATGTATTACCTGCGCGGTCTGATCAGCTTTAACGATCAGATGGGCATCCTGTCGGTGGTGTACTCGCAAGATCCGACCGAACGCGACCCGAAAGCGACGCGCGAATCGTTTGCCGCCTTCAAGGCACTGGTCGACAAGTTCCCTGACAGCAAGTACGCGCCAGACTCGATCGAGCGCATGAAGTACTTGATCAACGCGATGGCGCAGTATGAAGTGCACGTGGCCAAGTATTACTACCGCCGCGGCGCGTTTTTGGCCTCGCTGAACCGTGCCATGGGTGCGGTGAAGGATTACCAGGATGCGCCTGCACGCGAAGAAGCGCTGTTCCTGATGATCCGCAACTACGAAAAACTCGGCATGAACGACCTGCGCAAGGATACCGAGCGCGTGTTCCTGGCGAACTACCCGAAGAGCAAATACATGGACCCGAACGCCGGATCCGATTCGTGGTGGAAATTCTGGTCGAAGAACTAAGATACTGGCCCTGAAGCCGGCATGCCGCTCAGTCAAAAGCTGAGCGGTTTTTTTTCGCCGTCGCTGCTACTGCAGCATGGGCTCTCGCTTTCGCAAGAGCGATGTAGCGCGGGGCCCAATCCAACATCGCCCTTGCGAACGCGAGGGCCTATTTTGCCGTTGCTATTTCGGCTCAGGCCTCCAGCTTGCGCCGGAAAACCCAGGTGCGCTCGTCCGATTCGCGCTTGTCGAAAGCGTAGCCGTCCACCTTAAAGCGCTTCAGTTTGGCCGGATCGGTGATGCCCTTGACCGCCGCGTAGCGCGCCATCATCCCCCGCGCGCGCTTGGCGAAAAAGGAGATGATCTTGTACTTGCCGTTCTTCCAGTCTTCGAATACCGGCGTGATCACCGGCACCGACAGCAGTTTCGGCTTGACCGATTTGAAATATTCTTCGGACGCGAGGTTGACCAGTACTTGCGCGCCATTGGCTGCGATCGCGCCGTTCAGGGCGCCGGTGACGCGCTCGCCCCAGAACGCGTACAGGTCCTTGCCGGCCGCCGTGTCCAGGCGGGTGCCCATTTCGAGCCGGTGCGGGTGGATCAGGTCGAGCGGCCGCAACACGCCGTACAGCCCCGACAGGATGCGCACGTGGTCTTGCGCGTAGCCGAGCTGGCCCGCCTTGAGCGAGCGCGCATCCAGGCCGGCATACACGTCGCCGTTGAACGCCATGACGGCCTGGCGCGCTTCGCTACCAACCTGGCCCCAGCTCGCGTAGCGGCCCACGTTCAGGTGCGCCAGCGCGTCCGAAATCGACATCAGGCTGCCAACCTGGGCCGGCGAATAGCCGCGCAGCACGTCGATCAGCTGGCGCGAGCTGTCCAGAAAGTCGGGCGTGGAGTGCAATTTGGTGGTGGAAGGCGTTTCGAGGTCGAGCGTTTTAGCCGGCGACAGTACAATCAACATAAGTTCAATCAACATCAAGCAATAGACAGACCAACATGATACCCGCTCCAGCCAAACGCATCGTGCTCGACACCAATGTCTGCCTAGACTTGTTCGTCTTCAAGGATCCCCGCTGGGCTGGCCTGCTGGCCGCCCTGGAAAACGGCACGGTCGAAGCGGTCACCCGCGCCGATTGCCGCGATGAATATCTGATCGTGCTCCACTACAAGCACCTGCCCCTCGACGAAGCGAGCCGGCCCGTGTCGGCGGCGCGTTTCGATGCGCTGATCAAGGTGGTGGCGCCGGCGCCCAAGCTGGTGCGCCTGCCTGTCTGCAGCGACAATGATGACCAGAAATTCCTGGAACTGGCGCGCGACGCCAGCGCCGAGATCCTGATCACCAAGGACAAAGCCCTGCTGAAGCTGGCCCGCAAGACGGCGCAGGCCGGCATGTTCCGCATCATGGTGCCCGAAGCCTGGCTCAAACTCGAATAAGCGGGCTCGGCTAAAATGAACGTTCGTGCACAAATCGACCGTTCCATGCCACCTCCTGCCCTGCAATCGAAACTGCCCGCCGTCGGCACCACCGTCTTTTCCCTGATGTCAGCCCTGGCCGCCGAGCACGGCGCGGTCAACCTGGGCCAGGGCTTTCCCGATTTTGCCTGCGATCCCGCCCTGCCCGAGCTGGTCGCCAAAGCCATGCGCGACGGCCACAACCAGTATCCGATGATGGCCGGGGCTGCACCTTTGCGCGAGGCCGTAGCGGCCAAGATCGCCGTACTGTACGGCGCGGCCTACCATCCTGCCACCGAGATCACCGTCACTGCCGGCGCCACCCAGGCCCTGGCCACGGCCATCCTGTGCTGCGTGCACCCGGGCGACGAGGTGATCGTCATCGAGCCGGCCTACGACAGCTACCTGCCAGCGATTGCCATGGCCGGCGGCGTGCCCGTCACGGTCGCCATGACAGTCGGCGAGCAAGGTTACAGCGTGCCGTGGGACCAGGTGGCCGCTGCAGTCACGCCGCGCACGCGTTTGCTGATCATTAATTCTCCGCACAATCCCACCGGCGCCGTGCTGCGCGCCGCCGACATTGCCGCCCTGTGCGACATCGTGCGCGGCACCGACCTGCTGATCCTGTCCGACGAAGTCTACGAGCACATGGTGTACGACGGCCTGCGCCACGAATCGCTGTGCCGGACCCCGGAACTGGCCGAACGCAGCTTCGTCGTCTCCAGCTTTGGCAAGACCTACCATGTCACCGGCTGGAAGGTAGGCTACGTGGCCGCGCCCGCCGCCCTGAGCGCCGAGTTCCGCAAAGTTCACCAATACAATGTTTTCACCGTCAACACACCTATGCAGCATGGCATCGCCGGGTATATGGCCAACCCCGCGCCCTACCTCGAACTGCCGGCGTTTTACCAGCGCAAACGTGACCTGTTCCGGGACGGTTTGAAAAACTCCCGTTTCACGTTGTTGCCAGCCGACGGAACCTATTTTCAATGCGTCAGGTATGAGGCGATTTCATCTATACTGGAAGCGCAGTTCGCACAGTGGCTGACCACCGAAATCAAGGTTGCGGCGATCCCGGTATCGGCGTTTTACCGCCAGGGCCGGGAGTCGGGCATCGTGCGGTTTTGCTTTGCCAAACAGGATCAGACCCTGGCCCTTGCGCTGGAACGGCTGGCCAGGCTTTAGCAGCATTCGTCGGACAACATATCATGGCAATCAGGCGCATCACCCTCTCGGATATCGTGTTTGGACAGCCCCTTCCCTGGGACGTGTTCAGCAATCCTTCGGCCGCCCGCCCGGTGCTCCAGAAAGGCAAAGTGCTCGCCCCCGGCGAGCTCGACGGCCTGCTCGACGCCGGTCTGTACGCCGAAGCGGGCGCGCCCGCGTCCATCCTGCAGGGCCTGAACCTGATCAATCGCCGCCTCGAACGCACCTTGATGGAGTTGCGCGACGAGAGCAGCGCCGACAACACCTTGCGCTCCCTTGCGACCGAACTGATCGCGATGGTCGAGCGGGGCCAGGATATCGCCCTGGCCGCCATTTTCCTTAACCAGATCGCCGGCGCCTATGCGGTGCGCCATTGCACCGAAACGGCCATCATCGCCTGCCTGATCGCGCGCGCGATGGACAAGTCGCAGGCCGAAGTCCTGATCGTCACGGCCGCGGCGCTGACCATGAACGTAGGCATGGTGCGCCAGGCCGAACTTTTCCAGGGCAAGGAAGGCGCCTTGTCGAGCGAGGAGCGGGCCCTGGTCCGGCGCCATCCGTCCGACAGCGTCAACATGCTGCGCTGGGCCGGCATCAACGATGACGAGTGGCTCGACCTGGTCATGCTGCACCACGAAAACGATGACGGCACCGGCTATCCGGAAGGCCGTCTCGGCAATGAAATTTCCCAGAACGCGAAGCTGATCGGCCTGGCCGACCGTTATTGCGCCTTTGTTTCGGCGCGCAACTACCGGCGCTCGCTGCTGCCGCCCGAAGCGCTGGCCAAGCTGGCGGTCGAACACGAAATGCCGGTCGACCCGGTGCTGCTGGACCACTTTGCGACGCAGGTCGGGGCCTATCCGCCGGGCACGCTGGTGCGGCTATGCAATGGGGAAATGGGCGTGGTGTCGGCGCGCAAGGATGGCAGCGGCGCGTTGTGCGTGCATGTGCTGCGCGCTGGCGACGGCAGCCCGTTCCCGCTTGCAGAAAAACGCGGAACCAGCGAGCCTGGCTGCGCCATCGAGGAAGCCCTGCACGAGGACAATGCCAGGCTGCGCTTCACCATGAAGCATATCTGGGGCGAGCTGGCCAGCCTGTAAGCTTTCTACTGACTCAATTGACCGATCTTGCGCTCGACGAAGGCAAGCAGCGGCGCCGTCAGCGTGCCGCTCTCCCTGGCCCTTTGGTACGCGGCTAGTGCTTCGGCGTTGCGCTTGTCGGCCTGCAGCGAAATCCCCATCCCCATCAGCCACACCCCGTTGTCGGGCGCGCTGCGCAAAGCGGCCGCGTACTGGACCACGGCTTCTTTATGGCGCTGCTCGCGTTGCAGCGCGCCTGCCAGGAAGGCACGGTAATCGGCATTCGCGCCGGCAGCCGGCAAGCTGCGCAGCAAGGTTGGCACGCCCGGGCTGCCCCGTTCGATCTGCATGCGCGCCAGCAGCATTGCCAGCGACGGCTGCGCCGCATCGATCGCCAGCGCCTGCTCCAGCTGGCGCATCGCTTCGTCCTGGCGCCCTGCTTCGATCAGCAAGGCAACCAGGCTCTGGCGGGCGGCGTCGTGGCGCGGATTGAGCTTGAGGGTTTGTTCGAGCAGCTCGATCGCGCCCGGCACGCGGCCATCCTCAAGCGCCGCATTGGCTTGCCGATAAAGCGTCTCGGAACGCTGTGCATCATTCATGTCGCGTCCGCCCACCAGCGGCGCCTGGCGCACTTCGGCTACGCGCACGGCGCTCTCCTTTGCCGGCGCAGGCACACGTGCGGCACGTGCCTTCGCCGGCGCAGCCGGCGGCCAGTCCTTCACTTCGACCAGCGGCGCCGCATTTGCCGGCACACTCACGGCAGGCGCAGCCAGCCTGGCCTGGCCTCCATTCGTGGCCACCACCTTGGGCACCACCGGCGCCGGCGCAGGCGCGGCCAGCACCACGACGGCGGGCAAGGCAGGCTCGCGCTTCATCCACCACACACCGGCAGCGGCCAGCGCGAGCACCGTCACCCCGGCCGCCACGGCAATCTGCGCGACCGGCAGGCGCCGCTCGGGCAGGCCAACCGGCCGGATTTCAGCCTGCATGGCCGAGCCGGCTTGCGAACCGCGCGCGTCGAGGTCTTGCAACATCTTATTTATCAGACTCATTTGATCAACACCCAGGTAAGTCCGGCAGCGGCGGCCAGCGCGGGAATGGCTGCCAGCAGCCACGGCGTCAGGCGCGGCTTGCTCGCCAGGGTATCGCGCGCCGCCTCGCTCACATGCGCGGCGCTGACCACTTGCGCGCCCTGGCCATAGCACACCATCAGCGCCTTGTTGGCGAGGATATTGACCAGCCTCGGAATCCCGCCGCTGGCCTTGTACAAGCGACTAGTCGCCTGGCGCGTGAACATGCGCGCGCCTGCGTAGCCGGCGATGCGCAGCCGGTGCCCCAGGTAATACTCCATGTCGTCGCGCGTGAGGGGGCCAAGGTGGTAGTGAAAGGTGATGCGCTGGGCCAGCTGGCGGATCGAATCGAGCGCCAGGTTGCGATTCAGCTCGGGCTGGCCGAACAGCACGATCTGCAGCAGCTTGCGCTTTTCCGTTTCCAGATTGGTCAGCAGGCGCAGCGATTCCAGGCTCTCGATCGGGATGGCCTGCGCTTCGTCCAGGCACAGCAGCACTTTCTTGCCGTCGGCAGCCAGTTCCAGCAGGCGGTTGGTGATTGACTTAAGCAACTGGTGCTGGTCGACATCCTTACCCAAGGCAATTTCGAGCTCGTCGGCCAGGGCCAGCATCAGGGTGCGCGGCTCCAGGTAGGGATTCGGGATGTACGCGGTGACGAATTCCGGGCCCAGGGTGGCCATGAATTTGCGGCACAGCAGCGTCTTGCCGGTCCCGACTTCGCCGGTAATCTTGATGAAGCCCTCGCCGTTGCGGGCAGCAACGAGCAAGGTATTCAGGGCTTCCTGCGAATGCGGGCTAGTGAAGAAAAAACTGGTGTCCGGGGTAATCCCGAACGGCGCCTCGCGCAAGCCGAAATGGGCCGTATACATGGTTATTTCCGCTCCGGATCGAGCGCCTCGATACGCCGGATGGCGCCCATCATGTCTGAGCCAAAGGCATTCGGGTTGTTGCCGTCGACGATGGTCGGCTTGATCAATACCACCAGTTCGCGCTTCTGGCTCACACGCGCCTTGTTGCGAAACAGCGCGCCCAGCAGCGGCACGTCGCCCGCGCCCGGCAGGCCGGACTGGTCGCCGATGGTCGACTGGCGCATTAAGCCGCCGATGGCCACCACGCGCCCATCCTGCCCGCGCACGATGCTGTCCATTTCCGACGTGCTCGAGGCGGCCAGCGGCAGCGACAGCGAACCGGCGGCGCCCAGATTCACACCCTTGTTGACGGTCGATACCTGGCTCACCGACGGATGCACGTGCAGGATGATATTGCCCTGCGCATCGATCTGCGGCGTCACGTCGAGCACCACGCCGGAAAAGAAAGGTTGCAGCGTGACGCTCGGGGTGGTCGTGGTGTTGCCCGTCAAATTCGTGTTCTGGGTCGAGGTCACGCCGGTGACATAGAACTCGTCGGTGCCGATCTTCAGCACGGCCTTCTGGTTGTTCATGGTCGCGATGCGCGGGCTCGACAGCACGTGGACCGTGCCCTGCGACTCCAGGAAGGAAATCAGGGTGGCGAAATTACTGGTCTGGAAGGCCAGCCCGAACAGCGATCCGGCCGCCGCGTCGGCCGCCGCCAGCGCATTGCCGGCAATGGCGGAGATGCCCGCCGGGCCGCCGCTGGCTATGGGGTCGGGGATGCCGCCATTACCCAATCCCGGGCGCAATTCGGTACCTGGCTGCAGGAAGCCAGTCGACAGACGCCGCCTGCCGTTGCTATAGTTAGAAAACGCAGCCCAGTTCACGCCCATCTGGAAGCTGTCGTTCAATTCCACTTCGAGGATCTTCGCTTCCAGGATCACTTGCCGGTTGACCGACAGCTGGCTCGCCCTCAGGTAGGCGTCCACATTGCGCAGGTCGTCCGGCATGCCGCGCACCACGACCACGCCCGACTGCGGGCTGATGACCACGGTGCGGCCGTCGGCGCCGGTGCCGACGATCGCTTCCAGCGCCTCCTTGAGCTCGGTCCAAAATTCGCTGTTCGAGTTCGTGCTGATGATCGAGCTGTCCTGCTGCCCGCCGCCACCGCGGCTATTGTTGTTGCCACCATTGTTCTGGTTGTTGTTCTGGTTGCTCTGGTTGCTGTTCTGGTTATTCTGGTTATTCTGGTTGTTCTGGTTGTTGCCGTTGTTCGAAGAAGTGACCGACGACGACGTCACGCGCAGGTTCGAGCCGCCCTTGCGGCTGCCGATCAGGTAGTTCACCTGGAACACACGGGTCTGCATGGTCAGCGGCTTGATCGAAATGCGCGTGCCTTCCATCTTGTAGTCGAAGCCATACATTTCGCGCACGGCGTCGAGCGCCTCGAGCATCGTCACGTCTTTCAGGTTGGCCGAGATGGTGCCGCTCACTTCCGGATGGACCAGCATGTTGTAGCGCGTCCCTTCCACCAGCGCGTGGTAGAACTGGTGCGCGGGCACGCCGTTGAAGGCGACATTGAAGCGCTCCTCCATGGCCGCACGCGCGCGCGGCAGGCGCGTGCTCATCGCCGCCACCGGTGGCAGCAGCGCATCGGCCACAGGGTCGCCCTGGCGCGCAGGCAGGGTGCCGGCGCGCGCGGTATCGGCCTTCAGCTCGGCCCGGATGGCGTCGTAGGTCGTCTGCTTTTGCGGCGGCGGCGCGCAGCCGGCCAGGCTCACGGCCAGTCCGGCCAGGCATGCGATCAAGGAGATTGTCTGCATATGATTCTTGTCTTTATGGTTAAGTGGCGGCGCCGCGTGCAGCCGGCCGGTACAGCTTCAAAATCTGCCTCTGATTCCCTTTGAGCAGGACCACCTCGGTCGGGTTGATCGCTTCCACCAGCGCGCCGTTGATGCGCTGCCCCTGGCGCAAGGTCTTGCCGTCGATGACGGCCACGCGCCGTCCGCCCGGGCGCAGCGAGATCAGGATCGATTGCACTTGCGGACCGGCGCTGGCCGCTGGCGCGCTGGCCTGTCCCGACGGCGCCGGCGCCGACAAGGACGCCGGCGGGCGGGTTGGGTCGGCAAGCCCACTGTCCTGGGCGCTCGCCATCCCGGCCGCGACCAGCATCAGCAAACACAGGCGGCGCATCATAGCTTCAGCCATTTCTTGTCCAGGTTGATGGTGTAGACGGTCAAGGTCAGCGTCGCGCCCGGATAGGCTTCGACCGCCATCGCCGCATTGCCCCAGAAAATCTGGCCCTGCATGCCTTCGAGCTCCTTCATGTAGCTCAACATGTCCAGATAACTGCCCTGCACCACCAGCTCGACGCCATGCTTGTGCAGCAGCTGCGCTGGGGCCGCGGGCGCCGGTGCCACCGCGGGCGCGGCTGCCACCACTGCGGGCGCTTCGGTCTCGGGCAAGGTGCGCAGGGACTTCAGACGCAGGCCACGGTGGCCGCGCAGGATCTGTTCGAGCAGGCCGGTCATGCGCTCGGGCGGCACCATGGCCTTTTGCATCTCGGTCAGCGAGGATTTGAGCGCTTCCGCTTCCGCATTGATGGTGCCGATGCGCACCCGGTCGGCCGCGTCCGGGTCGAGCGTGTGCGCTTCCATGGTGGTGGTGATTTCCGCTTCGACGGCGGCAATCCGGTCCTGTTGGCGCGCCATGTCGGCCAAGAGCTGCTTTTGTTTTGCGTAGCTGGGATTAAGGAAGAAAAAGAACACCAGGAAGATGATCAGCGCGGCCGCCATCATGAACAGCATGGCGCGCTCGCGCAAAGTGCGGCTGTCGATCCGTACGCTGAGCTTTTGCCAGAACCGTTTCATTTGCCCCCCGTCGATTGGAGGCTGAACTTGAGGTAGTCGGCCGCCGGCGCGCCGACCGCTGCTGGCAAAGCGGGCGCCACGCCGATGTCCAGCGACGAGAATGCCTTGCCCTGCATGACAGGCTCGGACGAGAGCCGGCGCATATACTGCGGCACCAGTTCGGCCCGCAGCGTATTGCCCCGCACGCCAAGCCGGCTGCCGTTCGAGCCGATATCGACCCCGGTCAGCCACAGGCCGTCGATGCGCTGGCGCGCGAACGCACGGAAATAATCGGAGAAGCCGCGCCGGTCGCCGAAATCGCCGCGCTCGATCATGCTCGCCGCGTTAGCCAGCATCGCCAGTTCCGCCTGGGCGGCAGTGATCTCGGCGGCCAGCGCGGCGCTCTTCTGGCGCGGCGCGAAACGCACCCGCGCTTCGGACAGCTTGAGCTGCCTGGCGGCGAGCAGGCTGTCGGTGGCGGCGGCCTGGGCCTGCAAGGCGCGCGAGCGGCGCGCCGCGTCGGCGGCCAGCAGCGCGCAGGCCACGCAGATGATGGCCAGCGCCTGCAGCATCGTCACGCTCGAAAAATACTTCTTCTGCTTGCGGAAGATCGGATTGAACAGATTGATTTGCTGGGTCAAAGGACGGTCTCCTCCAGGCGCAGGGCGGCCCCGAGCACCAGGAAATGGCGCTGCTGGCTGGCTGGCGTGCGCAGGTCGGGCGCTTTCGACAAGTCCAGCACCGACGCCAGATCGAGCACATCGACCGGCATGTACAGGTTCGACGACAGATAGTCGTGCAGCGCCGTGCCCGGCATCGGCGCGAGCAGCAGTTTGGAAACGGTCACGTAATGGAACTGGCGGTCGAAATGGTCGAGCGAACGCTGCAGTTCAAGGGTGATCTTGTCGAAGGTCTGGTTGCGCCGGTCGGCGTCCGGATCGCCGATCAGGTCGAGGCTGACATCGATCCGGCGCGACAGATACAGTTCGCCGCCGTAGGTGACGGTCAGCAGGCCGCCTTCGCCGTTAAACGAGAGCATGGCCAGGCCGCGCCCTTCCGGCTCCAGCAAGGCCGAGATATTCCTTTGCGCCGCCTCGGGGATGTCGATCACCGTCAAGTCGACCTTGGCGGCGGCAAACAGGGCCTGGCGCGCTTCGATGACGGCATTGCGCGCGGCCACCGCAAACATCGAATGGGCGCGCGTGGTGGCGTTCTTGTCGGCCGGGATATCGAGCACGTCGATGGTGGCGTCGTCGACGTGGAAATCGAGCATGTCCTTGAGGCGCCAGCGCACCGCGGCCTTCAGCTCGTCGGGCTCCACATTGGGCGCCTCGACCGCGAGCATCTGGTAGTCGCGCCCGCCGAGCAGGGTCGCGCACTGGTACTGGGCGGCCTGCAGATCGCGCGCGATCTTCTCGAGTATTTCCGGCGCCAGCGGTTGCTTGCAGGAATAGAACACCGCCAGCTCGACCAAAGGCTTGGCCTCGGGCATCCTTGTAATGCGCGCGGCGCTCATCCCGTCGGCGTCGAAACCGATGGCCAGCAAGCCGCTTGCTTTCCTTGTTTTACTGAAAAAACCCATGCACGCAATCCATAGATGACCGTTTTGTCAGGAACCTGCCCTAGTTCCTTGATTATATTCATATTTCATACTATTACGCCTCTATTTTCACCGAGGCAACAATTAAGAGACACTCGCACGCTCAATAGGTCTCGCGCACGTAGATCACCGGCCCCGCCCGGTACACGCCGAACGTCGCGCGCGCGCTGCCGGGCAGGTAAGGCAGGGACGAACGGACGTCCACGCTGCCCTTCGCGGCCGGTGCCGGCGGGCCCGGCTTTGTCAGGACCAGCTTGCCGGCGCCGCCGACCAGCGCCGGGCCTGCGACCAGCTTGGCGAACGGCATGTTCACGGCGGTAATCCCGCCCTTGTAGTCGCCCGCAGCGAACGGCGAGAACGCCAGCGGCGTGCAACTGTCGAGCGTGTTGGTGCTGTAGCCCAGGCCATTCCAGTACTGGGCCTTCAGGTTCAGCGTCAGGTTCAGCAGCTCGGAACCGTAGGCGTTGTCGATACCCATGCGGCCGTAACGCGCGATGGTGGTGCCGGCCAGCGCATGATTGGGCGCGCCGGCGACGACATTGACAGTATCGATGTCGTAGCTGCCGATCCTGACACCGTCGCTGTCGATGGGCGCGATACCGACCTGGAAAGCGGTCAATGGCGCCACCGGGGTCGGCCCGCGGAACAGCGTCAGCGGCACTTCCACATCGCTCGCCTCACCATCGGCAAAGGCGCCGACCAGCGCGCCAGGCGTATAGCACGGGTGCGCCGGGGTGGCGCCGCAGACGGCAAACGGCGTACGCGCACCGCTGGCCGGCGCGTCGATGGCGCCCAGGCCAAGCTGCGTGGCCAGGTCCAGGCGCGCGAACGCGCCATCGTAGTTGGTGGTTGTGTCGCCGTCGCCGTTTTTCGCCGTCAGCGTGAACACGGGCTTGAATGCTTCCCCCAGGTAGCTGAAAGTGGAGGCGGAACACGCGGCAATCGCGCTGCGGTTGCTGATCGTGGCGTCGCTCACCGCAAAATTATCGGGAATGAAGCGGCCGAAATACGACGTGGCGGCGGTATTCCCGAAATAACAGCCGAGCCTGCCGTCGGCGGCCACAACGTTGGGGTCGGCCGGAACGCCGGCGGTACCCAGGGCGGCGTCGCCGAAGCATTCCGGCGGCCCCTTGTTCTCGTCCACGTCCGCGAAGGCCGTGTCGTAGATACCATACTGGCCCAAACGGAAATAGCCCACTTCGGAATACGTGAACACCGTTCCCTGCGCGCTGCCGGCCGCTCCGGCGCTGAAGACGCCGGCCACCACCCCGGCGGTGGCGCTCGAGGACTGCACCATGTCCGGGTTGATCACGGGGACGCCATCGTAGCCGGTACCGCCCGCCGCAGTCAGGGAAAAATTGGTGGTCGAGGCCTTCAGCGCCGGGCTGGCGCTGACGCTGGCGCCGGCCGCATCGGCGCCCACGCCTCCCGCCGTCAAGACCAGGCTGGAAGGCCGGATCGCGAAATTATCCGACGAGCACGCCACTACGCTGCCGGCCACCATCCGCACCCGCACATTGCGCGCCGCAGCGCTGGGGCTGAAGGTGACGCTGCGCCGGCCCGCATTGGCGCCGGTGAAGGAAAAATTGACCGTGGGCGACAGCGCCGTCGTGGTGCATCCGCTGGTCGTTCCCGCCACCAGGGTCGCCCCAACGTTGGCGCTCGAGGACGTGTTGAGCACGCCGTTATTGAGCGCGAGCACGTCCAGCGTCAGCGCTCCGCCGATGCGCTTGGTGAAAATCGGCGTGTTCGGACCTTTGGTTTGTTCCACCGCATCGAAGCCGCACGACGCATTCGTGAAGACCATCGCGCAGTCGCCGGCGGTGCTGCCCCGGTAGCACACGGCCGTGCTGCTGCCTGCTGCGGGCGCGGTGACGGTGCCGGCCAGCGTGACCGTGCCGGCGCTCGCATTGGTCAGGTTGACGCTGCCATTGCCGCCCGAGAAAGTGACTGGATTGACCGCCCAGGTTCCGGCGCCGGCGCCCAGGTTGACCGTGACGCTGCCGGTGAACAGGGTGCTGCAGGCGGCATTTGCACACGCCCTCAGGGCCACCGCTTCGACGCCGCAAGTGAGCGCGCTGCCGTCATGGATGATGCGCACATGGTTGAGCGCGGCCGCCGGCGTACCGGTCACGATGGCATTGTTCAGTGTACGGGTGGGGCTGATGGTGCCACTGCATTGGCTGCCTGTGTAGGCGCGGGTGTTGAGCGAAAACGTCCCCACCGCCGTCGGCGCCGGCACCGTGAACGAGCGCGTATAGGTGCCGTTGCCGTTGATGTTAGGAGAAAAATAGCACCAGGAAAGCGAGCTGGTTGGCGTGGTGGTAAACGAGGTCGCGCGCCATTTGGAGCCGTTGGTCAGCACCACGGTGACGTTGATGGTGATATTGGCGCCGGGAGCGACCGTGGTCGTGGCCGCCCCGTTGACCGTCACCGCAGTCACGCTGATGGCGGCCCGCGCCGCCCCGCTTGCGCCGCACAGCAGGCAGGCTGCCAGCAGCCAGCGCGACGCGGCGAGCGCCAGTTGCAGCACGGCGGGCTTGATCAGGGCGCCCATCAGTTCAACTCCGCCTGCAGGCGACGCTGCACATACTCGACATTGGCGCTGGCATTCGGGCAGACCAAGCCGCTTGGCCCGTTGCATGCCACCGCCGCGATGGTCCAGCGGTTGGTGGTGTTGCCGGCCAGGTTGAAGGGCTTTTCGGTGCAGGTTACCGTCACCGTGAAATTGCGCAGGCCAGCGTCCTGCGGCATGGCGAAGGTCTGCGGCGAGGTGAAACAGGCAACGCTTGGCGGCTGCACCCGCAACTGGCGGTGGATCCCCCACTCGAGGCCGCTGCGCGCCGCCTGGTAGGCTTGCACGCCCAGCATGTCCATCGACGCGGTCGCGTGCTGCACCAGCACCAGGCGCAGGATGGCCGCCGACAAGACGGCCAGCACCAGCACCAGGAACACGGCGGTCAGCAGGCTCACCCCGCGCGCGCGGTGAAGCAACACGGCCGGCCCTGATCGGAAAGATTTTCTCATGGCGTATTGTTCACGTGAATTTGATGCAGCAAGGTCATTGGCGCGCTGCCATCTTGCACCGAGAAGCGCAAGGTGATGCCGATCAGCCCGCTGCGCTGGCTGGCCAGGCTGGCATAGGTGAAGGTGCAGCTGCTCACATTCTCGGCGAGGATGGCCTGCTGAGCACCGGCCGGGGGCGCCACCTGGCCGGCCGAATATGGGTAGTTCCAGTAGCGCATCAGGCGCCCGGTCGCACTATCGCAGCCGTACGTCACGGGCGAACTGACCACATGGAAGCGTTTGCCCGGCGACATCAACTGGGCGCCGCTGGCCGCTTGCGTGGCGAAGGGATTGCTCGCCAGCGTCAGGGTGCCGGCGCCGACCGCGGCAATGGTGGCCCGGTTGCAGCAGTTGTAGGCGTTGCCCGGTTCCTGCCCCGGACCGAGGTTGTAGACCACGATGGAGTCGCCCACCAGCGGCGCATGGCGCCCGGCCGGCACGCCGCCGACCACCGTGAACTGCAGGGATGCGGCATTGTTCCAGCTCAGGTAGAGCGGACCTGCCGCGGCGTCGGTATCGTCTTCGGCCAGGTAGCGCAAGCCGCCCTTGGTTTCAATGTATTCGATGTAACTGTTGGTGCCGTCCACGCGCACCGAATTGGGCAGCGCCAGGCGCAGGTCGCGCGCCAGGCGGCGCATGGTGTTGTCGGCCAGGTCGGACGCTTCGGCACGGGCGGCGGCGTCGACGTAGGCGCGCACCGGCACCTGGACAAAGGTGACGATGAACACGCCGAAGATGCCCATGATGACGATGACGGTGACCGCCTCGAGCAGGGTGAAGCCGCGCTGGGAACGGGTCGTCATGGCGTGCTGTTCGGTGCGTAGCGGGTGCGGTAGGTGTCGAGCACCACGTGCTCGGCGGCACTGGCGCCGTAGCCGACATCGACCGAGATATGCAGCACCTCGGTATCGGCCGCGTTCACCGGCGCGGCGACGGCGCCGATCTGCATGCCGGAAGGGCCGAACGCGGGCACGGCCCTGATCGTCACCAGGGCGGTAAAACCGACCGGCAGCATGGGCGCGCCGGTGACGTCGGTGACCACCCTGCCGCCGCTGGTGTCGCCCGCAGTAAACGAGGCCGCCGCGCCAAATGCGCCCACGTAGTCGTTGATATTGAAATACGGCCGCGTTTCGCCGGCCCTCGGGCCGACCGCTTCGGGCATGGTGGCGCAGGCAGCCGCGCTGGTGGCGGTCTCGGCGTTGGCGTCGTCCGGGTGGCAAAAAGTGAAGCGGGCCAGGCTCACTTCCTCGAGCAGCGATTCGGCGCGCAGCATGGCCTGCTTGCGCAGGAACGGGTCGGCGCTGCGCGCGCTGACCCGGGCCACGGTGCCGACCACGCCGGCCACCGCCACGCTGATGATGATGATGAACATGACCAGCTCGACCAGGGTCAGGCCGGCCTGGCGCGCCAACCGGGGCCTAATGGACATAGCCGGTCTCCCGTTCCACCACGACCCTGCGCGGGGCGCTGCCGCCGATCGGCACGTTCAGGGTGGCGAAGGTGGACACTGACGAGGTCAGCGCGTCGGCCAGCGCGAAGGGCTTGCCGACCGGGTCGAAATAGAACTGGCTGCTGACACCGACCGTCACGCCCGTGGGCGGCGCCTCGCAAGCCCAGGTCGGGTCTGCGCACACCCTGGCGGTGGCGGCGCTGTCGCTGTTGCGGCCGGCCGGGGCCAGCACGCGGGCGCTGGGGGCGCAGTCGGCCTGGTAGCACAGCGCCACGCCGCCGGCGTCGAGGCGCGCATACACATTGCGGCCTTGCGCAATCGCCATTTTTTGTCCGTAACGCAAGGTAGCGCCAAGCTGGTCGGCGTAGGTGCGGCCATCGATACTGCTGGCCGAATACAAGCGCGCGAACGCGAACGCGCCAAGGATTCCGACGATGATCAGCACGATGAGCAGTTCAATCAGCGTGAAGCCGCCCATCCGGAGCGCGGACAGCGGGTCGCTGCTTGGTCGGGCTGGCCTCATGCGATGCCTGTCAGATAAGTTCTGGTGCAAATGCAAAACAGGCCAATCGCTTGGCCTGTTTTCCCGGACGGTAGGAACAACCCGTCGTCACGCCGCTATCAGCTGCAGTTGGCGGGAGTATCGAGCAGGGTGGCGTTGATCACCGGGATGGTGGTAATCGTTGGCTGGGCGCCCGCTGCGGTGGCCGTACCGGTCCCGCCGGCAGTTTGCACCGCCTCGGTGTAGGTGATGCGGCAGTTCGGGTGGGCCGCGTCGGCCGCGATACTCAGGCTGACCGCGGTGGCCGCGGTGCTGTTGGCGGGTGCCGCAACCGTCGTGATGACGTATTCAGGCGCCCTCAGGTTGGCCGCCTCGAACATGCCGCCGGTAGCCGTCGTCAGCGAGTTGGTCTGCTGGTCGCCGCCAACGTCAGGATAGCCGCCGTGCATGACGATGTTCACGCCTTCGGCAGAGACCAGCGAACCGACTTGCGCCGCGCCGCCGATGGCGCAGGTTGCGCAGTTGAGTTGGCCGCCGTTCATCAGCCACGACGCATGCGCGGTAGCCGAAGCGGCACGAACCGCGCCGAGCGCCGCCTGCATCTTGGCCAGGCGGGCCTGGCCGGACATGTCGAACATGCGCGGCAAAGCGGTCGCGGCCAGAATGCCGAGGATGACGATCACGACGATCAGTTCGATGAGGGTAAAACCGGCCTGAGCCTGCTTGCGGATGATCTGGGAAGTTTTCATTTTTGACTCCTGCGTATGCTTGGTTTAAATGGCAATTTGCTTGCTTGCTGAGACTACTTGGAGATTTGCGTAAGCGCAATCCCCTCAATTGTCGTGCTATCGGACGTCTCGGCAGGTTTTAGGCCGTTTGCGCCATCCAGGTCTCTTATCAATTCGATTTTGTACATAAATTGCTGCGAATCCGGAGCCTGGTTAGTTGCACCAGTCCTTGCAATATACACGAGGAGCAATAATTTTCGATTGAAATACCAGTTCCCACGAGAAATTTTTGCTTTCTGTGGCGAATAGTACTCACCCAGGTAATTTGCTGGTTTTTGTGCCAACAGCTCCATGGGATTAATCGTTAACAACTTGCTCAGTTCCGCGCCGCGGCCCTGCGCCACCAGCTGCCCGGCCTTCATGCCGAGCGCGCTCCTGAGCACCCCGACCACGTTTTCCATGGCCACCCGTTCGGCCTCTTCTTGATAGATTGTCACACGCGACAACAAGGCGCCGGCCAGGACCGCGATGATAATCACCGTCACGGCCAGTTCCAGCAAGGTGAAGCCGCCCTGCTTCCTCATTTGTTCCCCATGGCCGCCTTGCCCAAGTCCCAGATCGGCAGGAAAATCCCCAGCGCCAGGATCAGCACCAGCACGCCCAGGAACACGATCAGCACCGGTTCGATCTGGGCTGACAGGGTCTTCAGTTCGTAGTCGACCTCGCGTTCATACATCGCCGCGATCTCGTCCATCAGGTCGTCGAGGGAACCGGTCTCCTCGCCCACGGCGATCATCTGCAGCACGATCGGCGTAAACATATTGGCCGCGTTGGCGGTGCGCAAGATGCTTTCGCCGCGCTCGACGCCGTCGCGCATCTGCTCGATGCGGGCGCACAGGTAGGCATTGTCGACCGTCTGCGAGACCGTGGTCAGGCCCTGGACGATGGGCACGCCGCTGCGGCTGGCCAGCGCGAAGCTGCGGGCAAAGCGCGCCATGGTGCCCTTGAGGATGATCTTGCCGGCGATCGGCAGGCGCAGCTTGCGCCGGTCCCACTCGTAGCGACCGCGTTCGGTGCCGATATAGCTGCGCACGGCGATGATGGCCATGACCACGACGGCGAAAATCACCGGCCAGTAAGTGACGGTAAAGCGGGAAAACCCGACCAGCATGCGCGTCACCAGCGGCAGCTCGGTATGGAAGCTGTCGAACACCTTTTGGAACTGGGGGATCACGAACACGTTCACCACCGCCACCGCGATGATCATGGCAATGACCACGAAGGTGGGATAGCGCAGCGCCGACTTGACGCGCTGACGCATTTCGCGGTCGAACTCGAGGTGGTCGAACAAGCGCAGGAAGACATCCTCGAGGCGGCCGGTCATCTCCCCTACCCTGACCATGCTGAGGTAAAAATTGTCGAATACATCAGGGTGGCGCCGCATCGCCGACGACAGTTCGCGGCCCGAGTCGAGCGACTCGCGCAGGTCGCCGATCACGCGCGCAAAGGCCTTGCTGGTGGCCGACTCCTGCAGCCCTGCCAGGCCGCGCATGATCGGCACGCCCGATTTGAGCAGGGTATACAACTGGCGGCTGAACATCTGCACGTCCATCGAGGTGACTTTGCGTTCGAGCAGCGCGGCGACCCAGCCTTCGTTGCTGCCGGCAGGTACCGGCTTTTTGGCCTCGACGATGTCGACCGGCGTAATCCCGGTGGAGAACAGCTGGCTGGCGACGGCGCCGCTGTCGGCGCCTTCGAGCACGCCCTGCAGCATTTCGCCGCGCGCATTGCGGCCCTTGTAGGCAAAGAACGGCACCTCAGTCCTCCAGCTGGTTGCTGATGCGCATGGCCTCGGCAACGGTGGTGCGTCCCTCGACCACCAGCTGCACCACGTGGCGGCGCAGGGTCTCGCCCTTCATTTCGGCGTGCGCCGCTTTCAGGAACACGGCCGGATCGGGATGGTTGGCCGCATCGATCACGTCGCGCGTCATTTCAAGCAGTTCGTAGACGCCGGTGCGGCCGCGGTAGCCCATGCCGTTGCAATGCGAGCAGCCCTTGCCCTGGAAGTACTTGACGCTGTCGACCGTCTCGCGCAATTCGGAGCGCAGGAAATTGCGCTCGCTCGGCGTGATCTCGGTTTCGGTCGTACACGATTCGCAAATCTTGCGCACCAGGCGCTGCGCCAGCACGGCCTGCAGCGCGCTGCCCACCATATAGCGCGGCACGCCCATGTCCATCAGGCGCAGCGGCGTGCTGGCCGCGTCGTTGGTGTGCAGGGTCGACAGCACAAGGTGGCCCGTCATGGCGGCGCGCAGGCCGATCTGGGCGGTCTCCTGGTCGCGCATCTCGCCCACCAGCACGATGTCGGGATCCTGGCGCAGGGCCGAGCGCAGCACCCGCGCGAAGGAGAGGTCGATCTTTTCATTGACCTGCACCTGGTTCACGCCGGCCAGCCGGTACTCGACCGGGTCCTCGACCGTGATCAGTTTCTTCTCGCTCGAATTGAGTTCGGCCAGCGCGCTGTACAAGGTGGTGGTCTTGCCGCTGCCGGTCGGTCCCGTGACCAGCACCAGGCCGTTGGGTCGGGCCACGATGGCGCGGAAGCGGTCCACCAGCTTGCGCGGCATGCCGATCGCGTCCAGGCGCAAGGTAGTGCCGCCCTGGTTCAACAGGCGCATCACGACCGATTCGCCGTACTGGGTCGGCATGGTCGAAATACGCACGTCGATGCGCTGCTGCTTGACCTTGATCGCAAAGCGGCCATCCTGGGGCAGGCGCTTTTCGGAGATATCGAGGTCGGACATCAGTTTCAGGCGCAGCGCCAGCGGGGTGGCGATCTTGATATCGGCTTCGGTCTGCAGGTGGAGCACGCCGTCGATGCGAAAGCGGATGTGCAGGCGCGCTTCCTGCGGCTCGATGTGGATGTCGGAAGCGCGCACCTGGGTGGCGTCGTCGAACACCGATTGCAGCAGCTTGACGATGGGCGCTTCTTCCAGGCCCGGATTGGCGGCCAGCGCGCCAAAGTCGACGAAGGAGTCGCCCAGGTCCTGTTCCAGCTCGCGCGCGAAATCGGTGATTTCATCGGTGCGGCGGTAGATGCGGTCGATCGCGGCCAGCACCTCGGTTTCGTTGACCACCGCCAGTTCGATGTTGCGCTTGACCAGGCGCGTGATCTCGTCGTACGCGAACAGGTCGGTCGGGTCGGACAGGCCAACCAGCAGCGAGCCGCGCCGGTCTTCCAGGGCCAGCGCGCGAAAACGCCGGGCCTGGGTTTCGGGCAGCAAACGGACGATGTCGGGATTGGTGTTGTAGAACTTCAGGTTGATGTAGGGGATGTCGAGCTGCTTGGCCAGCGCGCTCGATATCTGGTCCTCGGTGACGAAGCCGCTTTCGACGAACACGCGCCCGAGCTTGCGGCCAGTGCGTTTCTGGTCCTGCAACGCCAGACCCAGCTGGTCCTCGGACAAGAGTTTTTGCTGAACCAGGATTTCGCCTAGTCGGACTTTTTCTGGCCTTGCCATGGACTAACCCTAAAGAGTGAACTGCCTTGCGGCTCATTCTATGCGGAATTTTGTCGTACAGCATGGTTTTGATGGCGAACATTGTTAAATCGCGACAGTCTTCAAGGATGGGCTAGAATCAATCACCCCCGTCGTTTGCCTCTAATTTCGGTAAAAAAAACCATGTCCCTGCCATCCCCCCGCCGCCGCATTTACCTGATGCGCCACGGCAGCGTCACCTACTTCGATGCCGCTGCCAAACCGGTGCTCCCGGAAACGGTGCCGCTCAATGAACTGGGTCGCGCGCAAGCGAGCGCCGCCGGGCGCGTGTTCGCCGCCGAGCAGGTGCGCTTCGACCGGGTGATCGTCTCCGGCCTGCCGCGCACCGTGGAAACGGCGCAGCGTGTGCTGGCCGAGACGGCCCAGGCGATTGCCATCGAAGCCTGGCCCGAACTGGAGGAAATTCGCGGCGGGCGCCTGGCCAGCATCGCCGACGCCGACCTGAAGGACGCGTTCACCGGTGCCTTCGAAGGCATGGTCGGCGGAGACAAGCGCTTCCTGGGCGGCGAATCGGTGGGCGAACTGATGGACCGGATCCACCCGGCAGTGACCCGCCTGCGCAACGATCCCGCGTGGGACACGGTGCTGCTGGTCCTGCACGGCGGCGTGAACTGCGCGATCCTGTCGCTGGCGCTGACGGGCCAGCGCATGTTCCTTGGCGGGCTGGCGCAGACGGCCGGCTGCATTAACGCGCTCGACGTCGGCAGCCACGACACCGACTGGGTGCTGCGTTTCATGAATTACGCGCCCCCCGCCCCGCTGCAGGCCGACACCCGCAGCACTACAATGGAACAGTTATATGCGCAGTACCGCGGCTCGCGCTGAACTCGCCCTCAAATAAATAGCACGGGCGTTCTTTTTATCAGCTAGAATAGTCATTACCTTTTCCCGGAGATGCCATGTTCGAAGAAATGATGGGGACCAAACCCGTGTCGGAGCGCCAGAAGTTCGACGTTGAAGCGCTTGATGCCTATTTGCGTTCGCACGTGCCGGGCTACCCCGGCGGGCCGCTGACGGTCGAGCAGTTCAAGGGCGGCCAGTCGAACCCGACTTTCAAGATCACCGCAGGCGGCCAGCATTATGTGCTGCGGACCAAGCCGGGTCCGGCGGCCAAGCTGCTGCCGTCGGCGCACGCGATCGACCGCGAGTTCCGCGTCATGGACGCGCTCAACAAGGCCGCTTTTCCGGCTGCCCGCCAGTACACCCTGTGCACCGATGAAGCGGTCATTGGGCGCGCCTTCTACGTCATGGAATACGTCGAGGGCCGGGTGCTGTGGGACCAGTCGCTGCCGGGCATGACCCCAGGCGAGCGCGCCGCCATCTACGACGAATTGAACCGGGTGATCGCCCAGTTGCACACGGTGGACTATGAAGCCATCGGTTTGAAAGACTTCGGCAAGCCCGGCAATTATTTCGCGCGCCAGATCGAGCGCTGGACGCGCCAGTACCAGGCGTCTTCCACCGAGACCATCGAAGCGATGGACCAGTTGATCGCCTGGCTGCCGCACCACATCCCGGCCGGCGACGACACCGCCATCGTGCACGGCGACTTCAGGCTGGACAATATGATCTTCCACCCGACCGAGCCGCGCATTTTGGCGGTGCTCGACTGGGAACTGTCGACCCTGGGCCACCCGGCCGCCGATTTCTCCTACCACTGCATGAGCTGGCACATCAAGCCGGGCCAGTTCCGCGGCATTGCCGGGCTGCCGCTGGCGGAGATGGGCATTCCCAGCCAGGAAGCCTATATCGATTCCTACTGCGCGCGCACCGGCAAGACGATTCGCATCGAAGACTTTAATTTCTACCTCGCTTACAACATGTTCCGGCTGGCCGGCATCATGCAAGGCATCATGAAGCGCTATGTGGACGGTACCGCCTCCAGCGCCCAGGCTTTGCAGAACGGCAAGGCGGCCCGTCCCATGGCCGAACTGGGCTGGACCTATGCCCAGCGCGCCATCTCCCTGAAGGAACCGCAATGAATTTCGACTATTCCGACCGCTGCCAGGAACTGCAAGGGCGCCTGCTGGCGTTCATGGACGCGCATATCTATCCGAACGAGCAGCTGTTCAAGCAGGAAGTGGACAATAACGGCGTCACGCGCGGCAACCGCTGGATCCCCACGGAGCTGATTGAACGGCTAAAACCGCTGGCGCGCGAACAGGGTTTGTGGAATCTGTTCCTGCCCAAGTCGGTGCGGGCGCCGGAAGGCCTGTCGAATCTCGACTACGCGCCTCTGTGTGAAATCATGGGACGCGTGGTGTGGGCGCCGGAAGTGTTCAACTGCGCCGCGCCCGACACCGGCAACATGGAAACGATCGAGCGCTACGGCACGGAAGAGCACAAGCGCGAATGGCTCGAGCCGCTGCTGCGCGGCGAAATTCGCTCGGCCTTCGCCATGACCGAACCGGCCGTGGCGTCGTCGGACGCGACCAATATCGAGACCCGCATCGAGCGCGATGGCGACGAATACGTCATCAACGGGCGCAAGTGGTGGATTTCGGGCGCGGGCGATCCGCGCTGCAAGGTCTACATCGTGATGGGCAAGACCGATCTGAGCGCGGCGCGCCATGCACAGCAATCGATGATCCTGGCCGCGGCCGACACGCCCGGCATCACGGTGGTGCGGCCGCTGCCGGTGTTCGGCTACGACGACGCCCCGCACGGGCATTGCGAAATCCTGTTCGATAACGTGCGCGTGCCGGCTTCGAACCTGTTGCTGGGCGAGGGGCGCGGTTTCGAGATCGCCCAGGGGCGCCTGGGGCCGGGCCGGATCCACCACTGCATGCGCGCCATTGGCGTGGCCGAGCGCGCCCTGGAACTGATGTGCCAGCGCCTGGGCAGCCGGGTCGCGTTCGGCAAAAAGCTGTCGGACCAGGGCGTCTGGCGCGAGCGCATTGCCGAGTCGCGCATCCAGATCGACACGGCGCGCCTGCTGACCTTGAAGACGGCGTCGCTGATGGACACCGTGGGCAACAAGCACGCACAGGCCGAGATCGCGATGATCAAGGTGCTGGCGCCGAACGTGGCGCAGCAGGTGCTCGACTGGGCGATCCAGGCGCATGGCGCGGCCGGCGTGTCGGACGAGTTCCCGCTGGCCTACCAGTGGGCCGGCAACCGCACGCTGCGCCTGGCCGACGGCCCGGACGAAGTCCACCGCAACGCCATTGCCAAATTGGAACTGGCCAAGCACATCTAGCTCGTGTCGTAATGTCGGCACTGACCCCGGGTTTAGCGTGCGCACGGCTGAACTAAAGTACTTTCAAGAAATCCTTTGCTCGGCTACCATCGCTCTATCGCGGCGCGTCTTGCCGCAGGCGTTGCGGCGGAGGCTTTCTCGGTGCAGTTTTTTTCACGGCATTCCCTACCCTCGATCCGGTCCAAGACCGCAACCCTGGTGCTCGTTTGCCTGTTGCCGAGCTTGATCGGCTTCGCCGCCCTCGCCTACGATTCTTTCCAGCGCGAACGCAGCAACCTGCTCAGGGAAGCCGAGCGCTTGTCGATGTCGCTGATGATGGCGGTCGAGCGCGACCTCGACAACGCAGAAACGGCGGCCCGCGCGCTGGCGTCCTCGCCCAGCCTGCAAACGGGCGACCTGGCCGCGTTCCATGCCCAGGCCAACAGCGTGCTCCACCCCGAACTGGCCGCTTCGGGCTTCGTCTTGAGCGACCCCGACGGCAAGGCGCTGCTCGACAGCAATTTGCCTTTGGGCGCGGCGCCCCATCCAAATCCCAATGTCGCCGTGCTGCGCCAGGTAGCGGCCAGCGGCAAGGCGGCCACCTCCGACGTCGCGCGCGCCGGCAAGACGCTGCCGTTCTACGTGTCGGTCGACGTTCCGGTATCTATCAACGGCAAGGTCGCCTACGTGTTGTCGGCCCGGATGGCGCCCTCCCATTTCAACCGCCGCATCCGCGAACTGAACCTGCCGCCGAGCTGGAACGCCGGCGTGGTCGACAGCCAGAAGCAGATCGTCTCGCGCACCCGTGAGCCAGAGCGCTACGTCGGCAACAAGAGCAACCCGGCCCTGATGGCGGCCCTCGACAAGGCCGAACAGGGCGCGGTAGAACTTGATACGCGCGACGGTTTGCGGGTGATCGTTCTGTACGTCCATTCGCCGCAGCGGCGCTGGGCCGCCACCGTGTCGGTCCCGCGCGACGCCGCCTACGCGGTGCTGCGCGGCTCGATGGCCAATATCGTGCTCAGCGTGGCGGCCCTGATGACCTTCGGCTTTGCCAGCGCCTGGTTCATGGGCGGCCTGATCGGGCGTTCGGTGCGGGCCTTGCGCGCGCCGGCCGTGGCCCTCGGCCGCGGCGAACCCTTGCACATCGCGCCGCTCGACATCCGCGAGGCGGCCGAAGTGGGCGACGCCCTCAAGCAGGTCGAGCACGAGCTGCAGCGCTACCGCAGCGGCATCGAAGAGCGGGTGCGCGAACGCACCGTCGAACTGGAGAACGCCTACGCCCTCATCGAAAACGTGTACGCCACGGCCCCCGCCGGCCTGGCGCTGCTCGACACCGACCTGCGCATCGTGATGGTCAACGAATACCTGGCCCGCATCAACGACAAGCCGGTGGCCGAGCATATCGGACGCACCTTGCCGGAACTGCTGGGGCCCATCGGCGTGGAGTACGAAAAGGCCTACCGCCAGGTGCGCGACACGGGCGAAGCCTTGCTCGAGATCGAGGGCGAAGGCGAAGTGCCCTACGATCCGGGCGTCAAGCACCACTGGATCGTCAGCTACCACCCTGTCTTCAACCATGACCACAAGATGGTGGGCGTGAGCGGCCTGGTGCTCGATGTCAGCGAGCGCAAAAGAATGTCGGACCAGCTGCGCGATGTCAACGAGCAGTTCCACATCCTGTACGAGATGTCGGGCGACGCCCACATGCTGGTCACGCCGACCGAAGGCTTCGTCGGCGGCAACCGGGCGGCGGCGGCGATTTTCGGCTGCGACAGCGTGGCCCAGTTCCTGGAGCTGTCGCCGGCCACCACTTCGCCCGAATTCCAGCCCGACGGACGCCGCTCCGACGAAAAGGCCGCACAGCTGATGGGCTTTGCGCTCGAACGCGGCAGCCATCAGTTCGAATGGCTGCACCGGCGCGTGGACGGCACGCTGTTCCATGCCGACATACTCCTGAGCAGTTTGAACGCGGGCGGCAAGGGCGTGATCCAGGCGACCGTGCGCGACATCAGCGAACGCATCGCCGGCGAACTGCGCCTGCAGTCGCTCAACGAACAACTGGTGCAGGCGCTTGACCGCGCCGAAATGGCCAGCAGCGCCAAGAGCGAATTCCTGGCCAATATGAGCCATGAAATCCGCACCCCGATGAACGCCATCATGGGCCTGGCGCGCCTGCTCGAGGAGTCGCCCCTGGCGCGGCGCGAGCGCAGCTATGTCGCCAAGATCAAGATGTCGACCCGTTCGCTGCTCGGGATCCTCAACGACGTGCTCGATTTTTCAAAAATCGAAGCCGGCCAGCTGATGCTCGAGTACACCCTGTTCGGGATCGACCAGGTCCTCGACAGCATATCCGTGCTGCTGGCCCCGAACGCGGCGGCCAAGGGTCTTGAACTGGTGTTCGTGGTCGCCCCCGACGTGCCGCTGCAGCTGGTGGGCGACCCGATGCGGCTCGAACAGGTCTTGCTCAACCTGGTCAGCAACGCGATCAAATTCACCGAGCACGGCGAAGTGGTGGTCGCTATCCGCAGCGCCGCCCAGGGCGAGGACACGCTGGTGCTCGAATTCTCGGTGCGCGACACCGGCATCGGCATCGCCCGCGAGCAGCACGCCAACATGTTCGACGCCTTTTCGCAGGCCGATACCTCGACCAGCCGCAAATACGGCGGCACGGGTCTGGGCCTGACCATCAGCCGCCGCCTGGTGGGCCTGATGGGCGGGACCATCTCGGTGGCCAGCGAGCTTGGCCACGGCGCCGAATTCAGCTTCGACGCCAGCTTCGGCGCGCTGCCCGGCGCGCCGCGCGCCGCGCTGCCGATACTGCCCGGCCTGTCCGGCCGTTCGGTGCTGGTGGTCGACGACAACCTGCGCTCGTGCGCCGCCATCGCCGCCCAGTGCGCCGCCTTCGGCTGGAACGTGGCGACCGCGCGCAGCGGCCACGACGCGCTCGAGATGCTGCGCGCGGCCGGCGTGGCACAGCAGTCCTACGACTTCATGCTGCTCGACGCCGCCATGCCGGGGCTGGACGGCATTTCGGTGCTGACCTACGCACGCGCCGACCCGTCGATCACGGTGCCGCGCACCGCGCTGATGGTGCTCGAGCATACCCGCGAACAGCTGGCCAGCCTGTCCGACGACCTCAAGCTCGACGCCATCCTCTCCAAGCCGGTCACACGCGACGCGCTGGTGGGCGCCATCGTCGAATTGCACACCGGCCGCCCGCAGCAGGGCAACAGCGAGCCGCAGCCGCTGGCCGGTCGCCTCGAAGGCATCTACGTGCTGCTGGTCGAGGACAACCAGATCAACCAGGAAGTGGCCAACTACCTGCTGCTGCATGCCGGCGCCGCGGTCGATATCGCTGCCGACGGCCGCATCGCGGTCAATATGCTCACCGATGCCCCGGCCAGGTACGACGCCGTACTGATGGACATCCAGATGCCGGTCATGAACGGCTACCAGGCCACGGAAGCGATCCGCGCGATGGGCCTGGTGGACCTGCCCATCATCGCCATGACCGCCAACGTCATGGAGGACGACCGCGCCCGGGCCATCAACGCCGGCATGAACGGCCACATTTCCAAGCCGATCGACGTCGACAAGTTGGTCGCCGCCCTGCTGCGCGTGACCACCGGCGGCGACATCGGCGAAACCGAACGGGCCGGCTACCGGCGCGAGGCGCCAGTGACCGACGAGCCGCTGCCGGCCACGATTCCCGGCATCGACCTGCGCACCACCCTGCCCCGCTTCGCAGGCAATTTCGCCAATTTCGTCTCGCTGTTCAAGCGCTTCGAGCGGTCCCAGGGCGGGACCCTGGCCGAAGTACGCCAGCTGCTGCGCGCGAACGACCGCGAAGCCTCGATGGCCCTGGTACACCGCCTGCGCGGGGTGGCGGCCAACCTGGGCGCGACCGACTTCGCGGCCCTCGCGCTCGACTTCGAGCATGCACTGCGCAGCGGACCCATGGCCGACCTGATCCAGCGGCTGGACGTGCTGGAAGTGGAACTGGCCAAGCTGATGGTGGCCGCGCGCCGCCTCGACACCCCGCTGCGGCAGGAGGCCGCGGCGGCCGGCGGCGAAACGCGCCATCTCGACGACAGGCTGGCGGAACTGCTCGGATTACTTCAAAATAGCAACCTGAAAGCCCTGGCCGAGTTCGAAGCGCTGCGCGCCGAGCTGGCGCCGGTGGCTGCGCCCGAGACCCTGGCGGCCTTGTCGGACGCGGTGGCAACGCTCGCGTTCCCGGGCGCCGCCCAGCTGGTCAGGGATATTTTGGATCGAAAGGTAACGCAATGAGCTGGACCGACATCGCGAAGAAAGGACGCATCCTGATCGTCGATGACGCCATGGAGAACATCCAGATCCTTCATCACGCGCTGCAGGACGAACACGACGTGCTGTTCGCCATGAATGGCGTGAAGGCGCTGCACATCGCCCAGAACCAGCTGCCCGACGTGATCCTGCTCGACGCCGTCATGCCCGACATGGACGGCTACGCGGTCTGCGCGGCGCTGCGCGCCTCGGCCATGACGCGCGACATTCCGATCATCTTCGTCACCGCCCTCAAGACCCCGGAAGACGAAACGCGCGCGCTCGGCGCTGGCGCGGCCGACTTCATCAGCAAACCGGTGAATGCGGCCGTGGTGCGGGCGCGCGTGCGCACCCAGCTCACCGTCAAGCGCCAGAGTGACGCGCTGCGCGAACTGACCCTGACCGACAGCCTGACTGGCGTGGCCAACCGGCGCGCCTTCGACGAAGCGCTGGACGCCGAATGGCGCCGCTGCGCGCGGGCGGAAGTACCGATTTCGCTGATCATGGTCGACATCGACCACTTCAAGAATTTCAACGACGCCTACGGGCACCAGGAAGGCGACGTTTGCCTGCAGCAGGCCGGCGCGGCGATGCGGCGCGCGGCGATGCGTCCGCAAGACCTGGTGGCGCGGTATGGCGGCGAAGAGTTCGCGATCCTGCTGCCGCACCTCGACATCACGGGGGCCGAAGCGGTGGCGAACAAGGTGCTCGAGGAGATTGCCGGCATGGGCATCGCCCACGTGCGCTCTTCGGCCAGTCCGTGGGTCACGGTCAGCATGGGGGTGACCAGCCTGACGCCATCGGACCGCGACGACCCGGGCATCCTGGTCAAGACCGCCGACGCGCTGCTGTACGAAGCGAAAGCCGGCGGGCGCAACCGCTATACCGTGCGCTGCGAATAAGCCCCTCGTACACTCAAGCCTTGGCGGCCGCCGCCTTCTTGAACGGGCTGCGCTCCGGCGCATCCTCGTGCTCGATCCCGGTCAACAGCCGCTTGATCATCTTGTTCAGCACCGGCTGCCGATGGCGCACCAGGATCCCGAAGGCCTGCGGTTTCGCGCCCAGGGCCGCTTTCGGTTCGAGCGCCGTGCGTCCGTAAGAGATCTCCTTGCAGCCCATCGAAATGGCATCGGCGATCCCCGCGTGCAGCAGGCGCAGGTAGATCGGCAGCGCGGCTGCAGCGGCCCGGTCAAAGCCGATGTGGTAGGCCACCGAGGTATCGCCATCGGCCACCGAAATCAGGAAGCCGAGCATCCTGCCCTCCTGCCGGATCACGCTGCAGCGAAACCGTTCGCCCGCCGCCTGCTGCAGCATCGCAAAGTATTCCGGCACCAGCTCGAACAGACGCACGCCGGCGTTGACTTGCACCTCCTTGTAGAGGGCGTGGATCTGGTCCTGCACCGCCGCCATGTCGGCCACCTGCTCGATGACGCAGGCGCCTTCGTCCATCAGCTTCAGGATGCCGTTACGGACATTGCCGCGGTACTTCGAGGCCAGGCTGGCCAGATAATCGTCGTGGTTCTTCCACTCGGGGTTCAGGGCCAGCACCATGTTCGGTTCTGTCTCGACGTAGCGGTAGCTCAGGTTCTCAAGGTGCGCGGCGTGCTCGCGGTACGGCGTGTGCAGGTCCTTGATCATCACGAAATGAGTTTTGCCGGCCAGCTTTTCGGCCTGGCGCACGCGGTACAGCACCTCGGCCACGCCGTGCCATGCCAGCTTCTGGTCGACGTCCCTGGCGAAGGCAATGCCGTGCTGTCCGAAGGTGAGCAGGTTGCCGCAGGTAAGGATGCGCTGCTTTGTGTTCTGGGCCAGCTGGTCGAGCGGGGCGGCACTCTTGCCCGCTGCCGGTTCCGGTTTCTCGGGCCGCATTTGCGCCACGCTCACGTCGGCGATCTGCATGTAGATCGCCGCCACCGGCCGGCGTTCTGCGCCGGTGCCGCTGTAAACGAGCGCATAGCGCGGCGACAAATTACGCGGCAGGACGTTCTCGACCGCCTTGAGGTAATCGGCCGACATGAAAAATCCGGAATCCTTGACCAGTTCCTGCCAGGCGCCGCCATCGAGCATGCCGATCGCGTCGGCGATGGCGTAGTACAGGTCGGCCGGGCCGCGCAACTGCTTGCGCACTTGGCTGCGTTCCGACAAGGCGGTCTTGATGGATTTGATTTTTTCCGGGATGTTCATGGATACACAGTGGCTCAAATGATAATTTTTTGAGTGTACAGACCGGCGGCGAATAACGCCAGCAAGCGATTGCACACGTAGGGTGGAAAAGCGATAGCGCCTTCCACCATAGATGCGCCGCGTTGACGCATATATGGTGGAAGGCGCTATCGCTTTTCCACCCTACGGTTTGTTGTTACGCTGGGGGATTCGGTGGGTTATGGGTAGCGGCGCATCAGCAGTTCAGCCGCGCACACGGGCTTCTCCGCGCCTTCGCGCTCCACCAGCACCGACCATTCAAGCTGCGCGCCGCCGTCGATGTCGTCAATTTTTTGCAGCGTCAGGCGCGCCCGCACGCGGCTGCCGACCGGCACAGGGGCCGGAAAACGCACCTTGTTCAGGCCGTAATTGACGACCATGCTGGCGTCGGCCATGCGCACGGCGATCTCGAACAGATGCGACAGCAGCGACAAGGTCAGGAAGCCATGCGCAACCGGCCCGCCGAAGGGCGATTCGCGTTTGCTGCGCTCGACATCGACATGGATCCATTGGTGGTCGTCGGTCGCCTCGGCAAACAGGTTGACGCGCTCCTGGGACACTGCCACCCAGTCGGTGACCGCCACTTCCTGCCCCACCAGGCCGCGCATCTCGGCGAGGCTGCCAAACTCACGCATGGTCGAACCCGCCGGAGGGACGGCGGCCGAACATGCCCATTCCTTCGATGGTGCACACCAGCTTGCCGTCCTGGTTGACCGCCTGCCAGGTAGACCAGACCACGCCGCGATCCGGCCGCGAGGCCGACGCTTTCACCGCCGTCGTCAGGTAGGTGACGGTAAGGGTGTCGCCGGCGCGCACCGGCAAGATCCAGCGCACCTTGTCCACGCCGGGCGAACCCATGCTGGCCGCCGATGCCATCAGGCCGTCAACCACCATGCGCATCATCATGCTGCACGTATGCCAGCCGCTGGCGATCACGCCGCCGAAGACCGACGCCGCAGCCGCGTCGTGGTCGACGTGGAATGGCTGCGGATCGAATTGCGTGGCGAAGGCGATAATCTCCTCCTCGCTCACCGTGCGCAAGCCGAGCGGAATTTCCTGTCCCGGGAAAAAATCCTCGAAATACCAGCTGGACGTACTCAATCGGCGCTCCCTGAAGCAAAACCCGGCTGCGCGATGAAGCGCTGCAGGTGGTGGTCGGAGTCGCCCAGCGCCAGTTCAATCATGGTCAGGCGCTTGAAATGGTGGGCCGCCGGCAGTTCGTCGGTTACACCCATGCCGCCATGCAGCTGGACCGCCTGCTGTCCGACGAATTTGAGCGCCTGGCCGATGCGGAACTTGGCCGCCGATATGGTGCGCCGCCGTTCTTCCGGGTTATCCGAATCCATCCGCACCGCCGCCAGCAGCGCCATCGAGCGCGCCTGTTCGAGGTGGATATACATGTCGGCCATGCGATGCTGCAGTGCCTGGAATTTGCCGATCGGCGCGCCGAACTGCGTACGCGTCTTCAGGTATTCGAGCGTGGCGGCGAAAATCGCCTCCATCGCGCCCAACGCTTCGGCGCACAGCAGCGCGGCGCCGTAGTCGGCTGCCTGGTCGAGGATGCCCCAGTCGGCGCCTTCAAGGCCAATCAGCGCGGTGGTCGGCACCAGCACGTTGCTGAATGTGACGTTCGCCGCGCGCTGGCCATCGAGCGTGCGGTAGTTAACGATGGTGACGCCCTCGGCGTCGGTTGGCACCACGAACAGGGATACACCCTTGGTGTCGCGCTGCTCGCCGCCGGTGCGCGCCGAGACGATCAGGCTGTCGGCCTGCGCACCGTGCACCACAACCGTCTTGCTGCCGTTGATGACGTAGCCGTTTGCCATGGCGCTGGCCGTGGTCCGGATATCGGCCAGGTCGTGGCGCGACTGCTTTTCGGTCAGCGCGCAGGCCAGTTTCAGCTCGCCGCCAGCGACCAGTTCAAGCAGCGAATCGTGCCTGCCGCCCAGGGTGAGGAACTGGGCCCCGAGCACCGTCGCAAAATAAGGCTCGACCACCAGGCCGCGTCCCAGTTCCTGCATGACGACGAACATGTCGACTGCCGTGCCGTCGAAGCCGCCCTGCTCTTCCGACACCGGCAATGCCAGCATGCCCAGTTCGGCCAGTGTGCTCCAGCCCGCGTCGGACACGCCGCTGTCGGAATGGATAATCTTCTTGCGCGTCTCGAAGCTGTAGTCCTTGGTCACCCAGCGCTTGAGTGCATCGGCAAACTGCAGCTGCTCTTCCTTGAAATTGAAGTCCATGTCAGCTCCTCACAGGCCCAGGATCATCTGGGTGATGATATTGCGTTGAATCTCGTTGGAGCCGCCATAGATGGAGGTCTTGCGGAAATTGAAGTAGTAACCCGCCAGCGGCGCGGCCTCGTCGTCGCCGGCCACGCTGTGCTCGGCGTGCGTTTCAAGGTAGGCCGGATCGAAAGGCAGCGCCATCGGGCCGGCCGCTTCGACCATCAGTTCGGTCAGGGTCTGCTGGATTTCGGTGCCGCGCACCTTGAGGACGGAGGCCTCGGGACCAGGCGCCTTGTGTTCCTGGGCCAGCACGCGCATGACCGTCATCTCCAGCGCCATCAGCTCGATTTCAAGCGTGGCGACCTTGGCCGCGAAAAGCGGATCTTCCAGCAGGGACTTGCCGTTCTTCGACTGCGCTGCAGCGTATTGCTTGAGGAAGCCCAGCTCGCGCTTGGAGCGGCCGACCGCGGCGATGCCGGTGCGCTCGTGGCCGAGCAGGTACTTGGCGTAGGTCCAGCCACGGTTTTCCTGGCCGACCAGGTTATGCACCGGTACGCGCACATTGTCGAAGAAGACTTCATTAACTTCGTGGTCTTCGTCGAGCATCAGGATCGGACGCACGGTCACGCCCTCGCTCTTCATGTCGATCAGCAGGAAGGAAATGCCTTCCTGTTTGCGCACGCCCGAATCGGTGCGCACCAGGCAAAAAATCATGTCGGCGTGCTGGGCCAGCGTGGTCCAGGTTTTCTGGCCGTTGACGATGTAGTGGTCGCCGTCGCGCACGGCCGTCGTTTTCAGCGAAGCCAGGTCGGAGCCGGAGCCCGGTTCGGAGTAACCCTGGCACCACCAGTCTTCGCACGACAGAATGCGCGGCAGGAAGTGGGCCTTCTGTTCGTCGCTGCCGAAGGCCATGATGACGGGAGCGACCATGTTGACGCCGAACGGCAGCACGGTCGGGGTACCGGCGCGCGCGCATTCTTCGTCGAACAGGTGGCGCTGGACCGGGGTCCAGCCCGGACCGCCGAACTCCGCTGGCCAGCCTGGCGCGACCCAGCCCTGGGCGGCGAGGATTTTATGCCACCGCACGTAGTCGTCGCGCGACATGCGCAGGTGCTTGCGTACCTTGTGCTGCAGGTCGGCTGGCAGATTGGCTTCGAGGAAGGCGCGCACTTCGTCGCGGAAGGCCAGATCCTCGCTCGTATAGTTCAGGTCCATACAGTCTCCTAGTTAGCGCCGTCCGTAAAAAAGCACGACCGTTCAGAGAATTGTACCTGAAAAAAAGCCGGAAGTTGGGGAGAAATACACCACCGTCGTTCGCGAGGACGACGGGGCATAAAGTGGTGGGCGTAAAAAAACCGTCCGGCGTTTCGCGGGACGGTTTTTTTGACGACGCGGTTGTTAGTCCGCGGCTTTGGTCGCCGGCATATAAGGCATCAGGCGCGATGCCAGGCGGGTGTCGGTCTTGACCATCCCTACCGCGTCGCTGAGGATGTTGGCAGCCTCGTTGAGCATGATGTCCTTGGCGTCCTTGGCTGCTTTTTCGGCGGCCAGCTCGGACTGCAGGTTGCGCTCGTCCGCTTGCAGGCCGTCGTCCTGGCGGCGCTTGGCCGCAGCCAGCGCCTTGGACCTGGCCGCACTGCCTGCCGTTGCTGCGGCAGCCTGGCGCTCTTCGCGCAGCTTGGCGCGCGCTTCCTGGGTATCGCGTTCCTTGCGACGTACCGCCTCGTTGAGCGAGATGGAGTTTTCCTTGCGCAGCTTGCGGATCTCGGCCATGTCTTCGTTCAGGTACTGGAACTCCTTGTCCTTGGCGACACGCGCGTCATGCCGCTTTTGCAGCGGTCCGACCAGCTCTTTCAAGTCGCCGGCCGGTACGAACGGCGCTGGCTTGATGGCCACCCATGGCAAGGCGTTGTCGTAGCTCGACTCGCCAAAGTTCTCGACGTCGGACGTGACCGGCAGCTTGATGTCGGGTGTAACGCCGCGCAGCTGGGTGGTACCGCCGTTGATGCGGAAGAACTGGGCGATCGTCATTTTCAGCTCGCCGAAACGGGCCTTTTCACCCTGCTGGGCGTTGCGGTCGAAATTGACAAGCGTCTGCACGGTGCCCTTGCCGAAGCTCGATTCGCCGATGATGATGCCGCGGCCGTAATCCTGGATCGCGGCGGCGAAAATCTCGGACGCCGATGCCGAACCGCGGTTGATCAGCACGCCGACCGGACCGTCCCATGCCAGGCCGGCTGCGACGTCGCTTTCGACTTCAACCTTGCCGTCGGCCGAGCGCTGCTGCACTACCGGTCCCTTGTCGATGAACAGGCCGGTCAGCTCGACCGCCTCGGTCAGCGAACCGCCGCCGTTGTTGCGCAGGTCGATCAGCACGTTGTCGACCTTGGCTTTTTTCAGCTCGCCGAGGATGCGCGCAACGTCGCGCGTGGCGCTCTTGTAATCCTTGTCGCCGCGGCGGCGCGCGTCGAAGTCGAGGTAGAAGGTCGGCAGCGAAATGACGCCCACACGGCGCTTGAGCGCACCGTCAGGCACTTCGATGATGGTCTTCTTGGCCGACTGTTCTTCCATCGTGATCTTCTTGCGCACCAGCGATACGACCAGGTGCTTGCCGTCAGGGCCGGCATCGGCCGGCAGCACGTCGAGGCGCACGACCGAATCCTTGGCGCCGCGGATCAGCTGCACCACGTCGTCGATGCGCCAGCCGAGCACCTCGGTGAAGTTGGGCGTATCGCCCTGGGCCACGCCGACGATGCGGTCGCCCACCTTCAGCTTGCCGGACAGGCCAACCGGGCTGCCAGGGACGATTTCGCGGATGACCGTGTATTCGTCGCGGCTTTGCAGCACGGCGCCGATACCCTCGAGCGAAAGGCGCATGGCGATATCGAAATTGTCGGCCGAACGCGGACCAAGGTAGTTGGTATGCGGCTCGATCGAGGTGGCGTAGGCGTTCATGAACATCTGGAACACGTCTTCGCTATCGACCTTGCGCACGCGCGTTTCGTAGTTCTCGTAGCGCTTGTCGAGCGTGTCGCGGATGCCTTTGTCGTCCTTGCCCGCCAGCTTCAGGCGCAGCCAGTCGTTCTTGACACGCTTGCGCCACAGGTCGCGCATTTCATCTTCAGTTTTTGGCCAGGCGGCTTTTTCGCGATCGAGCTGGAATCGCTCGTCGACGGTGAAATCGAGTTTGGTGTTCAGCAACTGGCGCGCGTAGGCAATGCGCTCGCCGAAACGCTGCGAATACACGCTGTAGATGGCGAATGGCAGGGTAATGTTTTCGTTGCGGATCGCGTCATCGAACTTGGTGCGCGCGGCGTCGAACTGGTCGATGTCGCCTTGCAGGAAAAACAGCTTTTCGCCGTCCAGCGATTTGAAGTAGCGGTCGAAGATTTTTTCCGACATCGCGTCGTCCAGCGGCACGGCCTTGTAGTGATGGCGCGACAGCAGCATCGATGCCCATACCGCGGCCTGCGTTTGCGCGGCCATTGGTTTGAGGACCGTAGGGGCGTTTTTGTCCGTTTGCGGCACTGCCGCGTGCGCCGACAAGGCCAGGGCCATTGCCGCGATCAACATACTCTTTTTCATTTGCTCTCTCCGGACATCAATCTGAATTCTCCACTACCAACGATTCTAACAGCTAAGCCAATCGGGCAGAGCCAGCTTGCGCCCTGAAGCTTAAGGGTAGCTTAGCTAGGGCCCGTTGAAAATGGCTTAAAGCCTATGGCGCCAGGCCAACCATGCAACTCCGGCAATGACAAACAGGTAGGGCCAGGAGCGCAAGGCGATCCGCCAATCCACCAGGGATGGCCAGAACGACAGGAATTGGGGGGCCAGCGCAAACGCGATCAGGCCATCAACCGGCTGAAATTTCCAGCCGGGGCTGGTGCGCCACCAGGCCACGGCGAAGGGAATCAGGATGATCAGCATGGGCGCCAGCGCCGCCGGCGCCGCGTTATACCAGCGCACCCGGTTCAGGGTGACCGAGCCAAGTTCCCAATGCCCCGCCTTTTTTACCGGAATAATGGTGAATTTTCCCGGGCGCGCGCCGGTCAGCAGGCCCATGACAAAGTGCATCAGTTCATGGCAGATGGTGCCGGCGACGGTCAGGAGGAAGAAAAAAGGATGCGTTCCGGCAAGTATTCGGATCACCACGGCCAGCGCCATGGACGGAAACAGGTAGACCAGCACGTCGCTGTGCTGGCACAGGAAGGCCGGCGCGATGGCGCGGCAGGTGGCGGAAAACGTCATGGCCGCCGTGGTTCCGGCTTATCCGGCGTAGAAACAGCGGCCGCAGGCCTGGCGATAACGCTCGTTGCCGCCGATGCTGACCTGTTCGCCTTCCTTGATGCGCTTGCCGTCGTCGTCCACGCGGATGTTCATGGTGGCCTTTTTGCCGCAGGTGCAGATGTTCTTGAGCTCTTCGATATCGTCGGCCAGGGCCAGCAGGTACGCCGAGCCGGGGAATGGCTCGCCGCGGAAATCGCTGCGCAAGCCGTAGCAGATGACCGGCACGCCGCGCACCTGGGCCAGCTGGTGCAACTGCTGCACCTGGAGCGTGGACAGAAACTGGGCTTCGTCGATCAGCATGCACGCCACTTTGGGCGCTTCGGCCAGGAAATCGGTGTCGGCATCGAAGGTGTCGACCTGGCGCTGCGGGCCCAGGCGCGACGTGACCTGGCCCACGCCGTAGCGGCTGTCGATGGCGGCCGTGTACAGGCGCACCTTCTGGCCCTGCTCTTCGTAGTTGTGCGCGACCTGCAGCAGTGCCGTCGATTTGCCGGCGTTCATCGCCGAATACCTGAAATAAAGTTTTGCCACCGCGTGTGTTCCTGAACCGTTTGAGCGCGAATTATAGCAAGGCCGACAAGTTACTCGCCAGGATGGTATTTGCGTTCAAGCTGCTTTTCGATATCTTCCTTGTAATACAGCACATCCTTGAACTGGCCTTGGCTGTACATCTGGGCCTGGTCGGCGAAATGGGGCGAGGCCGGATTGCTATTATTGCCGCCCGCAAGGATGCTCTTGGCGCGCACGCGCGGACCAAATTCGACCACCGCCACGAAGCTGTTGCCACGGTCGCCGTAGATGCGCTTGGTCGTTTGCGGGGCCGACATGCCGAACGAGGCTAGCGAACCCCACACGGCCGACGTGAACGGCACGGGAATGCTTGGCCGGCTGTCGTCGTACTGCTGCCTGACGTCGCCGCTGGCGCGCTGGAAGCGGTTGATTTCGCCCCATGGCGTTTGCCACTTGCCGAAATCGGCCACGAGCCTGGCGCTGGCGCGCACCAGCGCCTGCAGCCGTTCCTGGGGCGTGATGCTGTCGCGGATGTAGTCGACGACCGGCACTTCCTTCGCCTTGGCCGCTGCCGACGCATTGGCCACCATGGCCTGGCCCCAGTACACGGCCAGCGACGTAGGCACCGAGCTGACCGAATAGCGCAGGTCCCAGCCACGCAGGGCGGCAAGCTGCGGCGCCAGTTGCGTCCTGAGCGGATCGGCAGGCGGCAGTTCGTCGTACGCCTTGCCCAGCGAAGCGACCAGCGGCTCGAAGGCGGTCAGGTAGTTGTCGTAGGCCAGAGCGATCAGGCTGTCGAGGGTGACGTCCTTCGCGTTTTCAAGCACCCGCAGCGCATGCAGGCCGCGCGCGTTTTCGGGCAGCGACCACATGTACTTCGGATAGTCCTTTTCGAGCGGGCTGCTGGCGCCGGCCACGCGGAACGGCCAGTTGTTGGTGTTCTGGATCCAGCCGTTGGCCGGATTGAACGCGGTAATGGTGTCCTCGATGGCGTGCAGGCCGCGCCACTCGGTCGCGGGATTGCTGCCGTCGACCGGATGAGTCCAGTCGACACGGGCATCGCGCCGAGGATGGAAGTTACCGTGGAAGTAGGCGATGTTACCGTCGGCGTCCGCATACACGGTGTTGTTGGACGAATTGGTGCGCAGCTCCATGGTCTTGTGGAAGGCCTTGTAGCTCGTGGCCTTGGTGCGCGAGTAGGACTGCATCAGCGCCTTGAGCGGCTCTTCCATCATTTTGATGGAAACCCATTTGCCGCCGACAGAACGGATAACCGGGCCGTGGTGGCTGAAATAGGCAATCACGGTCTTGCTGGCCATGCCGGTGGCGGTTTTATAGGGCAGCGTGATCGGCACGGCCTTCATCTCGCGCTCGCCGCTGCCGTACTTGTAGAACACCTTTCCGTCTTTTTCGACGATGGTTTCGAGGTATTCGTCGATGACGTCGCCGCCGCCGGAAGTATGCATCCAGCCGGCCCGTTCGTTAAAGCCCTGGTAGACGAAGAACTGGCCCCAGGTGACGGCGCCGTAGGCGTTCAGGCCTTCTTCGCTGACGACATGGACTTCAGGGCGGAAGTAGAACGAGGTATGCGGATTAATCAACAGCAGCGCCCTGCCCGACTTGCTCAGTTTGGGTGCGATGGCAAAGCCGTTCGAGCCGCGCGGTTCCGGATCGAAGCCGGTATGGGCCAGTGCCAGCTTCGGCTTCATGCCGTAGAACGCTTCCAGGTCGGTGAGGTCGATCTCCTCGATGTCGCCGCCGATGCTGCCTTCGCTGAAGGACAGCGCCATCCACGGCTCGAAATGGGTAATCAGTTTCGGTTTGACCTTGGGATGGGTGTGCAGGTAAAAATTGAGGCCATCGGCGAAGGAAATCATCAGCTTCTTCAGCCACGCCGGACTGGCCGCGTATTTGGCCTTCATGTCGTCGGGCGTGATGTACATCTTCATGCGCAGGTCGCGCCAGATTTCGGCCTCGCCTTCGACTTCCGCCAGACGCCCCATGGCGTTGATGTAATTGCGTTCGACGCGGTTGAAGTCATCCTCCGCCTGCGCGAACATCAATCCGAAGACAGCATCCGCGTCGGATTTTCCGAACACGTGGGGAATGCCCCATTTGTCGCGCATGATGGTGACGCGCTGGGCGGTCTCGTTCCAGCGGACTTGCTCGGAGGCCGGCTGAGCTGCTGCCTGTACAGGCAACGAGACGAAAGCGAAGCACCCCAGGAAGGCTGCACCAATCAAACGGGTTCGAAACATGTGCAACCTCTCATCGTGTTGAAAGCCGAGTCACTCAGTGTTAAATGCGAATCAAGGCGTAGGGCGGAAAAGCGCAGCGCATTCCTCCATGGGTGCGCCGAGCTGCACGATCTACATCCCCAACTGTTCCTTAAGCGCGTTATTTTCGGCGGTCAGAATATCCACCTTTTCGCGCAGCGCCGCGACCTGCGCCCGCAGGTCCGCCTCCGCATCGGCCGCAGGCTCCTTGGGCGGCTTGGCTCCTGCCTTCTGCTCCCTCACCTGCCTGGCCGCCTGCTGCAGCTCCTTGCGCCCGCCGGCCACCGCCGCGTTCTGCACCGCTTCGGGCAGCGAGGCGACATTGGCTGCGGCGTTGATCGAAATGGTCCCGGCGCGCACAGCCTCCACCAGTTGCGGTGTGGCTGCCTTCTGAATCCGCTCGATCTGGCTGATGGTGTTACTCGACACCCGCGCCGCCTTGGCCACATCTTCACGGGTATTCCACGGCGGCCCCTCCGGCGCGTTGTAAGCATCCTGAGGCGCAACCTGCGGCTCCTCGGCCCGCTGAGCCACGCGTGCGGCCACAATGTCCTTCTTGCGCAGCGCAAGAACCCCACGCTGATAATCGGACACGCTGCGCCGCGCCAAGTGGTTATCGATCATCCACAGCATGACGTCGTCGAGCGACGCGAAGCTGGTGTTTTGTACCGTGCGAAATTCGATATTGTGCTTCTTGCAGATAGCGTAGCGGTTATGCCCGTCGATCAGGACCTCGCCCCACAGGACCAGCGCATCGCGGCAGCCTTCGCCGAGCAGGCTGCGTTCCAGCGCTGCATATTCATTGTGCGTGAGGGGATCGATAAAGGAACGCAGTTCCTCGTTGATGGTGATGTTCAATTCGTGTCCTTGTGTTTACAGAGGCATCCGGAGCTGCCGGCGCCGCCACGAATGCTACACGATAGATGCACTAGGGGAAAGTGGCCAGGCGGCACGGCGCTTGTGATAAAATCTCGCCCGCTGCCCGGATGGTGAAACTGGTAGACACCCGAGACTTAAAATCTCGTGCTCGAAAGGGCGTGCCGGTTCGATTCCGGCTCCGGGCAC
>JAZKCA010000044.1:0-37824 GCA_040388275.1 Pseudomonadota bacterium
TCGCTGGTCGAGTCGGTGATGCGCGACCCCTCGGTGCTGCAAATCCAGGTGATCGGCCAGTCCGACACCCAGTTCATGAATGTGCATTCGCCGAACCGGCGCATCGGCAATGTATACCGGGCCGAGCGCGACATCCTGGTGCGGGGCGAGCGCATCGGCCGGATCCTGGTCGAAATGGACGACGCCCGCAGCCAGACCGAGCTGCGCGGCAAGCAATCGAACTATGCCTTCGTGCTGGCCTTCCAGCTGACCATCTCGCTGCTGCTGATCGTGCTGTTCCTGAACCGCCGCCTGCTGGTGCCGCTGCGCAAACTGATGAATTTCTCCGACCGTCTCTCGCACGGCGATTTCGAAACCCGCCTCGACCTGGCCGGCAACGACGAACTGGGGCGCCTGGCGGGGCAGATGGAGCAGATGCGGGTGGCGATCAAGCACCTGTTCGAAGACATCGGCCGGCGCGAGGAACGCTTTCGCACCATCGTCACGCAGGTGCCGGGCGCGGTGTTCCGCGTGCGCCCGGGCGGGCCGATCGATTTCGTCAGCGACGCCATCGAGGAAATTTGCGGCTATCCGGCGGCCCTGCTCATGCGCAGCAATGCGGACCGCTGGGCCGACATCATTTGTCCCGAGGACCGCCGCATGCAGGGGCGCACGGTGCAGGAGGCGATGATCAGCGGGCGCCCGTACCAGATCGAATACCGGATCACCGACGCCACCGGCACCGAGCGCTGGGTGGCCGAAACGGGCCAGCCGCAGCAGGACGAAGCGGGCGGCGGCGCCTGGATCGACGGGCTGCTGTCGGACATCAGCGAGCGCAAACACAACGAGATGCGCATCGAGGGCTTGCTGGCCGAACAGAGCGCCATTCTCGACAACGTCATGTTCGGCGTGATGTTCGTGCGCGCGCGGCGCGTGGTGTCGGTCAACCGGCGCTGCGAGCAGTTGTTCGGCTATGCGCCCGGGGCGATGACCGGCCAGTCGACCCGGATCGTGTTTCCGGGCGAGGCCGAATTCGAGGCCGCCGGCCAGGTCCAGTACAAGGCGCTGGCGGCGGAGCAGGACTTCAGCGAAGAACGCCAGTACCAGCGCGCCGACGGTACCCTGTTCTGGTGCCTGGTGAGCGGACGCGCGCTCGATCCGAACCATGTCAACGACGGCAGCATCTGGGTCTACGCCGACGTCACCGAGCGCCGCCAGGCCGAGGAAAAGCTGCGCCTGTCGGCCACGGTGCTCGAACACATCGCCGATGGCGTGATGGTGATCGGCCTCGATGGACGGATCGTGGCGGTCAACCCGGCCTTTACCCAGATCACCGGCTATACCGAGGGCGAGGCGCTGGGGCAGGACTCGAACATGACGCGCTCGCACCGGCACGAGGCCGAGTTCTACGCCGCCATGTGGCAGGAATTGGCCGCCTCCGGCTTCTGGCGCGGCGAGATCTGGAACCGGCGCAAGAACGGCGAACTGTATCTCGAGTGGCTGACCATTTCGGCGGTGCGCGACGGGCAGGGCGTGATCACCCACTACGTGGGCGTGTTCAGCGATATCACCAAGGTCAAGGAATCGCAGGAAAAGCTGGACCACATGGCGCACCACGATCCGCTGACGGCCTTGCCGAACCGGCTGCTGTTCCATGACCGGCTAGACCATGCGCTGCAGCGCGCCGCGCGCGACCAGCAGCAACTCGCCATCCTGTTCATCGATCTGGACCGCTTCAAAAATGTCAACGACACGCTCGGCCACCACGTCGGCGACGAGCTGCTCAAGCAGGTGGCCAATGCGTTGACCGGCAAGCTGCGCGAAGGCGACACTCTGGCCCGCCTGGGCGGCGACGAATTCATCGTCCTGCTGGAGAACGTGGACGGGGAATTTGGCGCCGGCCACGTGGCCGAAAAACTGATGTCGATGTTCGAGCAGCCCTTCATGGTGTCCGACTACGAGCTGTTCGTCACCGGCAGCGTGGGCATCAGCCTGTATCCGCACGACGCCGCCGACCTGAACATGCTGATCCGGAATGCCGACGTGGCCATGTACCAGGCCAAGGCGCGCGGGCGCAACGGCTACCAGTTCTATGCGCCGTCGATGACCGGGGAGGGCGTCGAACGCCTGCGGCTGGAAGCGATGCTGCGCCGCTCGATCGAAAAAGACGAGATCTACCTGAACTACCAGCCGCAGGTCGAAATCGACACCGGGCGCCTGATCGGGGTCGAGGCGCTGGTGCGCTGGGATAACCCGGAACTGGGCACGGTGCCGCCGGTGCGCTTCATTCCGCTGGCAGAGGACACCGGCTTCATCAACCAGCTGGGCAAATGGGTGCTGTACGAATCATGCCGCCAGATGGTGCGCTGGCAGGAGGCGGGGCTGTACGTGCCGAAGATCGCGGTCAACCTGTCGGTCAAGCAGTTCGAGCGCGGCAGCATCGTCAACATGGTGGCCGAGATCCTGGCCGAGACCGGGCTCGAGCCGCAGCGGCTGCAGCTCGAAGTGACCGAATCGGTGATCATGAATACCGGCGACGCGCTGGTGTTCATCAACGATTTGCACTCGATCGGGGTGGGGCTGGCGATCGACGATTTCGGCACCGGCTATTCGTCGCTGGCTTACCTCAAGCAGCTGCCGGTGCAGACCCTGAAGATCGACCGCAGCTTCATCAAGGATATTTCGACCGACGTCAACGACGAGGCGATCGCGATTGCGATTATCCAGCTGGGCAAGAGCTTGAACCTGTCGGTCATTGCCGAGGGCGTGGAGACCGAAGAGCAGGCGGCGTTCTTGCTGCGCAACGGCTGCAACAAGGCGCAGGGATATTTCTACAGCCGGCCGGTGCTGCCGGATGTGTTGCTGACCAACTGGCACCCGTAGCAAGCAAGGACTGGCACATCGACGAAGACGAGAGAAACCAGAAAGTGCTGTATGAAAGCGCGCAAACGGGTATCACGCTGCCGCTCAGTCCCGGCCGCACCGTGCGGTTTAGCTATGACGGTACGCGCAAGACGTCGCGCTACGTGTCGAAGGGCGGCCAGCTGCATGGCGAAGCGCTGTCGTATGCCAAGCCGGCCGCGGATGGGACGGTCGCGGTGACCAAGTCCTGTTTTAAAGATGGTGAAAAAATAAAGCTCGATCCCTGCAACGTCGACTGAATCACGTCACATCGTCTTAATTGCCGGCGTTCTGCAGCAGCGACCGCAAATTGCACTCGGCCTGCCACAGCCTGCGTTCCTCGCTGCTTTGCGCCTGGCGCTCCAGCTCCGCGTCGCTGTGCGCGGTCTGCGCCTGCAGCAGGCGTTCGGCCAGCGCCGGATCGGGCAGCATGGTGCCGAAAAACGCCACCACATCATGGCGCTGGATCAGCAGGGTTGGGAAGTTGTCCACGTCAAGGTCGCCCACCACGTCGGCCTGGTCTTCGATGTCGATCCATACGAAATGCATGTCCGGGTGGCGCGCGGCCATCTCCTCGAACACCGCCCGGTAGCTCGCGCAGGTGCCGCACCAGGCGGCGCACAGGCAGGCCACGATCCAGTCCGGGCCGGCCAGGGCCTGGGCGATCGCGCCGCGATTTGTCGAGTCGAGAGTGTGGCTATGCATGAGCGGCATTCTACCTTGCCTGGGTTAAAATACGCGGATGCCCCTCATTCTCGCCATTGAAACCTCGTCCGAAACAGCCTCTTGCGCATTGCTGCATGGTGACACCCTGCTGTCGCGCGAATCGTCGGGTGTGCGCACCCATTCCCAGTCGATTTTGCCGATGGTGCAGGAACTGCTGGCCGAAGCCGGCGTCACCCTGTCCCAGTGCGACGCGATCGCCTTTGGCGCCGGCCCCGGCTCGTTCACGGGCGTGCGCACGGCCTGCGGCATCGCCCAGGGCCTGGCCTACGGCGCCGGCCTGCCGGTGGTGTCGCTGATGACGCTCGACGCCATGGCGCTGGCCTGCCGCCAGCAAACGGGCGCCACCGACGTCCTGGCCGTGCTCGACGCCCGCATGGGCGAGGTCTACTGGGCGCAGTACCGCGGCGAACAGCTGGTGACCGGCCCGGCCTTGTGCGCGCCGGGCGAGCTGGTCCCTTTGGCTGCCGACGGCCCCTTGACCGCCTGCGGCAACGGCTTCGCTGCCTATCCGGACCTGGTCTGCGCCACCGGCGCGCTGGTGGACATCATGCCGCACGCGCGCCAACTGGCGCAGCTAGGCGCGGCCGCTTTCGAGGCCGGCGCCGGCGTTCCGGCCGCGCAGGCCCAGCCGCTCTACCTGCGCAACAAGATCGCCTACACCAGCGCCGAACGGCTGGTCATCAATGCCGCCAAGGCCGCCGCATGAAGGCAGGGCGCGACTTCGACCAGCTGGCGTACGCCCCGATGGTGGCGGGCGACGTCGACGAGGTGTACGAGATCGAAACGAGCGTCTATCCGCATCCCTGGTCGCGCGGGAACTTCACCGATTCGCTGGCCAGCGGCTACAACGGCTGGACCCTGCGCGACGACGACGGCACGCTGGTCGGCTACTTCCTCCTGATGACGGCGGTCGACGAGGCGCACCTGCTCAATGTGGCGGTGGCGGCCTCGCACCAGCGCGAAGGACTGGGGCTGTACCTGATCGACAAGGTGGTGGCGTGCGCGCGCGGCCTGTCGATGGAATCGATCCTGCTGGAAGTGCGCCCTTCAAATTTGCGCGCGCAAAAGATCTACGAAAAATACGGATTTACCGAAATCGGCCGGCGCAAGAATTACTACCCGGCCCATCACGGATTACGCGAGGACGCCATCGTCATGAGGTTCAGTTTATGAGCGGGATCGACAGCCGCAGCGCCGCCTTCCTGCAGGAGATGGGCATCACGCCGCTGTGGACGCCGCGCGGCGCTCCAGCAGTTGCGCAAGAGGCGGTCGCGCCGGAGCCGGAAGTGGTCGTGGCCTACAGCGAAGCGCATATGGTGCCAACACCCGGCACGCCGCCCGCGCCAGCCCACTACAGCGCCGCGCACATGGTGCCCGCGCCGGCCGCGCCGTCCATGGACTCGGCATGGGGCGAGGAGCCGCCCGCGCCGCCGGCCACCGACGAAGAGATCGGCCGCATGGACTGGGCCGAGCTGAAAACGGCGATTGCCAGCTGCACCCGCTGCGGCCTGTGCAAGGGCGGACGCAAGCCGGTCCAGGGCAGCGGGGCGCAACAGGCCACCTGGCTGGTGGCCGCTGGCGCCAGCACCGCCAGCGACGAGAAGGAACGCCAGCCGCTGTCGGGCGAACCGGGCAAGCTGCTGGTGAACATGCTGGCCGCGGTCGAGCTCTCGCGCGAGTCGGATGTATGGGTCACCAATCTGATCAAATGCCGTCCCGCCAGCGCCAACGGCGGCGACCGCGCGCCAACGGCCGAGGAAGCTGCCGCGTGCCGGCCTTATCTCGAGCGCGAGCTGGCGCTGTGCGGCGCCACGATGGTGCTGACCCTGGGCCAGATCGCGGCCAACGCGCTGCAAGGCAAGCCGCTCTCCGAACCGCTGGCCGGTTCGCGCGCGCAGGTCCACCAGATCAACGGCGTCAAGCTGGTGACCACCTTGCATCCCGGCGAACTGCTGCGGCGCGGCGCCCACAAGGCCCTGGCCTGGGCCGACCTGTGCCTGGCCCGTGCGCACGATGGCCGCTCCGGCTGACAGCTACCAGGCCCGTTTCGAGCGCCGCTGGGGCCACCTGAAGCACCCGCACGTGCGCGCACTGGCCTGGCTGCTGGACGCGCCCGACCTGCTCGACCCGCTAGATCCGCACTGGGAAGGCCGCATCGCCAGCCTGGGCGAGCTGCCTGCGGCGACCGACGCCTGGCTGCAGCGGGTTGACGACGACCCCGCGGGCCTGGACGCCGAACTGGGCGACCGCATCTACACGCGCCTGGGGCTGTACGCCGAAAAGCTGATGGCCTTCTACTACCGCGAGCACGGCATGCTGGTGGCGCACGGCCTGCAGGTGCGGGCCGCGCGCAACGACACCGTCGGCGAATTCGATTTTCTGCTCGATGCCGGCCCGGACGCGGTCGAGCACATCGAGTTCGCCACCAAGTTTTATTTGCTCGAAGGCGAAGCCGCTTCGCGCTTCGACACCTTCGTCGGGCCCAACCTGGCCGACAGCCTGGGCGCCAAGATGCGCAAGATCTTCGACAAGCAACTGGCGCTGGGCCAGCATCCGGCGGCGCAAGCGGTGCTGCCGCGGCCAGTGACGAGCGCGCGGGCGCTGGTCAAGGGCTGGCTGTTCTATCAGGCCGGTGCGCAGAGGGAGACGGTCGGCATCTCGGCGCTGCACTGCCGTGGTTTCTGGTGCGCGCTGGAGGACGTGGCAAGCCTGGACGCGCAGCAGTTCGTGGTGCTGCCGCGCCTGCAGTGGCTGGCGCCGTACCGTTTGGAGTCAATGGAAGGTCTGCTAAGGCGCGCGCAATTGCATGAAAAGCTGGCGGCGCAATTCGAGGCGGTGCCGATGCCGGTGCTGGTGGCGATTGTGCGCGAAGTGGAGGGTAGCCTGGTCGAAACCGGCCGCGGCTTCATCGTCCCCGACAACTGGCGCGCCCTTGCCGCGTTTCGGCAGAAACTCGGCTAACCCGGGGTCAGTGCTTGTGCTCGCCGATCAGGGCCAGCGAATCGTGTTCTTTCTGGTTCGCCGCGTGCTTGCGCATGATCATGTACATGATCCCGGCCACCGATGCGCCGAACAGGATGATGATGACGTTCAAGTCCAGGTTCAGGGTGATCATGATCGCGTACAGGGCCAGCATGGTCAGGATCGACAGGTTTTCGTTGAAGTTCTGGACCGCGATCGAATGGCCCGCGCTCATCAGGACGTGGCCGCGGTGCTGCAGCAGCGCATTCATCGGCACCACGAAGAAACCCGACAGGATGCCGATCAGGATCAGCAGCGGGTACGCCAGTACCACCGAATGCACCATGGTCATGAACATCACGACCAGGCCCATCGCGATGCCAAGGGGAATGACGGTCAGCGATTTTTTCAGCGGAATGATCTTGGCCGAGGCGGCCGCGCCGATGGCCACGCCCACGGCCACGATGCCGATCAGGCTGGTCGCCTTGTCGAGCGTCATGTGCAGCGATTTCTCGGCCCACTTGAGCACGATGAACTGCAAGGTCGCGCCGGCGCCCCAGAACAGGGTGGTCACGGCCAGCGAAATCTGGCCCAGCTTGTCTTTCCACAGGGTCGCCGAACAGTTGGCGAAGTCGGCGATCAGCTTGGCCGGGTTGCGCTCCTGGTGCTCGTATTTGGCGCCGGTGTCGGGAATGCGGCGGTTGAACCACGCGGCCAGTACATACACGCCCACGACGACTGACAGCGCCGCCTCGGTGGTGGTGTCGATCGGGGTGTCGATGAACGGCAGGTCGAAGGCGAGCATGAAGCCGGAGCCGGCCGCGCTGACCAGCGCGCCGCCCATGACGGTGCCGAGAATGATCGACATGACGGTCAAGCCTTCGATCCAGCCATTGGCTTCGACCAGCTTTTCCGGCGGCAGCAGTTCGGTCAGGATGCCGTACTTGGCCGGCGAGTACACGGCCGCGCCGAAGCCCACCACGGCGTAGGCCGCCAGCGGATGGACGTGAAAAAACAGCAGCGCGCAGCCGGCAATCTTGATCAGGTTGGCGATGAACATGACCCGTCCCTTGGGCAGCGCATCGGCGAACGCGCCGACGAAGGCGGCCAGCAGGACGTAGAACAGGACGAAGGATAGCTTGAGCAGCGGCGTCAGTGAGGCCGGGGCCTTCATCGAGATCAGCAGATCAATCGCGACGAAGAGCAGCGCATTGTCCGCCAGCGACGATAAAAACTGCGCCGCCATGATGGTGTAAAAACCACGATTCATTCGAAAAGGTCTAAAAACTAGTGTGGGTTGCTTTATACCACGATTGGGACTGCAGACCCAAGAAAACACCTCTGCCGAACCGGCGTCGTCCGGTAAAATACGGTCTCCCGCTGACTCTGACTTTTCCCGATGCCAAGGCCGTTGACCGCTACCATCCACCTCGATTCCATGCAGCATAATCTGGCGCGGGCGCGTTCCTGCGCGCCCGGCGCCAGGGTATGGGCGGTAGTCAAGGCCAACGCCTACGGCCACGGCCTCGAGCGCGGCATGCGCGGTTTCGCCGATGCCGACGGCCTGGCCCTGATCGAACCGGACAACGCGCTGCGCCTGCGCGAGCTGGGCTGGACCAAGCCGCTGCTGTTGCTCGAGGGCATCTTTGACGCGGCCGACGCCCAGTTGCTGGCCGCGCACGGCATCGACAGCACGGTCCATACGGTCGAACAGATCGTGCTGCTCGAGCAAGCCCGCCTGGCCGGCCCGGTCGACGTGCATTTGAAAATGAATACCGGCATGAACCGGCTCGGCTTCCTGCCCTCGGCCTACGCCGCCGCCCACGCGCGCCTGCGCGCCATTCCGACGGTACGCAATATTACCCTGATGACCCATTTTGCGAATGCCGATGAACTGGGCCATCCGCGCCTGTCGATCGGCGAGCAGGTGGCGCGCTTTAGCGCCGGCGCGCGCGGCATTCCCGGTCTGCGCAGCCTGTCGAATTCGGGCGGGGTGCTGCACCAGGAACAATTGTCCACGCAGTTGGAAAGCCCGCTGGCCAACGACTGGGTGCGTCCGGGCGTGATGCTGTACGGCGGCACGCCCGGCGGCAAGAGCGCGGCCGAATTCGGCCTGCGCCCGACCATGACCCTGGCCAGCGAAATCATCGGCATTCAGGAGATCGGCGCCGGCGACACGGTCGGCTATGGCAGCCGCTTCATCGCTGACAAGCCCATGCGCATCGGCGTGGTCGCATGCGGTTACGCCGACGGCTACCCGCGCCATGCGCAGCAGGGCACGCCGGTGCTGGTCGACGGCGTGGTCGCGCCGCTGGTGGGCCGGGTGTCGATGGATATGCTGACGGTCGACCTGTCGGCCGTGCCCGGCGCGCGGGTAGGCAGCGCGGTGACCCTGTGGGGCGCCGGCCTGCCGATCGACACGGTGGCGAGCGCCTGCGGCACCATCGGCTATGAATTGATGTGCGCGCTGGCCCCGCGCGTGCGCGTATTGGAAGGCAACCTGGAAACCCATGGCTAAGGCAAAAACGCATTACGTCTGCAGCGATTGCGGCGGCATCAGCAACAAGTGGACCGGCCAGTGCCCGGCCTGCCAGGAATGGAATACCCTGGTTGAATCGGTGGTCGAGGCCCCTGGCCTGAACCGCCTGTCCAACCCCCAGCACAAGAGTCTGGCGCAGACGGCGCCGGTGCTGTCGCTGTCCGATATCGAGGCGATCGACGTGCCGCGTTTTGGCACCGGCATCGAGGAATTCGACCGCGTGCTGGGCGGCGGCCTGGTGCCGGGCGGCGTGGTGCTGATTGGCGGCGACCCGGGAATCGGCAAGTCGACCCTGCTGCTGCAGGCGCTGGCCAATATCTCGCACCTGAAAAGCACCTTGTATGTGAGCGGCGAAGAATCCGGCGCCCAGATCGCCATGCGGGCGCGCCGCCTGGAAGTGAACGCCGGCGAGCTCAAGCTGCAAGCCGAGATCCAGCTTGAAAAAATCCTCGGCACCCTGGCCGACCTGAAACCCGAAGTGGCGGTCATCGATTCGATCCAGACCGTGTATTCGGACGCCCTCAGTTCGGCGCCCGGTTCGGTGGCCCAGGTGCGCGAGTGCGCCGCCCAGCTCACCCGGGTGGCCAAGCAGACCGGCATCACCATCATCCTGGTCGGCCACGTGACCAAGGAAGGCGCGCTGGCCGGACCGCGCGTGCTCGAACACATCGTCGACACCGTGCTGTACTTCGAGGGCGACACCCAGTCCAGCTTCCGCCTGGTGCGCGCCATCAAGAACCGCTTTGGCGCCGTCAACGAACTGGGCGTGTTCGCCATGACCGAAAAGGGCTTGAAGGGCGTGTCCAACCCGTCGGCGCTGTTCCTGTCGCAGCATGACAACCAGGTGCCCGGCTCCTGCGTGATGGTGACCCAGGAGGGCACCCGCCCGCTGCTGGTCGAAATCCAGGCCCTGGTCGACACCAGCCACCTGCCCAATGCGCGCCGCCTGTCGGTCGGGCTGGAGCAAAATCGCCTGGCCATGCTGCTGGCGGTGCTGCACCGGCATGCCGGCATTGCCGCCTTCGACCAGGATGTGTTCATCAATGCGGTGGGCGGGGTCAAGATCACCGAACCGGCCGCCGATCTCGCGGTGTTGCTGGCGATTAATTCGTCGATGCGTAACAAGCCCTTGCCGCGTGGCCTGGTGGTGTTTGGCGAAGTCGGCCTGGCCGGTGAAATCCGCCCGGCGCCGCGTGGCCAGGAGCGCTTGCGCGAAGCGGCCAAGCTGGGCTTTTCGATCGCCATGATTCCCAAGGCCAATGCGCCAAAGCAAAAGATCGAAGGCATGACCATGGTGGCCGTCGAGCGTATCGACGAAGCCTTCAACAAATTGCGGGAACTGGACTGATGTCGGAACAACGCCGCAGCAAGCGCAAGATCCTGATGGTCAAGGCAGCATTGACGATGGAGGGGGCCGAGCCGGTGGCTGGCCGCACCGTGGACGTGGGCGGCGATGGCGTGTGCCTGATGCTGGCCGACGCCCAAAAGCCGGGCGCGCTGGGCATGGTGCACTTCGAGCTGTTTCACCAGGGTAAAGTGACCGTGATGAATGCCCGCTCGCGCGTCCAGTACTGCATTTTGACGAATGGGGAGTTCAAGGTCGGCTTCCAGTTCGTCAGCATTGACCTGACGGCGATGGCTGCACTGTCGCGCTTCTTGCAATAGGGAAGGGTGCGCGGCGGGCGCCTGAAACCTGCTACGGTAGGGCGTCACTGGAACGGAGTTCACATGCCGAACCGCAAGCATTTCAGCTACGCCGACTTGGACCACTGGCTCGACGAGCGCCAGGTGACCGAGATCGAGTCCCTGGTGCCGGACCTGACCGGCGTGGCGCGCGGAAAAATCCTGCCGCGCGCCAAATTTGCCGACGAGCGCGGCATGCGCATCCCCGAAGCCGTGCTCGGCATGACCGTCACCGGCAACTACCCCAGCGACGACGCCGCCTACCTGCGTGTCATTTCCGCGCTTGACCGCGACATGGTGCTCAGGGCCGACCCGGCCACCATCGCGCTGGTGCCATGGGCGGCGGACCCCGCCGCCCAGGTCATCCACGACTGCTATTTCGCCGACGGTAACCTGGTCGATTTCGCCCCGCGCAGCGTGCTGCGGCGCGTGCTCAAGCTGTATGCGATGCAAGGCTGGGCCCCGCTGGTGCGGCCCGAGCTCGAGTTCTACCTGAGCGCGCGCAATGTCCATCCCGACCAGCCGCTCAAGCCAGCGCCCAGGCCCGCGACTTCGAACTGCCGCAGGGCTTGCCGCAAGCACTGCGCCTGCTGCGCGCCGACGACAAGCTGCGCGCCGTGCTGGGCGAGCGTTTCGTCGATGTGTACGCGGCCATCAAGGACCAGGAACACCGCGAATTCATGACCGTGATCAGCCCGTGGGAGCGAGAACACTTGCTGCTGCATGTCTGATGCTTGGCCAGACCGCAATCGACTGTATTCCTTCCCTTTGTCACGCCTGCCGGACTGGTTTTCTATTTTGGACTGACCAGTATGCCGAATTGAACGGGCGAAGATTCTAATGTGGTCGGACCAATTGTTGTTTTTTGGTCAGACATTCCATCTATTTTATTTCACCTTGATTGCGATCCTTCTATGAGGAAGGATGCAGTTGTCGTGTTTTTATTGGTTTTTAGTGAAAATTTGAAGAATTTCACCCTCTGTTCATCTTCTTATACGCCCATAACTTTTTTTCTTGTCTGATCATTTCGTTTTAGAATTGCCAACAGCCGCTCTAAAAAGCAGCGCGGCGCACGCAACCCGAAATCAGCCCGACTGATGGGTCGGCGGCAGACAGCCCAGTCTGCGTTCCGAAAAAATGAATAATGAGACAAAGGATCAAGATCATGAGCATCACCGACCAAACGCTGGCCCTGGGCAAATTTGCGGTACGCCTTGTCGGCACCACCTCCGTCTCGGCCCTGGCGATGGGCGCGGCCTGCGCCCAGGACGCAGCCACCAAGGCGCCTGCCGAGCAAGTGAGCACCGTCGTCGTCACCGGCATGCGCGCCGCGATGGAAAGCGCGCTGAACAAGAAGCGCGAAGACAACGGCATGGTCGACGTGATCAAGGCCGAGGACATGGGCAAGTTCCCGGACACCAATCTGGCCGATTCGCTGCAGCGCGTTCCCGGCGTGGTCATCGACCGCGATGCCGGCGAAGGGCGCAGCATCACCGTGCGCGGCCTGGGGCAGGACTTTACCCGCGTGCGCATCAACGGCATCGAGGGCCTGGCCACGACCGGCGGCACCGACAGTTCCGGCGGCGCCAACCGTTCGCGCGGCTTCGACTTCAACGTGTTCGCCGCCGAGCTGTTCAACTCGCTCACAGTGCGCAAGAGTTCATCGGCCGACGTCGACGAAGGCTCGCTCGGCGCCACGGTCGACCTGCAAACGACGCGCCCGTTCGACCTGAAGGGTTTCAACGCCGCGTTCTCGGTCAAGGAGCGCTACAACGATTTGTCGGGCAAGACCAACCCGCGCGTCGCCTTCATGCTGTCGAACACCACCGACGACCGCAAATTCGGCGTACTGGTATCGGGCGCGTATTCCAAGCGCCAGGTCAACGAGGAAGGCTTCAGCACGGTGCGCTGGGATAACGGACCATCATCCGGCGGCTGGTGCGCGCCGATGGGCGTGACCCCGGCCAACCCGACCAACTCGACCGCCACCACTTGCGGCCCGGCCGCGCAAGGCGTGCCGCGCCTGCCGAATACCCCGGAAGTGGTGGCCGCCTATAACGCCGCCAGCAGCGCCGCCAATTTCCACCCGCGCCTGCCGCGCTACGGCCGCCTGACCCACGACCAGGAACGTCTCGGCCTGACCGGTTCGTTGCAGTGGAAGCCGCTGCCTGGCACCAAAATGACGCTCGACCTGATGTACGCCAAGCTGGCTGCAACGCGCCAGGAAGACTTCCTGGAAGCGATTTCCTTCAGCCGTTCGGCCAGCCAGGGCGGCAAGCCGCAGACCAGCGTGGTGCGGACCGAATATGACGCCGCTGGCCGCCTGCTGTTCGGCACCTACAACGGGGTCGACGTGCGCGCCGAATCGCGTTTCGACGAGTTGAGCACGGTCTTCACCCAGCCGACCTTGACGCTCGAGCACGAGTTCAACAAGTCGTGGCGCATGAACGCCACCCTGGGGCGCGCCAATTCCAAGTTCAAGAATCCGATCCAGACCACCACCACGCTCGACGCGCTCAACGTCAACGGCTACACGATCGACTTCCGCAACAACGACCGTCAACCGCTGATCACCTATCCGTTCGACCCGACCCAGCCAGGCGGCCCGATGACCCTGGTGGGCGTGCCGCAAGTGACCACCGGCACGCAGCCGGGTACGATCCCGAACACCACGTCGAGTGAAATCCGGATTCGTCCGCAGGGCGCCAACAACCGCAACGACGTCGTCAAGTTCGACCTGATCTGGGATGTCGTGCCCGACAAGCTGAACTTCAAGGCGGGAGTCGACCTGAAGAAATTCAGCTTCGACTCATACGAGTTCCGCCGCGTGAACGCCAACGACACCATCTTCGCGCCGCCAGCGGGCACCTCGATCGCCAGCCTGACCACGAGCGTCAACAATTTCGGCAAGGGCCAGAACTTGCCGGCCGGCACCCCGACCAGCTGGCTGATCCCGAACCTGAACGCGATCGCCCAGGCCTACGACATCTACTGCAACTGCATCAAGAGCGGCCCGGCCGGCGGACCGGGCGACTTCACGCTGTCGTCGATCACCAATGGCAATGCACGCGGCAACAACCGCTCGGTGACCGAAGAAGACAGCGGCGCCTTCCTGATGGGCGAATTCGCGACCGACCTGGGTCGCTTCCCGGTGCGCGGCAACTTCGGCGCGCGCTATGTCGAGACCAAGCTCAGTGCGACCGGCTACCAGGCCACGGGCGGGGGCACCGCGGTCACGGTCGGCAATACCTACAAGGATGTGCTGCCATCGTTCAATCTGGCCGCCAACCTGACGCCGGACCTGATCTTGCGCCTGGCCGCGGCCAAGGTGATGTCGCGTCCGCAGCTGGGCAACCTGAGCCCGGGCGGCACCATCGCCACCACCGGCACCTTGACCATCACCAGCGGCAATCCGCTGCTCAAGCCCTTCCGCGCCAAGACCTTCGACGCCGGCATCGAGTGGTACCACGCGAAAAATGCGTTCGTCGGCCTGGGGCTGTTCCAGAAGAACATCGACACCTACATCCAGACCTTGCGCGCCAACGTGCCGTTCAAGGACACCGGTTTCCCGATGTCGCTGCTGCCGTCGAACTTCACGGGTGAAGAAGAGTTCCAGGTCACGCAGCCGATCAATACCGATGGCGGCAAGCTGAGCGGCTTCGAGCTCAACATCCAGCAACCGTTCACCTTCCTGCCGGGGCGCGGCAAGAACTTCGGCACCTTGCTGAACTACACCTACGTCAAGTCGAAGATCGAGTACGTAGTGTCGGCCACGAGCGCGGCGAGCATTACCGACGACTTGCTGAACCTGTCGCCGAAATCGATGAACGCCACGCTGTATTACGACGACGGCACCTTCAGCGCGCGGGTGTCGGCATCGAAGCGGGCTGGTTTCGTGACGCGGGTCCCGGGCCAGAACAACAACGACGTCGAAGGCAAGAACGGATCGACGAACGTGGACCTGTCGTTCACCTACAAGATCAACAAGAACTTCGAGCTGACGTTAGAGGGCGTCAATCTGACCAACCAGCCGAACGATCAGTTCGTCAGCCGCCAGCGCGACAGCGTCGTAGTCAACAACGTCACCGGCCGCGAATACCTGGTCGGCCTGCGCTACAAATACTAAGCAGCAGCACCCAACAAGAACCCGGCCTCGGCCGGGTTTTTTGTTGCACCATCGGGGTCAGACCTCTATTCGATGCACGCAGTCATCGAATAGAGGTCTGACCCCGATGGTGCAATTAATAGAGGTCTGGCCCCGATCTTGCACGATCTTGCAATTAGTTGCTTCAGGTGGATAGTGTTGTGGAGTGGCCTTTACCGGCGATGGTGATGTTTTTTATCGTCAGGCCCTTCACGTTGTGCAGGAACTATGGCTGCGCTGCACCATCGGGGTCAGACCTCTATTCGATGCATGCAATCATTGAATAGAGGTCTGACCCCGATGGTGCAACTAATAGAGGTCTGACCCCGATGGTGCAATTAGTTGCTTCAGGCGGAGAGGGTTGTGGTGTGGACTTTGCCGGCGATGGTGATGTTTTTCAGCGTCAGGCCCTTCACGTTGTGCAAAAACCATGGCTGCGCGGCGTTGCGGGGCGTGCCGAAGTCGCAGTCGCTGATGGTGATGTTCGATAGCGGCAGGATCGGCGTGCCGGCAGCGCCGTTGAAACTCGAGGCGACCGGCCCCAGAATCACCATCGCCTGGTAGCACGAGTAGCGCCCGCCATCGAGCGCTACATTGCCTACCGTGATCTGCGAGATGTGGACGTTCGTTACCATCGGCGGCCGGGTGCGCACGTCGTCGCCCGAGGGCGCGTAGTCGCAGTCGATCGTGATCACCGCGCCAGCCGTCGATGCGACCGATTTGGGCGCGATCTGCGAGCCGGGCAGCGGCGCGTAGAACGACGGCACGGTCTGCACGCCGTTCGGGATCGATATCCTGCGCACGTAGAAATTGCGCAGGTAGCCGCCGCGATTCATATTCGTCTTCATGCGGATCGCGGTGTTGAGCGGGTCGCCCGCCCAGTGGATGTTCTTGAATTCGAGGTCCTGCGCATACACGTTTTCGATCCCGCCCGCCATCTCGCTGCCCAGGGTTACCGCGCCATGGCCGCTGTTCATCACGCAGTTCTGGATCACCACGTTGCGGGTGGGGCCGTGCTGGGTGTCGCGATTCTTGCCCGATTTGATGGCGATGCAGTCGTCGCCGGTGTTGAAGGTGCAGCCGTCGACCAGCACGCCGTCGCAGGCCTCGGGGTCGAAGCCGTCGCTGTTGGGCCCCAGGCTTTCCATGTTGACCTTGCGGATGTGGACATTGCGCGAATTGACCGGATGATGCAGCCAGAACGGCGCGCCGTTGAGCTGGTAACCTTCGAGCAGCACGTTCGAGCACCCTGTCAGTTCGATCATGCAGGGCCGCAGGAAGTGGCCGATGCCGAACACCCTGTGCGCAATCGGTACGCCGGCCTCGGACAGCGCCGGCAAAAAGCGTGCGTCGCCGCGCCAGCGCTCGCCGTCGCCTTCGATCAGCGCGCGTTCAGATGCGCTCAGCGCGGGCGCCAGTGTCGCCAGCGATGCGGCATTGCGCGGATTGACGGCGACCTCGGTGGCGCGCGAGCCGCCTGGCTTGCGGCCTTTCCAGTCCCACCAGCAGCCATCGCCATTTTCGAATGGCACGCCGCCCTGGCCATCGAGGATGCTGCTCCAGTCCTCGCCGGTGAGGGCGATGTTGTCCTGGCCGCAGGCGTACACCATCGGCGAGTAGTTCAGGCAGTCGTTGCCCTGCCAGCGCGACAGCACCAGCTTGCCGTTCTCGCCGCACGGGTAGTCGCCATGCCGTGCATAGTCGGCTGGGTTTGCGCTGAAAAAAATATGCGCACCGGCCGCAAGGTGGACGTGCACGTTCGAGCGCAACACCATGGGGCCGGCGCAGTACCAGTTGCCTGCCGGGACCAGCACGCGTCCGCCGCCGGCTTTGTGGCAGGCGGCGATGGCTGCTGCAACCGCGGCATGGCAGTCGGGCGAGTTCGCCTCGGGCGTCTTGAGCATGCCCTTCGCTTCGGCCGAGACATGGCCTTCAACCGTCGTTAGCTTGCATGACCTGGCTCCGTGCGCGGTAATCAAAAAATCCTGTTTGCGAAACACCAGCGGCCGGGCCACGCGCGCGATGATGTCCTGCGCGTGCTTCCACGGATCGGGCGCCCGGGCGCTCGCGCCAGTGGCGAGCATGGCGCCGGATACGGCGCCCGCGCGCAGGATGCCGCGGCGTTGCTGGTTCACGCTGCTCATTTTGCTTCCGCGATGGTAATCGTAAGGGGGCTGGCGATGCGCTGCGCGGCGGCAGCCACATACGCATGCCACTGGGCGCTGTCGGCGATGTCGCCCGACCTATTCCAGGCCGCGCCCGCGTGGTAGCGCAATGCCTGTCCAGAGCGGACCCTGGCCAGCACCAGGTGATTGAGCGGGTCGTCGGCAAAGCCGCTCGCCGACGGCACGATGACGGCGGTGCCGAATTCGCCGTTGCGGGTTTGCTCGACCCACTGGATTTGAGATTGGCCGGTGCGGCTCAGCGACAGTTTGGGCGTCTGGCCCTTGTCGGTCGGGGTCTTGTTCAGCCCCACTGCGACGGTAAGCTGCTCGGGCCCGGCGAAGGTGAACGTGCTATCGATCTGGTCGAGGTAATGGCCGGCATCGATGGTAAAGCGCTTGACCTCGGTCACCTGGACGCCGCCTGCATCCCAGGCGTCGTACGACAGCTCGAAGATGGCGCGCACCGGGCCGTTGGCCAGCATCTTCCAGCGCGCGTAGTTGTGACTGGCGAACAGGGTGGCGCCGTCCCACACGCCGGTGCCACCGCAGCCGCGCGACTTGCCGACGTTGTACATGTCCATGCCTTCGCCCTGGTCCACGTGGTAGTGGTCGTGGCCCTTGTTGTACCAGCGGTCGACGATGGGGTAGGGCACGCGCTTGAACCAGATATCGATGCCGCTGCTGGCCAGTACTTCCTTGACCACCCCGGGAGCAGCCGGCGCGCCCAGCGCAGTCCCGTAGGTGCGGTGCGCTACCTTGTCGTTCTCCCACGCGAAGTCGTCCAGCCGTTCGGGCACGTAGCGCGCGAAGGCCTGCGACGCGAACACGGGCGCCAGCGTTTCGGTCTTTGTCACCGTGAAGCTGGCTTTCTTTTCGCCGGGCGCGAAGCTGTATTGAAAAATCAGCTCGCCGTAGGCTGCGCCCACCTTGAGCGGATCCTTGACCAGCGGCGCGATATTGGTCACCTGGTGCGGCAGCACGCGGCCGGCGCCGTCCTTGACGGCGATGTGCTGGATCATTGCGCCAGGCAGGACCTTGTTCACCTGCGACCACGGCACGGTGATGGTCTCGGAGGGACGCGCCAGCGCCAGCTCGTGGGTGACGTTGATATTGAGCTGGTCCGCCTGTGCGAGGGGAGCGGCCAGCAGGGCCAGGAGCGGGAGTCGCATCAGCATGGTGGAGATCCTGTCAGTGGTGTTCGCGGTAGTCGGTCTTGGCGCCGGCAGCTGGCATGTAATGGTAGGTGCGCACCTTGTATTCGATCTGGAGCGCAGGATTTTTGAGCAGCTTGATCATTTCGGCGCCCGCCAGCAAGGTCGGTCCGTATCCATGCAGCGCGTCGACGCTGGTGGGGCGGTTGTAATAGTAGGCGTGGTCGCCGGCGAAGGTGGTGCCCACGCAGGTGCCTTCGACCTGGCCCTTGTCGTTGATGCGCGTCGACAGCCCCGCCCACCCGGCCTGCGCGATTGCGCCGTAGGTGGTCGGGCTGATCCAGCCCTGGTTGATCGCATGCGCGATCGTGTACACGAACATGGCGCTGGCCGAAGTTTCGAGGTAGGAGTCGTTCCGGTCGAGCATCTGGTGCCACAGTCCGCTGCCGGACTGTAGTTCGGCCACGCCGCGCAGGGTCAGGCGCAGCTGCGCCAGCACTTTTGGATATCCCGGGTGGTTTTTCGGCAGCACGTCGAGCAGGTCGGACATGGCAAGCACCGCCCAGCCGTTGGCGCGGCCCCAGTAGAAGCGCGGGGCGTCCGGGTTGTTGGCGTTCCAGCCGTGGGTATACAGGCCCTTGTCCTTGTTGAACATATAGGTCGACATCTGCAGCACATTTTTTACCGCGTCGTCGAACCAGGCGCGCTTGCCGGTCAGGTGCCCCATCTCGGCCAGCGCCGGCACGCCCATGTACATGTCGTCGGCCCACAGCGATGACGCCTGCGGACGCTTGCGCGCCAGGGTGCCGTCGCCAAGACGGTACTGCTTCTTGCCGACCCAGTTGCTGCAAATGTCGATCAGGTGGCGCAGGTCGGGACCGACCCTGGCGAAATGGGTGCGCACCATCGCCGCGCACATCGAGCCGCTGTCGTCGAGCGAGCGCGGGTCGAGAAAGCGCGAAAAGCTGTTGGCCCGCTCAAGCTTGAATTTGTCTTCCTGGGCTTTGAAGTAGGGATAGCTGTCGGCCAGGAAGCGCAAGTGGCGCTCGCTCATGTCGGTAAAGCGCGTCTCGCCGGTGGCTTCGCGCGCGGCCAGGAGGCCCGCGTGCACCACGCCCATCTCGTAGATCAAGAGGCCGAAGTCGGCCGGGGTGCTTTCGAAGACCGCGTCGGCCACCGGTGTGGTCAGGTCGGTCACCGGCGCGCCGCCGCTCTTGTGCACAACGCGCGTGGGCGTGACCGTGTCGAGGTAGCTGCGGATGCGGTGCAGCGAAGCGGCGATCTCGCTCGCCACCGGTTTTTTGTAGGGGATCGGGTAGCTTCCTTCGCCCGGGTCGTTGGGATTGGGGTTGTCGGTATTGCGAAACGGCCCGGCGGCATTTGCCGCGCCGGACAGGAGGGTGAGCGCGACGAGCGCGGCTTGAAGGCGGCTGGTTTTCACGGTTGTCTCATTATTGTCGTTTGGTAAGGCCATTCTAAGGTGGTAGGACCAATTTTGCAAGGCGGACTAGCCAATACTGTTTTTTGTGTGGCATACTAAAAATGACGATGGCCAGCATGCCATAGCGAGGAAAAGGCAATGACAATAAGTATCGATGGCCCGCGCCACATCCGTATGCACGAAGGCGACAACGTCGCCATTGTCGCCAATGACGGCGGGCTGGCGGCGGGGGCGGTGTTCGCCGACGGGCTGGTGCTGCTGGAGGCTGTGCCGCAAGGGCACAAGGTCGCCCTGAGCGACCTGGCGGCGGGCGAACCGGTCAAACGCTACAACGTGACCATCGGCCATGCCGCGCGCGCCATCGCCCGCGGCAGCCTGGTGTCGGAAAGTGTGCTGGTCCTGCCGGCGCCGCGCGCGCTCGACGACCTGCCGGTCGCCACCCGCATCGCGCCGGTCGCGCCGCCGCTGGAAAGCTACACCTTCGAAGGCTTCCGCAACGCCGACGGTTCGGTTGGCACGCGCAATATTCTGGCCATCACCACCACCGTACAGTGCGTGTCGGGCGTGGTCGATTTCGCGGTGCGCCGCATCAAGGACGAACTGCTGCCGCGCTATCCGAACGTGGACGACGTGATCGGGCTCGAACACAGCTACGGCTGCGGGGTCGCGATCGATGCGCCGGGCGCCGAGATACCGATCCGCACGCTGCGCAATATCAGCAGGAATCCCAACTTCGGCGGCGCCGTCATGGTGGTTAGCCTGGGCTGCGAAAAGCTGCCGCCCACGCGTTTGTTCCCCAAGGGGGCGATCCCGATCGGCAGCGGCGCCGAACCGTCGGTCGTGTGCCTGCAGGACCAGCAGCATGTCGGCTTCGGGTCGATGATCGCGTCGATCATGGCCACCGCCGAACAGCACCTGAAAGTGCTGGACGCGCGCCGCCGCGAAACCTGTCCCGCCTCGGAACTGGTGGTTGGCGTCCAGTGTGGCGGCAGCGATGCGTTTTCGGGCGTGACCGCCAATCCCGCAGTCGGCTACATGACCGACTTGCTGGTGCGCGCCGGCGCGACAGTGATGTTCTCGGAAGTGACGGAAGTACGCGACGGGATCGACCAGCTCACCGCGCGCGCTGCCAACGCCGACGTCGCCGCCGCCATGGTGCGCGAAATGCAGTGGTACGACGAGTACCTCAAGCGCGGCGGGGTCGACCGCAGCGCCAATACCACGCCCGGCAACAAGAAGGGCGGGCTGTCGAACATCGTCGAAAAGGCGATGGGGTCGATCGTCAAGTCGGGCACCTCGGCCATCCTGGGCGTGCTGTCCCCCGGCGAGAAGCTGACCCGCAAGGGCCTCATTTATGCGGCCACACCGGCCAGCGACTTCATTTGCGGTACCCTGCAACTGGCAGCCGGCATGAACGTCCATATTTTCACGACCGGTCGCGGCACGCCGTACGGGCTGGCCGCGGTACCGGTCATCAAGGTCGCCACGCGCAACGAGCTGGCGCTGCGCTGGCATGACCTGATGGACGTGAACGCCGGGCGCATCGCCAGCGGCGAAGCGAGCATCGAGGACATCGGCTGGGAGCTGTTTCGGCTGGCGCTCGAGGTGGCCAGCGGGCGCGAAACCTGGGCCGAACACTGGAAGCTGCATAATGCGCTGACCCTGTTCAACCCCGCGCCGGTCACCTGAATCAGATCAATCAACACAGGACAATCAACATGACGCAAATTACACCTTTCAAGCGCATCCTGCTGACCGGTGCGGCCGGAGGGCTGGGCCGCGCGCTGCGCGAGCGCATCACATCGTGGGGCACGGTGATCCGCCTGAGCGACCTTGTCGCGATGGCGCCGGCCGGCGAGGGCGAAGAAGTGGTTCAATGCGACCTGTCCGACAAGGCCGCTGTGCTGGCCCTGATGGAAGGCGTGGACGCCGTGCTGCACTTCGGCGGCATTTCCACCGAGGCGCCGTTCGAGGCCATCATGCAGGCCAACATACTTGGCGTGGCCAATCTGTACGAGGCGATCCACAAGGCCGGCGTGCGGCGCGTGGTCTTTGCCAGTTCCAACCACGCGGTGGGCTACTACCGCACCACCGACATGGTCGACGCGAACATGCCGACCCGGCCGGACAGCATGTACGGCGTGAGCAAATGCTTTGGCGAGTCCCTGTCGCGCTATTACTACGACCGCTTTGGCATCGAAACGGTCTGCCTGCGAATTGGGTCCAGCTTCCCGGAGCCGATCAACAAACGGATGATGACCACCTGGTATAGCACCGATGACCTGGTTGAGCACCTGCGCTGCGCGCTGTTCGCGCCGCGCGTGGGCCATACGATTGCGTTCGGCGTGTCCGACAACGCCAGCAAATGGTGGGATGACCGCCACGCCGCCTTCCTGGGCTACAAGGCCAAGGACAGTTCGGCGCAGTTCGCGCACATGTTCCCCGATACCGCGCAGTTCCCCGATCCTGACGACGTCACCACGATTTACCAGGGCGGCAAGTTCCTTCTGGACGGACCGCAGTACCGCTAGCGTGAAGGTCGTCACACTGCGTAACGCAAGTCTGCACGCCGAGGTGCTGCCCGCTATCGGCGGCGCCATGGCGCGTTTCGACTGGGTGCAAGACGGTGCCCGGCGCGCCGTGTTCCGCGCCTGCGCCATCCCGCCGGCGTCGCCGTCCCAGGTTGCGTGTTTTGCCATGCTGCCGTGGGCGAACCGGGTCCAGTCCGAGGGCTTCAGCTTCGACGGGCATGCGGTGGTCCTGCCGGCAAACCGCCAGGGCGAACCTTGTCCAATTCATGGCGAAGGCTGGCAAAGCGCGTGGGACATCGATTACCAGAGCGAGACCGAGGTGCGCCTGTCGCTGGACCGGCGCGGGTGCGCTCCTTTTGCGTACCAGGCGGTGCTGCATTACAGCCTGCTCGATACCGCATTGCGGGTCCGGCTCGAGGTGACCAATTGCGGGGCGCATGCGCTGCCTTTCGGGCTTGGCCTGCATCCCTGGTTCGCGCGCAGCGGCGGTGAACTGCTGCACGCCGCTGCCTCGTGCGTATGGAAAAAGGACGGGCGCGGCCTGCCCGCCGAAAAGGCGGCACTGCCGGTCGACTGGAATTTCGCGTCATTGCGGGATTTGACCGGCGACGCGGTCGACCACGTCTTCGGCGGCTGGGACGGACAGGCGAAAATTTGCCTGCCGGAGCAGGGCATCGCACTGCGTATCGGCAGCGACATGGAATACTTCATCCTGTACGCACCGAAGGGGGCCGATTTTTTCTGCTTCGAGCCGCTCGACCATCTGCCAAACGGGCAGGCTGCCGCCCCCGGCCTTGCGCCCGGCTGCACCACGCGGCGCACGGTCGTCTTCGCCGTCGACGCGATGTGAGGGCATTCCTTGTCCTGCTGATGCTGGCCGGTTGCGGCGCGCTGCCTGCCAATTCCTATACCGCTGCCTCGACCCATGCCAGGCTTGTGGGCGCGTATCCCGGGATACGGATCGCCAGCGCCGACGTGCCCGCGTCGGTACACGTGGCAGGGGCATTACCTTTGCGCGCTACGCAAAGCGCGGCCTCCAGCTTGACCTGTATTTGCCCGCCGGGCGGCAGCCTGGCACGATTTTGGGCATTGTGTTTGTCCATGGCGGTGGCGAGCCGCGCTTGAGTACCGGGCGTGAGACCATGGTGGAAAAGATGAAAGTCCATGGCGTTGCCAGCCGCGTGCTGCTGATGCCAGGCACGCCGCACAGTTTCTGGCTATTCGATCCCTGGCTGGAACCGACTGTTGACGCGATGGCGGCCTTTCTGGACCAGCATGTGTCACGGGGCGACAGACCAGCCGCGCCCTGAATCCCACCCGGAGAAAACAGCATCGCGGCTGGCGAAGTGCTGTGCCACCTCGTCCGCGCTCAGTGCGTAAGCGCCGGCGCGCAGGCGCAGGTCGATTGGCCGCCCCTGCAGGTCGCGGCTGCCGTATTCGCGCCAGCCGCGCGCGGCGCTGGCGACGTCAGGATTGGGCGGCGGCTGCTTGTTGATGCCGCTGCGCGCCCAGCCTTCGGCGGCGATGTGCTGGTCCATGCTGCAGTTGATGAAGGCGACGTTGTCCCATGCCGTCGGGCGGCCCGCGCTGCGCGCCAGGAAACTGCTGCCCGGCGCGACAATGTCGCCGGCCGGGCCCGGGCCGTGCGTCAGCCTGCTGTTGAGGAAGACGAAGCCCTTGTCGTCGGGCGCCATGGTGCGGGCTTGCACCAGCCAGCCGCCGCGCGTGCGCCTGGCGCTGTCGCCGATGCTGCGGATCTCGCTTTCTTCGAACAGCGCCGCGCGGTTGGCACCCCAGATGAAATCGACATTGCCGGCGACGAGCACCCGGTAAAACCATGCATAGCCTTTGAGCTGGAGCGTATCCTGCTCGCTGAAGAAGCTGGCATTGCGCACGATCAGGCGTCCGCTGTCGTTGTTGAAGTACAGCGTTTCCGCCTGCGCCGACGCCGCGTGCGCGCGCTGTGTGTCGTTCCTGATCGTGAGCGTGTCGATTGTGAGCAGGTCGGACCCTTCAACCAGCAGCACGGCCCTGGCGCCCGGATGGAGGCTCTCGTTATTGGTCGCGTGGATCACGACGCCGTCCCGGCTTTCGCCTTTCAGCGTCAGCCTGTCCTTGTTGCGGATGACCAGCAGCTCCTGGTAGTCGCCGTTGCGGATATTGATCGTCACCGGCGTGGCTTTGTCGAACGTGGCCATCACATGGTCGAGCGCACCCTGGATCGTCTTGAAGCCGGCTTCGCCCACCGTAATGGAGGCTCCGGCGGCGCCAAGCTCCTTGCCTGCGCCGGCATTGGCCAGCACATGCTGCCTGACCGCGTTTGCGGGTCGCAAAGGGAAGTCATATGGAATGCGCCAGCTCGCCGCACCAGCCAGGGCGCAGCGCGGCAATGGTTGCGCGTTCAGCAGGGAGCCGCTGTCGGCAAACGACGCGCTGTCGCGGTCGAAATGGTGAACCACGTCTTCGCAGCTGCGCGCACCGCCAATGTCGTAGGCGTTGTTGTGCGAGATGATGCTGGCCTGTTTTCCCACGCCGATGCTGTAGTGATGGGGATAGACCGGGTGCGCGCGATCGCCCACATGGTAGTTATTGAAGGTATGCACCTGGCCGAAGCGCACCCGCGGCGCCCGTGCACCCACGTGCTCGAACAGGTTGTTGCTGAAGCTGATGCGCAGGTGGCCGGCGTCGCCGTCGGCCTTGTCGCTGGAGCCGACCAGCAGGTTTTTTTCGTGCTGGGCGAAATGGTTGTACGAGACCGTGATGAAGTCGGCGCCCTTGTTGATGTCGAGCGCGCCGTCGTGGCATTGCTTGCGCATCCCGTTCTCGATGGGCAGCTTGTCGTCGGTCAGCGGAGCGTCGGTAAAGCTGTTGTGGTCGATCCACACATGGGTCGATGCCGATACGACGATGCTGTCGAACTCGGAATTCCAGTTGCCCTTGTCGCCGTCGCGCGGATCCCACACGGGTCCCACGTCGCACGGATTCTGGAAGTGCAGGTTGCGGATGATGACTTGCTGTGCGTTGGCCACCCGGATGTTCGCATTGACGAAACCGGCGTGCGCACCGAGCCCGATCAGTGTCGTATTGCTGGGAATGCGCAGCGTGGCGCGCGCGTCCTGGTCGGCTGTGCTGGCGAAGGGAAGGGCACCGCGCATGTCGATGATGCCTGCCACCCGGATCTGCTTTTTTTCGGTTCCCCCATCCTTGATTGCGCGGCGCATCTCGGCGGCGTTGGTGACGGTGTAGACATGCTCGTTGCTGGCGTTGGCGCCGCCCTGCGTACCGCCTTCCTGCGCGGCCCAGCCATCGGCAGGCGCCACCGGTTGAACCTGCGGAGCTTCGCCGCGCATGACCGTGCCCAGCGCCGGGAGCAGGCGCTTGAGTTCAGCGGCCAGCATGCCGGAGAAAAGCGCCGCACCTTTGGCTCCCAGGTGGGTGTGGTCGAACGCGCCTTCCTGCGCCAGTGTGTCAGCCTGTTGCGAACCCGTTGCCTGGACCGCGCGCGCACTGAGCGCATTCAGGTCGATCAGGGCAACCCGGCCTTCGCGCGCCACCGTGCGCACGGCGGCGGCCCAGGGCGCCAGGTCGTCATGCAGATAGGCGCCCTTGAAACTGCGCCGTGTCAGCGGCGTGACCAGGATCGGCAGCGCCCCCGCTTCGCGCGTTTCGGCCGCATAGCGCGCCATATTGCGTGGGAATTCGGTGACGAGGTCGGTAGAACGGCCCGGTTTTCCCGGCTGGTCGTTATGCCCGAACTGGATGACGACGTAGGTGGCGCCGAACGGCCCTGGCTCGCGCAGCAGTGCGCGCACCTGGTCCCAGCGGCCTTCAGCCCGAAAGCTGGCGGAACTGCGTCCGCCGCGGGCGAGGTTGATGCAGGTGGCCTCGGGCAGCAGGCGCTGGCACAGCAGGTCGCCGTAGCCTGTGCGGCCCGCCATGGTGGAGTCGCCCACGAGGATGATGCGCACGGGTGCGGCGGCGGCCGCGAGCGATACGGACAGCAGGGCAAGCAGGAGTATTCGGCGCAGCATGGGCAAGCCTATGGCAGTGATGGCCAGCCAATTCTACTTTGGTCAGACCAATTCTGCAATCCGGACTTGCCAATTATCCCCGTGAGAAGGTACGGGTCACGCGTTCGAGGTGGGCGCGCATGGCCTGGCGGGCGCCCACGGCGTCGTGCGAGGCGATCGCTTCGAGGATCTTGCGGTGGTCCATCAGCGTTTGCTGGCGCAGCTCTTCGGTCTGGAAGTGCTCCTTGAGCTTGTGCCACAGGCTGCCGCGCTGGTTCCACAGGTAGTCGATGACGCCGACCATGGCGCTGTTGCCGGTTGCGCGCGCAATGGCGAGGTGGAAGTTGCGGTCGGCTTGTTCATTGCTGGCGCGGTCTTCGTGGTCGCGTTCCATTTCCACGACGGCGGTCATGATGGCGTCGATCTGCTTGTCGGTGGCCATCTTGGCGGCGAGGGCGGCCACTTCCGATTCGATCAGGCGGCGTGCCGACAGCACTTCGAACGGGCCTGGGCCCACTTCGGTCACGTCGGCCTGGGCGGTGGCCTGTTCGCTCACATACACACCGGAGCCGCCGCGCACCTCGACAAAGCCGCCCAGTTCGAGGGCGATGAGGGCTTCGCGCAATGACGCGCGACTGACACTGAGCTTGGCCGAAAGTTCCCGTTCGGCGGGCAAGCGCTGGCCGGCGCGCATGTTCTCGTCGCGGATCAGTTCGCGGATGCGGTTCGCCACCACCCGGTACAGGCGCGTCTCTGGAGGATTCGCTTCATGCGGGGCAGGGGCTTTTTTCATCGATCGGGGTCGTCCTGAAGTTAGCGCAGTTGAAATTCCTGCAATCAGGCCAGATTCTAGTGTGGTCTGACCGATGTCGCAAGCGCGACGCCGCACACCGATCCGTGTCATCATCGTGAAATAGTTTTCTGATAGCATCTTTTTGCTGCGGCATTGCGCCGCCAAGGAATAGGAATGCAACGACGATGGACGGCGGAAAGGGTGGCCCACCTTCCTTTCCGGGTCATGTTCTGGCCGCTTTTTTCGCTGGCCCTGCTGGCCGGGCTGTGGGGCTTCACGCTCGTGCGCGCCGCCGAGGAACGTGCCAGGCTGGAGCTCGACGCATTGGCCGAGGTCGGCGCGGCGGCCCAGGCGTACGAGCAGTATGTGACGCGCTCGGTGGCCAATATGGACCAGGTGTCGATGCAGTTGAAGCAAAGCTGGGAGCAGTCGGGTGGCGCCTTGCAGCTCGGCGACATGGTGCGCGAGGGGATGTTCCTTGACAGCGCCTTCGCCTGCGTGGCGATCGTCGACCGGCTGGGGGTCTTGCGCACCGCGATCCGGCCGGCGGCCTGCGGCACGAACTTGCGCCAGGCCGACTTCTTCGGCTATCACAAGGACAACAATACCAGCGGCCTGCGTATCAGCCCGCCGTCCGGGCCGCGCACCTCGTCCCACGAGGCGATCCTGTTCAGCCGCCGTATCGACAGCGCCGACGGCGAGTTCGACGGCGTGGTGCTGGTCAGCGTACGCGCCGACTATTTCACGACCTTCTACCTGCCGGCGACCCTGCGCCGCGACGGCATGGTCGCCACCGCCGGCGCCGAATCCGGGCTGCGGGTCGAACAGCACCGCAGCGGCGCCGCGCCGACCGACACCGCGCTGCCCTACGATGCCGGCCTCTGGTCCGGCCCCTCCGCAGCGGCCGTGGTGCGCGCGCGCCAGGGCTTCCCTGACGGCCGCTCGCGCATGCTCGGCTGGCACCGTTCGCCGGTCTACCCCTTGGTGGGCCTGGTGGCCGTGTCGGACGAACAGGCGATGGCGCCGTATGCGCGCTTCTGGAGCGCCGCGCGCAACACGGCGCTGCTTGGCACGCTTCTGATCATTCTGCTCGGCGCGCTCGGGACCACGCTGGCGTGGCGCGCGGCCGCGCGCCAGCGCGCCGGCGAGGCGCTGCGCAAGGCGCGCCATGTGGCCGAATTGCAGCGCTTGTCCGATGAAGACGTGCTGACCGGCCTGCCGAATCGCCAGTGGCTGCTGCACTATCTGCCCAAGGTGCTGGCGCACGCGCTGGCCGCCGGGAGCGAAGTGGCGCTGCTGCTGGTCAACCTGGACGAATTTAAGTATGTCAACGATGCGCATGGCCATGCCGCCGGCGATAGCCTGCTGGCCGCCGCGGCGCAGCGTCTCAAGTCGCTGCTGCGTCCCAGCGATCGCGTGGTGCGTTTCGGCGGCGACGAATTCGTCGTGCTGCTGGTGCCCGCCGACAGCGATGCGCACACCGAACGGGTGGCTGCGCGCATCGTCGACGCGTTCGCGGCTCCGTTCGCGCTCGGCGCAGAACGACTTGACGTGGGCGCTTCGGTCGGGGTCGCCGTATTCCCGCGCGACGCCGCCGACGCCGCCAAGCTGCTCAAGGACGCCGCCATTGCCATGGACGCGGCCAAGAGCGAAGGCAAGCGCCGCTACCGCTTCTACGAGGCGTCGCTGGCGCGCACCGTGCACGCGCACGTCCAGATGAAGAAAAGCTTGCTCGACGCGATAGAACAAGACCAGTTCGTGCTGTACTACCAGCCGCGCGTGGACGCCCTCAGCGGGGAACTGTGCAGCATGGAGGCGCTGCTGCGCTGGGTCCATCCGCAGCGCGGCCTGGTGCCGCCGCTCGATTTCATTCCGCTGGCCGAGGCGAGCGGCCTGATCCTGCCGATCGGCGAACTGGTCATGGACAAGGCCTGCGCCCAGCTGGCGGCATGGCGCGCGCAGGGTCTGCCGCTGGTGCCGGTGTCGATCAATGTCTCGCCGCGGCAGTTCGCCAGCGGCGAAGTCCATCGCGAGCTGGAGCGGTGCCTGGCGCGCCACGCGACGCCCGTGGCCCTGCTCGAAGTGGAGATTACCGAATCGGCGATGATGGGCGACCAGGAGCACATCATCGCCCAGCTCGGCGCGATCCGCGCGCTTGGCGTGAAACTGCATGTCGACGATTTCGGCACTGGCTATTCGTCGCTGTCGCAGCTGCAGAAACTGAAGATGGACGTGCTCAAGGTGGACCGTGCCTTCACGTCGGAACTGGGCCAGTCGCGCGAGGGCAAGGTGTTTTTCCAGGCGATCGTGTCGATGGCCCACGCGCTGGGCATGCTGGTGGTGGCCGAAGGCGTGGAAACGGCCGACCAGCTGGGCATATTGCAGGAACTGGCGTGCAATGAAGTGCAAGGCTATTACATCGCGCGTCCGATGCCGGCCGCCGCCATGGCGGACCTGATGCGGCGCGGCGGGCGCCTGCCGCGCGGGCCGGTGCCGGCCGCCGTCGCCGTCTGAACCTCCTCCTTGCCGTGCCCGCTTCGCGCGCCAGCGTTGCGTGTATTTTCCGCGCCACTTCGCGGAAATTTATATTTCCGCCATGTAACATCGTCGTCACACTCGGCGGGTAGGCTGGCGATTCGACTCGTGTGCGCCCCATCTCCTCTTCATGAAAATCTCCAACATCTCGACTGGCGCACGCGTGCTGGCCTGCTTCGGCATCGTCCTGATCATCATGGCGGCCATGATCGGCGTGTCGCTGTGGCGCCAGCAGGCGGCCCATTTCGCGCTGGCCGACCTGGTCGACAACCGGCTCGCCAAGCAGCAACTGTTGTCGGAACAACTCGGGCTGGCGCAACTCAATGGGGCGCGCGCGATGGCGATCGGGCGCAGCGACAGTATCGAAGTGGCCGATTACTTCCAGGCCCAGCTTGACGCGGGCGAGCAGCGTGCGCTGGCGCTCGACGCGCGCCTGGCCGCGCTGATGCGCGGCGCCGACGACCAGGCGCTGGCCGCCGCCGCCGCGCGCGCCAGGGCCGCCTATCTGGACGCGCGCGCGGACATGTTCAGGCTCAAAAATATCGGCCGGACCCAGGAAGTGGGCGCGCTGATCGACACCAGGATGGATCCCGCTTTCAAGGCCTATGCCGCCGCGCTGGAGGCGTCGCTGGCGTTCCAGACGGCGCAGGCGCGCGCCTCGTCGACCAGCTCGAACCTGCAGTTCCGCGACAGCCGCGCATTGCTGATCGGCCTGGGCCTGGCCGCGCTGGTGGCGGGCGCGCTGCTGTCCTGGCTGCTCACGCGCTCGATCGTGGCGCCGCTCAGAGAAGCGGTGGCGCAGGCGCGCGAGGTCGCCGCCGGCGACCTGCGCGGGGCGCCGCTGCATGCGCGCGGCGATGAAATCGGCCAGCTGCTCGATGCGCTGCACGAAATGACCGCTCGCCTGTCAGGCACCGTCGGCCAGGTGCATGCCGGTGCGGCCGCCATCGACCTCGCGTCAACCGACATTGCCGCCGGTAACGCCGATTTGGCCGGGCGCACCGAGCGCCAGGCCAGCGCCCTCGAGCAGACCGCCGCGGCGATGGAGGAATTGAGCGTGGCGGTGCGCGACAACAGCCGCAACGCCCAGCTCGCCAATACGATGGCGCAGGCCGCCTCCGACGTCGCAGGCAAGGGCGGCGCCGTGGTGGCCGACGTGATCGGCACGATGGCGCAGATCGACGCCTTCGGCCGGCACATCGGCGACATCACCAGCGTGATCGACGGTATCGCGTTCCAGACCAATATCCTGGCCCTGAACGCGGCCGTGGAAGCGGCCCGCGCCGGCGAGCAGGGGCGCGGCTTCGCGGTGGTCGCCGCCGAAGTGCGCAGCCTGGCGCAGCGTTCGGCCGCCGCCGCCGGCGAAATCAAGAAGCTGATCGGCGACTCGACCGCCAAGATCGGCAGCGGCAGCGAACTGGCCAGGTCGGCCGGCACGACGATGGACGACATCGTGCGCAGCGTCGACCAGGTCACGCGGATGATGGCCTCCATCAGCGCCGCGAGCAGCCACCAGGAAGCGAGCATCGGCCAGGTCAAGGGCGCCATCGGCGACCTCGACGACGTCACCCAGCAGAACGCGGCGCTGGTGGAGCAGGCCGCCGCCGCCGCCGAGGCGATGCGCGACCAGGCCCATGCGTTGGCGGGCCTGATCGCTTTCTTCAAGACCTGAAATGCAAAAGCGGCGAGCACAAGGCCGCCGCTTCCGTCTATTGGCCCCGAAAGGACCATCTGCTATTCGTGATAGCGGTCATGCAGCTGGTGCGAACCTCCGCGAACCTCTTCAACGAGTTCGTAAAGGATGAGCCCGACCATGCCTCCCAGAATGGCAACGACCCACAGGCTTAACATACGGTTCCCCAGAGTTGATACAAGTTAACTCTAGCAGCTCGCGGCAAAACGTCAAGCCTTCACAACCATCTCGGGTCCCATCACCGCCTTCAGGTACAGGCTGTACGGGTCTTGCGGGTCACGCTGCACCAGCCACCAGACGTTGGCCTTTTTCATTTCCCAGTCCTGCGGCTGGCCCGACATCAGCAGCGCGGCCACCTGGCCGAGGGTCGGCTGGTGGCCCACCACCAGCACCGGCTCCTTGGCGTTGGGCCAGTTGGCCGCCAGCAGCACGTCCTCGGCGTCGCAGCCCGGCGCCAGTTCGGGGACGATCTTGAACTTGCGCCCCAGCGCCTCGGCCGTCTGCACCGTGCGCGCGGCCGGGCTGGCCAATATCTTGCATCCTTCCGGCAGTTGCGAGGTCAGCCATTCGGCCACGCGGCGCGCCTGCTTTTGCCCCTTCGGCGTCAGTTCGCGCTCCATGTCGCTTTCGCCCGCTGCCGCGTCGTACGCTTCGGCATGCCGCCACAAGATCAGGTCCATGCTCTTCTCCTTGCGATTGTGTTTGCCTAGATGGGGTTGCCCAGCAGTGTCATCAAGTGCTGTTGCGCGGAAAATACGGTCTGCTTGCCGCGCGCGCGGCGCCGCTGGTACTGGCCGTCCGGCTCGAGCTCCCACGCGTTCGAGTTGTCTTTCAGGTAGGGGTTCAATCCTTCGTTGATGACCCGCATTTTGAGCGCCTTGTCGAGCACCGGGAAGGCCACTTCGATGCGGCGGAACAGGTTGCGGCTCATCCAGTCGGCGCTGGCCAGGTACACGTCATGCTTGAGTTCGTTACGGAAGTAGTAGATGCGGCTGTGCTCGAGGAAGCGCCCGATGATCGAGCGCACCTTGATGTTGTCCGACAGGCCCTTCACGCCGGGGCGCAGGGTGCAGGCGCCGCGCACGATCAGGTCGATCTTGACGCCGTCGTGCGAGGCCGCGTACAGCGCCCGGATCACCGATTCGTCCACCAGCGCGTTGACCTTGACGATGATGCGCCCCGGTTTGCCGGACTTGGCGATCTTGGCCTCGTTCTTGATGGCGTGGATGATCTCGGCCTGCAGCGCGAACGGCGCCAGCCACAGGTGCGCCATCTTGTGCGGCTTGGTCAGGCTGGTCAGGTGGATGAAGACCTCGTTCACTTCGCGCCCCATGTCCTGGTGCGCCGTCAGCAGCCCGAAGTCGGTGTACAGGCGCGTAGTCGTCAGGTGGTAGTTGCCGGTGCCAAGGTGGGCGTAGAACTGCAGTCCGTGTTCTTCACGCCGTATCACCAGCGCCACCTTGGCGTGGGTCTTCAAGCCCACCACGCCGTACACCACCTGGGCGCCGGCCTGTTCCAGCTGGTCGGCCCAGTTGATGTTGGCTTCCTCGTCGAAGCGCGCCATCAGTTCCAGGATCACCGTCACTTCCTTGCCCAGGCGCGCCGCGGTGATCAAAGCTTCCATCAGTTCGGAGTGGGTGCCGGTGCGGTAGATGGTCTGCTTGATGGCCACCACGGCCGGGTCGCACGAGGCCACCCGGATGAAGTCGACCACCGGCTGGAACGACTCGAACGGATGGTGCAGCAGGATGTCGCGCTTGCGCAACTGGTCGAAAATGTTCGCCGGGTTGGCCGGCAGGCCCGGCACGAACGGGGCGAAGCGCAGCGCCGGCTGGTTGGCCAGGTCGATCAGCTCGGTCAGGCGCACCAGGTTGACCGGGCCGTCCACCGCGTACAGGCGGCTGGGGTCGAGCGCGAACTGGTCGAGCAGGAACTGGGACAGCTCGGGCGGACAATTCTTGGCCACTTCGAGGCGCACCGAGGTGCCGAACTGGCGCCCCTGCAGTTCGCCCTTGAGCGCCTGGCGCAGGTTCTTGACCTCGTCCTCGTCGACCCACAGGTCGCTGTCGCGGGTGACCCGGAACTGCGAATAGGCCAGCACCTCGCGCCCGGTGAACAGGTCTTCGATATGCGAGTGGATCACCGACGACAGCAGGCAGAAGGAGGGGCCATTCTTGGACAGCTTGTCGGGCAGGCGGATCACGCGCGGCAGCACGCGCGGCGCCTTGACGATGGCGATCCCGGTGCCGCGTCCGAAGGCGTCCTTGCCGGACAGGGCGATGATGAAGTTGAGACTCTTGTTGACCACCTGGGGGAAGGGATGCGCCGGATCGAGCCCGATGGGCGTGAGCAGGGGCCGCACTTCCTTCTCGAAATACTCCTTGACCCAGGCGCGCTGCGCTTCGTTGCGGTCGGTATGGCGCACCAGGTGCACGCCCTTGGCTTGCAATTGCGGCAAGACTTCCTTGTTCAGGATCGCGTACTGGTGGTCGACCAGCTTGTGGCATTCGGTGCTGATGCGCGCCAGCGAGGCGGCCAGTTGGGGATTTTCGTGCAGGTTGCCCTGGGCCAGCAGGCTGGCGACGCGCACTTCGAAGAATTCGTCGAGGTTGTTCGATACGATACACAAATAGCGAAGACGCTCCAATAACGGTATCGTATTGTCTTCGGCCTGGGCCAGCACGCGCCGGTTGAAGCTCAGTTGCGACAATTCGCGGTCGAGGAAAATGGCTGCGCCGGGCGGCGCGACTTCAACGGTTTTCATTGTTTTCGAGGATCGTTTCAAGGTTGGTCAGCCCGTCCGAGTGTAGTTTCGAAATATGACAAGTCAGTGACACTTTCCCGTTTGCACCGTTCCTATGCGAACAGATCAAGGGTATCATGCCCGGGCAAGCCATGAATTTCGCTAAAAATCGCCCCTGTCATAATCGTGTCATATTCGATCGCTAGACTGCGCAGCATCGGCGGAGACTTCAGTTTCTGTCATAACCCACCTAGGACTTGATATGCGAATGAAACACTTGTTAGCTTCCATGATTGTTGGCGCATCGGCCGTCCTGGCCAGTTCCGCCACCTACGCCGCCGACATGACCGGCGCTGGCGCGACTTTCCCGTACCCGGTGTACGCGAAGTGGGCAGAGAATTACAAGAAGGCCACCGGCAACGGCCTGAACTACCAGTCGGTCGGCTCCGGCGCGGGCATCAAACAGATCAAGGCCAAGACCGTCGACTTCGGCGCGTCCGACAAGCCGCTGAAAGTGGAAGAACTGAACGAAGCGGGCCTGATGCAGTTCCCGGCCATCATGGGCGGCGTGGTCGCCATCGTCAACCTGGACGGCATCGCGCCAGGCGCCATGAAGCTGACCGGTCCGGTCATCGCCGACATCTACATGCAAAAGATCACCAAATGGAACGCGCCTGAAATCGCCGCCCTGAACCCTGGCATGAAACTGCCAGCCGACGACATCACCGTGGTCCACCGCGCCGACGGTTCGGGCACCACCTTCCTGTTCACCGACTACCTGTCGAAAGTGAGCCCGACCTTCAAGACCACCATCGGCGCCGATGCGGCCGTGAAATGGGTTACCGGCGTGGGCGGAAAAGGCAACGAAGGCGTCGCCGCCAACGTGCAGCGGATCAAGGGTTCGATCGGCTACGTCGAGTGGGCTTTCGCCAAGAAGAACAAGATTGCGCACACCCAGCTCAAGAACAAGGAAGGCGTGTTCCTGCAGCCGGACGACGAGAACTTCAAGGCCGCCGCCGCCAGCGCCGACTGGGCCAAGACCCCGGGCTTCTCGGTCGTGCTGACCGACCAGCCAGGCAAGGCCAGCTGGCCTATCACCGGCGTGTCGTACATCCTGATGCACAAGGCCCAGGCTGACGCTGCCAAAGGCAAGGAAGTGCTGAAGTTCTTCGAGTACGCATTCAAGAACGGCGACGCTGCCGCAACCGAGCTGGACTATGTTCCACTGCCGGAAGCGGTCACCAAGCTGGTCGCAGACGCATGGAAAGCCAACCTGAAAGACGCTTCGGGCAAGGCGATCTGGTAATTCGCACCTCCACCCTACGCCCGCCGCGGCGTAGGGTGGAAAAGCGAAGCGCCTTCCACCACGCAAATATGGTGGAAGGCGCTGCGCTTTTCCACCCTACACTCTGACTGACTTATGCAACTACAAAACACTGTAGCGATGGAACTCCCGCTAGCGCCCGATCTTGATCGGGCTGCTTTGCATTCGACGATGCGCAATCAGCGCATCCAGGATTTCATTTTCCACAAGACGACGATGGTGTTCGCCGGATCGGTCCTGCTGGTGCTGCTTGGCATCATCGTCTCGCTGATCATTGGCGCCGCGCCGGCGTTCCAGGAGTTCGGGCCCGGCTTTTTTACCAGCGTCGAGTGGGATCCCGTCAACGACAAGTACGGCGCGGCCATTGCCATCGTCGGCACCCTGGCCACCTCGGTGATCGCGCTGGTGATCGCTTTCCCCATCAGCTTCGGGATCGCCCTGTTCCTCACCGAAATTTGCCCGGCCTGGCTGCGGCGCCCGATGGGCACGGCGGTCGAACTGCTAGCCGGCGTGCCGTCCATCATTTACGGCATGTGGGGCTTGTTCGTGTTCGCGCCCATTTTCGGCGACTATGCCCAGCCCTTCCTCAAGGCCACGCTCGGGCCGCTCCCCATCATCGGCCCGTTCTTTACCGGCCCCATGATGGGCCTGGGGATCGTCACCGCCGGCCTGGTGCTGTCGATCATGATCATCCCCTTCATCGCCTCGGTGATGCGCGACGTGTTCGAAATCGTTCCCGCCGTGCTGAAGGAATCGGCCTATGGCCTGGGCTGCACCAAGTGGGAAGTGGTGCGCAAGATCGTGCTGCCGTACACCAAGACCGGCGTGGTCGGCGGGGTCATGCTCGGGCTCGGGCGCGCGCTCGGCGAAACCATGGCCGTCACCTTCGTGATCGGCAACGCGCATGAACTGAAGGGCTCGTTCTTTGCCGCCGGCAACAGCATTTCCTCGACCCTGGCCAACGAGTTCGCCGAAGCGTCGACCAAGCTGCACATCTCGTCGCTGTTCGCGCTGGCCCTGATCCTGTTCATCATTACCTTTATCGTCTTGTCCGCCGCAAAGCTGATGCTCGCTGGCATGGCTCGCAAGGAAGGCGTGAAATGAAGCAAGCTGTCCTCAACCCTGTCTACCGCAAGCGCCTGCTCAGGCACCGCGTCGGCATCGCCCTGTCGGTCATGGCCATGGCCGTCGGCCTGTTTTTCCTGGGCTGGATCCTGTTCACCCTGCTGCTCAAGGGCTTCGACGGCTTGTCGCTGAACCTGTTCATCAACGACACGCCGGCGCCCGGCACGCCCGACGGCGGCATCCGCAACGCCATCGTCGGCAGCCTGATGATCGTCGCGCTGGCCACCTTCATCAGCACCCCGATCGGCATCCTGGCCGGCATCTACCTGGCCGAGTACGGCGAAGAGAACCGTTTTGCCCAGGTAACCCGCTTCGTCACCGACATCATGCTGTCGGCCCCGTCGATCGTGCTGGGCATGTTCGTGTGGGCCATGTACGTCGACGTGGCCGGGCATTATTCCGGTTATGCGGCATCGGTTGCGCTGTCGCTGATCGCGGTGCCGGTGGTGGTGCGCACCACCGACAATATGCTGCGCCTGGTGCCCAACAGTCTGCTTGAAGCCGCCTTCGCGCTCGGCGCCCCGCGCTGGAAGGTGGCCACCATGGTGCGCCTGAAGGCGGTGCGCGCCGGCGTCATTACCGGCGTGCTGCTCGCTGTTGCGCGCATCACCGGCGAAACGGCGCCCTTGCTGTACACCGCGCTGAACAACCCGTTCTTCAGCCTCGACATGAACGCGCCGATCGGCAACCTGCCGAGCATGATCAACTCGTTCGCGATGAGCCCCTACGACGACTGGAAAGCGCTGGCGTGGGCCGGCGCCTTGCTGCTGACCTTGGGCGTGTTGCTGCTCAACGTACTGGCGCGCACCATGTTCAGCCAGAAAACCCCGAACTAATAATGATGACTGCCATGAGCCCAATGCCAACCCCCATCCCTACCGTGTCGCCGAAGGAAAAAACGATCGAGATTTCGAATCTCAATTTCTTTTACGGCAAGACGCAGAGCCTGACCAACGTCAACCTCGACATCCACGCCAAGCAGGTCACGGCCTTCATCGGCCCGTCCGGCTGCGGCAAGTCGACCCTGCTGCGCACCCTGAACCGCATGTACGACCTGTATCCGGGCCAGCGCGCCGAAGGCCAGATCATGTACCGCGGGCGCAACATCCTCGACCCTAACCAGGACGTCAACATGTTGCGCGCCAAGGTCGGCATGGTGTTCCAGAAGCCGACCCCGTTTCCGATGTCGATCTACGACAATATTGCCTTCGGGTTGCGCCTGTACGAAGACTTGTCCAAGGGCGAAATGGACGAGCGCGTCGAATGGGCGCTGAAAAAGGCGGCGCTGTGGGGCGAGGTCAAGGACAAGCTGTCCAAGAGCGGCTTGTCGCTGTCGGGCGGCCAGCAGCAGCGCCTGTGCATCGCGCGCGGCGTGGCGGT
>JAZKCA010000045.1:0-64229 GCA_040388275.1 Pseudomonadota bacterium
AGGTTGTTCTGGTCGGCGATCTCCTGCGCGCGCAGGTGCTTCTTGACCGTCATCGGGTAGTAGGTGCCGCCCTTGACGGTGGCGTCGTTACAGACGATCACGCATTCCTGGCCCGAGACCCGGCCGATGCCGGTGATGATGCCGGCCGCGGGCGCCGCGCCGTCGTACATCTCGTAGGCGGCCAGCTGGGAAAATTCGAGGAAGGGCGTACCCGGATCGAGCAGCATCTGCACGCGGTCGCGCGGCAGCAGCTTGCCGCGTGCGACGTGCTTGGCGCTGGCAGCGGCGCCGCCGCCGGCCGCCATCGCCGAGACTTTGGCGCGCAGGTCGTCGACCACCACTTGCATGGCCGCCGCGTTGGCTTTGAAGTCATCGCTGCGCGGATTGAGTTTGCTGTCGATGTGGGGCATTGCGATCCTTATTTGTCCGGGAAACTGCCGTCCAGGTAAAACCAGCGCGCCGCGCCGTCAACCTTCTCGCGCACGAAACGGCTGATTTCATGGATGCGGTGGGCGCGGCCATTGATCTTGTAGCGCGCGACGAATTCTACGGTATCGGCGTCTTGCGATTCTGGCAATTCTGCTTTACGTTGACGTAAACGTAAAGTAGATTCTACCTGAAGTCCCAGCCACTGTAATCTTTCGTTTTCCTGAATGATGGGCTCGGCCGGCACGGTGCGCGCGTCCCAGGTGGCGCGCAGGTATTGCTCGTTGCGCTGGGTGTACGCCGTATAGCGCGAACGCATCAGCGCCTCCGCCGTTGGCGGGATTGCCGCCCCCGACAGGTAGGGGCCGCAGCAGGTGGCCAGCGAAGGACCGCCGCAGGGACAGGTAGAAGCTTGGGGCATGGCGCTCGTTCATAGAGGAATCTTGCAATTATCCGTCATATTCCGATGCAGGGGAGCATGGCGTGGGTTGGTCGCCTTGCCGCGGTGATATAGTAAAACGACGCCCCGCTCCCTAACTGGAACCCGCATGAACAAATTGGTCATCAGCTTTGCCTGCGCATTCGCACTCGGCCTGCCGCTCGCGGCCACGGCACAAACCATCGAGGAAGCCGTTGCTGCGATCGAGAAGCGGGAGTTCAAAAGCGCAATCGCGACCCTTTCCAAACTCGCCGAAGCGGGCAATCCCAAGGGGCAGCTGATGCTGGGCCTGATGTACCTGGACGGCGTTGGCATGGAACGGGATACGAAGCTGGCGCTCGGCTGGATTCGCAAGGCCGCCGAGCAGGGATCTGGCGAAGCCCAGTACCACCTGGCGACGCTGCATGAAAGGGGCATTGGCCAGCCGAAGGATGCGCAGCAGGCCGCCGCCTGGTATCGCAAGGCCGCCGAACAAGGCCTGGCAGCGGCCCAGCTAAAAACGGGCCTGATATTCGCCGAGGGCGAGGGCGTCGCGAAGGATCCGGTGCAGGCCGCCGCGTGGCTCGCCAAAGCCGCGGCCCAGGGAAACGGCGATGCGCAGGCGTACCTGGGCACGATGCATGAGCGAGGCACCGGTGTGGCAAAGTCGTTCGACGAGGCGGTCCGCTTGTATCGCCAGTCGGCTGACCAGAACCTGGCGGTTGGGCAGTACAACCTGGCCCTGATGTACATGGCCGGAACCGGCGTGCCCAAGGACCCGGTCCAGGCAGTGAATTTGCTCCGCAAGGCGGCCGAGCAGGGTGTGGCCAATGCGCAGTACAACCTCGGCGTGATGTATCAGCAGGGCCGGGGCGTGGCGCGCGATGAACAGCAGGCGGTGAGCTGGTATCGGAAAGCGGCGGACCAGGGGCTCGCGAATGCCCAGCACAACCTGGGCGCGATGTACCAATTCGGCGATGGCGGCTTGGCCAAGGATGCGCAGCAGGCCGTGGGCTGGTACCGCAAGGGGGCCGAACAGGGGTACGCTTTGTCTCAATACCACCTGGGAAGAGCATACGATGCGGGCAGCGGCGTTGCGAAGGATGTTGGCCAGGCATTGCTTTGGTACCGCAAGGCCGCCGATCAGGGCCTCGCGTTGGCGCAGCGGACCCTGGGCATCATGTCCATGAAGGGCGAGGGCGCCCCCGCCGACCCGCAGCGGGCCGTGGCGTGGTTTCGCAAGGCTGCCGACCAGGGCGACGCCGCAGGCCAGGGATTGCTGGGGAAAATGTACGAGGACGGCATCGGTGTGGCCAAGGACGAAGAGCAGGCTGCGACATGGTATCGAAGGGCGGCCGATCAGGGCTATGGGCCGGCGTTCGCGGCATTGGGCGGGAAATATGCCACCGGCCGGGGCGTGCGCCAGGACTTCGACCAGGCCTTCATCTGGTTTCAAAAAGGCGCCGACCAAGGCCACGCGAGCGCGCAATTCAAGCTGGGTCTGATGTATGCCTTGGGAAAAGGGATTCCCAAGAATGCGGAGGTGGCCTTTTACTGGTGGTTGCTGGCCAGTGCGCAGGGCGACGAGCTGGCGATCAAGCAGCTGCCCACGGTCGAGGCGGGACTGGATCTGCGGCAGCGGGCGGCGGTGAAAGCCCGAGTGGCCGCATGGAAGCCAAGGAATCCGGATCTTCGCTGACGGCAGCAGCGCAGCTTTGCACTCACTCCATGCTCCCAGGACCTTTGCGCCCACCTTGAGCAATACGTCATTTGACCGAACGCAAACATTCGCGTCTTTCCTTGAACCGAAAGTATGCAGCAATGTAGAAATATTGCATTATAATAAATATTGTCGAAATATTTGGCAGATTTACCCTCATGCCGCCCCAAATAAGGACCACTATGGGCTCCACCCTGATCGAGCAGGTCACCAGTGCGCTGGCGCAGTTTTCCAGCGCGAGCCGGCTGTATGCGCTAACGGTCGGCGATGGCAGCGCGAATCTGGGCGCCGGCGGCCTTTTGGTTGAAGCGTTCGCCGCCGACGATGAAGTGCAATGCATCGGCGGGCGCGACATCATCGTCTTGTCGACCGATGCCCATATCGCACTTGAACCGCTGTTGGGACAGGCGGCGAGCCTGGAGGTGAGCTTGGCCGACGGCACCCGCACCACATTTGAAGGCGACATCAACGAAGTGGCAATGCTGGGAAGCGAAGGCGGCCTGGCGCGCTATCGCCTGCGCGTGGTCCCATGGATGTGGCGCCTGAGCCAGGTGCGCAACAGCCGCGTGTGGCAAGACAAGTCCGTAATAGAGATCGTCGAATCTGTGTTCGAGGCCTACGTGCCACTGGCGATCTGGCGTTGGAGCGACGAGGCCGGACCGTTCATGGACGGTGCTGTGCCACGCAGCTACTGCTGCCAGTACCGGGAATCCGACCTCGATTTCGTCCAGCGCCTGCTGACTGAAGAAGGTCTGGCTTGGCGCTTTGAACAAACAGACGAAGGCCTTGGCGCAGTACTGTTTTCCGACAGCACTCAGCTGAGCGCAATACCGGACGACCAGAGCAGCGGGGCCGGCGGCGGCATCCGCTACCACAATGTACGTGCTGGGGAAATCCAGGACACCGTGCAAGCCTTGCGGGCGCACTTCTTCATCAGCGCATCGGCCGAGACCGTGCTCAGCTACGATTACAAATCCAAGAAGGCGGTAACTGCCAGTTCGCCCTCGCGCTTACAAAACGGCAGCAAGATCCCGCCGCTGGAATCCTTTGACGTACCCGGGCAATACGCTTACGCCAGTGCCGACCAGGCCCAGCGTTATGCGGACATCCAGATGCAGGGCCGCGAGGCGCGCGCTCGCTTGTGGAGCGGCCGTTCCACCGTGCGTACGCTGCGCGCCGGCACGCGGATGGTCCTGCTTGACGCACCCTTGAATCGATTGGGCGACACCCCCTCGTTCGTGATGCTGCGCGTAACCAGCGTGGGCGTGAACAATCTGCCAGCGCCGGCCCAGCAGGCACTGGCCGAATTGTTCGGACCGATCCCGGAACTGCTGCAGGAAATCGTTCAGGGCAACGCGCCGGAAGATTTCGCGCTGGTCATCGAGCAAGCCCGCAAGACCGGTTACGCCAACTGCTTCGAAGCGGTGCTGGCCGATGTGCCTTGGCGCCCGCAACTGCCTGGCAGCGCTGGTCGCAGCCGCGCGCATGCAACCGCGCCCGGTTCGCAGAGCGCGATTGTGGTCAGCGCCGATGGCAGCGCCAGCGCAAACGGCGCGGATGAACTGTATTGCGACCGGCTTGGCCGCGTGTGCATCCGCTTTCACTGGCAAGACAATGACGCCAGTTGCTGGGTGCGCGTGGCACAACGTTCGGCAGGTGGAGGCATGGGCTTTCAGTTTTTGCCGCGCATCGGAAATGAGGTTCTCGTGCAGTTTCTCGAGGGAAATATTGACCGACCGCTCATTGTCGGTGCCTTGTACAACGGTCAGGGAGAGGGCGGCATAGCGCCCACTCCCGGCGGGAAGCCCAGCGCGGAAAACCTGGCGTCGCGCTTCGAACCGGCGCATGACCATGGACCCTCGGCGCAAGGCAATGTGGCGGGCGGCAACAGCCCCGTATGGCATGGTGCTTCCTCCGACAGCGCTGGTCATCGCAACGGCGCGGCGCAGTGGGGTGTGCGCAGCAAGGAGTTTGGCGGCGCAGGATTCAATCAATTGCTGTTCGACGACACCGACGCGCAAGGCCGGGTACAGCTCAAGAGTAGTCACGCCGCCACGGAACTCAACCTGGGGCATTTGATCCACAGCGCGGACAACTACCGCGGCAGTTTCAGGGGGCATGGCGCAGAGCTGCGCACCGATGCTTATGGATCGATCCGGGCTGGTGCAGGGCTGCTCATTACCAGCTACACGATCAGCCACAATGCCGGTAGCCGCGATCCTGCGGGCGACAATGCGCCGAGTATGGCCATGCTGAAGCAGGCAGTGACGATGGCCGAAACCCTTAGTCGTGCTGCTGTTACGCACCAGACCGTGGCCCTGGCGTCACATGCTGGTGCGGAGAAAGCAAACGAAAGCGTCCTTGATGAAAAGGAGGCGCCGCTGAGGGCGCTATTAATCGCAGCTTCCGGCATGGTGGGCAATGCCAGCCTGGGCGGGGCCAAAGCCGACGCGAATGACAAGAACATTAAACCCGGCGGCAATAAATTGCCGCATGCGACCGACGCTATCATTGCCATCGCGGCAAAGGCGGGCTTGGGTGTGAACGCCGGCCAGAGCCTACAACTGGCCAACGGCGAAACGGTGACGTTGTTGAGCGGGCAAGACAGCCAGTTCATTTCCGGCGGGCAGATGCGCATGCACAGCGGCCAGGCAATCGGTATTCTGGGCGGCGCGATGAAAGCGGGAGAACGCAATACCGGCCTGCAGATGATCGCCGCCAAAGATGCAATTCACGTCGAGGCGCAAGCGGCGACGATCACTGTACAGGCACGCGACGAGGTGAACGTGATCAGCGCAAATGCGCATATTGACTGGGCCGCCGCCAAGCGCATCAGTCTGTCGACCGCCGGCGGCGCGAACATTAGCATCGATGGTGGCAATATTACCGTGCAATGCCCGGGGAAGATCATGATCCATGCGGGCAAAAAAAGTTTCATTGGACCTGAAAGCCTGAGCTATCCGCTACCCAAGTTGCCGAAATCAGCAACAAAACCCACACCGCTAAGCTTCGATCTGATGCTTACCGCCCTGCCCGGTTCCGCTGCAACACCGCTGAGCCATTACGACTGGCAGATAGTGCGCACCGGTGGCGCCGCGCGTGACCGGGTCATTGTGGAAGGCCGTTCGGACGATGAAGGCAAGCTCAGAATGACCAAGGCGCAAGAGCTGCGTCTGTCGGTCGCTGTTGCCAGATGGCCCAACGACCTGTTGCTGCTCGGTCCGGGTATCGAGCGGCCATTGAACATCTACGACGAGCAGGAAGACTGGACCGAAAGCAAAAAGTCGCTGCATGGATTGGCGGCACTCGATTTTTCTGACGAACCAGCTACCCATATCGCTACGCCAGAAAGCCAAAAGGAGCGCAAGCGCGCCGGTGAGGCGACAGGGGAAAACAGCAGTTTCAACTTCATCAAGAAAATCCTGTGAGAACAACATGAACAGACCCTTTACTCCCGTGAAGCTCCTCGGCGAAGGCGGTGTCAGAAAAGTAGCAGGTCAGGCTGCAGCGCAAGCTGTTGCGCATGGCCAGGATCTGGTGGAGCCGAATCCATTTGCGCCAATCCGACAGAACAACCTGGTCAATTGCTTCACCACTGGTGAGGACTATTTCAAGGCAGTGGCCGCAGCCATGAAGGGTGCCAAAAAAAGCATCTTCATCGCCGGATGGCAGGTCAACTGGGACGTTGACATCCTCCCTGGTGAACGTTTGATCGACATTCTGCATGAGCGCATCGATACCTTGCCGGCGTTTCGGGTGTTTGTGATGCCATGGATGTCGCCGAAGGTCGGCCTGGACACCTTTGACATGGAAACGATGCTGGCAATTTTTCAGCTCAATTCCGGGCGCAAGACGATGCAGGCGATGTGCTGCCCCAGCGGTCCCCAGAGCGACTATATCGGTACCGAAGGCGCCGCTTTCAGCCACCACCAGAAGATGGTGGTGATCGACAATGAGGTCGCATACGTCGGAGGAATGGACCTGGCGTACGGCCGCTATGATGACAATTCTTTCTCCCTCAATCCAGGCGCCCGGAAATTCATGGAACGCTACAACCCGGGCGTTCCAGGATCGGATGCCGTCAAACAGGGCAAAGGCCCTTGCCTGGGCATGACGGACTTGCTAATCACTACTTTGAGCGCGGGAACGTGGAACAAGGGCGGCAACAGTGACCCTGGCGCGCTGTCCCAATTTATTCATGCCAGGACGGAGGAGGCAAACGAGCTAGCGCTTGACGCGGTCAAGCTGGTCAACAAGGGCGCAAGGATTCACCTCGAGGCAGGTAAAGCGCTAGTTGACGCAGGAGCGACAGGGCTCAAGGCCGGCGCTGGAACTTTGAAGGCTGGCGCCAATATCAGTGCCGCGGCCGTGGTCGCGTCCGCGAAGGCAGTGAGCAGCTCATGCGCTGCGTCGCAACTGCCGGACTTCTTCGGTGGCCTCAAGATTGATAATATTGGCGCCGAATCCACCTCCGGCATACCCAATGCCATACGAAACTTCGAGACACAGACGATCAAGGGCACCAACGAGGCGATCGAGACTATCGCTTGCCGATTTTCTGGCGCCCCTGAAGGGTTTGCAAATAAGTCCTGACGCGCATTCAATAGGGGGCGACGTCGTGGCCGGCGGGGAACGGCTTGGTCGCGCCGGTGTGAATGCATTCATCAATGTCGAAGCTGCGCTGGCCGGCACGGCCCAGCAGGTGACCGAAAAAGGAAAGCAGGTATGCGTGCAGATCGGACCCGGTGTTGAGCGCGCCGTAGTCCAGGGAAAAGCGGCTGTGCGACAGGGCGTAGGCGAGGTTACGGCAGCAACGCACAATGCGAAAGCAGCACTGGTCGACGGGGTGAACCAATTTCAGGTCGCCATCATCAACGACATCAACCAGGTGAGAGCGGCTATTAACGGCAAATTTCTTGCCATCGTTGCTTTGGGCGACCGCACGCTGGAGGAAGCAATTGGTGGCATGAGCCAAGCCGAGTTACACGGAATCATCAAGCAATTCATGCGATTTGCAAAGCTGATTTATGCATCCCAGCTCGCGGTCGGGTGGAGTGCCGCTCGCCCCCATCCACTGTTGCTCAAGAAGGGCACCAAAGCTGCAACAGGGGCGGTGCTTGGGCCGACACAACCGCGCGAGCCGTGGCAAGACGTCCACTGCGAAATTCGTGGTCCGGCGGTGGATGACGTGGCTAGGAACTTTATCGATCGCTGGAATGCGGCGCAGAAAAGCTATCTGTCCGAGCAAACTCTGAAGGACGTGGGACCACTCATACGTGCTGTTTTTGAGAGTCGGCCAGGATTTATAAAGACCGGTTTGCTGATTCCAGCACACCTTGTTCCAGTCCCGCGGCCGCCACAGGAAAAAGAGCCGCCAACCAATGTTGCGGTTCGTGTCTTACGCAGTGCACCGCTCAAGATGTGTGTGCAGGAGGCGCAAGCGAGGGGCGACAAGGTCATGCCGGTCAAGGAGCAGCGCGAGATTCAGACGCAGATGGTCAACCTGATCAGGGGCGCGACGGATTTCATTTATATTGAGAATCAGTTTTACCAGACTGAATGTGGTACTCCATCGATTGACGTGTTCAGTCCCGATAGCGGGTTGTTGACTTCCGGCCCCATGAAAGTCATGAAGCTCAAGCGGATGAATCGAATCAAGTCAGAAATAAGCAGCGCCGGCAACGCTGGGGGAAAGATGCTTTTACCTACCAACGAAATCGGCAAAGCACTCGGCGATCGGATTGCACATGCAATTCGCCGGGACCAGCCCTTCCACGTTTATATGGTGCTACCGGTTCACCCGGAAGGGACACTTGACGATATTACTGTGGTCGGCCAGATTCACTGGACAATGCAAAGCTTGGTGTTTGCCAACCAAAGTTTGATTAATCGTGTGCGTCGTGCCATTGCCGCCAGGAGGATGTGCAAAAATTCGCTGTCATCCGAAGATGCGTGGGAGAGGGCGCTGGCAGGGGCGGGTGCACGAACTAATGGCATAGCGCCATACGAGAAAATCTCTGAAACGCATTGGAGCAAGTATCTAACGTTGCTAAATCTACGAACGTGCGAACTGGTTGACAAAGTTGTGCGTACTGAGCAGGTCTACATCCATAGTAAGTTGTTGATAGTTGATGACAGACATGTTGTCATCGGGAGCGCAAATATCAATGATCGTAGCCAGAGCGGAAAGCGGGATTCGGAGATTGCTGTCATGCTACTCGACACCAAGAAGACGAAGAAGCAACTTAGGGACGCTACAACTCATGTCAACGCGCTCGCTCGCAATCTGCGGGTTAATATTTGGCGAAAGCACTTCGCATTAGACAGGAAACTTGAACCGCATGAAAGAGCAAATTCCATAGTCGTAGCAGCCACGGAAATGGAAGCAATGATTGAACTGCCAGCGGCAGATGCGACAATTAAAGCAATTCAAAAATTGGCGAGACGTAACGCAGAAATTTACGTTGAGACATTTCCTCATGTGCCATGGAGCACGACCAATGACGAAGGAACAGAGAACGGTGCGTCAATTTGGCCCGTATGTCCTAAGGGTATCGGCGCAGAGAAAGCCGAAAAACTCGCTAGCTTGATGCCGTTTCACAAAGATTTTTGGCTCCCTCCAAAGGTGCCGGTTAAGGCACCAGTCGGGATTAGGGGTTTTTTTACCAAGTTGCCTACCAACTGGACAATTGGCGAAAACAACCATCCTGAAAAACTGAGTGTAATGGTGTTGACTCACAACGAGCATCAGAAGAATCAACTTTTGCCATTCGGACCCGCTGCCCAAGACTTGAAAAATGCTTGATAGCAAAGATTATAATGAAACTTATATCATCGAAGCGCCTTTATCCGAAATTCCACGTGCCCGTGCTCGCATTCGTTATCTTATTGTCTTCATGCAGTAAAGCGAGTGAGCCGCCGACGAAAACGACCTACGTCACACCGTCGGGCTGGCAAACGATCTGCCTTGATCGCTTCCTAATTGACCTTCCTGTTTCTGTGGAAATGGCGGCAACCAAAGAGAAATTCAAAGGTGCGTATGGCTTTGATGGCATTCATGACATCGGAGGAAATGGATTGAGATGGGGCAAGGTGGCCATTGGCGAAACTTTTCCAAGCTCTCCAGTCGGATATAGGCGAGTTTACGATGATGCGAACGCGAGGCAAACAAGTGAAGAGCGCTATCGCGAGTGGTTTCGGGAACAAGAAGCAACGATACAAGAGGATGCAAAAGACGCACAGAGTGGAACGCCAGAAGAAATCATCGCGGCAAAATCCAGGCTGGAGAAAAAGAAGAAATCCCTCGAAGCGTCTCGCTATTCCCATAAAGTCTCTGGCAAGGCGATTCTCTCGGAAAACCAAGCGTTCGCTTTTCGCAGAGGGTTTGAGTTCAGCGTTGGCTATCTAGACCAAGGCGATAGACGCATTCGCACGTTCGAAGGGGCAATTAGCCAGCGCCAGATTGAGAGTCCTGACGCCGCCGCTTTTGAGTACCGGCGCTTCATGAGCATATATCATCGTCGCGCCCCAACTGAAATTCCAAGATCCCCCGGATTTTGTACGGCTTTCGGTTTGATTGACGAGGCGGCCGGCCCCGAATCTGACACGTCGCTGGAAATTCCCTTCCGCAGTGCGAAATATCCAAACCTGATCTTCCGTCTGGTTGTTGTTCCGGCAGACCTTTCTGTTGAGAAGAATATTCAAGAAATGCCTAGCATGTATGCCGAACAGGCAGACCTACACCTTGTCGGCATTCTGGAACACTATGGTCCGGTTGCGTCGAGCATATTAGGTAGTCCTGGGCGCACTGTCGGGTTTACGTATGGCCCCAATTGCTCTAAGAGCAGCTGTCGGCCCGCAGACCAAGTCTATGAAATTGAAGCAGAAACCTTCGGTGTGCCGCAGCGTCCGGATCGGCCGCATCTGAAGTTGCATATGGTCGCTGCCACATCCGACGACTATAAACTCAAGCGACCTCTGTCGCCAGGCGAACCTTCTTACAATACACCCAGTCGCCCTGCCTTAAGCGGGCATGTCCCACCACCATTCGAAGAAGGCAAAAAAATCTTCGAACAGGTGCTCCGTTCCATCCGTTTGCGCCCAGGGGCCATTGCTGCATCTGCAGGGGTTACCGCTCGGAGCCCGCCGGCTGAGCAGATAAAGCCGAAGTGATGCCAAAAGGATCCAATTTAGCCGTAGAAATTGCGGCGTTTGCGTTTCTATCTGATGCATTTCGCTGCCGCTGCAGTAACTCATCGCCCTAGCGACAATCCATCCATCCCGATCGGCGCCGCCCTGCCGGAAATCAGGTCGGCCAATATGCGCGCCGAACCGCAGGCGAAGGTGAACCCCAGCGCCCCCTGCCCCACGTTGAGCCACAGGTTCGGGTAGCGCGTGGCGCCGATGATCGGGGCGCTGCTCGGCGTGGCCGGGCGCAGCCCCGCCCATGCGCTGACCTGGCTGTAGTCGGCCGCATGCGGCATGGTCTCGCGCACCAGGCGCGTCAGGCCCGCAATGCGGCGCGGGTCGATGCGGGTATCCTCGCCCACCAGGTCGGCCATCGCCGCTACTCTTAACTGGTCGCCGATGCGCGCATACAGCACCTTGCGCTCGAAGTCGGTCACGCTGATCTCGGGCGCCAGGTCGCTCGCCCGGATCGGCGCCGACAGGCTGTAGCCCTTGATTGGGTACAGCGGCAGGTAGATCCCGGCGCTGGCGGCCAGGCTGCGGCTCTGGATCCCCGCCGCGAGCACGAAGGCGTCGGCGCTCAGCAGGCCGGCACTGGTATCGAGGCCGGTCAGCTTGCCGCCCTCGGTCACGAAGGCACGCGCCTCGCCGTGCACAATGCCCTTGAAACCCGGATGCGCTTCCAGGCGTGCGGCCAGCGCCTGGCAGAAGGCGTGGCAATCGGCCACCGCCTCGCCGCCATTGAAAATGCCGCCGGCCAGCACACCCTCGGCTGCGGCCAGCGCCGGTTCGCGCGCCACGCATTCGGCCCCCGACAGCACCTGGCGTCCGGCATCGGGCCGCGCCAGCGCCGCGTCGAAACTGCTGCGCGAACGGTAGACCACCAGTTTGCCGGCCTCGCGCCATGCAAACTGCGTTTTCGGCAGATCCAGCTGCGCCATCGCGATCCGGCTCAATTCACCCAGCTCAAGCAGCTTGATGGTGGTCTTGCGGTTGATGCCGGCGCGGCAGTGCGCCAGGAACTGCGCCATCCAGCGCCACTGGCGCAGGTCGGCCTCGGGCCGGAAGCGCATCGGGCCGTCGGGCTGGAACATCCATTGCAGCGCCTTGAGCGGCACGCCGGCGTCGGCGAACGGCGCCACGTAGCGGTAGCTTAGCTGGCCGCCATTGCGACAGCTGGCGCCCGTCGCCACCTCGGGTGCGCGCTCGAGCAGGGTCACGCCAAAGCCGGCTTCGAGCAGCCACCAGGCCGAGGTGAGCCCGATCACGCCGCCGCCAATGACGATCAGCTGCCGCGTCATCGCGCCAGCACGCGCCGGTATATGGCCGACAAGATGCGCTCCTGGAAGCGCGGCATGGCCGAGTAGCTTCCCTTGAGCGCATCGGGGTCGGACGACACGCCGCCCACCAGCATGATCATGCCGCTCCTGGCCGCCAGGTCGAGCGCGAAGACCGACATCAGCCCGTAGGCTTCGCCCAGGTGGCCCACGGCGTTGAAACGCGCGCCCTCCACCAGCGGTTCGGTAAAGTGCTGGTTGCCCAGGCCCCAGCTGTTGAACAGGCCGCGGTCGGTGTCGCCGTTGCCGCCCTTGCCGTCGAATGTCCACTGGCGCGTGAACATGGTTTTCAAGGTGGCCGGCTTGAGGATCTGCCGGCCCTCGTGGACGCCGCCGTTGATCAGCATGAGCATCACCTTGCCCATGTCGGCAGCCGACACGCGCAGGCCGCCGGTCGGGCTGAACGGCGTGGCGTTGGTGCCGGGCACATAGCTGTCGATGCCGGGCGGTGGCGCCGGCGCTCGCGCGCTGTAGTCGTCCACCTGCGCGATCCATGGGCCGGCTGCATTCCACACTTCGGTGTCAAGGGTGCGCTTGCGGTACAGGGTGGCCAGGTTGGCGATATCAGCGGCGGAAAATTCGGACGGATTGAAACCGCCGTGCAGGCCGAGCGGGTCGAGCAGCAGGCGCTTCATCAGGCGGTCGAAACGCTCGCCCGTGACTTTTTCCATGATGGTGCCGATGACGCCCCAGCCCAGGTTGGCGTAGGTGAAAAATGCGCCGGGTGGCGCGTTGCGCGCCCACATGGCGCCGCTGCCGTGCAGCAGCACGCTGTCGAGCGACACGCTGGCCGGCCACGAGTAGCCGCCGTCATCGCGCAGCGAGGACGTATGGGACAGCAGAAAACGCAAGGTAATCGGGTGGGCGGGATGATGGGGATTGCGCAGCGCAAAGCCGAGGTAGTCGCTGACGTCGGTGTCGAGCGCCAGCTTGCTTTCTTCGACCAGCCGCATCAGCGCAAAAGTCGTCATCATCTTGGAAATCGACGCGATCCGGTACAAGGTATGGGCGTCGGCAGGCTTGTCCGGCAGCACGCGCTGGCCCAACTGACGCTGGTAGGCAACCCTGCCATGGCGAATCGCCAGCACCGACAGGCTGGTCAGCTGGCAGGCCGGATCGGCAACCACGGCGGCCAGCTCCGCATCGAGCGCGTCTGTCAGTTTGCGCTTGGGGACGGCCGCCAGCACGCGGGTCAATCCGCCTACCAATGCCAAACCCAGCAATGCGCGCCTCATTTTCATGTCGACCCTTTTGAATCAGCAATCTTGCCAGGTTTGCAGAATACGGCCTGTACGATCAGGCTACCAATGAATAGGCATCTGGAACACATAACTTTTTGGTATGTGGGCAATTCATTGCATGAAATGCTCTTTTTTTGCCGCACGCACAGTAGAATGCGGTCACAGTTGCTGTAACCTTCTCGCGTGTGAGCCTTGTGCCACGATCAGATTACACTCAGTGCAGGACAGCACAATGAACCAGAGCGGAACGTAATGAGCGATACCAGTACCGAATTCAAAGCCGACTTGAACGACAATTCGCCGCTCTACATGCAAGTGGCGCGCAAGCTGATCCTGGACGTGCGCGAAGGCCGCTACCAGGTTGACCAGGCGCTGCCATCCGAACGCCTGCTCTCCGAACAGCTTGACGTGTCGCGCGTGACGGCCCGCAAGGCCATCGACCAGCTGGTTGAACAGGGCCTGGTGGTGCGCCGCCGCGGTTCCGGCAATTACGTGGCCCCGCGCATCGAACAGCCGCTGTCAAACCTGTCGAGCTTTTCCGAGCAATTGCAGCAGCGCGGCTACAAGCCCGGTTCGCAGTGGCTCAGCCGCTCGCTGGTGGTGGCCGCCGCCGATGAACAACTGAGCCTGGGCCTGTCGCCCAATACCAAGGTGGCGCGTCTGGAACGCCTGCGCATGGCGGACGACATCGTCATGGCCTACGAAGTGAGCGTGATCCCGGCCACCGTGCTGCCGCGCCCAGAGGCAGTTGGCAATTCCCTGTACGAACACCTGGCCGAAACCGGCCACATGCCGGTGCGGGCACTGCAGCACATCCGCGCGATGAACGCCTCGGCCACCCTGGCCGGCCAGCTTGGCGTGCCGGAAGGACAGGCGGTGTTGTTCATTACCCGCGTCGGCTACCTCGAATCGGGACAGGCGGTGGAGCTTACCCATTCCTATTGCCGCAGCGACCATTACGATTTTGTGGCCGAGATGCGACGGGTTGCCTGAAGTAATAACCCCTTGGAATGACAGGCGCCAAACGTTTCATGTAAGACCTCAGCGGTTTTGGGATTACACTGCTTCCATCGAAGACAAAGCAGATGGCGATGTTAAAGACCGAATCACCCGACCCTCGGCACGCTGATCTTGACTTGTACCCGACCGAAGAACTGGTCGCCGTGCTGGTCGACGATCAGGTGGGCGCCGTCAACGCGGTGCGGGCTGCCGCTCCCGCCATCGCGCGCGCGGTGGCCGCCGCGCTGCCCCGTATCGAAGCCGGTGGCCGTCTGATTTATGTCGGTGCCGGCACCTCGGGCCGGCTTGGCGTGCTCGACAGCGTGGAACTCTATCCTACTTTTTCCTGGCCGCATGAACGCGCGCTGGCCCTGCTGGCCGGCGGAGCGGACGCCATGTTCGTTGCCGTTGAAGGCGCCGAGGACGATGTCGTCCAGGGCGCGGCCGACCTGCTGGCGCTGCATCCCGGCCCGACGGACGTGCTGTTGCTGCTGGCGGCCTCCGGCGGCACGCCGTATGTACTGGGCGCCTTGCGCGCCGGTCGCGAAGCGGGCGCCCTCACGATCGGCTTCGCTAACAATCCCGACGCGCCGGTGGCTGGGGAAGCCGAGATCGGCATCACCCTCGACACCGGCCCGGAAATAATTTCCGGCAGCACGCGCCTGAAAGCCGGCACCTCCCAGAAAATCGCCCTGAATACATTTTCAAGCGCGCTGATGGTGCGTTTGAACAAGGTTTATGGCAACCTGATGGTAGACTTGAAGCCAACCAACGCCAAGCTGGTGCTGCGTGCGGTCCGCCTGACGATGTTTGCCACGGGCGCCGATGAACACGCAGCGCGCGAAGTGTTGGAGCAATGCGATTTCCACGTCAAGGTCGCCATCGTGGCCCTGACCAAAAAAACCAGTATCGACCAGGCCAGGGGGCTGCTCGAGGCGTCGCGCGGGAGCGTGCGCCAGGCACTCGCTACATAGCGCACCCGGACCTGCATCGATCGCGAAAGATCTATGCAAAAACCGCGTGTTAGCAATCCGTGGACCTGGATCCCGACCCTGTATTTCGGTCAGGCCATTCCGTATGTGATCGTGATGGTCTTGTCAGTGGTCATGTACAAGGACATGGGTGTCAGCAATACCGATATCGCCTTCTACACCAGCTGGCTGTACCTGCCATGGGTCATCAAGCCGCTGTGGTCTCCCTTCATCGACATGTTCCGCACCAAGCGCTGGTGGACCGTGAGCATGCAGTTCATCATTGGCGCGGCGCTGGCGTCGGTGGCGCTGACGACCCAGCTGCCCTCCTTCTTCCAGATCAGCCTGGCCATCCTGTGGCTGATGGCATTCAGTTCCGCCACCCACGATATCTCTGCGGACGGCTTGTACATGCTGGCCTTGCCGCAACACCAGCAAGCTGCGTTCGTTGGCGTGCGCAGCACCTTCTACCGCCTGGCGAATATCGCGGGACAGGGCGGCCTGGTCTACCTGGCCGGGCAGCTGACGGAACGCACGGGTGACGTCGGCTACGCTTGGTCGGTAGTGCTGTTCGTTACGGGCGGCATGTTTTTGGCGCTGTGGGCCTGGCATTCATTTATTTTGCCAAGGACCGACAACGACCATGCGGTCGCCAAAAGCGACAATTACATCAAGGAATATTTCAGCACCTTCGTGGCGTTCTTCGCGCGCCGCGACATCTTGCTGGTGCTGGCCTTCATCCTCACCTATCGCCTTGGTGAATCGCAGCTGATCAAGCTGGTCGTGCCCTTCATGAAGGATCCGATCGCAAAAGGCGGGCTGGGGCTGAGCACCTCGCAGGTTGGCATGGTGTATGGCACGGTCGGCGTTCTGTCCCTGACCCTGGGCGGCTTGCTCGGAGGCTACCTGATTTCGCGGATCGGACTCAAGCGCGCATTGTGGCCGATGGTATTGGCGATCCACCTGCCGGACCTGGTATTCGTCTTCCTGTCTACCCAGCTGCCGGAGAACATTCTGGTCGTATCGGCCTGCATCGCCTTCGAGCAGTTCGGCTATGGCTTCGGCTTCACGGCGCTGATGATGTTCATGATCATGGTGGCTGACGGCGAGCACAAGACTGCCCACTACGCAATCTGCACCGGCCTGATGGCGCTTGGGATGATGGTTCCCGGCATGTACAGCGGCCAGGTCCAGGAATACCTGGGCTACCAGCATTTCTTCATCTATGTCTGTTTGATGACCTTGCCGGCTTTCCTGTTGGCGGCGCTGGTCAAGATCGATCCCGAGTTCGGCAAGAAACCAAGTAAATGACGGGCAGTCCGGCCCGCCTCGCCTCGCTGGACGCGTTTCGCGGGTTCACCATTGCCGCCATGGTGCTGGTGAACAATCCGGGCGACTGGTCCAGCCTGTACAGCCAGTTGGCGCATGCTGAATGGAACGGCTGGACCTTCACCGACCTCATCTTCCCGTTCTTCCTGTTCATCGGCGGGGTATCGATGGCGCTGTCGCTCGGCCGGCTGGCCGAGGCCGGCGCCGACAAGCCCGCCCTGCTGGCCAAGCTGGCCAATCGGGCGCTGCTGATCTTCCTGATCGGCTTCGCGCTGAACCTGATTCCCAACTTCAACTTTGGCACGGTGCGCATTCCCGGCGTGCTGCAGCGCATTGCCATCTGCACCTTGCTGGCGGCGCCCATCGTCGTGTATTGCTCGTGGCGCGCGCAACTGGCATGGATTGCCGCCCTGCTCGCCGCCTATAGCGTGCTGATGCTGTGGGTGCCGGTGCCCGGCATTGGCGCCGGGGTTCTGGAGCCGGGCAAGGATGTCGGCGCCTACGTCGACCGCATGCTGCTCGACGGCCACCTGTGGGCGCGCGCCAAAACATGGGATCCGGAAGGCATGCTCAGCACCGTGCCCGCCCTTGGCAGCCAATTGATCGGCGTGCTGGCCGGGCGCTGGCTGCTGTCTGGCCACGCCCAGGCTGACAAGACGGTCTGGATGTTGCTGGCCGGTCTGCTCCTGCTGTGGCTGGGCGCCATCCTCAATGTGATCCTCATGCCGATCAACAAGAGCCTGTGGACGCCCTCGTTCTGCCTGTTCACGGCGGGTTGGGCCCTGCTGCTGTTCTCGGCGTTCTACTGGTTGCTCGACGCCAATCCACAACAGCAGGTGCGCGACTTGGCGGCCCGCTGGAGCAAGCCCTTCATTATTTACGGCATGAATGCGCTGTTCATTTTTGCTTTCTCGGGACTGGTGGCGAAAATGCTCGGGTTCATCAAAATTGACGGGGTCTCCCTCGGCGCCCTCTCCTACGCCCCGCTGCGTGCACTGGAGATCGCCCCGGTGAACAGCTCTTTGCTTTATGCTCTGTTATTCAACGCGGCAATGTTCGCGATCGCATGGTGCATGTGGAACAAGAAATGGTTCGTGAAAGTTTAGTGAGGATTGGTTTTGCAGCCTAATTTAAAGAAGCGCGCATTCGCGTTAGCAAGTGTGGCCGGCGCCTTGACACTGGGCGGTCTGGTGACCAGTTGCACCCCGGTCAAGCCGCCGGCGACGCCCGGCATCAAACCCTTGCCGCCCGTCGCGCCGGTACCGCTCGCCACCGGGCCAGTTCCGCCGCCGGCGCCACGCGAGTTTCGCGCAGCCTGGGTGTCGACCGTGGCCAATATCGACTGGCCCAGCAAGTCGAACCTGAATCCCGCACAGCAGCAGGCCGAAGCGATCGCCATCCTCGATCGCGCCAAGGCCATGAACCTGAACGCCATCGTGCTGCAGGTGCGTCCCAGCGCCGACGCGATCTACGCGTCCGAAATCGAACCGTGGAGCGAATACCTGAGCGGTGCGCAGGGCCGTTCGCCCCAGCCATGGTACGACCCGCTCAAATTCTGGATAGCCCAGGCGCACGCGCGCGGGCTGGAACTGCACGCGTGGTTCAACCCATACCGCGCGCGCCACGCGACGGCAAAGTCGCCCGTGTCGGCCAGCCATATTTCCAAGACCAATCCTTCGGCCGTGAAGTCGTACGGGCGTTTCCTGTGGATGGACCCGGGCGAGGAGGCGGCGTCGAAGCAAACCCTGGCCGTGATCCTCGACGTGGTCAAACGCTACGACATCGACGGCGTCCACATCGACGACTATTTCTATCCGTATCCGATTGAAGCGGGTGGCGGGCCGGAAGGCGCTCTCGACGGCGCTGGCGGCAACAAGCCCGAGCTCGACTTCCCCGATCAGCCGGCCTGGCAGCGCTACCTGCTCGGCGGCGGCAAGCTGGGACGTCCCGACTGGCGCCGCCAGAACGTCAATCAATTGATCGAAGCGTTGTACAAGGGCATTCACGCCGAAAAGAGCTGGGTGCGTTTCGGCATCAGCCCCTTTGGCCTGGGCAAGCCCGAGCGCCGCCCTGCCGGCATCGTCGGCTTCAGCCAGTACGACAAGCTGTACGCGGACGCCGAGACCTGGCTTGAAAACGGCTGGCTCGACTACCTGTCGCCACAGCTGTACTGGCCGATCAACCAGGCGCCGCAAGCGTATGGCGTGCTGCTCGATTACTGGCTGGCGCAAAACAGGCAGGGCCGCCATATCTGGCCAGGTCTGTTTACGAGCCGCATCGGCGCGCCCACCAAGGCCTTTACCGCCGACGAAATCGTGCAGCAGATCGGATTGACGCGCACCCGTCCGCAGGCGGGCGGGCACGTGCACTTCAGCATCGCCGCCTTGATGGACAACCGCCAGGGCATCAGCGACCAGCTCAAGGCCGGCCACTACGCCGGCCCGGCGCTGGTGCCGGCCACACCCTGGCTGGGCAGCACCGTGCCCGGCACGCCGACGGTCAGCGCCAAAAATGGCGGAAACTTAATTAAACTTAAGATTACGCCAGGCAGGGACAACGTCCATTACGCGATCTGGTCGCGCCACGGGGACCAGTGGCGCTTTGCCGTTGCCCCGGCCAGCAAGGCCGAATGGTCGGTGGGGCAGGATGCCAGCGCTATCGTCCTCAGCGCAATTGATCGTCTGGGCAACGAGGGCGAACGCGTGTCGGTGAAACTTTAATTGCGGGCGGCATGTCATAACTTTTCGACATGCTCTCCCCGACAGCTTTCATGCGACCTTCCCGCGATATGGCCGTAGACTTATATGATTGCTCATAATCAATTAAATAGCCGATGCCGACCCAAGCAGCTTCAGAACCCCGTTTAGGACTCGGCATCGACGCCGGCGGAACGCGCACACGCTGGGCGCTGGCCCGGCCCGACGGCCACATCGTGGCCGAAGGCAAAGTGGGCGGCTTGTCGGCGCTGCAAATGAGCAGTGCTTCCGGGCGCCACACGGTGCACGCCAATTTTTCGGCGCTGGCCCGCGCGGTGCTGGAGCATGGGCAGCCGCAAACCATCCAGGCCGGCCTGACCGGCTTCGGCGGCGACGGCGAACAACTGCAGCGCTGGCTGGCCGAGCTGCTTGGCCTGCCGCTACGCGCGGTCACCCTGTGCAACGATATTGAAATCGCCTACCTCGCCAGCTTCGAACCCGGCCAGGGCTACCTTGTGTATGCCGGTACCGGCTCGATCGGCGCGTATATTGACGCCGCCGGACAGTTCCATCGCGCGGGCGGACGCGGCGTGATGCTCGACGATGGCGGCGGCGGCTTCTGGATCGCGCGTGAAGCGCTGCGCCACATCTGGCGCAACGAAGACGAAGAACCTGGCCTCTGGCGCACGTCGCCCATGGCGCAGGCGGTATTCGCACAGATCGGCGGCGAGGACTGGGCCCTGTCGCGCCAGTTCATCTACAGCCAGGAGCGCGGCGACGTGGGCATGCTGGCGCTGGCGGTGGCAAGCAGCGCCGACAGCGATCCGGTCGCCGCGGCCATCCTTGGCGACGCGGGCCGCGAACTGGCGCGCCTGGCGCTGGCCTTGAGCGCGCGTTACGGCCAGCGGCCCGTGGCGCTGGCCGGCCGCGCTGCCGCACTGCACCCGATGATCCACGCTGCGATGCGCGCCGCGCTTCCCGATACGATAAGCTTGACGCAGGCGACCGCACAGGCACATCATGCGGCAGCCCGCATCGCCGTGCGCGCATCCTGCTGAACCGAACACGATAGCCATGAACCCATGAGAACTCTGCTTGCCGCCCTCCTGATCGTCCTGCTTGCAGGCTGCGCCACGACCACCGAAACGCCGGTCGACCGTACATACGCGGCCAAGGGCCAGAGCAGCCGGGTCAAGTTCGTGGTCCTGCATTACACCGTCAGCGACCGTCCGCAATCGCTCAAGATCCTCACCGAGCAAGTCGTTAGCGCGCACTACCTGCTGACCGACGAACCGGCCCCGGTGATCTATGGCCTGGTTGACGAAACGCGCCAGGCCAACCATGCCGGCGTGTCGTACTGGAAGGGCTACACGCAATTGAACGCCAGCTCGATCGGCATCGAGATCGTCAATCCTGGCTTCACCGAAGGGCCGGACGGGCGCATCTGGTATCCATTCCCGCAGGCGCAGGTCGATCGCCTGATCGTGCTGCTCAAGGAGATCGTGGCGCGCCACAAGATCCCGCCCGAGAACATCCTCGGCCACGCCGACATCGCGCCGCAGCGCAAGCAGGATCCGGGGCCGATGTTCCCCTGGATTCAACTGGCGCAGCACGGGCTGGTGCAGTGGCCGGACGGCGCGAAGCTGGCCGCCGCGCGGCCGCTGTACGAACAGCAGCTTCCCGACGTGGCGTGGTTCCAGCAAAAGCTGGGCGTCTTTGGCTACGCGGTGCCGCAGAACGGCGAACTCGATGCCGCAACGCGCTCGGTGATTACCGCCTTCCAGATGCGCTATCGGCCGGCCACCATTGACGGCGCTCCCGACGCCGAAACGGCGGCACTGCTCGACGCACTGACCGCCCCGGTCAAGAAGGACTGACGCGATGCGCTTGCGCCACATTGAAGTCTTCCACGCGATCATGCAGGTAGGGACCATCAGTGGCGCCGCCCAGGTGCTGCACATTTCGCAGCCTGCCGTGACCAAGGTGCTGCAGCACGCCGAGCTGCAACTGGGGATGCTGCTGTTTGAACGGGTGCGCGGCAAGCTGTATCCGCGCCCGGAAGCGCACCGCCTGTTCATCGAAACCGAAAAGCTGAATCGCGACCTGCAGGGCATTCGCCGCCTGGCCATCAGCCTGAAAGGGCGTGCCGTGGAAACCGTGCGGCTGGTCTCCACCCCGACCATCGCCATTAGCGTACTGCCGGGCGCGATGACCTTGTGGCGGCGCGACTTCCCGGATGCCCGCTGCGAACTGGCGACCCACCACACCAGCGAAATTGTCAATACACTGCGCCTGGGCGAAGCCGACCTGGCGCTGTCGCTGCAGGACCCGCGCCACCCCGGCATCGTTGCCGAGCCGATCGCTGAAGGCGTGATGACGGTGCTGGCGCCGCGCGGCAGCTGGAACGATGCCGAGGCCGGGCAGCCGCTCAGTGCCGAGGGCTTGAGCGGTGCACTGATTGGTCACGCCGACAACGATCCGCTGGGCGAACTGGTGGTTGAAGCGTGCGAAAAGCAGGGCGTGCATCCGGTGTTTTCCACCGTGGTGCAAACCTACCAGATTGCCCGCTCGCTGGTGGAGGCGGGCATTGGCATGGCGGTGGTCGATCCGTTCACCGCATCGGCCGCGCTGGACGACAAGGTGCAGCGCCGTCCCTGGGCGCCCGCCATTCCGGTACAACTTTTTCTGCTGACCGCCAGCCATGCGCCACTGTCGCACGGTGCGCGCGAGCTCGCCGCCAGCATCGCCGCGAGCGCGCGCAAATGCCTGGCATGAACCATATGCTTACCAGCGAAAATATTGGCGAGTGCACCGATTTTCGGCACCTGTCGACGATAGCCGGTATCAGCGTTGACCTGCGCTACGCGAGCCCTGACAATTTTGTGGGGCGCGACCTGTATTCTCCGTTCGACTGCGCCTGGCTGCACCGCGATGCGGCGGCCGCGTTGGAAAAAGTGGTGGCGTGGCTCGCGCAGCAGCGACCTGGTTGCAGTGCACTTATCCTCGATGCGCTACGGCCGCAAAGGGTGCAGGAGGAGCTGTGGGCAGCGCTCGAAGGCACCGGCCTGCAGATGTACCTGGCCGAGCCGGCGCGCGGTTCCATCCACTCCTTCGGCATGGCGCTCGACATCACGCTGCTCGATGAAAACGGCCATGAGCTCGACATGGGCACCGGCTTCGACGACCTGACCGAGCGTTCGCAGCCCGGCAAGGAACAGGAGCTGCTGGCGCGCGGAGAACTGACGCTGGATCAGGTCGACCATCGCCAGCTGCTGCGCGATGCGATGGCGCAGGCGGGGTTTGTGGGCATCAGCAGCGAGTGGTGGCATTATGATTTTGGCGACCGCGAGCTGGTGCGGCGCACCTTCAAGCGGGTCATGTGAAGCATTCGGGAGATTAGTATGAAATTAGGTATCGCCATCGTTGGCGCCATCTTGCTGACGGCATGCGCCGGAGCGAGCGCGCAAGTGAAGAAGTCTTGCTATACCGTCGAGCCGTTCCAGAAGGAAGTCGGCTACTGCCAGGCGGTCAAGGCCGGGAATACCTTGTAGATCTCGGGTACGGCGGCGCCAGGTCCAATGCCCGACGCCATCAGCAGCGTCTACGGAGACGTGAAAAAAACGCTAGCCGCGCATGGCCTCACGTTCGCCAGCGTGGTCAACGAAACCGCCTACGCAACCGACCTGGATGCATTCATCAAGCACCAGGCGCTGCGCAAGGCGGTCTATGGCGACTCCTTCCCCGCCGCGACCTGGGTGCAGGTTACGCGTCTCTATTCGCCGTCGCTGGTGGTCGAGGTGGAACTGACGGCGGTGTTCCCTTAAAGACTCGTCGGGCTTGTTGAAAAGCTGCTTGAGCACCGTTCGGGGCATCAAGCAGAAAAACACGACAATTGCCAGGCCAATCAAGGTCCCAAAAATAAGCGCCGAAGGCAGCCATCTGAATGCGATGCCTGATGAGCGGCCAAGCCGTTTTCTTGTGCTGCGCCCATTTTTCGTAGGGCTCGTCGAGAGGGCCTTTAGACATGAGGCACGGCTTCATGGGAAATTGCACGAACGAGGTCTTCGGCAAATGGGTGTTGATGGTCAGCGAAATACGACACAGTGATCCAACAGCAAGTGTTTGTTGCAGCGAGACGCGCCGCGAGCCGGAAGACTTCGAGGCTATTGTCCATCTCTTTGTTCAGGGCAACTTCGCCAATCCAACCTTCGCCCTTGGCATTTATCGCGCCTTCTTGAGAAAGCAATGCTTCAGGCGGTACAGGCGTGCCTTGGGAGTCGCCAGCAATTTCGACAATGTCCACATCTAGTGTCCAGTCTTCACCCCAGGAAGACCACGAACCGTCTGGGTTTGTTTCATAGTACGAGGATGGTAGCCTAACTTTCCAACCGCCCCAGAGGTCGACCTGACCTCCATGCTCAAGTAAAGTGCTCATCTAATTCTAAAGCCCAGTCCGCAAATTCTGTTGGAGTCGAAACGACGGGATATCTTAACTCAGCATTTAGCCTTTGCGGTCATAGCTGACAGTAAGCAGTTCCCACTGATGTCCGTCCGGTTCATTGAAGTAGACGATGCTGCCGCCATGCTGCGTGTTCACCTGTGAATCGACCGGGCCATGCACATTGCTGCGAAATGCAATCCCCGCATCCTTGATGCGCCCAAGAATCGCGTCAAACTCATCCTGCGAGACACGGAAGGCGTAGTGGATGGCCGGCAGCGGTTCGCTCCAGGTATCGAAATCGAGCGTGAGCCCGTCGTTGACGTAGACGGGCGCAAAGGGACCGATGCCGGTTTCGGACCACGGCACGTCCAGCAAATGGGCAAGCAGCCTGGCCGAAGCGATGCGGTCGTGTGCGGGAATCATTACGTGGTCCAGATGCATTGACATGGTTCTCTCCGGGGGGGACCGTTGAACTAGCGTAGCGCAGGAAGTTCCGCCCTCTTAAACCATGTTGTTTTCAAAAAAACATCCTCAACGTATTGTTCACGTAGCCATACAGCGCTATTCTCCAAAGGCGACTCGCTTCCGCCAATGAGACATCCATCCAGATAATGGCTTAGTCGCCACATGCCTACGCAGGCACAGAAAGGTGAGCACAATGGGGAACGAAAAAAAAGTCATGACGCAGGCCGGCAAGGGGATGATTGGCACCGTGCCGCCATCGGCGAGCACACGGCCGCCGCCATTACCACCGGTCTATCGGCCCAATGGTACGAGCTTGCAGGCAAAGCTTGTCAATGCGAAGCCCTCGGCGGCGGTATCGGCACCACCGGTTGTTCCTCCAGTCTTTCGTCCTTCTTCACCGGGCAAAATTGCACAGGCGAAAACAGCACGCCCTGCACATCCCGCACCCGTACCACCTTTTGCTGCCAATTCGCATTCCAGGCCGGCAGCCCTGACGTCGTTCCATGTCCTTCAGCGTAGCAAGGGCGCCAGCGGGGGAAAAGGCGGTGCCGGATACGGTGATGCTGGAAACAACGTGAGTGACGAGCGATTTAATCAAGCGCTCGAGAACGTCGGGCTGAAGGGCATCAAAGGACATGTCAAGGGTGGAAGTGGATCGGCAGAAAGCTCGCAGACAAAGAATGAGCGCGCGCTGGTGGTAGCCGAACTGCAGCGCCTGGACAAGGTGGATTACGATGCCAGCAGACCGAAGGCCGTGATCAAACCGAAAGCCAAAATGGACGATATAGAAAAGGCGAAGCAAAAGATTGAAGTGATCAAGAAAAATTTTCTGCCAAACGATTGGCAAGAGCAATTTGATAAGTACTTGGAAGCGCGAGGATTGGATTTTGAAGATTCGGACCTGGACAAGTTGTACGCTTTGATGTGAGCCTGATCGAAGAAACTTCCTATGGCTGGGCCCCGCCATTATGAGCATGAAATTCAACATCATGGACGCCGGAGTTGCTGCCGAAAAATAGCAGTTATTCCGTGTGCATCTTAAGGGAAAACCTCGACAGTAATCGGTTGACAGTCCTTTCAATACCCGTATATATTTACAAAGTGGAAGCGTTCCCACTTTAGCGCAGCTAGTACACATCCATCCGTTCCACACACCCGTTTTTTTGCATGCCTTCACTGGCAGGCCAGGCTGCGCCTGGGCTCGATGCCAGCCTTTGAACAAAGGAGCCCATCACGCAGACCTATCGCACGCCAGTCAGGAAAATCATCCAATAACAGTCAAAAAACGGAGACTCAACACATGTTCAGCAATTACACCGATCATTTCAGAAGGCTACTGTTCGCCTTGCTAGCCATGGTGCTGCTGGCGCTCGGCCAGCAGGCCCGCGCGGCCGATTACACAGCAGGCGTCGACAATATCAATGGCGCGGCCATACTGTGGTTCCAGGGCGCGTCGATCACGCAAAGCATCGCCCACTACAACGTCAACGGCGGCCCGCAACAAAACGTCGGCATGGCGTACAACGGAGGTCGCGCGCGCTACGAATTGACCGTGGCCGCATCGGTTGGCCAGACCGTCAATTATTCGTTCACCTACACCAGGGGCAGCGCCGTCGATTCGCCCTGGGGCGCGTCCGTCGTGCCGTCCGCGTTCGATCCGGGCAAGGTCGCCAAACCGAGCTTCTCGCTGCCGGCGGGGACCTACAGCGGCACGCAGCAAGTTACGGTCAGCAGCGCTACCGCAGGCGCCACGCTGCAGTGCTCCATTAACGGCAGCGCGCAGGCGGTTTGCGCGAACCCGATCACGATTGCCGCTACCACCACCATCACCGCCTTCGCCACCAAGGCTGGCATGAGCAATTCCGATACGGCCAGCGCCACCTACACTATCGGCAGCGGCGAGACTGGCTTCACGCACGGTGTTGACGACAACGGCAGCTCGGTCACCATGTGGTTCGCGCGCACGCCCAAGTCGGACTGGGTCGACATCCATTACTTGCTCAACGGCGGCGGCCAGCAGAATGTCGCCATGGGCTACAACGGCTCGCGCCACCAGGTGACGATACCCGTGACCTCCGGCGCAACCGTGGCGCTGGCTTACAGCTTTACCTACATGACGACGACTGGCGCGCGCGACGCGACCGGGTTCACGTGGAACCGCATCGTTGGCACCGGCACGGTCGCCACGCCGTCGATCTCGCCTGCCGGTGGGACCTTCAGCAGCGCACAGAACGTCACGCTGGCAACCAGCACATCCGGCGCAACCATGCGCTACACCCGCGACGGCTCCACCCCGACTGCGGCCTCGCTGCTGTACAGCGGTCCGTTCAGCGTGGGCGCGCCAGGTGCAACGGTAAAGGCGATCGCGCTCAAGGGCGGCATGAACAATTCAGGTGTGGCTTCGGCGGTATTCACGATTAACCAGGTGCAGGCCGTGAGCACACCTGTGTTCACGCCTGCCGGGGGATCCTACACTGCAGCCCAGTCGGTGCGCCTTTCCAGCGCAACCGCTGGCGCTGCAATTTACTACTCGGTGAACGGCGCGGCGCAGCAGCTGTATTCGGATGCCACGCCCATTTCGGTGGCCAGTACCAGCACCTTGAGCGCGGTGGCGAAGAAGAGCGGCATGAGCGATTCGGCGTCGGCATCGGCCAGCTACACCATCAACATCGTCAGCGGCGACAACTTTACCCAAGGCGTTGCCGAGGACGGCGCCATGGCGCGCGTGTGGTTTGCTCCCACCTGGACACCCACCACCGCCATCGCGCATTCCTACGTTACCGGCGCGGACGGCGTGAAGGGCGCGCAGCGCGATGAAAACATGAGCTACGACGCTGCCCTCAAACGCTGGCAGGCGCCTTCCATCGGCCCAGTGGCGACCGGCTCGAAAATTTCATACATGTTCACCTACTCGGCGCCAACCGGTGGCAACAAGGACACGCCCTGGTACACGTACACGATTTGCGGCGACGATGCGCCCGACTCGCCAGCTTGCCCCAGCCCTGTCGCCAAACCCGTGTTCTCGCCAGCGGGCGGCCTGTACGCGACTCAGCAGAGCGTGACGCTCACATCGGTCTCGGGCACCACGATCTACTACACGCTCGACGGCAGCGCCCCATCGATTACCTCGACGAAGTACGTCGCCGGTTCGCCGCTGCTGGTCAGGTCCGCAACGACCATCAACGCCATTGCGGTGCGCGCAGACCTGCAGCAATCGCGCCGCGCCAGCGCCACCTATGACATCGAGGCGGCCTGCACGCAAACGCCGGCCGGCTGCTCCGTTGCCGCGCCGAGCATGTCGCACGCCTCGGGTACCTACGCCACCCGGATCGGCGTGAACATGCTGACCACCACGGCGGGCGCCACGGTCCACTTCACCAGGGACGGCAGCACGCCCACCCGAACGTCGCCGCAGTTCAACGGCGCCGTGTGGCTGGCAAAGTCGGTGGAGTTCGGCGATACCTTCACCTTGAAGGCTTTGGCCACCAAGGACGGCAAGGATTCGCCGGTCGTCTCGCGTACCTATACGATCTCGAACAATGCGGAATCCACCTGGAACGGGATGACGACCTTCACGGTGGTCAACGGCACGGGCGGCAAGTACGCCGACGACAAGGTCTATTGGCTCATTATCGGCAAGGACTGGACCACACACGAATATGTGCGGGTCGACCAGGCTGGCAGGCTGGTTCCGGTCAGCGAGGCGGACAACACGATTCCCGTGCCGGGCCGCGAGAAGGGTTACGCCAATTACGGCATCAGCCTGGCGCAGGCCGGAACGGTCACGATACCTGCCATCGAGTCGGCGCGAATCTACATGAGCGTGGGCAAGCCGGTGCTGGTGCAGATCAATCGCGATATTCTTGGACGCACAGGCTACGCCGGGCCGGACCTGGAAAATAGTACCGATCCCAACCTGAACACGGTGTTCGATTTCGGTGAGTTCAACATCAACCGTGCGCGTCCCGGCAGCGACTACCCTGGCATTTTTGTGAATACCAGCCGGGTCGATATCTTCGGCTTCCCACTCAAGCTGCGGGTGACGGGTTTGGACGGTTACGATGCCACTGTCGGCGAAACCTTGACCGAGACCCGCGACGAACTGTTCGCCCGCTTCATGCTCGAGACCCCGGTCGAATTCGCCGGGCTGGCCAAGGCGCCGTATGCACCGAACCGTATCATGGCGCCGGCGCACGGTACTTTCAACGACGGGTTGAACGTCACGACCGGGGCCCAGGACAAGCCGCGCGGCGAGCACTCGGCCTACCTGGACGCGTACATCAGCGATATCTGGAACAAGTACCGCAACGAGAACCTGGTGCTGAAAGTAGGAGACTGGCCGACCTTCACCGGGCGCGTGGGGCTAGATGACGTGTTCACTTTCACCGACGGGATCGACTCGTACAAAATCTACGGCAAGCCGACCACCACTGAAGTCATGCTTGGCAATGGCGTGCTTGATGACGCTACCGGCACGTCGCCGAATACGCCAAAGCACGACAAGCAGCTGCAATTGCAGGCGCAGATCTGCGCGGCGCTGAACCGGCATGTGGCGGAGCAGCCGTCGGATCGCTGGTACAACGCGGACTATTTTTACCCGGTCGGAAAGCCTGCGAACTTCTTCACGAAGTTCTGGCATCGCCACAGCTTCAACGGGCTGGCGTATGGGTTTTCGTACGACGATGTGGGAGGACACAGCCCATCGATCTATACGCCGTCGCCGGTGTCGGTGACGTACACGATCGGCAAATAAACGCGTCCTCGCGCACGCGGCGGTTTGACGGGGCGGGACCCATGCTGAGGTGGCTAGGTCACTTTAGCATGGGGCGCCGCGTTCGCGCACTGCTGTCCGGAATAATTTGCCTGACTATGCTGCCGGAGGTTGCAGGCATTGATTTACGAGGGAAATCCTCGGTTTGCCAAGATAGAGGCCAAACGTGCATCCATATTTTGGATAACGACTTTTCAAAATTTATGAAGGGGCTCCCACGCAGCGCCTTCAATCAAGTGGTTAAAATGCATAGCGCGGGCAAGTATTAGCGAACATCGACGATCAAACGGTAAAGGAAATTTTGGAGAAAGAGAAATGAATTTTCTAGAAAATGCACTTGTTAAACGAATCCATGCCTCGGTAGCGCGCGAAGAGTATTTTGAGGAAACAGGTGACGCATTTTATCTGGTAGATCAAGTCGGGCGTAAGCAACATTCTGTCATGTTTGACTGTAAATTCGACGAAACAGCAAAGCTATTCCTTAGCTTGCCAACGATAACGAAGAATATATATGTCACTATTACAGACGGCGACCCGAAACTCGTAAGATATGTAATCGGAGCCATTGAGGATCACGAAATTGAAGAATGCGCTCATATCGGAGATGTGATTTTGTTGGATGCCCCTGCATTGCGCAAATTTTCGATTTGTGGGGTAATGCTGCTGGCCGCAAGCTTGTTTCATGCATTGGATCATGTGCCCAATCACCTGATCTTTGACGGAGAGGAATACAAATTCGTATCCGTTTGTTTTCTCACTGACTTCGAGCATGGGTTATGGAAACAAGAAGGTCACGACGCGCTTATGGACTATTTTACGAAAACGGAGAAAGATCTAATTAGCTTTGGCCTCGATATGAATTGATGTTTTCCACCAAGGCTATCCGCGCTACCGGAAAATATACGGCGGCAAAGATAGCGTACTGTTGTCTTCTGTGTCGGACGAAAATGATCAACAAAGCGACGATTCGCTCCCTGCGTTATTGGAGCCGTGCGTTTCTCCGGTTGACGCAAGCGAGAATTTACTGTGCGCTGGAACGAGCGACCCAGTCAACCAGAGCATCGAGGACCGCGCGTCCCTTGCCCTCGGTCGATCGCTCGGTGTTAATCATCGCTACCACGACGCACATTTGTCCGTTCGCATCGGGAACGTAGCCGGCAATCGCGGTCACATTGCGCAGCGTGCCCGTCTTCATGCGCGCGCGCTCGGCCGCAGGGCTGTCCTTCAGGCGCCTGCGCATCGTGCCGTCCACGGCGACGATCGGCAAACTGGCCATGAATTCCGGTGCCCATTTGCTGCGCAAGCCCGCATGGAGCAGTCCCGCCATCTGCAGCGGACTGATTTTTTCCAGCCGCGACAAACCAGAACCATTCTCCATCACCAGCCCCGCATCGTTGATACCCTTGCGGCGCATCCAGTCGCGCACCACCAGGTCGGCGCGCAGCATGGTCGGCCCGCCGCCGGGCATTGGGCGGCTGCCGTGCACGGCGTCAGCCTCCAGGCTGCCCAGGCTCAAAAACAGCGTGCGCGCCAGCGCGTTGTCGGACGGCTTGTTGATGTCGCGGACCACTTCAGGCAGGGAACGCGATACGTGTTCGGCCAGCAGGCGTGCGTCAGGCGTAGTGCTGCCGTCGATGGTAGCTCCACTGATTTCGCCGCCTAGTTTTTTCCACAGTTCGCGGAACAAGCGGTCAACGTAGTCCTGGCGATCCACCACGTTGATACTGTTCGAGGCGACGCAGTTCTTCGGGTAGGTCCCTTGCAGCATCACTCGGATGGCGCCGTTCGGTTCGCGCAGCACCACCGGCTGCTTCCAGCCGTCTTCCCAGCGCGCGCAGGGCGCGTCGATCATCGTCATCACCGATTCAACCGTCAGCCGGTCCAGCGCGGGCTGCGCGGCTATCTTCACGCCGGTGCCGTTCGAGCGCATGTCGAGCAGCAGCATGTTCTTGTTGATCAGCAGGGCGTCGGGAATGACGTTGTAGTACGCATCGGGCGACTCGTCGAACGGCGGCAGGCCGACATCGGTGCGGGCCGGGTTGAACAGCTGGCGGTCGAGCACCAGGCGACCGTCGATCTTGCGCACGCCCTGATTGCGCAGCGCCTGCAGCATATTGGCCAGCACGTCGCCGGTCAGGTCGGCGTCGGCGCCCCCACGCAGGATCAGGTCGCCGGAGAGCGTGTCGCCTACCAGCGCGCCTGCGCTACGCAGCTCCGTGCGGCCGCGGAACACGGGTCCGAGCTGTTCCAGCCCGATCAGCGTGGTCACCAGTTTCATGGTCGATGCCGGCTGCATCGGCCGTTCGGCCAGGTGCGATACCAGCGCCGTGTCGCCGCGCAGCACCAGCACGCCGATCGCATCTTCGGGGATGTTGGAGGCGGCCATCAGCTGGCTGACCGGCTGCGGCAGTTGGGCGCTGGCCGCCGGAATCCAGGCCAGCAGTACGGCCAGTACGAGAGGACGCAGCATGCCGCCCCCTTAACCGAAGAACATGTAGGCCACCGCGATGGCGGCGCAGATGCCGGCAAAGTCGGCCATCAGCCCTGCCGAAATCGCATAGCGGGTTCTGCGGATACCCACTGATCCGAAATACAGCGCCACGATGTAGAAGGTGGTGTCGGCCGAGCCCTGGAAGATGCAGGCCAGGCGCCCGACGAAGGAGTCGACCCCGTATGTCGTCATGGCGTCGATCATCATGGCCTTGGAGCCGCTGCCCGACAGTGGTTTCATCAGCGCGGTCGGCAGCGCCGGGGTAAATTCGGTATTCATGCCCAGGTTGACGAAGATCCAGTCAAGCCCGGCCACCACAAAACCGAGCACGCCCGAGTTGCGGATCACGCTGATCGCCACCAGCATCCCGACCAGGTAGGGAATGATCGTCAGCGAAGTCTGGATGCCGCCCTTGGCGCCCTCGATGAAGGCTTCGTACACGTTTTCGCCCTTGCGCAGGCAGCCGACGATGAAGATGACGATGATCGAAAACAGGATCAAATTGCTCGATACGCGCGACACCAGTTCGATTTCAGGCTTGGTCAGGTACTGGGTGAAGTAGTAGATCAGCGCGCAGATGGCGGCGGTCATGCCGCCCAGCCAGCCCAGCACCACGCGGTTGAGCAGGTTGATGCGCTGCTTGATCGACACCACGATGATGCCAGTCACGGTGGCCACGTAGGTGGCGATCATGCAGGGGATGAAAATGTCGGACGGATCCTTGGCGCCCAAAATGGCGCGCTGCGCCATGATCGCCAGCGGGATCAGGGTCAGGCCCGAGGTATGCAGCACCAGGAACATGATCTGCGCGTTGCTGGCCTCGTCCTTGTTCGGGTTGAGCGTTTGCAGGCTCTCCATAGCTTTCAGGCCGAACGGGGTAGCCGCGTTGTCCAGCCCGAGCAGGTTGGCGGAAAAATTCATCACCATGTGGCCGGTGGCCGGATGGTCTTTCGGAACGTCGGGGAAGATACGCGAGAAGAAAGGCGCGATCACGCGTGCCAGCCAGCCCACTGCGCCGGCTTTTTCGCCCACATTCATAATGCCCAGCCACAGGGTCATGACCCCGGCCAGCGGCAAGGCAATGTCCATCACGCCCATTTTGGCCGACTCGAATGTGCCGTCGATAATCTTCTTGAAAATCATCGTGTCGCCCAGGAAAATCCACTGCGCGACGGCGGACAGGAAGCCGACCAGGAAGAAGCCGGACCAGATGAAATTAAGGTTCATGTCATTCTATCTATGCGGGTGAAAGCGGATTGTGCAGCGAGAGTATAGGCGCAGCTTGCCAGAGAAAGATGAAACTATGCAGCATGGCTATGTAAAAAAGTTATACAGGGAACGGTGCATTTCATCGCGCGCAGGGCCGGGCTCGCATATGATAGGCAGCGACCACCCGGGAAATCCATGACGATATTGCGCCTTACCGCCGCCGCCCTGCTCGCCGCTTCGCTGTGGATCGCGCCCGCGCAGGCTGCCGAAAAGGTCTTGCACACCTACCTGAGCACCAGCGAAACCGGGCTCGATCCGGCCGTTGCCTCCGATATCGCCACGCTCAGCTTGCTGGAGAACCTGTTCGATCCGTTGCTGGGCTACGAATATCTGGCCCGCCCGCTCAAATTGCGTGGCAATACCGCCACCGGGCTGCCGAAGGTCGACGACAAGGGGCTGACCTACACCTTCCAGATCCGTCCCGGCATTTATTTCACACCTGATCCCGCCTTCACGGGAAAGAGGCGCGAGCTCACCGCCGCCGACTATATTTACAGCATTAAGCGCCTGTACGACCCGGCGATCAAATCGCCATGGCTATCCCTGTTCGAAGGCAAGATCGCAGGCGACGCGGCGCTTAAGCAAGCGTTCAGTTACGACAGCAATATCGCCGGCTTGCAAGCACTCGACCGCTATACCCTGCGCATACGCTTGTCTGCGCCTGACAACAATTTCCTGTTCTACCTGGCGACCCCTGCTTCCGGCGTGGTGGCGCGCGAAGTGATCGAGGCCTATCCCGGCCAGGCCGGCAACCATCCGGTCGGCACCGGTCCCTTTTTGATTGGTGAATGGAAGCGCAGCGACAAGATCGTTCTGCTGGCCAACCGCGCCTCGCACGCCCCGCCCAAGCTGGACCGGGTTGAAGTCAAGATCGCCGAAGAATTCCAGGGCCGCGTGCTGGGCTTTCTGCGTGCCGAATACGACTACCTTGAGCAAGTTCCCGAATCGATGACCGACATGGTGGTCAGCAACGGCAAGCTCAAGCCCGAGCTGGCCGCGCGCGGCATGGAGCTGACCCGCTTCCCAGTGCTGCAGACCTATTACATGTGGATGAACATGGAAGACCCGGTGGTCGGCGGCTACACCAAGGACAAGGTGGCGCTGCGGCGCGCCATCGCGCTGAGCTACAACAGTCCTGAGGACATCACCCTGCTCAAGAAAGGCTTTGCCATCCGCGCCGAGTCGCCGGTGCCCCCTAACGTGCTTGGCTACGATCCGAACTACCGCAGCCCCGTGGTCTACGACAAGGCACTGGCGCAAGCCTTGCTGGAGCGCTTCGGCTACACGCAGCGCGATCCGGACGGGTTTCGGCGCGGTCCCGACGGCCGTTCGCTGACCCTGACAATGCACAGCGAAGCCACCGTCGGCGGGCGCCTGCGCGACGAGTTGTGGCGCAAGAACCTGAACGCCGTGGGTCTGCGCGTTGTCTTCAAGACCGACAAAAAGTCCGAGATCATCAAGGCCTCGCGTCTGGGCAAAGTGCAAATGTTCGAGAGCAACTGGATCGCTGACTTTCCCGACGGCGACAATTTCTATCAATTGCTTTATGGCGGCAACGTTGGCCGCGCCAACTACGCCCGCTTCAACTTGCCGGCCTATAACCAGAAATACGAACAGGCGCGCTTGCTGTCGGACTCTCCAGAGCGGCAAAAACTGTATGTCGAACTGAACCAGCTGCTGCATGCGTACAACCCCTGGGTGCCGCTGATTCATCCAATCTCGGCCGATATCCGCCATCCGTGGCTTAAAAACTACATGCGCCATCCAGTGGAACTGACCACATGGCGCTACCTTGATATCGATCTCGCCGAGCGCGACCGTATCGGTGCAATGTCCCGGTAGATCTGGCCTGTCAGACATTCCCGCAAGTTATAGCTGGCGCCGCTTAATTCATTGGCAGGCGCCGGATGCCGCTTGTACCCTCCCTGTGCATGCCGTATTGCCAATATAAAAAAATCAAGGAGAGAGCAGTGAAGTTAACCAAGCTAGCGCAGTTGATTGCCGTGATGGGAGTTGCCGCTCCGGCGCTGGCGCAAGTCGCCGCACCGCAGCCGAACATCGCGCGCGTCGAAATTACGGGTTCGAGCATCAAGCGCATCGCCAGGGAAGGCGCACTGCCGGTCGAAATCATCTCCAGGAAACAGATCGAGGAACAAGGCATCGTCAATGCTGAACAATTGATCGCCAGCATGAACGTCAACGGCAACGGTTCTGACAATCTGGCCAGCAATGCCGACGTCACCTCGGGCGCACAGCGCGGCAACAACGGCGCCTCCTCGGCCAACCTGCGCGGCCAGGGCGCCGACAGCACGCTGATTTTGCTGAACGGCCGGCGCGTGGCAACCCACGGCATGAAAGGCTCGGCGGTCGACCTCAACTCGATCCCCTTCGCGGCGGTCGAGCGGGTTGAAGTGCTCAAGGACGGCGCCTCGGCAATTTACGGCACCGACGCCATCGGCGGCGTGATCAACTTCATCCTCAAGAAAAATTACCGGGGTCTGGAAGCGCAAGCCTTCACCGACGTCACCGAAGCGGGCGGCGCGAACATCCAGCGCTACTCGGTCACGGGCGGCTTCGGCGACCTGGGCGAGCAGGGCTTCAATGTGCTGTTCGCCGCCTCCACCAGCGAAAACAAGGCGCTGCGCGGCGACCAGCGCGACTTCGTCAATACATTCCAGCCCGAGCGCGGGCTGTCGGTCGACACGCGCGGTGCGCCGTTCGCCAATGTGTTCGCCACCACCCTTGGCGACACCATCCTCAGCCGCAAGAGCAGTACCGGGCCGGTCTTGCCGGGCACCACCCAATCGTACAGCGGCATCAGCCTGCTCGACCTGCCGGGCGGCGCCGGTTGCGCGTCGGTCGACGGCATGGGCGCTTACGACGAAAAGCTGTGGGACACCCCGACTGCCGGCCTCGGCTGCGCCTGGGATACGGGGCGTGCCGCCGTGCTGCAGCAACCGGTCAAGAACAGCAACTTCGTCACCCGCGCCACCTTCCGCGTGGCCGGTCACGAACTGTTTGCCGAAGTGGTCGGTTCGAAAACCGAAGTGGCCAAGCGCTTTTCGCCGAACCAGATTTCGCCGAGCGCGAGCACCTTCCCCGCCTCATCGTTTTATCCGAGCACGGGCGCGGCCTACAACGAGGTCTTCAACAAGCTGGTGGCGGTGTTTCCGTCGATCGAAGCGAACCGGGGCTTGCCGATTGCCTACCGCTGGCGCTGCATGGATTGCGGCAACCGCGAAATCGTCACCGAAAGCAAGGCCGGCCGCGTGCAGCTGGGCGCCGACGGCCAGCTCGGCAAGTTCGACTACAAGGTCGGGCTGACACGCGCCTTCAGCGAGTCGGAGTCGACCCTGGGCACCGGCTACAACTATACGGCGGCCCTGGCTGCGGCGCTCGGCACCGGCGTCATCAACCCGTTCCTCAAGCCTGGCGAAAAGCAGTCGCAGGCCGCGGTTGACCTGATCAAGAGCACTTCGGCGGCCGGCGTCGTGCTGTACGGCGGGCGCACCACACTGACCGCGTTCGACGCGGCCCTGTCGGGCGAAATCTATACCCTGCCTGCCGGCGCCGTAATGGCCGCGCTGGGCACAGACCTGCGCAAGGAAGAGTACAAGTTCAATGGCGACCTGCGCGCGGCGGCGGCCCGTCCGGCGATCTTGAACGCGCCATTCGACGACCCCAACGCGCTCGACAAGGTCAGTCGCGACATCCGCGCCGTGTATGCCGAAGTGATGGTGCCGGTGACCAAATCGCTGGAAGTGACGATGGCGGTGCGGCGCGATGACTATTCGGGCTTTGGCAGCACGGTCAATCCGAAGGTATCGTTCCGCTGGCAGCCGACGACGCAGCTGCTGTTTCGCGGTTCTTATAACGAGGGCTTCCGGGCGCCCTCCTTCAACCAGCTGTTCAATGGCGTGACCGAGAACACTTACGCGGGCAAGGACCTGGCCGACCCGGCCAAGTGTCCGACCTTGCAGGTCGATACCACCAAGCCGGGCTGCGAATCGATCACCCCGGTGATCTTGACCGGCGGCAAGCAATCGCTGGGACCGGAAACGGCCAAGCAGGGCACCGTGGGATTCGTGTTCGAGCCCTCGGCGCGCTTTTCGGCCAATATGGACCTGTGGGAGATCCGTCGTTTCAACACGATCAAATCGGTCACCCTGGGCACCATGCTGGCCAATTACACCCTGTTCCAGGACCAGTTCCTGCGCGACGCCAGCGGCAACCTGGTGGCGATCGACCAGCGCTGGGTGAACGCCGGCGCCGGTGTCACGCGCGGCATCGAAGCCGGCGCGCGCACCAACGGCAAGGTCTGGGATGGCGCCTGGGGCGCGGGCATCGACGGCTCGTATCTGCTCGAGAAGAAGAGCCGGCCATTGTCGAATGCCCCGTTCGGCGCCAGCGAAGTGGGCGTGTTCAGCTTCATCGGCGACCTTGGCCTGAAGTGGAAGCACAGCGCCTACCTGAGCTACAAGCGCGGCGACTGGAGCGGCCTGTTCCAGAACGTGTATCGCCATGGCTACACCGACCAGGTGTTGCCGGGCGTGGCCAGCGGCAAGGTCACCCCGAGCAACTACAATCCGAAAGTGGACGCGTATTCGATCTTCCACGCCAGCGCCACCTACACGGGCATCAAGAACCTGACCTTGACCGTGGGCGTCAAGAACCTGTTCGACCAGGATCCGCCGTTCGCCATTACGTACGACGGCAACACCGGCGCCGGCAGTTCGTGGGAGCCGCGGGTGGCCGATCCGCGCGGGCGTTCGTTGACATTGATGGCGAACTTCAAGTTCCTGTAAGCTAGGCTATTCCATGAGGGCCCGTTGCCGCTTGCGGCTGCGGGCCATTTTTTTAGACCATTTTCCACAGGGATGCGATGTCCAGCAGCGACAAGATCAGCCGGCGCGCGTTTGCCACGTTGGCCGCGGCCGCCGCGGCTGGCGTAACCCTGCCGGCCGCGGCGCACCCGTCATCGCGCACCATGAAGCACACACTGATCAAACCGCCGCGCCTGCGCTTTGGCGACACCGTCGGCCTGATTGCGCCCGGCGGGCATACCAGCGAGCGGGCGATCGCCAAAGCGGTCGCGCGGATCGAGCAGCTCGGTTTCAAGGTGCGCCAGGGCGCCAACCTGCGCGCGGTGCACGGCAATTATGCCGGCTCGGTGCAGCAGCGGCTGGACGACTTGCACGGCATGTTCGCAGACACGGACATCAAGGCGATCTGGTGCATTCGGGGCGGTTCGGGCTGCATCTCGCTGCTGGCCTCGCTTAATTACCGGCTGATCCGCGCCAACCCGAAAATCCTGCTGGGCTACTCCGACATTACCGCGCTGCACCTGGCGATCCACCGGCACGCGGGCCTGGTGACTTTCCACGGCCCGGTGGCGGGCTCGGGCAATTCCGACTACACGAACTTGCAGCTGCAAGCGCTGCTGATGGACCCGCAGCCGGTGCGCACGATTGCGATGGCGCTGGAGAACCGCGTGCGCGCGCAGGAAGATCCGCAGTATGCGCTGCGCACGGTCACGCATGGCGTGGCCAGCGGGCGCCTGACGGGCGGCAATCTGAGCCTGGTCAGCGCGCTGTGCGGCACACCCTATGCGGCCGATTTCCGCAAGGCGATCCTGTTCATCGAAGAAGTCAACGAAGAGCCGTACCGGATTGATCGCTGGATGACCCAGCTCGACCTGGCGGTAGGATTTCGCAACGCGGCGGCAGTGATGATCGGCGTGTGCGAGAACTGCGGGCCGAAGGACGACGAGGTCTCGCTGAGCCTGGATGAGACGCTGGACCAGCACCTGAAACGGCTGGTGATCCCGGCGGTGACGGGCTACTCGTTCGGCCACATCCGCAACCAGTTCACCCTGCCGATGGGCATCATGGCACGGCTCGACACCGACAGCCAGACCCTGACCCTACTCGAAGCCGCTGTTTCCTAAAAACCGGGGTCAGACCACTTTTGCCGGTCGGCAAAAGTGGTCTGACCCCGGTGTGGGTCAATGCGAGACGATTTGCGAGAGGATGGCGTAGGCAGGGCCGGTTTGCGGTTGCTCGAGCAGGATCGTCAGTTCGGTGAAGGTGCACATCATCGTTACGACGCTGATCTTGTTCCAGGCGAGCTTTTTCAGTACGCCGTGGTAAATGCCGGGCGTTTTCAGGGTTTCGGGGTTCAGGCGCAGGGTCAGCGCGGTCAGGTTGTCGACCCGGGCGATGTGGCGCTCGGTGATGAAGGCCGACTCCACCACGTGGATCAGCGGCCGGCTACAGACCACCAGCATTTCGTGCACCCCGCGCGTGACCGAGACGAAGCTGCCCGGGTGGCGCTCGGCCAGCGCGAGCAGCTTGCGCTGGCATTCGTTGCTGTGCTCGGACAGCCGGTAGGTCACCAGCGTCAGCTCGGTGCGCGTGGTCAGTTCACCCATCCGCGGCGCCAACATGATGGGCGGCGACTCGCCCGGTTGCGGCAGGCGCTCCGACAGGCGTCGCAAGGCCATCACCACCGCCGCCTGGCCAACCGGCTTCCACAGGTCCGACTCGAGCTGGGGACGCAGCTGGCGCGCCAGTTCCGACAGGTTGATCAGGCCGAGCGACATGCCCTCGGTCAAAAACGCCGACTCCGACACAATTTGCTCGACTTTGGTTGCGATCGAAAGCATCTTTCAGTTCCTCGATTGAATAGGCAACGTCTATTCGATGTGCATGGAGGTATATGGATACCTTCGATACATCCCGAATAAAAGTGCTTGGCTACCTTGGGTTGTTGCTGAAGATGTGCGCCGGGCCTTGCTGCCAGTCCGCCACGCACGCAGGCTTTGTCAGTTACACGGCAAGCCTGAGGTGGTCTGTCGGAAGATGGGGGGCGACAGGGGTGCTGGATTGCGCGATACCAGTCTCGATGGTGACGTCATGATTTTCCCGTTAACTAATGTGCGCCTGTTCGGAGTGTGCCCCGTGCGCTTTTATCAATGTCACCTGAGGCTTGATCCCGGTAACTTGGATTGAGTGTAGACCGCTTCTTAGGAAAAAGGCAATCGAATTGCACTGTAAATTCTATCCAATTGTTTCATTTCCGCACCTCGAAGCATACGCCATATGCATTAGGAAATGTTACAGAAATGTCTCATTTTGATCTTTGTCAACAAAACTATCTTTAGTTTATTGCCGGTCACACCGGTTCGTTTCCTGAAAACCATGTCTAAAACTGAACAATAATGGTCTGATTGACTATATTGGGGAGATTTTTGACTAGCATCAATAACGGGAATATTGTCGATTCCCTCGCGTACTCCGGGCTACAAGGCTGGTGCACTCGGGGGCCGCCCTTTGCGGCTTGAGCGAAGAGAATCACACCATCCCTTTGATGTATCCCACTGGAGAAATAATGAATTTTCCAAAGACACTGCTCGCCGCATCGATCGCCGTCGTATGCCTCGGTAGCCAAGCCCTTGCCGCTGGCCCACTGATGTCGTCCCCGGCCGCCCTGGCTTCGCCGCAACAGGCCTCGGCGCTGGTCGCCAAGCTGGCCGCCACGCGCGCCGCCCATGGCCTCGACCAGAACCACGGCTTCGCCATCATGGCCCAGCACCCGGGCGTGAGCGGTACCAAGATCACCCGCGCCGCCCACACCTTCAAGGGCGTGCGCGTGTTCCAGTCGGAGTCGGTGGTCGTCACCGACGCCGCCGGCCAGATCGTCAGCGAGTCGGTCTCGGACCGCCGTTCGGGCCTGGGCAACGGCGCCAGCAACAAGGCATTCGGTGTCCGGACCGCCAATTTCGCCGTCGCTCCAACCATCACCGCCTCGGCCGCGCTCGACCGCGTGGTGCGCTCGGTCGCGCCAACCGGCGCCCACCAAGCTCCGCCAAGCTCGGAGCTGATCATCTACCCGGTCATGAAGACCGTGCGCGTGCCTGGCGCCGAGAACAAGTCCGAAGCGCAGCTCAACGCGCTCGACCTGGTCGACGAAGTGAGCGGCTATGAGCTGGCCTACCTGGTCAAGACCCGCATGGTCAAAGGCGACAAGGCGATTTACCACGACACCGTGATGAGCGCCGCCGACGGGCGCGTGCTCAATCAGTGGAATGCGCTGCAGACCGTGATCGGTTCGGGCAAGAGCCAGTACAACGGCACCGTGCCAATTTCGACCACGCTGACCGGCACCACCTACAGCATGAAAGATCCGCTGCGTGGCGTGGGCGGCACCTACGGCGCCATGACCATCACCAACGCCAACCACACCACCAGCGCCGGCGCGGTCTACACCAACACCACCAATGTGTGGGGTGACGGCATGCAGTACATCAGCGGCGGCAGCACCACCAACGCCAACGGCCAGACCGCCGCAGTCAATGCGATGTGGGGCCTGATGAACACCTACGACATGCTGAAAAACGTGTTGAACTGGCAGTCGCTCGACGGTAACAACACCGCGACCTATATCGCCGCGCACGTCAATACCGCCTACGACAACGCGTACTACAGCGACGGTTGCAAGTGCATGTTCATCGGCGACGGCTCGTCCTTCAACAGCCTGGGCGCGATCGACGTGATCGGCCACGAAATGGGCCACGGTGTGACCAACGCCACCTCCAACCTGACCTACGCCGCGGAATCGGGCGGCCTGAACGAGTCGAACTCGGACATCACCGGCGACATGGTCGAAGCCTATGCGCGCGCAGGCAGCACCGGCACCACCATCCCGAACACCGGCAACGACTGGGTGACGGGCAAGGAAATCAGCAAAACGCAAACCCCGCTGCGCTATATGTACAAGCCTAGCCTTGACGGCAGCAGCCAGGACGCCTGGAGCACCACCACCAAGAACCTCAACGTGCACTATTCGAGCGGCCCTAACAACCGCATGTTCTATTTCCTGTCGCAAGGCTCGAACGCCACCACATCCTCGCCTTACTACAGCTCCTACCTGGTCAAGGCGCCGCTTGCCATGACCGGCATCGGCAGCGACAAGGCGTTCCGTATCTGGTTCAAGGCCAACACCACCAAGTTCACTGCCTCGACCAACTACGCCGACGCGCGCAACAAGGTGCTGCTGGCAGCGCAGGAACTGTATGGCGTGGGCAGCAAGGAAGCGATCGCCGTCACCCGCGCCTACGCTGCAATCAACGTCGGCGCCGACATCGACGAAGCCGGTACCACCCCGGGCAGCGTGTCGATCAGTTCGCAGCCTGCGAACGTGAGTGTCGCTCCTGGCTCGACCGCATCGTTCGCCGTCACCGCAACCGGCGGCACCGCGCCGTACTCGTACCAGTGGATGCGCGGCGGCGCCAACATCGCCGGCGCCAATGCGGCCGGCTACAGCTTCACCGCGCAGGCCGCCGACAACGGCGCCGTGTTCAGCGTCAAGGTGACCGATTCTGCCACCACGCCAACCACCGCGACCAGTTCGAACGCCACCCTGACGGTAGGCACCACACTGCCGGTTGAGCGCGTGACCAACGGCGGCTTCGAGTCCGGCACCACCGGCTGGGGCGGCAGCACCGGCGAGATCGGCGCGACTGCGGGCCAGACGGCCTACGAAGGCACGCGTTTCGCCTGGCTGGGCGGTAACGGGCGCACCACCACCGAGACCATCACCCAGGCTGTGGTGATCCCGGCGGCCGCCACCTCGGCCACGCTGAGCTTCGCGCTGCATATCGATACGGCGGAATCAGGCAGCACCGTGTGGGATCGCCTGCGCGTGACGGTGAAAAATTCCGCCGGCACCGTGCTTGGCACCCTGGCCACGTACACCAACGTGAACGCGGCCTCCGGCTACACGATGCGTACTTTCAGCCTGCTGCCGTACAAGGGCCAGACCGTGACGCTGTCGTTCGCCGCGACCGAAGACTCGTCGCTGCAAACCTCGTTCGTGGTCGACAAGGTCAGCCTGATCACCCAGTAAGCAACAGGTAATCCTGAAAGGGGCGGCCGATCCCGTCCCTTTTTTCAGCTCCGACTTCGGCCGGGGCTATTTTTTTTGGAGGGCGAACATGTCGCATTCTGAAATGCCCGGCAGGCGCACCGTGTGCGTGGCGCTGGCCCCCGAGATGCTTAGCGCCGAAGTGCGCAGCGGCGAGCGGATCGTCGGCTGCAGCGAAATCCGGATCGCTGAAAGCCCGTGCCGCGGCGGCTATGATGGCGCGTTGGTCGCCTTTCGAGCCTATCTGGGACGGGCGCACACGACTTTGCGCGGCGTGCCGCTATCGGTAGCGATCAGCGCGCGCTGGTGCCATTTTTCGCTCCTGCCCTGGAATGACGCATTGATGTACGACGACAGCGCGCAGCGTTATTTGCAGGCGCATTTTGCGGCGCTGCATGGCCAGGCCGCGCTGGGATGGGTGACCTCGTGCGCCGATGCCCAGTACGGCCAGGCGCGTCTTGCCTGGGCCATCGAACGCGAATTCATGGAAGGTTTGCAGGGCATCGCGCAGCACTACGGCCATGCGTGCGTGGCGGTCGAGCCTATTGCGCCGTTGACCGGATTCTCTTCGCCATGAAGGTGTAGCCAAGCGATTCACCGTCAATGCGGAACATGTCGTCGATCTGGCCGACCTGGGCGAACCCTGCACGTGCATAGAGCTGGCGCGCGGCCGCGTTCACCGACAGCACCTCGAGATCGATCCAGTCGAATTTTTGGGTGAGGGCCCACTCGGTGGCCACCGCAAGCAGCGCCGCGCCCATGCCCTGCTGCCGGAAGTCGCGGTGCACGCCCATGCCCAGCAAGGCGCGGTGGGCGCAGGTCTTTTCGGGACGGGCGCGCAGGTCGACATGGCCGGCGATGCGCCCGTCAGCCGTCAGCGCCAGCCAGCCACGCCGCCATCCCGGCTGGCCGACCGCGGTCTCCATGCCGGTGCGGAAGGCGGCCTGCTTCTCGGGCGTGAAACGCGACTCGCTGCGCGGCATCGGCATGAACATCGCCGTGCCGCCGCTGCCGTTATCGAGCAGATGATCGTTCAGGTAGATGAAGAAGACCGGCAGGTCTTCGCGCATCGTCTTGCGGATCGTCAGCCCGGACATGGTCACAGCGCCCGTGCGATCAGGATTTTCTGGATGTCGCTGGTGCCTTCGTAAATCTGGCACACCCGCACGTCGCGGTAGATGCGCTCGACCGGGAAGTCGCTCACGTAGCCGTAGCCGCCGTGAACTTGGATCGCGTCGGAGCAGACGCGTTCGGCCATTTCGGAGGCGAACAGCTTGGCCATCGCGGCTTCCTTCAAGCACGGCAGTCCGGCGTCCTTCATCGACGCGGCGTGCCGGATCAGCTGACGCGCGGCCTCGATCTGGGTGGCCATGTCGGCCAGGCGGAACTGCACGGCCTGGTGGTTGAAGATCGGCTGGCCGAAGCTTTCACGCTCGCGGGCGTAAATCAGCGCCGCTTCGAACGCGGCGCGCGCCATGCCGACCGCCTGCGAGGCGATGCCGATGCGTCCACCCTCCAGGCCCGACAGGGCGATCTTGTAGCCCTGGCCTTCAACGCCGATCAGATTCTCGGCGGGGATGCGGCAGTTCTCGAACAGGATTTGTGCGGTGTCCGACGAATGCTGGCCCATCTTTTGTTCCAGCCCCGAGACGATGTAGCCCGGCGCGGAAGTCGGCACCCAGAACGCGCTGATGCCCTTCTTGCCGGCCGCCTTGTCGGTCACCGCCATGACGATCGCCACGTCGGCGTATTTGCCGCTGGTGATGAACTGCTTGGTGCCGTTGATGACGTACTCGTCGCCGTCGCGCGTGGCCGTGGTGCGCAGGGCCGAGGCGTCGCTGCCCGTGTGCGGCTCGGTCAGTGCGAAGGCGCCCAGCATCTCGCCTTGCGCCAGGGGGCGCAGCCATTGTTCTTTTTGCGCGTCGTTCGCGTACATCATCGCGATGCTGCATACAGGGCAGTTGTTGACCGAGATGATGGTCGAGGTGCCGCCGTCGCCGGCGGCGATTTCTTCGAGCACCAGCGCCAGTGACACGTAGTCCAGGCCCGCGCCGCCCAGTTCCTCTGGCACCGCCACGCCGAAGGCGCCCAGCGCCGCCAGCTCCTTCAGTTCGTCCTTTGGAAAATAGTGTTCCTTGTCCCAGCGCGCGGCGTTGGGCGCAAGGCGCTCCTGGGAAAAGGTGCGCAGGGCGTCGCGGATCATCTGGTGTTCTTCGGTCAGTATCATGGTCTCGTTCTGTTGTGGCTTACCAGGGTATTGGCGTGCCGTCGGAATTCAAAAAAGTGCCGTTGTGGGCATTGGACAGGCCCGCCAGCGTGGTGCGCAGGCCGGTCACGCTGGTGTCGACCTCGATCTGGGCGTTCGCGCCGCCCATTTCGGTCTTGACCCAGCCGGGGTGGAAGGCCACGCAGGTGGCGCCCTTGGGGCCGAACTTGATGGCCGCATCGGCCAGCACCGAGTTGAGCGCGGCCTTGCTGGCGCGGTACAGGGTGGCGTTGCAGCCGTCGCGTGCGCCGATCGAGCCCATGATCGAGGATAGCACCGCGACCTTGCCGCGTACCGGGCAAGCCATCGGGGCAATCAGCGGCAGCAGGCGCATCGCGGCCAGCACGTTGGTGTGCATGACGAGGTCGAATTCGGCCTCGGTGGGAAAGCTGTCGTGGCGCGGGCCGAACACGCCTGCGTTGAGAATGGCGACGTCGAGCGTTTCACCGTCCAGGTTCCAGCCGAGGGCGGCGATCGATTCGGCGCTGGTCACGTCGAGCTGGTAGGCGTGGGCGTGCAGCTTGGCCAGCTTTTTGCAGTCTTCTTCGGTGCGCGCGGTGGCGATCACGCGCCAGCCGTCGGCCAGGTACTGGCGCGCCAGTTCGCGGCCGATGCCGCGCGAGGCGCCGATGATAAGGGCTGTTGGCATGTGTCTGTGGTCCGTTTAGATTGGTGGAAGGCGCGCTACGCGCTTTTCCACCCTACAGTATGGGCGGACTGTAGGGTGGAAAAGCGCAGCGCCTTCCACCACAGGTCCGCCCGCGCACTTACGCCATTTCGATGGCCATGGCCGTCGCTTCGCCACCGCCGATGCACAGCGATGCCACGCCGCGCTTGCCGCCGGTTTTTTTCAACGCGCCCAGCAGGGTGACGATGATGCGGGCGCCCGACGCGCCGATCGGGTGGCCCAGCGCGCATGCGCCGCCGTGGATGTTGACCTTGCTGTGCGGGATGTCGAGGTCGTGCATGGCGGCCATCGGCACCACGGCAAACGCTTCGTTGATCTCGAACAGGTCGACGTCGGACGCCTTCCAGCCGGTCTTGGCGAACAGCTTCTTCATCGCGTCAACCGGTGCAGTGGTAAACAGGTTCGGCGCCTGCGCAAACGTGGCGTGGCCGACGATTTTTGCGATCACGGTCAGGCCCAGTTCCTTGGCCTTCGATTCGCGCATCAGCACCAGGGCTGCGGCGCCGTCGTTGATCGACGAGGACGAGGCAGCGGTGATGGTGCCGTCCTTGGCGAAGGCAGCGCGCAGGGTCGGGATCTTGTCGAGCTTGGCCTTTTGCGGGCCTTCATCCTGCTCGATCACGGTGTCGCCGGCGCGCCCGCTCACGGTGACCGGCGCCATTTCCCACTTGAAGCTGCCGTCCTTGGATGCTTCCTGGGCGCGCTTGACCGAGGCGATCGCGAACGCATCTTGCGCTTCGCGCGTGAACGCGTACTTGGCGGCGCATTCTTCGCCGAAGGTGCCCATCGAACGGCCTTCGCCGGTCTTCTCGTTGCGCGAGTACGCGTCTTCGAGGCCGTCGTACATCATGTGGTCGAACATCATGCCGTGGCCGATGCGCTGGCCGCCGCGTGCCTTCGGCAGCAGGTAGGGCGCGTTGGTCATCGATTCCATGCCGCCGGCGACGATCACGTCGGCGCTGCCGGCGAGGATCGTATCGTGGGCGAAGATGGTGGCCTGCATCGCTGCGCCGCACATCTTGGACAGGGTGACGGCGCCGCTTGAGAGCGGCAGGCCGCCCTTGATGGCCGCCTGGCGCGCTGGCGCCTGGCCCTGGCCCGCCATCAGGCAGTTGCCCATGTAGACGTGCTCGACCAATTCAGGATTGACGCCCGAACGCGCGACGGCGGCGGCGATGGCGACCGCGCCGAGGTCATTGGCGGACTTGGTGGAAAAATCGCCCTGGAACGCGCCCATGGGTGTGCGGGCTGCGCCGACGATAACGACTGGATCATTCATTGTTCAGGTTCTCCAAATAGGTTGGCAGCGTCGCTGCCGGGGTGGTTGCGGATGTCTGGTTGCAAAAACGGATTTGCTGCGGATACGGGAACACGTCTTCGATATGGCCGTCCATGATGCGCTGCTTGCGCGTCTGCCAAAAGTCTTTGCTCAACAGGTCGGCATGGTGCTTCATGAAGTAGCTGCGAATTTTTTTATTGCCAAGCAAAAAGGTGCCGAACTGCTCGGGGAATACGTCGTGCTTGCCGATCGAATACCAGGGCTCGGCCGACATTTCGTCTTCCTCGTTGCGCGGCTCGGGAATGGTGCGGAAATTGCAGTCGGTGATGTATTCGATCTCATCATAATCGTAAAACACCACGCGCCCGTGCCGCGTCACGCCGAAGTTCTTGTACAGCATGTCGCCGGGGAAAATATTCGCCGCCACCAGTTCCTTGATCGCGTTGCCGTACTCGAGGATGCCGTGCTCGATCAGCGCGTCCTTGCCGGCCTTCTCGGCATTGGTCAGGAACATATTCAGCGGCACCATGCGGCGCTCGATATACAGGTGGCGGATGATGATGCGGTCTTGCTCGTACTCGACCAGCGAGGGTGCGTGGTGCATCAGCTCGGCGACCAGTTCCTCGGAAAAGCGTTCCAGCGGGAAAGCCACGTTCGAATACTCGAGCGTATCGGCCATGCGGCCCACGCGGTCGTGGTTCTTGACCAGCAGGTATTTTTCCTTGATCTGGGCGCGCGTGGTTTCCTTGGGCGCCGGAAAGAAATCCTTGATGACCTTGAACACATACGGGAACGAGGGCAGGGCGAACACCAGCATCACCAGGCCGCGAATGCCGGGCGCGATCTCGAAGCGGTCCGACGTGTGCTTGAGGTGCTGCAGGTAATCGCGGTAGAACAGCGTCTTGCCCTGCTTTTGCAAGCCGAGGATGGTGTAGATCTCGCTGCGCGGCTTGCGCGGCAGCAGCGTGCGCAAAAACTGCACGTAGGCCGACGGCACTTCCATGTCGACCAGGAAGTAAGCGCGCGTGAACGAGAACAAAATCGTGATCTGCTCGTGGTCGAACAGTACCGTATCCAAAATCAGTTCGCCGTGGCGGTTGTGCAGGATCGGCACGATGAAGGGGTATTCGCGGTTGCCGTTGATGCCCTTGCCGACGATGTAGGCGCCCTTGTTCCTGAAGAACAGGCTCGACAGCACCTGGATCTGGTGGTTCGGCTCCAGCTGTTCGTTGCCGAAGATGTCACGCAGGCGCGCCTCGACCTGCTTGATGTCGCGGTCCAGGTTGGCGAACGGGCAGTTCAGCTGGAAATTGGTGACGATGCGCTTGAGCGCGAAGGTCAGGCCGTCCTTGGCCGGGTAGTACACGCGGTAGGTCGGCAGCAGTTCTTCGGTTTCGATGTATTCGGTCGACACGACGGGCCGCACGAAAATGAAATCGTTGTGGAAATAAGTGCGGTGCAGGATGTTGCAGCAGACTGAATTGAAGAAGGTTTCAGCCAGTTCAGGCTGCTTGTGTCCGGACAGCATGCCGATGTAGTGCAGCTTGAGTTCGCGCCAGACCTCGTCGGTCAGTTCGCCGCCGTCGTACTCGTCCTCGAGCTGCTGCACGCATTCCTGCACCCGCTTGTCGTAGAAACCGATGCGTTCGCGTGCGGCCTGCTGGGCAATGGCCCAGGCACCCTTTTCGAAATGGCGCTTGGCGATCTGGCTGGTCTGGCGGAACAAGCGATAGTGCTTGTCGAACCCGTCGAGGATCGTGCGGGCGATATCGAAAGCAATCTGGGAAGACAGCAGTTTTGGAAATGCCACTTGTGTCATCGGGCTTCTCGATAAGGACGGCTAATGAAAACAGCTATTCTATAAGATGGGCTGATGCCACGTATTTATGGGGCGACATCCGGAGACGCCGCCCCGCTTGAATTACTTGGTCTCGGAGAACAGCTCGCGGCCGATCAGCATGCGGCGGATTTCGCTGGTGCCCGCGCCAATTTCATACAACTTGGCATCGCGCCACAGGCGGCCAACCGGATACTCGTTGATATAACCATTGCCGCCCAGGGTTTGAATCGCCTCGCCGGCCATCCAGGTCGCCTTTTCGGCGCTGTACAGGATCGCGCCGGCGGCGTCCTTGCGCAGCATGCGGATCGCTTCCGGCGTCTTGGCGCGGTCGCAGGCCTGGCCCACGGCGTACACATAGGCCTTGCACGCCATCATGGTCGAATACATATCAGCCAGCTTCCCCTGCATCAGCTGGAATTCGCCGATCGGCTGCCCGAATTGCTTGCGGTCATGGATGTACGGCACAACCGCGTCCATGCAGGCCGACATGATGCCCAGCGGACCGCCCGACAGCACGGTGCGCTCGAAGTCCAGGCCCGACATCAGCACGTTGACGCCCTTGCCCAGGCCGCCCAGCACGTTTTCGGCCGGCACTTCGCAATCCTGGAATACCAGCTCGCCCGTGTGCGAACCGCGCATGCCCAGCTTGTCGAGCTTTTGCGCGATCGAGAAACCCTTGAAACCTTTTTCGATCAGGAAGGCGGTCATGCCACGCGGACCGGCTTCGAGGTCGTTCTTGGCGTACACGACCAGCACGTCGGCGTCGGGGCCGTTGGTGATCCACATCTTGGTGCCGTTCAAGACCCAGCGGTCGCCCTTGAAGTCGGCGCGCAGCTTCATGCTGACCACGTCGGAACCGGCGTTCGGCTCGGACATCGCCAGCGCGCCGACGTATTCGCCGGAAATGAGCTTGGGCAGGTATTTCATTTTCTGCTCTTCGGTGCCGTTGCGCTTGATCTGGTTGACGCACAGATTCGAGTGGGCGCCGTAGGACAGGCCGACCGAGGCCGAGGCACGCGAGATTTCTTCCATTGCGATGATGTGGGCCAGGTAGCCCATTTGCGCGCCGCCGTACTGCTCGTCGACGGTGATGCCCAGCACGCCCAGGTCGCCCATCTTGCGCCACAAGTCCACCGGAAACTGGTCGCTGCGGTCGATTTCGTGGGCGCGCGGCGCGATTTCGGCGGCGGCGAACTGCTGCACGGTCGCGCGCAGGGCGGCGATGTCTTCGCCATGGTCAAAGGTCAAGCCTGGGAGATGCAGCATGTTCGTCCTCGCGTGGGGTCAGAAATGTGAAGGATCCATCATACGCCATGTTTGACGTTTACGTAAACGTAAAGCGTCGGCTCAGGCGGGCTCGCCCTTGGCGGCGGAGTCGGCCAGCATGCGCTTGCACTCGTCCTCGTGGGCGCTCAGTTCGGCCAGTGCCATTTCGATATCTTCGCGCTGCTGTTCGAGCGTGGCGCGCTGGGCGGCCAGTACCCCCAGGAAGCGGTTCATCTGGGCAACCGTATCCTTGGGCGACTCGTACATGTCGACGATACTCTTGATTTCGGACAAAGTCAGCCCGAGGCGCTTGCCGCGCAAGGTTAGCTTCAAATGGGTGCGGTCGCGCGGCGTGTAAACACGGTTGCGTCCGCCGACGCCTTCGCGCTTGGGGCTGAGCAAGCCCTGGTCTTCGTAGAAACGGATGGCGCGCGCGGTAATGTCGAATTCGCGGGCCAACTCGGCAATGGTATAAGTAGGCATGGGCAGTCGTGGCGGTTAGAATTGCTCGTGATTTCCGTTTACGTCAACGTCAAGCACATTGTAGCGCGCCCCCGCCATTTCCGAACACGAAAGATCGATCATGAACCATCTCGAATCCCAGCTGGACTATCCGCTCGGCGATACCCTTCCCGCCCCGGGCAGCGTGCACACGCTCGCGCCCGGGCTGGGCTGGCTGCGCATGTCCTTGCCGTTCGCGCTGGACCATATCAACCTGTGGCTGATCGGCGACGAAGTCGAGGGCCGATGCGGCTGGAGCGCGGTCGATTGCGGCGTTGCCAATGATCAAACCAAGGCCGCCTGGGAGCAGGTGCTGGACGCGCACACCGGGGGCCAGGGCTTGCTGCGGGTGTTCGCCACCCATTGCCACCCGGACCACCTGGGCTTGTCCGACTGGCTGTGCAGCAAGTCCGACGCGCCCTTCTGGGCCACGGCCGGCGAATACGCCTTCGGGCGCATGATGTCGGCGGCGCTGCCGGGCGTCGACGGCAGCGCCGCCCTGCCGCACTTCCAGCGGCACGGCCTGGTCGACGCGGCCCTGGTCGAGAAGCTGGGCGAACGCCGCAATTACTATCCCTCGCTGGTGCCGGCCGTGCCGCAGGCCTACACCCGCATGAGCGATGGCGACCAGATCCGGATCGGCGCGCACAGCTGGACCGTGATCACCGGCTTCGGCCATTCGCCCGAGCACGCGGCCTTGTACTGCGCCGGCCTGAACGCGCTGATCTCGGGTGACATGGTGCTGCCGCGCATTTCGACGAATGTCTCGGTATTCGCGATCGAGCCCGAGGGCAATCCCCTGCAGCAATACCTGGACTCGCTGGGCAAGTTCGCCCATTTGCCGGCCGATACCCTGGTCCTTCCCTCGCACGGCAAACCTTTCCGTGGCTTGCACACCCGCATCGCCCAGCTGCGCGACCATCACAGCGCGCGCCTGGCCGAGGTGATGCAGGCGTGCCAGGCGCCCATGTGCGCCGCCGATATCGTGCCTATCATGTTCCGGCGCCCGCTCGACGTCCACCAGCTCACCTTTGCGCTGGGCGAGGCGCTGGCCCACCTGCACAAGCTCTGGTTCGATGGAATCTTGCGGCGGGAAAAGGGAGCTGACGGGATCCTGCGCTTCCATCTGATCTAGGCCAAACCACCGTATCGTGCGGGGGATCGCAATCGGGCCGGCGGCCTAGACTGGTCGCTTCGGTTCTCGCCCAAAGGTGAAATTGTGATCAAGAAAGTAATGGAACACTGTATTGACAGGTGGTCGCAACATGAACATGCATAAAGCATGTACATTCCGTCAAAATGTGACATGCTGTATGCATCTTGTCACATTTGGTCTGCACCTTCAAGAGACTGACTTTCATGGCATTGCATGAAATAGTGCCACCCATGAATTCATCTAACGAACGGGAAAGCTTCAGTGAACGCTTGCAGCAAGCACTGAAGAACGCCCACTACTCTCCAGACAGTCCAACCCGCCTGGCGCGGGAATTTAACATTCGCTTCGATGGACGTCCCATTACAGTACACGCAGCCCGTAAGTGGCTGGTAGGAGAGGCAATTCCGACGCAGGAGAAGCTGCGCATGATTGCGCAATGGCTCGGCGTGCCGGCCGAGTGGTTGCGCTTTGGAGGAACGGAAAACGCCACCAGTAATGGCGATGCAAGCAACGGAAGTTCGCGCTTCGAGTCCGCCGATGTGAAGCTCATCGCCGATTTACAGCGATTAGATGAGCATCATCGTCAAATTGCGCGTGAATTTATTCGCATGCTTGTAAGGATTAACTACCAAAAGTAGCTTTTTTAGCAGTTTTATGTATCGCAGCGTACATAACTGCGCTGTCTCTTTTGCCTCCAACTCCCCTCGAATTGCCACGTTTCCAGCGCGAACCCGGTTCGCGCGCGGATAGTTCGCGCGCGGGCTTATCATTAATCAAGGCGATCTCCAGAAATTGATGCACAATGGCCAATCAGCCCCGGCGCTGATTCCGTGTGGCAATTTTGCATATTGTGCAGCACAGAACGTCGATAGTGGCTCATAATCACAGCTGTACCAGTATTGTCACCCTGTTACGCAACGAAGCCGAGGATCCAGCCGTCTTATGAAAAGTAACTACAGCAACACCGCGCAGCTCAAGGACTTGATGACCGTACCGCCGATGACCGCGGCCCAGCATGCCGAAGTCATGCGCAAGCGCATCCAGCACCGCAGGATGGTGGAAGAAGCAAAAGAACTGAAAAAGGCCGATACCTGGCAGTACGACAAGCGTTAAGGCAGGTAGAAGGGCTGCTGCAACACCGGGTTTTGGGCCGGCGGTGCCAGTGTCACCCCGCTGATTGCGGGTCCGGGTCCGGCTTCATGCCGGACCAGCGCGGCGCGAGTGCATGCTCGATGCCGAACAAATCGATCACGCGGCCCACCGTGTGATCCACCATCTCCTCGATGCTGGCCGGCTTGTGATAAAAGCTTGGCAGCGGCGGGAACACAATCCCCCCCATTTCGGTGACCATCGTCATATTGCGCAGGTGCGCCAGGTTGAACGGCGTTTCGCGCACCATCAGCACCAGGCGGCGCCGCTCCTTGAGCATGACGTCGGCCGCGCGCGCGATCAGGTTGTCGGACAGGCCGAGCGCCACCGCAGCGAGGGTTTTCATCGAGCAGGGGGCGATGACCATGCCATCGGACTGGAACGAGCCGCTGGCGATGGAGGCGCCGATATCGCGGTTCTTGTGGACTACGTGGGCCAGCGCCTCGAGTTCGCGGCGCTGCATGCCGGTTTCCTGGTGCAGGGTCAGGACCGCTGCGTCGGATACGACAAGGTGGGTTTCGATGCCGGGCGTGCCAGATAGCTGCTGCAGCAGTCGCACGCCATACACGGCGCCGGTGGCGCCGGTAATGGCGACGACCAGGCGCCGGGCAGGATGATCAGGCATCGATCAGGGCTTTGAGCTCGCCGGACGCGAACATCTCGTTCATGATGTCGGAGCCGCCGATGAATTCACCCTTGATGTACAGCTGGGGAATGGTCGGCCAGTTGGAGTAATCCTTGATGCCCTGGCGGACTTCAGGGTCTTCCAGCACGTTGACGGTGGCGATGTTCTCGACGCCGCATTCTTTCAGGATTTGGATGGCGCGGCCGGAAAAGCCGCACTGCGGAAACTGGGCGGTGCCTTTCATGAATAGCACTACTGGGGTGCTGGTCACGGTTTCCTTGATCCAGGATTGTACGTCGCTCATGGCATTCCTCTGCTTTGAAATAGGTTAGATGCCGTCATTTTATAAGAAATCGACGTTGTGGGCGCAAAAGCGCCACAACGTCGCCCTTGCGAAGGCGAGGGTGGCACCGCTGAGCAGAGTTAGCCGCTCAGCGGAGCTCAGGTGGTATGGGTCCCCGCCTGCGCGAGGACGACGGGTTTGCCGAAACATGCTGCTTCGGGGCGGTCGATGTATTTGCCGTAATTCGGGATGTCGCCGTAGCCGTGCTTTCGATAGAACGCCACGGCACGCGTATTTACAATGCGTGTCTCCAGCCACAACGTAGTGTAGCCAAACTCAGCCGCCTCGCGCTCGATATGCAGGAGCAGCGCCGCGCCCACGCCCCGCGTGCCGGGTCGCGCGTACATCCGCTTGACCTCCCCGACTTCGCCATCGAGCGGGCGCAGCGCGCCGCAGCCGAGCAATTCGCCGTCGTCGGCGCGCGCCACCACAAACAGCGAGCGCGGCACCCGCGCATCGTCATGCGAGAACGAGGCCTGCCCGCTGCTGCCGGTGATCCCGGCCAGCGCGGCCGACAACTCTGCGAGCAGCACCCGCGCATCGGCGCTGTCCGGGTCGCAGGCCTCGACGACCACTTTAGCCGCGCAGCTTGGCAAACGCCGCCGCCATCGACCCGCCGGCCGGCGCCGGCGCTTTGTCCTGCTTGTTCTGGTGCTGGGCCAGACTCTTGCGGTCGTTGCGGTCGCCGCGCTGCTCCGGCTTGGAGCCGGCCTGCGGCGCGCTGTCGGTCAGGCGCATGGTCAGAGCGATGCGCTTGCGCTTCTCGTCCACTTCCAGCACCTTCACGCGCACCACCTGCCCGGCCTTGACCACCGTGTGCGGATCCTTGACGAAGGTATTCGACAGCGCCGAAATGTGGACCAGGCCGTCCTGGTGGACGCCGATGTCGACGAAGGCGCCAAAGGCGGCCACGTTGGTGACCACGCCCTCGAGGATCATGTCGGGCCGCAGGTCGCGGATCTCTTCCACGCCTTCCTTGAAGGTGGCGGTGGTGAACTCGGGCCGCGGATCGCGCCCCGGCTTTTCCAGCTCCTTGAGGATGTCGGTAATGGTCGGCACGCCGAATTTGTCGTCGGCGTAGCGCGCCGGGCTCAAGGTCTTGAGCAGGCCGGCGTCGCCGATCACCGCCTTCATGTCCTTCTTGATATCGGCCAGGATTTTTTCGACCAGCGGATACGATTCAGGGTGGACCGCCGAGGCGTCCAGCGGATTGTCACCGCCCATCACGCGCAAAAAGCCGGCTGCCTGCTCGAAGGTCTTGTCGCCCAGGCGCGGCACTGCTTTCAGCGCGGCGCGCGAGGCAAAGGCGCCCTTCATGTCGCGGTAGGTGACGATGCTCTGGGCTACCGAGGACGACAAGCCCGACACGCGCGCCAAGAGCGGCGCCGAGGCGGTGTTCACATCCACGCCGACCGCGTTCACGCAATCCTCGACGACGGCGTCGAGCGAGCGCGCCAACTGGGTCTGGCTCACGTCATGCTGGTACTGGCCCACGCCGATCGACTTCGGATCGATCTTGACCAGCTCGGCGAGGGGATCCTGCAGGCGGCGCGCAATGGACACCGCGCCGCGCAGCGACACATCCATGTCGGGCAGCTCGCGCGAAGCGAATTCGGACGCCGAGTATACCGAGGCGCCCGCTTCCGAGACGACGATCTTCGTCATTTTCAGTTCGGCGCGCTGCTTGATCAGGTCCTGCGCCAGCTTGTCGGTCTCGCGCGAGGCGGTGCCGTTGCCGATCGAGATCAGGGAGACGTTGTGCTTGGCGGCCAGCCGGCCCAGCGTGTGCAGCGAGCCGTCCCAGTCGTTCTTCGGCTGGTGCGGGTAGATGACGGCGGTGTCGACCACCTTGCCGGTGGCGTCCACCACGGCCACCTTGACGCCGGTGCGCAGGCCGGGATCGAGGCCCATGGTGGCGCGCTGTCCGGCGGGCGCGGCCAGCAGCAGCGCTTTCAGGTTCAGCGCGAACACATTGATCGCATCGAGTTCGGAACGTTCGCGCAGGGCGCCCATCAGCTCCGTTTCCAGGTGCATGAAACTTTTCACGCGCCAGGTCCAGCGGGCGGTGTCGGCCAGCCATTTGTCGGCCGGGCGGCCCGTGTTTTTGATCCCGAAGCGGGCCGAGATGCGGCTTTCGCACGGGTTGTGGGGCGCATCCCACTTCGGCTTTTCGGCTTCGGTGTCCAGGCGCAGGATCACGTCGAGCATGCCTTCGCGGCGCCCGCGCAGCAGCGCCAGCGCGCGGTGCGAGGGGACGGTGGAGATGGTTTCGGAGTAGTCGAAATAGTCGGCGAATTTTTCGCCTTCGTCCTGCTTGCCCTCGACGACCTTCGATTCGACGATGCCGTGTTCCTGCACATATTCGCGCAGCGATTGCAGCAGGGTCGCGTCCTCGGCGAAGCGCTCCATCAGGATCTGGCGCGCGCCGTCGAGCGCGGCCTTGGTGTCGGCCACGCCCGGATTGTTGCCATCGTCGGTGGTAAACGCGTCGCGCAGGAACTTGGCCGCTTCTTCCTCGGGATTGAGCATGGGATCGGCCAGCAAGCCTTCGGCCAGCGGCGCCAGGCCCGCTTCGATGGCGATCTGGGCCTTCGTGCGGCGTTTCTGCTTGTACGGCAAATACAGGTCTTCGAGGCGGGTCTTGTCTTCGGCGTGGGTGATGGCGTCGAGCAGGACCGGGGTCATCTTGCCTTGTTCATTGATCGAGGAAATGATCGCCGCGCGGCGGTCCTCCAGCTCGCGCAGGTAGCGCAGGCGCTCTTCGAGCAGGCGCAGCTGGATATCGTCCAGGCCGCCGGTGGCTTCCTTGCGGTAACGCGCGATGAAGGGGACGGTGGCGCCCTCGTCGAGCAGGGCGATGGCGGCGGCAACCTGCACCGGTTTGGCGGCAAGTTCAATGGCGAGGCGTTGTTCAATCGTAGGGAGCATGAGGGAAATCCAGGTGAGTCAAGCCTGGAATGATATCAAAATCAAGGTCAGACCTGATTTCCGGGTATCAGGTCTGACCTGGAAGGGCGGTTCGAGGTCAGACCTGATTCTGAGGTTTCAGGTCTGACCTGGAATGGGGGATGGGTCGAGCTGTGGTTGCTCGAGAGCAAGTTCTTGTTAGGAAAACTCACCGGAGTTTGATGTGCGCTCAATTTGGCCATGCGCGACCCCTTATGCGCGGAAGAGAACAGAACACAAACCGGTCTTTGTCGGATAATATCGAGTGTTATCGAATTCGATACTGCCTTGAAAAGACTAATGCACACGATGGATTTAACGCGCGACGATGCCCGCGAAGACAAGCCAGCGACGCCCGCCCCGGCGCCGCACGCCACGCCTGCGTCCCTGCCGGCCCCGATCGCCAGCTGGCTCCAGCGGGTCGAGGCTGCCGCACACCCGCAGCCCAAGCTCGACGTCGAACTCAAAGATCCCAAGATCGCGCAGTACAAGTTTGTCTATGTACTGGCGCCCACCAGCGGCGGCCGCCACGTGGCCTTATGTCTGTGCAAGGCCCGCCTGAAGCCGAACGGCGAAGTGGCAGCGGCCAGCCCGGTCAGCGAAGTGTTCTCGCTGCTGTCGGCCCCGCCCGCCTACCTCGAGGGCGACGATGAAGACTTGGTCCGTTTCTTCATCGCCATGCGCAGCGGCGCCGCGTCCCAAGGCGGCAGCGCGACCGAGCCCAAGGGCAAAGTCGGTGCTATACTTTTGGAAATGTTGTTAAAACAAGACAAATTATTGTGGGCCAATTCCTGGGCCGACATGTCGAACGGCCTGATCTATCCGCTCAAGCACGGCGCCGTGCGCGAGGCCAACCTGGTCTGGCGCGACGAGGGCCGCACCGCGCGCCTGGGCTGGCAAGTGGAGCCGCCCAGCGGCGCCACCCATAGCGCGGCCGACCAGATCGACTACATGCTGCCGACCGATCCGCCGTGGTACATCGACAACCTGTCGTGCGGCGCGCTGTCGCTCAACCGCGGCGGGGTCGATATTTCCCTGGCCGACCTGCAAGCGCTGGTGGCCCAGGCCCCGGCGCTGACCGGCAATGACAAGAAACGCGTTTCCCAGCTGCTGCTCGCGCATGGCCTGCAGCAACTGATGCCTTTGCCGCAACCGCTGACCCAACGCATGCGCGACGACGTCAAGCCGAACCCGCACTTGCTGCTCGACAGCGTGCAACTGGCCGACGGCGCGCTGCAGCGCTGGCACGACTACGCCGTCATTTCCTTCGATTACGATGGCGAACGGGTGTCGTTCGACCCGGCCCAGCGCGTGGTGCGCCAGGTCGGCGACGTGACCGAAGTCATCGCGCGTGACGGCGCCGCCGAAGCGGCCGCGCTCGAGCAACTCACTCTGCTGGGCTTCCGCAAGCCGGGCACCCCGCCGCTGAACGGCTTGGCCGGCGCGCTGCAGCTGGAAAGCCAGGCGCACTGGCTGCGTTTCGCCGAGGGCGAGCTCGATGGCCTGAGCGATGCCGGCTGGCACGTGCAGAAATCGAATAAATACCGTTACGACGTGGTCGCGGTGGAAGACTGGTACGCGGAAATCGACGAGCCGGCCGAAGCGGGCAATGCCTGGTTCGAGCTGGAACTGGGCATCGTGGTGGCGCAAAAGCGCGTGCCCTTGTTGCCGGTGCTGGTGCAGCTGATCCGCAGCGCGCCGCTCGACTTCAACCCCGACGTGCTGGCCGCCCACGACAACGCCGACCAGATGTTGGCCACCCTGCCCGACGGCGTGCGCGTGGCGCTGCCATGGGGCCGATTGAAACCCATCCTGGCGACCCTGGGCGAACTGTATTTCAGCGACAAGATCAAGAACAAGGTGCGCCTGTCGACCCTGGACGCCGGCCGCCTCGAGGAACTGGCGCGCGGCACCGAGCTGCGCTGGTTCGGCGGCGAGCAACTGCGTGAAACCGGCCGCAAGCTGAGCCTGTTCGGCGCGGTTCAGAAAGTGCCGGCCCCGGCCGGCCTGCGCGCGACCTTGCGCGATTACCAGGCCGACGGCCTGGCCTGGATGCAATTCCTGCGCGAATACGACCTGGCCGGCATCCTGGCCGATGACATGGGCCTGGGCAAGACGGTGCAAACCCTGGCCCACATCCTGGTCGAGAAGGAAGCCGGCCGCCTGACCCATCCGGCGCTGGTGATCGCCCCGACCAGCCTGATGGCCAACTGGCAGGACGAGGCGGCCCGCTTCGCCCCGGGCCTGCGCGTGCTGCTGTTGCAAGGCAAGGAGCGCCTCGAGCAATTCGACAAGATCGACGAGTGCGACCTGATCCTGACCACTTACGCGCTGTTGCCGCGCGACGAGGAAAAGCTGCGCGAGCACGAGTACCACCTGGTCATCCTGGACGAATCGCACTACATCAAGAACAACCGCTCGAAGGCCGCGCAAAGTGCCGGCCTGCTCAAGGCCAGGCACCGCCTGTGCCTGACCGGCACGCCGCTGGAAAACCACCTCGGCGAATTGTGGTCGCAGTTCCATTTCCTGCTGCCAGGTTTGCTGGCCGACGAAAAAACCTTCAACAGCCAGTTCCGCCACCCGATCGAGCGCCAGGACGACCCGCTGCGGCGCGGCCTGCTGAACCGCCGCATCCGTCCTTTCCTGCTGCGCCGGACCAAGGACAATGTGGCCAAGGAACTGCCGCCTAAAACCGAAATGGTGCGCAAGGTCGAACTCTCGGGCGCCCAGCGCGACCTGTATGAGACCGTGCGCCTGGCGATGGACAAGAAGGTGCGCGACGAGATCGACAAGAAGGGCGTGGCGCGCAGCCAGATCGTGATCCTCGAGGCGCTGCTCAAACTGCGCCAGGTGTGCTGCGACCCGCGTCTGGTCAAGGCGCTGCCGGCCAAGAAGAAAGACAGCGGCTCGGCCAAGCTGATCGACCTGATGCAGATGGTCGACGACCTGCTCGAGGAAGGCCGCAAGATCCTCGTGTTCTCGCAATTTACCAGCATGCTGGCGCTGATCCAGGAAGAGCTCGACGCGCGCCGCATCCCGTTTGCGCTGCTCACCGGCGACACCAAGGACCGCGCTGCCCAGGTGGCCGCATTCCAGCAGGGCGCCGTGCCGATTTTCCTGATCAGCCTGAAAGCGGGCGGGGTCGGGCTGAACCTGACGGCGGCCGACACCGTCATCCATTACGACCCGTGGTGGAACCCGGCGGCCGAGAACCAGGCCACCGACCGCGCCTGGCGCATCGGGCAGGACAAGCCCGTGTTCGTCTACAAGCTGATCGCCAAGGGCACGCTGGAAGAAAAGATCCAGCTGCTGCAGCAGAAAAAATCGGACCTGGCGCAATCGATCCTGGCCGACGGCGAAGCCCACAAGATGGCGCTCACGCAAGAAGACCTGCAAGCCATCTTCGCACCGCTGGAAGACTAAGCTGTAACTACAATGCATCTTAGTAGGCAAAAGGATAAGCTGGCGTTATACTGGAAAGCATTCTTCCTCAAGTGACGTGAAAGGTTTGCCGATGGATCGTAGTGTCGGCGTCGCCAGGGCGAACGGTGAGGCGCGTGGTAACGACCTGGGCGAGCAATTTCGAGCTATCGCCGAGCTGGAAGGCAAGGTGGCTTGGGTGATCGACTGCGCCAGCGGCCTGCCTCAATACATCAGTCCCTCGGTGCTGGCGCTGCTGGGATACGACTTTGCAGATTTCCTTGCGCATTTCGAAGCTGGCACGGCGGACAGCCCCCTTGCCGCGCTGTGCGCCGGCCTGCCTGCCCGCCTGCAGCGCTTTCGCGGCGGCGACCTGAGCCGCCAGCGCTTGGTACGCTGCTTCGACCAGCGCCACCGCGACGGGCGCGTGATCCCGATTGAAGTGAACTCCACCATCCTGACCGACGCCACGGGCGCGCCCGGCTTTGTTGCAGGCACCATCCGCGACGTTAGCGAGCGGCGCGAACTGGCCGAGCGCCAGCGCCGCTTCACCAGCATGCTCAACCACGAATTCCGCACGCCCCTGTCGACCATTGACGGCGCCATCCAGCGCCTTGAAGTGACGGGGGCGAACGCCGACGAGCCGACCCGGCAACGCTACCGCAAGATCCAGGTCGCGGTCGACCGCCTGATTGGCATGCTCGACGAGCACCTGTCGCCCGAACGGATGGCCGCCGCCGGCGCCATCCGCCCGGCCGACACGGCCTCGCCCGCCGAATTGCTGGAAGAGGCGGCCGCGCTGGCGCGCCTGGCCGGGCGCGATATTCTCGTTGAGCTGGGACCGCTGCCGCTGTGCATTCGCTGCCAGCCGAACGGCTTGCGCCTGGCCCTGAAGGTGCTGCTCGACAACGCTCTCCAATACTCTCCCCTGGATAAGCCCGTGGCCGTGTGCGGGCGTCTGGCCGACGGCGGGCTCGAACTGCTGGTGCGCGACGGCGGCGCTGGCGTACCAGGCGCCGAACTGGAAACGATCTTTGGCAAGCGCTCGCGCGGCAGCAACGCCGTGGGCGTGGGATCGGGTCTGGGGCTGTACATGGCGCGCTCGGTGGTCGAAGTACATGGGGGCAATTTAAGTGTGCGAAATGCCGCACCTTTCGGTGCCGAATTCAGGATATGGCTCCCTGTGCAGGGTGGTGGGATTAAAAGTGTTGCAACATAAGTGATCAACAGTGATAATCCGCCCTGTTAAGCTGTAGGGGAGGCGCCGGGATTTTCTCTCGAAAAATCACATCGGGGTTCACGAAACGCAAAAAATGGCCTACCCATGACTCAAATACTGATTGTTGAAGACAATGGCGACTATGCCGGCGACATGGCCGAGTTCCTTACCGAACTCGATCACGAAGTCACGATCGCCACGACCGCGGCAGAAATGTGGGCCGCGCTGACCAAGACCCCCGCTGCGGTGGTGGTACTGGACCTGGGCCTGCCCGATGAGGACGGCTTCAATGTGATCCCCCGCATGCGCCAGCTCTATCCGGAAATTGGCTTGCTGGTGCTCACTGGCCGGGTGGCGTTCGACAACCGCATCCTGGGCCTGCGCCTGGGCGCCGACCATTACCTGACCAAGCCGATCAAGTTCCCGGAACTGGCCGCGCATATCGAAGCGCTGGACCGCCGCGTGCGCCCGCAAGAGCCGCAACTGCCGCAACCGAGCAAGTGGACATTGAAAGTAAGTGCTCGCCAACTGGAATTGATGGGCGCGGTAATCGACCTGACCGAAAAGGAATGCAACTTCCTGCACTTGCTGACGATCAACACCCGCCCGGTACCGCGCCAGGTGATCGTGGCGGGCATGGGCGGTGAAGATCCGGAAGCGAGCCGGCGCGTGGACATGCTGGTGTACCGCCTGCGCAAGAAAGCGCGTAGCGGCCTGGGCCAGGATCTGCCCTTGCGCAGCGCCTACGGCGAAGGCTACAGCCTGTCGGCCGGCTTCACCTTGTCGTAAATAGGGACATAGTCAATCCCATTTTGACGGCGTGTTGAACTAATTAGGGACAGGGCGGATCGAATTCTATAGAATCGGTATTCCCTTTCCCTATTTCTCTGTCCACATGGCCCGGCTACCCCGTCTCGTCCTTCCCAATCTCCCTCATCACCTGATTCAGACCGGCAACGACAGCCAGCTGATATACCGTGATCCGGAGGATTACCAGCGCTTCCTTGCCTGGCTAAAAGAGAGCGCGAGGGAATTCAAGGTCGCCATCCACGCCTATGTGCTGATGCCGAACCACCTCCACCTGCTCGCTTCGCCATCAACGGTGGAAGGCCTGGCCCAGATGATGCAGCGGGTCGGGCGCTACTACGTCCCTTGGTACAACGCCAAATACAAGCGCACGGGCAGCCTGTTCCAGGGGCGCTTCAAGACCTCGCTGATCGATGCCGAGCGCTATTTCATGGTGTGCAGCCGGTATATCGAGTCGAATCCCGTGCGTTCGCAGCTGGTGGCCGATGCGCGCGACTATCCGTGGTCCAGTTTCGCCCATCACGCGGGGGTCCGCCCGGATTCCCTGATTACCGACCACGCGCTGTACTGGGCGCTGGGAAACACGCCGTTCCAGCGCGAAGCTGCCTATATAGAACTGAGCCATCCGCTGAGCGCAGCGGAGATGGCGACGGTCGACGCGGCGGTGCTGAAAGGCTGGCCGCTGGGCTCGGACGCATTCAAGACCGAATTGCAACTGCGCGCCAAGCGCCAGGTGCTGCCCGCCAAGCGGGGGCGGCCGTTCAAGGTCAGGCCAACTGTAGAGTAAATCCTCCAACTAGACGCAAACATGGGTCCCTGCCTGCGCGAGGACGACGGCCTCATCGTCACTGAACGGCGACCCGTCATCCTCGCGCAGGCGGGGATCCATCTTGCTCCGTCGCTCATTCACTATGTCCCCATTTAATTAGCAGCTCTCATTATTGCAAATTAAGTCGACTCCGACCCTAATTAATCTTATTGACGTCTTCTGCTGCATTGCACTAATCTAGTTCTTCGACTTCAAAAGCTGCGGAGAATACGCATGATTGCTCAAGGTTTGTATGACCCGTCCAATGAACACGATGCCTGCGGCGTCGGTTTCATCGCCCACATCAAGGGCAACAAGACCCATTCAATCATTGAGCAAGGCTTGTTGATCCTGAAAAACCTGGACCACCGGGGTGCGGTCGGGGCCGACAGCCTGATGGGCGACGGCGCCGGCATCCTGATCCAGATCCCCGACCAGTATTTCCGGGACGAAATGGCCAAGCAAGGCGTCGAATTGCCGCCGCCGGGTGAATTCGGGGTTGGCATGGTCTTCCTGCCAAAGGAAAACGCGTCGCGCATCGCCTGCGAACAGGAAATTGAACGCGCCGTGCGCATCGAAGGCCAGGTCGTGCTCGGCTGGCGCAATGTGCCGATCGACGAAGCCATGCCCATGTCGCCCACCGTGCGCGGCAAGGAACCGGTGATCCGCCAGATTTTCATCGGGCGCGGCCCGGACATCATGGTCACCGACGCGCTCGAGCGCAAACTGTATGTGATCCGCAAATCCTCCGGCCACGCGATCCAGGCCCTCAAACTGCTGCACGGCCGCGAATTCTTCGTGCCGTCGATGTCGGCCCGCACCATCGTCTACAAGGGTCTGCTGCTGGCCGACCAGGTTGGCGTCTACTACAAGGACTTGCAGGATCCGCGCTGCATCTCGGCGCTGGCGCTGGTGCACCAGCGTTTCTCCACCAACACCTTCCCCGAGTGGCCGCTGGCCCACCCCTACCGCCTGATCGCCCACAACGGCGAAATCAACACCGTCAAAGGCAACTTCAACTGGATGCGCGCGCGCGAAGGCGTGATGAAGTCCGCCGTGTTGGGCGACGACCTGAAGAAACTGTTCCCGCTGATCTATGAAGGCCAGTCCGACACCGCTTGCTTCGACAATGCGCTCGAACTGCTGATCATGGCCGGCTACCCGATTGCCCAGGCCATGATGATGATGATCCCGGAAGCCTGGGAAAACCACAGCATGATGGACGACAACC
>JAZKCA010000046.1:0-14603 GCA_040388275.1 Pseudomonadota bacterium
GAATACGGCATGCCGCCGGCCGGCGGCTGCGGCATCGGCATCGACCGCCTGATGATGCTCATCACCGACTCGCCAAACATCCGCGACGTGATTCTTTTCCCGCACCTTCGCCGCGAAGAGTGATCGCACAAGGGCTCTTGACGGAGCCCTTTTTTATTCTGCCGTAAATATATCGCAGTTGCACTCTGACCAACAGTATAATGTTATCCGTTTGAAAACGTTTATAACATTACTCCAAGGATGACGATGTCGCTGCAAGTGAAAAGTACAACCCAAGGATTGCGTTTCGCCGGTGTAGCAACCATGTTTTGCGCCGTCGCCCTGACCGCATGCGGCGGCGGCGGCGGCACCCCGCCACCCCACCGCCTTCCGTGACCGCCCCGCTGGTGACCGTGCAGCCGCAAAGCACCTCGGCCGCGAGCGGCTCCGGCGCAAGCGGTGCCGCAGTGGCGTTTCGCGTCACGGCCACCGGCAGCGGCACGCTGAGCTATCAGTGGAGCCGTAACGGCGTCAATCTGCCTGGCGCAACGTCGGCAGCGTACACCCAGTTCGGCGTGTCGGCATCGGACAGCGCTTCCGTCTTCCGCGTGGCGGTCAGCAACAGCGCCGGCGCAGTGACCAGCGCCCCCGCCACCCTGACCGTCAGCGGCCCGGGAATTTACCAGTTTGCAGGCCCGCTGCCGGCGCTTGTCGCCGTCACCGGCAGCGTCGATGGCGTGGGCCAGGAAGCCCGCTTCAGGGGACCGGGCGGTCTCGGATTGGATGCCGCTGGCAATCTGTACGTGGCCGATTTGTTCAACTACACGCTGCGCAAGGTCACCCCGGCAGGCGTGACCAGCACCGTCGCCGGCGCGGTCCAAGTGCCCGGCACCGTTGATGGCTCGGCACTGGTCGCGCGCTTCGCCCATCCGAACCTTCTCGCCGCCACCAGCACCGGCGCTGTCTACATGCAAGACATGGCCGACAGTGTGCACTACCCGATCCGAAAAATCGCAGTGGACGGGACCGTCACCACGATGGTCTTGCCGCTTGATCCGTTCGAAACCAACGCCAGCGGAGCGGCTTCGGCAGTTACCGTCAGAAGCTTCGCGGTCGATGCCGCCAACAACCTCTACATTGCAACCGAGGCAAACATGCTGGGCAAATGCGTGCCGCCGCAGTCGCTCACCTCTTGCGGCGGCAACGACTACGTGCGCACGGCGCTGCGCAAGATCAGCCCGACAGGCACGGTCACGACCATCGCAACCACCGAAACGATGTTTGGCAGTCTCCAGATCGGCCTGCACCCGAGCGCCATCACGGCAGACGCCGCCGGCAATGTCTTTTTCTCGAATGGCTGGGGCATCGTCAAAGTGACACCGGGCGGCGTCATTACTTCCCTGGCAGGCAAGCTCGAGGTGCCAGGCCGGGTCAATGGCAGCGGCGCAGCGGCGCGCTTTAACTGGGCCAATGCGATGACGATCGACACCCAGGGTAATCTGTTCGCTATCGACGGCGTGTTCGGCGAGATACAGACGGTGCGCATGATTACCCCTGCTGGCGACGTCACCACGGTCGCAGGCAATCCGGCCGGCGGCGCCACTACCCTGGGCAGCTTGCCAGGCACCCTGGACCGGATCCACTCCATTGCCGTGGACAAGAATGGCGTCCTGTACCTCAGTAGCGCGGGCGGCATCCTCAAGATCGTCCTGCACTGAGCTGCAGCGCCGGGCCTGAATGCAAAAAACCTCTGGAACCGACGTTCCAGAGGTTTTTTTTCAGCCAGAAAGTAGCGGCTTACTGGATCACTTTATAGCAAGGCGTGTAAGTCTTGCCCGGCAATTTCATCCGGTTTTGCGCCACGAAGGAGGTCAGCAAGGCATCCATCGGTCCCATGATGGCCGGATCGCCATGGATTTCGAAGCGGCCGAATTTTTCGATTGCGCGGATGCCCTCGTCCTTGACGTTGCCGGCCACCACACCTGAAAACGCGCGCCGCAGGTTCGCTGCCAGCAAATGCTTTTCCTGGTTCTTGTGCAGGCTGAGGTTGCGCATGTTTTCATGGGTGGGCTTGAACGGACGCTGGAATTCCTGGTCGATCTTCAGCAGCCAGTTGAAGTAATAGGCATCGCTGCGCGTCTTGCGGAATTCGCGCACTTGCTTAATGCCGAGCAGCATCTCCTGAGCCACCATTTCCGGATCGTCGATGATGATCTTGTAGCGTTTCTGCGCTTCCTCGCCCAGCGTTTCGGCGATGAACTGGTTGATCTGAATGAAGTAGTCGCGAGCGGTTTCCGGCCCGGTGAATATCAAGGGATACGGCATGTCGGCGTTTTCGGGATGCAGCAGGATGCCGAGGATGTACAGGATTTCCTCGGCCGTACCGGCGCCGCCCGGGAAGACGATAATCCCGTGCCCGGTGCGCACGAAGGCTTCGAGCCGTTTTTCGATGTCGGGCATGATCACCAGGTCATTGACGATCGGATTGGGCGATTCGGCCGCGATAATGCCCGGCTCCGAAATACCCAGGTAACGCCCGCCCCCAAGGCGCTGCTTGGCGTGACCGATTGTGGCGCCCTTCATCGGGCCCTTCATTGCGCCCGGGCCGCAGCCGGTGCAAATATCCAGGTCGCGCAGGCCCATCTGGTAGCCCACTTCCTTCGAATAGTTGTACTCGATCCGGTTGATCGAATGCCCGCCCCAGCACACCACCAGGTTCGGATTGCGCTGCGGGCGCAGCACGTTCGCATTGCGCAGGATGTGGAAAACCGAATCGGTGATCCCTTCGGTGCGCGACATGTCGAATTTCGGATTGTCGGTCACTTCATTGCTGATGAAGATAATATCGCGCAGCACCGCAAACAGGTGCTCGTGGATCCCCTTGATCATTTTGCCGTCGACGAAAGCGATCGCCGGGGCGCCCTTGATCTCCAGCTTGATGCCGCGCTCGCGCTGCACGATGCTGATATCGAAGGATTTATAGCGTTCCAGCAGCTCCTTGCCGTCGTCGATGGAACTGCCGCAGTTCAGGACTGCCAGCGCGCAATTACGAAATATTTGATAGAGGCCACCCTGGCTGGTATCGAGAAGCTTGACGACTTCGGCTTTCGAAAGCACTTCGAGCTGGCCTTCCGGCGAGATAAGGGTGTCGACAACGTCGTGTTCCATATGGCGAAATCCTTTTGCTATCGTAGTTTTACAATCATGTCTGCAATGCCAATATACGACAACTGACGCCTCTGTGGGCCAGAGTTTTCAATGTGCGTGCGCGGGGTGGCGGTGCGGCTTAATTAGCACACTTGGCAAAAAGTCGCTGAGCGGGGCCTGATTTACATTAAAATGCAGCCCTATTGGAATTCTCACATCACAAGTTTGAGTGTTTCATATGATTTATCCATTCATAAACCAATAAAACAATCAGGAGATACCGGATGAGCGGTACCACTAGTACACCTAACCAAGAAGTTGTCATTCCCGAGTTCAAGCAGATCATGGGCCATCCGGCGCCCCTGTGGATGCTCTTCATGACCGAATTCTGGGAGCGTTTCGCTTTCTACGGCATTCGTTGGGCGCTCGTCCTGTATATCGTCACCCAGTTCTACAACGGCGACGCATCCGGCGAAAAAGCAGCCAGCTTCACCTATGGCTCCTACCTGGCGCTGGTATATGCGGGCGCGGTGTTCGGCGGCTATGTGGCCGACAAGGTCATTGGCTACCAGCGTTCCATTCTGGTGGGCGCCATCTTCATGGCAGCCGGCCTGTTTGCGATCACCATTCCGAACGAAGACGCCTTCAAGCTCGGCCTGGCAACGATCATCGTCGGTAACGGCATGTTCAAGCCGAACATCTCGACCATGGTCGGCAAGCTGTACGCACTGAACGACACCCGCCGCGATTCGGGTTTCACGATCTTCTACATGGGTATCAACATGGGCGCGTTCTTCGCCCCGCTCATCACCGAGTATCTGGCAAAGCAAGTGTTCAACATCGGCGATGTGCCATCCTACAAGATCGTGTTCGTCGCAGCCGGTATCGGCATGCTGATCAGCCTGGTCTGGTTCTACATCGGCCGCTCGACCCTCATGGGCATTGGCGCACCGGAAGGCGAAGCCAAGAACCCGATGCGCGTTGTGTTGGTTGCGGTTGGCGCGCTGTTCGTGATCCCTGTTGTCTACTTTCTGCTCAAGGTCAACGCTACCAACCTGCAATGGATCCTGATGGCCCTGTTCGGTGTGCTGGCATTCATGCTGATGATTGAAGGCATCAAGGACGGCCCGATCGCGCGCGACAAGACCATCGCCATGATGATCATCTTCGTGTTCAACATCATGTTCTGGGCATTTTTCGAGCAGGCAGGCAGCTCCTTCACCTTCCTGGCCGAAAACATCGTGAACCGCGAAGGCGCGATGGCCTGGATCACCTTCGGCCGGCCGGCCTTCCCGACCGCCTGGTTCCAGAGCGTGAACTCGGTGGCCGTGATTGCCTGCGCACCGATCCTCGCCTGGATCTGGGTCGCCATGGCCAAGAAAAACGTCAATCCATCGATTCCGCGCAAGTTCGGCCTGGGCATCCTGTTCAACGCAGCCGCGTTTGGCCTGCTGATGTACGCGCTGACCTTCCTGGTCGAACCGACCATCAACAAAGTGCCGTTCTGGACCTTGTTCGCTGTCTACTGGATCCAGTCGATTGGCGAGCTGTGCCTGTCCCCGATCGGCCTGTCGATGGTGACCAAGCTGGCGCCAGTGCGCCTGGTTGGCCTGGGCATGGGCGGCTGGTTCCTCTCCACCGGCATCGGCAACAACCTGTCGGGCATCATCGCAGGCTTGATCAGCGGTGAAAAAGGGATGTCGGTCGATTCGGCCCTGATCGGCTACACCCAGGGTTTCTGGATCCTGACGGTCGGCGGCGTGATCCTGTTCCTGCTGGCCCCGTTCATCCAGAAGTTGATGCACGGCGTCAAGTAAACGCAAACAGCACCAACAAAAACGGCGGCCCTCGGGCCGCCGTTTTTGTTTCCCCATCGGGGTCAGACCTCTATTCCGTGCACCATCGGGGTCAGACCTCTATTCCTTGCGAATTTGCAATGAAAAGCCGCATTTCCCCCCGTCCAATTGCAAGATTGCAATGAATAGAGGTCTGACCCCGATGGGGGAATTGTTGGCGGGTGGCTAGGCGGATTGTTCGGCGGCGCGGCGCATGTCGTCCATTTCGGCGACCAGCCAGGCGCGAAAACGTTGCACCTTTGGCATGCTTTGCTTGCGCGGGTTGACCAGGAAGCGGTAGCCGCTGCCGAACGGGGCACTGCGGCAGTTGATTTGCCGTAGCGAGCCTTTCAGGATGTCCTGGAAGGCGATCCCGTACGCCACCAGCGCGATCCCCTGCCCCGCTACCGCCGCCTGCGCCAGCACGCCCCAGTGGCTGTAGCCGCGCGAAAAATCGTATTTGCCTTTGAGCGCCTTGTTTTCGGCCAGCAGCTGCAGCCAGGATTCCGGCGTCTTTTCATACAGCAGCGGGAAATTCGGCAGGTCGGCCAGGGTCAGCTCGGACTGCCCGGGCCCCAGCAGGTCCGGACTGTAGACGGCAATCAGCCGTTCGCGGAACAGCATGTCCGGATCGCCCCCGCTCACCGGCCCGTAGCGCACTGCCACATCGGTGCTGTCGTCCTCCAGATTGACCGGCGCGTCGTTCGAATCAAGGCGGATGTCGAGCTCCGGATACAGCTTGGTAAAGCGGTGCATGCGCGGCACCAGCCACTTGATGGCGAACGAATGCGTGGTCGAGATGCGCAGGATCGCTTCCTCGTCGCCCTCTTGCAGCGCGCCGATCTTGGCCCGCAGCTCGCCCAGCACGCGCCCCACCGAAATGGCCAGCTCCTGCCCCTTCTCGGTCAGCGTGATGTGGCGCGGATGGCGGATGAACAAGGCGAAACCGACGCTTTCTTCCAGGTGCTTGACCTGCTGGCTCACCGCCGCCGGCGTCTTGTGCAGCTCCTGGGCCGCCAGCTTGAAACTGCCCCAGCGCGCGGCACAATCGAAATCGAGCAACCCCGACAAACTGCGCAATGGCTTCATGCCGCCACCATGCATAAGTTTTTCTTAGTCATGGCGTCAATTTTTCTCGGTTGTTGATTTTCTCTCATAAGCAGAAAATATACTCGAATCAACAAGGAAACGCCATGCGCAAGAATATATTGGTTATCGGAGGCACCCGCTACTTCGGTAAACTGCTGGTCCAGCGGCTGCTCGCCGCCGGGCACCAGGTAACCATCGCCACGCGCGGCCATGCGCCCGACCCTTTCGGCACCCGCATTACGCGTATCCGCGTCGACCGCCGCAACGAGCGCGCGATGCTGGCCGCCTTCGCCGCGGCCGACAGCTATGACGTGGTGTACGACCAGATGTGCTACTCCCCGATCGACGCGGCCATCGCCGTCAAGGTCTTCGCGGGCAAGGCAAAACGCTATATCGTGGCCTCGACCATCGAGGTGTACCGCCCCCTGATGGGCAAGCAGGATGCCCCTTTCGCCGAAACCGACCTGCATGTTTTGGCGCAGCCGATCGATACCAGCTATCCGTGGCACGATCCCAAGCTGGCCACCCAGAGCTACGTGATGGGAAAAATCCAGGCCGAGGCCTATCTTTACCGGGACGGGACGCTGCCGCTGGTCACGGTGCGCATCGGCCACGTCCTGGCTGGTTCCGAGGACTTCACCGGGCGCCTGGCGCATTATGTCGACATGGCGCGCCAGTACGGCGCGCTGCGCTACGCCAACGCCGCCGCGGCCAGCTCCTTCATGAGCGCGCAGATCATCAGCGACTTCCTGGTGTGGGCCGGCGCGCAGACCTTCACCGGCCCGGTCAACGCGGCCTGCGAGGGCGGCCTCTCGGCCTTCGATATCTACCAGCGCGTGGGCATGCTGCTCGACCAGCCGGTGCGCACCTTGCCAGTGACGCAATCGGCCGCACCCGGGGAACTCAGTCCCTTCGACTATCCTGCGCCGTTCATGATGGACATGAGCCGCGCCACGCAGCTGGGCTACAAGTTCGGGCACAGCGACGAGTGGATCGATGACCTGATCCGCCAGCACGACCTGGCCTTCGTCTAATCCGGTCTTTTCTCGCGCCGCATACGGCAGCACCGACAGCAGGTTGGCACTGGACCCGGCGAAGAAGGGATTCGACGCTTCGGCCCATTCGGTCAGCACGGTGTCGAAACCGGTCCTCAAGCCGGCCGTGACTGCGATGATGATGGTCGGGAAGTATGGCGGACGGCTCTTGGAGTCGGGACGGGCGTGTCTATCGCACAAGGGCGCGTGGAATCAAAGGGACAAGAAAAAGCGTTGGATTATAATCACCCCCGACCAGGCCGCCATTACCGGAACGGCCTTAGCGAGGCAAGCTTTTGACCATACCAAGCACTTCTCCACTGCGCTGGCTGCGCCACCCTTACCTGCTGCGCGGTTTTATCGCGCTCGCCCTGCTGCTGGTGCTGGGCGTGCTGGGCCTGACGGGCTACTTCTTCTTTTCAGTGAACCCCAAGCTGCCCAAGATCGACGCCGTCACGGACTACCGGCCTAAAATCCCGCTGCGCATCTACACCACCGACAAGGTGCTGATTGGCGAATTCGGCGAGGAGCACCGCGATTTCGTGCCGATCAAGGAAGTGCCCGAGCTGATGAAGAAGGCGGTGCTGGCGATCGAGGACACGCGCTTCTACGAGCACGGCGGCATCGACTGGCGGCGCGCACTCGGCGCGGCGCGCGCCAACCTGGCCGGCGGCTTTCGCCAGGGCGCGTCAACCATCACGATGCAGGTGGCGCGCAATTTCTTCCTCTCGCGCGACAAGAAGATCTCGCGCAAGATCAATGAAATCGCGCTCGCCTACAAGATCGAACAGGCGCTGTCGAAGGACCAGATCCTCGAGCTATACCTGAACCAGATCTTCATGGGGCGCCGTTCCTACGGCTTCGGCAGCGCCGCGCGCGCCTACTTCGGCAAGGACTTGGCCAAGCTCAGTATCGCCGAAATGGCGATGCTGGCCGGGATCCCGCAAGACCCGGTGCGCCACAATCCGGCCGTCAACCCGCACCGCGCCAAGCAGCGCCAGGAGGTGGTATTGCGGCGGATGCACGAACTGGGCTACGTCAGCGAGGCGCAGTACGGCGCCGCCATGGCCGAACCGATGCGCATCTCTTCCGCGCGCCAGGAATTCGACACGCACGCCGAATACGTGGCCGAGCTGGTACGCCAGGAAGTGGTCGCCGAATTCAAGGACGAGGCCTACACGCGCGGCCTGTCGGTGTACACCACCATCAACAAGGCCGAGCAGGACGCCGCCTACGATGCGCTCCGGCGCAACGTGCTGGCCTACGACCAGCGCCACGGCTACCGCGGAGCGGAAGCGTTCATCGAGGTGCCGTCCGACGTCGCCGGGCGCGAACAGGCGATCAATGAAGCCTTGCGCGCGCGTCCGGCCAGCGAGGGCCTGATCGCCGCCATCGTCACCGAGGCCAGCATCAAGCAGGTCAACGTGGAAAACCTGGACGGCGACAACATCGCCATCAGCGGCGCCGGTCTGCGTTTTGCGGCGCCCGCACTGGCGGCCAACGCCAAGGCGAGCTTCAAGCTGCGCCCGGGCGCGGTGGTGCGCATCCGCCACGACGGCAAGGCATGGTCCATCGCCCAGGTGCCGCTGGTGGCGGCCGCCTTCGTGGCGATCGACGCGCATACCGGCGCCTACCGCGCGCTGGTCGGCGGTTTCGATTTCAACCTGCAAAAATATAACCACGTGACCCAGGCCTGGCGCCAGCCCGGCTCGGCGATGAAGCCCTTCGTCTACTCGGCGGCGCTCGAACGCGGCTTTTCGCCCGGCACCCAGATCCTCGACGAGGCGCTCGACATGCCCGGCGAGAACGCCGGTGCAACCTGGTCGCCGCAGAACGATGACGGCAAATTCGACGGCCAGGTCAGCATGCGCCATGCGCTGGTGCATTCGAAGAACGTGCCTTCGGTGCGCCTGCTGCGCGCAGTTGGCGTCGCGTATGGCCACGCCTACCTCAGCAAGTTCGGTTTCACGCCCGAGAAGCAGCCGCGCAACCTGACCCTGGCGCTAGGCACGGGCGCGGTGACGCCGCTGCAGATGGCCGGCGCCTACGCGGTCTTCGCCAACGGCGGCTACCAGGTCAAGCCTTACCTGATCGCGATGGTCAAGGATGTCGACGGCAAGGTCATCGCCGAGGCCAAGCCGCCCGGCCCCATTGATGAAACGATGCGCGTGATCGATGCGCGCAACGCCTTCGTGATGGACAGCATGCTGCGCGACGTGACCCGGTACGGCACGGGCGCGGCGGCCACGCAAAAACTCGCGCGCGTCGATATCGCCGGCAAGACCGGCACCACCAGCGATGCCCTCGACGGCTGGTTCGCCGGCTACGGCGCCAACGTGGTGGCGGTCGCCTGGATGGGTTACGACGAGCCAAAATCGCTGGGCGGCCGTGAATTCGGGGCCACCCTGGCCCTGCCGATCTGGATCGACTTCATGCAGGTGGCGCTGGCCAAACAGCCGGTGCAAGAGCGCAGCGTGCCCGAGGGCCTGGTGCGCGAAGGCGAGGACTGGCTCTACCGCGAGTACCTTGGCAGCAATGACTTCAAGAACATCGACATCGACGCGCTGCCGCCGCCCGATCCGCAGGCAGAGGCGGAGGCCGAACCCGAACCGGCGCCCGTCCCGGCCCCGGTCCCGGCGGAATAACAACGCCAGGCTGTCGAACAGGCAAATTTTCTTGGTGGCAGGATGGCATGTTGTGTTAGCATATTTGCAAACACAGTTGACGAGGAGCATTTCGTCGTGCCACCAGGAGCCATCTTGTACGTTTGGAAGCAGCTATCCCCGTCCGTTGAACACCGCCTCGCGCTCGGCAATGCCTTTGGCATGACCGATACCGGCACGGTGCGGCCGTCCAACGAAGACAATTTCCTGATCGATTCGGACCTCGGCCTGCTGGCCGTGGCCGACGGCATGGGCGGCCACGAAGCGGGCGAAATCGCCAGCAGCGATGCCCTGACCTCGCTGGCGCACTTCATCCGCGCGCGGGCTGATGCCGACAGCGACGACGACATGCCGAACTTCGCACCGAGCGGCGACGACGAGGCCGGCTGCGACGCCATGGCCACCCTGCACGAAGCGGTGGCGTTTGCCAACGACCGCATGTACCAGACCAACGTCGACAACCGGCGCGGCGATGGCGGCGGCATGGGCACCACCCTGACCGGCATCTGGCAACCGATGGCCGATGGCCCGGCCCTGGTGTTCCACATCGGCGACACCCGTTTGTACCGGTTGCGCGCCGGCAGCCTGGTTCAGCTCACACGCGACCAAACCATGTACCAGAAGGCCTTCGAGGCCGGCGTGCGCCAGAACCTGCCACCGCGCAACCTGCTGTTGCAAGCGCTGGGCCCCTCGCGCGGCATCAAGCCGGAACTGCAGACCCGTCCGGTCACCCCGGGCGACTTGTACCTGCTGTGCAGCGATGGCTTGCACGGCGCCATTCCCGATGCGCAGATTGCCGCCGTGCTGGGCGAGGCGCAAGCGGAAAACCTGGGCGCAAGCTGCGCCCAGCTGATCGACATGGCCAAACGCAATGGCAGCCGCGACAATATTACGGTGGTGCTATTCCAGTGCAAGCACTAGCCTGCGTGCCTAGGCAGGGAGCCTGACCCCGCGCCGGCATGCCGCGTCGAATTCGCTCAAGAACTCGAACACGCTGCCATAGCGTTGATCCCGGTCGCGCGCAAGGGCGCGCCGCACCACTTCGTCGAAGCTGGTGCCCAGGCCGGGCGCCACGGTCGACGGCAGCGCCTGGTGCTCATGCTGGATCTGGCGCATCGTCTCCATCGCCGATCCCTGGAACGGGGGCTTTCCGGTCAACACCTCATACAGCATCACCCCCGCCGTAAAAATATCGGTGCGCGTGTCGATCGGCTGTTTGCGCAGCAGTTCGGGCGACTGCACGTGCGGCGTGCCCAGCCCCGCCGTTGGCACTTGTCCGTGGCGCCGCGCCAGGCCAAAGCCGGCCAGGTGCAGGTCGCCGTAGACATCGAGCAGCAGGTTCGCGCGCCGGATATCGGCGTGAACAACACCGTTCCCGTGTACGTGCACCAGGGCCAGCAGCAACTGGCGGAAATTGGCCAGGGTCAGCGCGCCCGGCGGGCCGCCGATATACCCCATGGCGATCCAGGTGACGCCTTTCGCGCCGCCGCATTCATGGATGCGCACAATGTTCGGATGATTGAAATGGATGGCCAGCTCGCACTCGTGCAGCAGGCGCTGGCGGCCGGCATCGTCGCCGGCGCGGGCCAGCTTGAGCGCCACCTTGTCGCCGCCGGCCCCGGCGCGCGCCAGCCACAGATTGCCGCGCGCAGGATCGCCGAGGGGCGATAGCAGGAAATACGGTCCAATTTGCTCAGGCTTCTTCATGTGTCCTGCAATCAAGATCCAGTGCCACAATCATACTTGTACTGGATTGCAAATTGAACTGCTTCCGCTCGGAATTCGGCATTTTTTGTTCAAGAATGCGCAAAACCATGCAAGCCGCATGCAGGCCGCGACATCGGGCGCCTGTCCTGTAGAATTAGCCGCAAATAACTTGGCGGCGAGGAACAACGATGGCGTTTCAGATTGAACACAAACTGGTGATCGGCGTGGCCTCCTCGGCCCTGTTCGACCTGACCGCGTCGCACCAGGTCTACCTCGAGCGCGGCCCCGAGGAATACCGCAGCTACCAGGAAGACAATCTCGACACCATCCTGGGCAAGGGCGTCGCCTTCCCCTTCATCCGCCGCTTCCTCAACATCAACAAATGCTTCCCGCGCCAGACGCCGGTCGAAGTGGTGCTGTTCTCGCGCAATTCGCCCGAAACCGGCTTGCGCGTGATGCGTTCGATCGCCCACTACGGCCTGGACATCTCGCGCGCCGCCTTCATGACCGGCAAGTCGCCCTACACCTACCTGCCCGCCTTCAATGCCGCGCTGTTCCTGTCGGCCAACGAGGAAGACGTCAAGAGCGCGATCGCGGCCAACTATCCGGCCGGCCTGGTGCTGCCATCGAAGATCGACGACGACGATGACGACGCCGAACTGCGCGTGGCCTTCGACTTCGACGGCGTGCTGGCCGACGACGAATCGGAGACCATCTTCAAGCGCAACAACGATATCGACGAATTCCACGCCCACGAAACCAAGCACGTGGCCGTGCCGCACCAGCCGGGCCCGCTGGCCGACATGTTCCAGAAGCTGTCGCTGATGCAGCGCATGGAAGAGCGCGCCCAGAAGCGCGACCCCAGTTACAAGAAGATCTTGCGCATCGCCATCATCACCGCGCGCAACGCGCCCTCCCACGAGCGCGTGGTGACCACCCTCAAGAGCTGGGGCGTGTCGGCCAATGAAACCTTTTTCCTGGGCGGCATGAACAAGGCCCGCGTGCTGTCGGTGTTCAAGCCGCATATCTTCTTCGACGACCAGCTGACCCACCTGAAGGCCTCGCCGGGCGGGACCATCCCGATGGTACACGTGCCGTTCGGGATCGCCAACCGGCGCCCGCCTGCATAGAAGGTATAATCGAGGGCTCCCGATTACGCACATAATCAACCCAGCCTGCATGCCTTTCGATTTAAAAAAATCCCTCCCAAAACCCGGTAATCGTTTTGCGCTGCCGACCCTGTACGGTTCCTCGGACGCCTACGCGCTGGCCGTGGCGGCGCTCGACCTCAAAACGAGCAAGCAGATGCTGGTGGTCGTGGTGGCCAACGCCAGCGACGGCCAGCGCCTGCTCGATGAAATCCCGTGGTTCGCCGAGGGCAAACTGGCCTGCCACCTGCTGCCCGACTGGGAAACGCTGCCATACGACGCCTTTTCGCCGCACCAGGATCTGGTCTCCGAGCGCCTGGCCACCCTGCACGAAGTCCAGAACGGCAATTGCGACGTATTCCTGGTGCCGGCCACAACCGCCCTGGTGCGCCTGGCCCCGCCATCGTTTTTGGCCGGCTACACCTTTTTCTTCAAGCAGGGCGAAAAGCTCGACGAGGCCAAGCTCAAGGCGCAGTTGACCCTGGCCGGCTACACCCATAACTCGCAAGTCATGTCGCCCGGCGAATACTCGGTGCGCGGCGGCCTGATCGACCTGTTCCCCATGGGTTCGGCCCTGCCCTACCGGCTCGACCTGTTCGGCGACGAAATCGAAACCATCCGCACCTTCGACGCCGACACCCAGCGCTCGTTGTACCCGGTGCGCGAAGTGCGGCTGCTGCCGGGGCGCGAATTCCCGATGGACGAAGCGGCCCGCACCACCTTCCGCAACCGCTGGCGCGAGCGCTTCGAGGGCGACCCGTCGCGCTCGGTGGTCTACAAGGACATCAAGAGCGGCATCGCCTCGGCCGGCATCGAGTACTACCTGCCGCTGTTCTTCGAACAAACCGCCACCTTGTTCGACTACCTGCCGCAAGGCGCCAGCCTGGCGCTGGTGGGCGACATCGACGCCGCCATCAAGCGCTTTTGGGTCGACACCGAATCGCGCTACCGCTTCCTCAAGGCTGACCGCGACCGCCCGCTGCTGGCGCCCGACGAGATCTTCCTTAGCGACGAAAACTTCTTCACGCTGGCCAAGCCGTATGCGCGCTGGACCATCTCCAAGGACGCCGACCTGCAGCCGTCCGAGCTGTCCGCGCCGATCCCGAACATCGCGGTCAACCGCCGCATCGACGACCCTTTGATCAACCTGCGTTCTTTCCTGCTGCAAAGCGGCAAGCGCGTGATGATCTGCGCCGAATCGAACGGGCGCCGCGAAACGCTGCAGCAGTACTTCAACGAATACCAGCTCGCGCCCACCCCGGTCGAAGGCTTCGCCGGTTTCCTGGGCTCAAGCGCCAGGCTCGCGCTCGGCGTGGCGCCGCTGCAGGCCGGCTTCGAACTGTCGGAAACGGCCGCCGGCGAGATCGTCTTCATCACCGAAACCGAGCTGTATGCCGGTTCCGGCCGCCGCGCCGGCAAGAAAAAGCAGGAAGGCGTCACCCAGGTCGAGTCCATGGTGCGCGACCTGTCCGAGCTCAAGATCGGCGACCCGGTGGTCCATATCAACCACGGCATCGGGCGCTACATGGGCCTGACCAGCATGGACCTGGGCGAAGGCGAGACTGAATTTTTGCACCTCGAATACGCCAAGGACACCAAGCTGTACGTGCCGGTCTCGCAGCTGCATGTGATCTCGCGCTACTCCGGCGCCTCGCCCGAGGACGCACCGCTGCACTCGCTCGGTTCGGGCCAATGGGAAAAGGCCAAGCGCAAGGCGGCAGAACAGGTGCGCGACACCGCCGCCGAGCTGCTCAACCTGTACGCCCGGCGCGCGCTGCGCAAGGGCCACTCCTTCGAATATTCGGCGCACGACTATCAAAACTTCGCCGACAGCTTCGGCTTCGAGGAAACGCCCGACCAGGCCGAGGCGATCAACAACGTCATCAAGGATATGGTCGCCGGCAAACCGATGGACCGCTTGGTGTGCGGCGACGTCGGCTTCGGCAAGACCGAGGTGGCGCTGCGCGCCGCCTTCATCGCCGTCATGGGCGGCAAGCAGGT
>JAZKCA010000047.1:0-8187 GCA_040388275.1 Pseudomonadota bacterium
CGCTGGTACTATGCGGCGAAGGCGGCCGGCGATCCGGTGGCGGTGCTCAAGGACATCCGCCACTACACTGCTCGCCCAAAGGGATTGGCGGAGCTGCACGAAATAGACGTCGTGCCCAATCATCCGCACTCCGTACTCGGCCTCGAACGACGGAAACACCGTCAGTGCAAAGTCTGCAGGACGCCCGACGGCGCCATCAATGATTTTGTCGACAGCTTTCACATAGCTGTCAGGTGCGCGGCAAGGCTCAAGAGCTGAAGCATGGCAACCGATTGAACAAGCCAATGCGAACGGCAGAAACAGAAAGTGTTTTCTTGTATTTTTCATTGGGCCTAGTGACTGTTAGCTCACCGCTGAATATCATTTACGAAGGACCTGTTTTGGCCGTTCTCTGCCGATTTTATCCGGGGCATGAGCATACTAGCGATGCGGCGCTCATGCTAACCATTACAGCCGCGTCTAAAGAGGCGTCGGCTTGCACGACTTACCAGTTGCCCGTGATGGCTTCCCGTTCACGGACTCCAGATGACCGTACTGGCGCTTACGCTGCTCGGTGAATTTCCACCAAGGCTCTGGTTTGCCACCATCGAGGAAATGCGTCACTGACATAAGAACATCAAGGACGCACGGGTCCTGCCTGGAAGCGGTTGCCGCGCAGAGCGCTTCGAACAGCTTCAGCGGATCGGCCCCAACGAGCTCGGACGGCTCCTTGAATCCCAAAACCTCAAAGTCCTTCGCGCCCGCCGGACCAATGTTGGGCAGGTCCGTAAAGCGCCTAACCTTTTCCCTTTTGACCTTGCTTGGATTCAAAGTAGCTCCTCACCATTCAGCTTCAGTCCGGAGAGCAAACACAGTTCTCGAGGCCCCTGAGCCGCAGCCGCCTTACTTTCCAACGTTAACCATGCCCTTGAAGTCGTAAGGAATGACGACCGCGTGCACCTTGCCCTCGGCAATGCCTTCGGCAATCTTCATCTGGGCCTGCGCCTGCATGTAGGCGATGGCGCCGGCATTCGCGTTCAGCGCGGCGATCCGCTCGGCTTCCTTCTTCGCAATCTGGACTTCAACTTCCTTGGTCTTTTCCTCGTTCTTGGCGCGCACCAGGTTGTCGGCGCTGGCCTTGACGGCGTCGCTCGGCACCATGCTGCCCACCCTGACCTGCGAAATGACGATGCCGGTTAGCTTTTCATCAGCCAGGGTCGCCACCATGGTCTGCTGGATTTCCTGCTCGATCTGGGCCCGGTTGTCGTTCATGTTCAGCGCTTCGTACTTGCGGGCCGACTTGTACACGGCGTTGCGCGCGGTCTGGTAGATGTACGCGTGCATCAAGTAGATGTCGCCCGTGTTGTCAACCATGTGGAAGGAGCGGCTCTTGTTGATGTACAGATCCGACACCGAGGCCGGCATGATGTTGTAGACCACGCTGATGTCGAAATCCTTCATGGTCGAGTTGTCCGCCGCCAGCGGCTGCAGGTCGCGCACATCGACGCTGACGTCCTTGACCGGGAAAGTGAGCACCTTGCCGATGATGGTTTGATTGAAACTGCCTGCGATCAGTTCGCCGGATTCGATCGTCTTATCAAAATTGACACGCAAGCCCACTTCGCCGGTGTCGACTACGCTGCAACCGGTTGCAGCCAGCGCGGAAAAGAGGACCACGACGGCGACGGGCAAAAGCTTTTTCATCATATTCTTCCAGAGTAAGTTTATTTTGCGCCAGTGGCGCTTCTGAGGGGCAACATTACATATATACTCGACACTTGTAAAGACGCGTGCCGGGCAACACCTTCCCGCTTTCACTCTGCGATCACCGAATCTTGCCTTATGGAGTCACCCTGAAATCTGAAACTTTGCCCGTCGCACCCGGCATCAGCCTCGTTCCTGTGCGGCTGACTGACGCCGCGGCCCTCACTGGGCTGGTGGTTGACAACATCAGCCATCTCAAAGGATTCATGCCGAAAGTGGTCGGACTGAACACATTGCTGGCCGCCGAACAGTACCTCGAGTACGTCGTCGATTCTGGCGCCGAGAACGGCCTGCTCGAATGGCATATTTTCGCCGAAGACCGCCTGTGCGGCGCCCTGCGCCTGAACCACATCGAGCGCGACAACCACAAGGCCTCCATCGGCTACTACTTGGGCAAACAGCATCAGGGCCGCGGACTGGCTACCGCCTCGGTGCGCACCGTACTGCAGTTTGCCTTCGAGCGCCTGGGTTTCAACCGCATCGAACTGAAATGCGCCAGCAACAACCTGGCCAGCCAGCGCGTCGCCGAACGGCTTGGCTTCAAGTGGGAAGGCCTGTTGCGCCAGGCCGAACTGGTCGACGGCGAGTATCTCGACCACTTCGTGTACGGCTTGCTGCGTGCTGATTTCAACACCCGCTCTTCGGAAGGCATGCGACACGCCGCCTGATCTATTGTTCGTGTGCGCGGTGTTTCATCGCGTGCGCGGCCTTGCGCATCAAATCGGCCGAACGTTTGCGATCGATTTCATAGTCCATCAAGCCATCCTGCAGGTTCAGCGCCAGCTGCTGCAGTGCCTCCGGGCTTTCAGCTTGCGCGGCCGCTTCCAGCCACTTCCTGGCCGCGGCGCGGTCCCTGGGCGCCCCCTCTCCTGCTTCCAGCATGTTCGACAGCGTAAACATCGCCGCCGCGTCGCCGTCGCCGGCCGCCTGTCGAATCAATGCGAACCCGCGCGCACTGTCGGGTACCACGCCGCTGCCATGCCGATACATGCGTCCCAGTTCGAACGTGCCTGGGGCGCATTGCGCGGCGGTGGCGACCAGCAGCAGGCAGGCAAGCAGCGGGCGCATTACCTGGACAGATCGATCTGATACAGCGAAAAGCCCGCGCCAAGGCCGTCGTCGGCGCGCAGCAGGCTCACGTTGTCAAGCTTGGCCTGTTGCGCCAGGTGCAGCACCTGCGGCGCCGAACGAAATACCACCGGGCCGGCAGTCTTGATCCTTGCGAAGCGCCAGCTGGCGCGCTGGCCGAACACGGCGCGCTTGAGCGTGCCGGTCTTCTTGATGAAGGCAATGAGCACGTCGCGGTTGGTGTCGGGCGAAGCGATCACGGTCTTGCTGCCATCGAGCCCGGGGAAGTTGCCGCCGCCGCTGGCCCGGTAGCTGTTGGTCGCCACCAGGAATTCCCGCTCCGCTGCAATCGGTTTGCCGCGGTACAGCAGCTGCGTGATGCGCTGTCCCGGCGCGCGCGTCAGGTCGATCTCGTAGCGCACATCCTTCGATGTCATTTCGTCGAAGTTGTATGGCATGTAGGCCAGGTTGATCAGCTCCTGCTGCTCGCTGCGGGCAGGGTCGATGGTATTGAAGCGCATCGCGGAGCGTTCCAGCCAGGCTTTCAACTGGGCACCGTTGACCTTGACGACGTACAGCGCATTCGGGTACAGGTACAGGTCGGCCGCGTTGTTCAGCGCCAGATTGCCGGCGGGGACATCGGTAAAGTCCTTGCTGCCGGCGTAACCGCTCTTCAAAGGCGACGACATCGACAACACCGGCAAGCGCGCAAATTTGGAACGCGTCGACCTGAGGTAGCCGGCCACATAGTCCGCCTGCGCCTGGTTGACAACCGCAATGGCCGACGCATCGCCCACATCGGCAAAATACGAAGACATCCGGAATTCGGTCTTGCCGACCGCCGTTTTGACGTAGCCGATGGTCGCTTCATGCTCGGCCGCCACCAGCGCCGCGATTGCCGGCTCGGGTGCAACGAATGACTTGTCCGCCTGCTGCGCGCTGCGCGCTTCAACGGTGGTCAGGCTCTTGTCGACCACCCAGCCGCTGCCGTCGTGGGTCAGGTGCAGGCCGATCACGCCCAGGTGTTTGCCCCACATATTGGCCATTACCGTTGGCACGCCGTTGACCAGTCCCCCGGCCTTGTCCACCCCCGGCAGGTTGAATTGCGGCGATGTGCTGGCCGCGTCAGGGAACACCTGGTGCGAGTGGCCAATCAGCATGGCATCGATGCCCGGCACCTTGGCCAGGTGCCAGTTCCCGTTTTCCATCGACGGCGAATAGGCACTGTCATCCAGGCCGCCGTGCGAAATGGCCACGATGATGTCGGCGCCCGCCGCGCGCATCTGGGGAATGAATTTCTCGGCGCTCTCGCGCAGGCCTTCGGTGTAGACCTTGCCCTCCAGGTGGCGCCTGTCCCACGACAGGATGGTCGGTGGCGTAAAGCCGATGATCCCCACCTTCAGCGTGGCCGCCAGCGGCTTGCCGTCGGCGCCGGTGGCGCTGATTTGCTTCTCGATGATGTGCCAGGGTTTGAACAGTGGCTGGCGCGATTTCAGGCTGTAGACGTTCGACAGCACCTGCGGAAACGCGGGACCGGCGCAGCGCGGCTTGTTCGGGTCGACGCCGGCCACGTCGAAACGGTTGCCCGTGACCTGGCTCAGATACGGCAGGCCGTAGTTGAATTCGTGGTTGCCAATGCCGCCGCCGTCGAAGCCAAGCAGGTTCATGGCCTTGTACACGGCCAGCACCTTGTCGCAGGCGAGCGGCTTGACCAGCGCCTGGTAGTCGGCCAGCGCGCTTCCCTGGATGGTGTCGCCGTTATCGAACAGCAGGTTGTTCGGATACTGCTTGCGCGCCTGGGCGATCAAGGTCGCGGTCCGGTCCAGCCCCAGCGCCGGCTCGGGCGCCAGCCGGAAATAGTCGTAGCCGATCACGTTCGAATGCACGTCGGTCGTCTCAAGCACCCCCACCACGGCGCGTGCGCCGGCCGGCCCGGCGGCATGCGCGGCGCCGGCCAGGAACAGGGAAAACAGGGGGATGCAAAATTGATAACGCATGAACTGGCAAGGCCTATAGGGAAGGATCAGGCCACGATCATACGCAGGGGCTCGGCCATGATCAAGCACTGAGGTATAATCGAAGGTTCGATTTAACCAATTCAAGAAGACCGGACACGCCATGGAAGCCGAACGCATCAACGCCCTCTCCGCCCTGCTCAACGACCTGACGGGTCGCGAAGCCGAACTTCGGAGGTATCTTTGACTTCGATAAAAAGTCAGAGAAGCTCGAACAAGTCAACGAAGAACTAGAAGATCCCACCGTCTGGAACGATCCGAAACGCGCGCAGGAACTCGGTAAAGAGAAGAAGGCGCTGGAGTCGATCGTCCATACACTGATCAAGGCCGACGCCGACCTGAAAGACGCGAACGACCTGTTTGCCATGGCGCGCGAAGAAAACGACGACGACACGCTCGAAGCCGTCATCAATGACACCGACGCCATCAAGGCCGTGGTCGAGGCGATGGAATTTCGCCGCATGTTCGGCAATCCGATGGACGCCAACAACTGCTTCATCGACATCCAGGCCGGCGCCGGCGGTACCGAAGCCCAGGACTGGGCCTCGATGCTGCTGCGCCAGTACCTGCGCTATTGCGAACGCAAGGGCTTCAAGGTCGAGATCATGGAGCAGTCCGACGGCGAGGTGGCCGGCATCAAGACCGCCACCCTCAAGGTCGAGGGCGAGTACGCCTATGGCCACCTGCGCACCGAAACCGGCGTGCACCGCCTGGTACGCAAGTCGCCGTTCGACTCGGCTAATGGCCGCCACACGTCGTTTACCAGCCTGTTCGTGTATCCGGAAGTGGACGACTCGATCGAGATCGACGTCAACCCGGCCGATATCCGGGTCGACACCTATCGCGCGTCCGGCGCCGGTGGACAGCACATCAACAAGACCGATTCCGCGGTCCGCATGACGCACGGCCCTACCGGCATCGTGGTGCAGTGCCAGAACGACCGAAGCCAGCACCGCAACCGCGCCGAGGCGATGGAAATGCTGAAGGCAAAACTGTACGAGCATGAACTGCGCAAGCGCATGAGCGAACAGCAAAAGCTGGAAGACTCCAAGACCGACGTGGGCTGGGGCCACCAGATCCGCTCGTATGTGCTCGACCAGTCGCGCATCAAGGATTTGCGCACCAACTTCGAGACCGGCAATACCAAGGGCGTGCTCGACGGCGACCTCGACGACTTCATCGCAGCCTCGCTCAAGCAAGGCGTGTAAGCGATGACGAAACGCGCATTCATTTTCGACATGGACGGCACGATCGTCGACAATATGTCCTTCCATACCGCGTCCTGGATCACGTTTTTCCAGCGCCGCGGCAAGGACATCGACGCCGACGAGTTTTTCCGCACCACGGCCGGGCGCCAGGGCAAGGAAATCATCCGCTCGCACATGGGCGACCATCTGCACGACGATGAAGTGCTGTCGCTGAACGAAGAAAAGGAAGCGGTGTACCGGGAACTGTACGAGCCGCACCGCAAGACGGTGACCGGCTTCGACGACCTGATTGCACAGGCCAGGCTGCGTGGCGTGGCGCTTGCCGTGGCCACGGCCGCGCCGAACGCGAACATCACGTTCACGCTCGACGGGCTTGATCTGCGCCGCCACTTCGACACCGTGGTGGGCGCCGCCGATGTGGCGCGCGGCAAACCGCATCCCGACGTATTCCTGCTTGCCGCCGAGCGCTGCGGCGTCGCGCCCGATCACTGCATCGTGTTCGAAGACGCGCCGCTGGGCGTGGAAGCGGCGCGCCGCGCCGGCATGCGCTGCGTGGTGCTGACCACCACCCTGCCCGCCGAAGCCTTTGCCGAATTCGACAACGTGATCCACATCGCCAGCGATTTTTCCCAGCTGACGATAGACGAACTGTTCCCCGCATAATTAACAAAACCTGACGATACTCATCATGACAACGGACATCCAAGACAACGCACCGGCACCGGCCGACGAAAACAAGATCATCGCCGAGCGCCGCGTCAAGCTCGCGGCCATCCGCGAAAAGGGTATCGCCTTCCCTAACGATTTCCGTCCCCAGCACAAAGCGGCCGACCTGGCCGAACAGTTCGGCGCCAAGACGCGCGAGGAACTCGAAGCGACCGAAGTGCCGGTGGTACTGGCCGGCCGCATGATGCTGCGCCGCGAAGCCGGCAAGAAGGCCGTGTTCGCCGTGCTGCAGGATTCATCCGGCCCGCGCGCTGACGGCCGCATCCAGATCTACGTTACGCTCGACAAAACGGGCGAAGCGGCCATGGAAGCGCTGCACTCATACGACCTGGGCGACATCCTGGGCGTTGAGGGCACGCTGTTCAAGACCAAGACCGACGAATTGACGATCAAGGTGTCGGCGCTGCGCCTGATCACCAAGTCGCTGCGACCGCTGCCAGACAAATTCCACGGCCTGGCCGACCAGGAAACGAAGTACCGCCAGCGCTATGTCGACATGATCATGAGCGAAGAGACGCGCCGCACCTTCAAGGCGCGTACCGCCGCGATGTCGTCGATCCGCCGCTTCATGGAAGAGCACGACTTCATGGAAGTCGAAACGCCGATGCTGCACACCATTCCAGGCGGCGCCGCGGCCAAGCCATTCGTCACGCATCACAACGCGCTCGACATGGAAATGTTCCTGCGCATCGCGCCTGAGCTCTACCTGAAGCGCCTGGTGGTGGGCGGCTTCGACCGTGTGTTCGAAGTGAACCGCAACTTCCGCAATGAAGGCGTATCGCCGCGCCACAATCCAGAATTTACGATGATGGAGTTCTACGCGGCCTACACCGACTACCAGTGGATCATGAACTTCACCGAAGAAGTGATCCGCCGCGCTGCGGTCGACGCGCACGGCACCGCGGTGCTGACCTACGGCGGCAAAGAGCTCGACCTGTCGAAGCCCTTCCACCGCCTCACGATCGTCGGCGCCATCAACAAGTTCGCGCCGCACTACACCAACGAACAGCTGCACGACATGGACTTCCTGAAGGCCGAGCTGCTCAAGTTCGGCGTCAAGCCGTTCTCGACCTCGGGCCTGGGTTCGCTGCAGCTGTCGCTGTTCGAAGAGACCGCCGAAGCGCAGCTGTGGGAGCCGACCTTCATCATCGACTATCCGGCTGAAGTGTCGCCGCTGGCGCGCGCATCGGACACCATGCCCGGCCTGACCGAGCGTTTCGAGCTGTTCATGGTGGGCCGCGAAATCGCCAACGGTTTTTCGGAGCTGAACGATGCCGAAGACCAGTCGGCACGCTTCCTGGCGCAGGTAGCGGCCAAGGACGCGGGCGATGAAGAGGCGATGTTCTACGACGCCGACTACATCCGCGCGCTCGAATACGGCATGCCGCCGGCCGGCGGCTGCGGCATCGGCATCGACCGCCTGATGA
>JAZKCA010000048.1:0-4793 GCA_040388275.1 Pseudomonadota bacterium
CGATGATGGTGTCCTGGTCGTCGCGCAGCGCAGTGACCGAGACGATGGCGGGAAAACGGCTGCCGTCCTTGCGGAAGTAGGTCAGCTCGTAGGTGTCGTCGACTCCGCGCGAGGCCTTCAGCGCCAGCGCGTCAAAGCCCGGCATGACCGGCGTGCCGAGCTCGTGGCTCAAGGCTTTGGCGCGGGCGATCAGTTCCTGCGGATCTGAGAGTTCGGCCAGCATGACCAGGTTGACCACCTCGGCCGCCGCGTAGCCCAGCATGCGCTCGGCCCCGGCATTGAAAATCTGTATCAGCCCTCGCGCGTCAGTGGCAATGCTGGCGAAGTTGGCGCTATTGAATACGGCGCTTTGCAAGGCGCTGGCCTTGAGCCGCGCTTGCTGGCACTCGATCTCGGCGTCACGCTCGGACGGGCGGGCCAGGTCGTTCGCGATGACGGGTGGTTCTATCATGGAACACGGCCTCTATGAGTGCACGGCATGGCGAAGACAACCGCTTGTCCGTTCCAATCCGCGCAATCAGGGCCGACGCGCGAGAATCAGCTACCCAGCGTACATAGTAGGCCTTTTCGGGTCTGTTCGGAAGCGAACATACACGAATGGAAACGTGCCCTACAGAAACAAGACCTACAAGAGGGGCGCCAGCCTGCAATTCGCCGCAATGTTGCCGTAGACTACGACGATCTCATTCTCCAGGACGGTGTACCTCAGCTCGCTGTCCATTTGGCGCAGCTTGCGCGCCGCCTCGGTTTCACAGTGCTGCTTGATCTCGATGGTGGTCTGGGCGCTGTTGCCGAGATAGGAATGCGAGATGCCGCTGGCCGCGGGCTTGGCATCACGCTTCGTGAGCGCCTGGTAAGCGCTCTTGCTGACCTTTGCAGTATCTTCGACCAGGTGCGGCAACTCGATGCTGACGCAGCCGGAGAGCAGCAGCGCGGGTAAGAGGAAAAGCAGTTTCATGAATTCTTTCGTAGCGATTACGGGGCTGGTGCGCAGCGCGCTTCGCGCACCTTGCGGAACTGCGGGTCGAGCTGGCCTTCGCGCGGCTTCCAGACGCCGTGCAGGCGCCATTCGTCCACGCCGTCGCACCAGTGACCGAGAGACAGGTAAATCAGGGAACCGCCTGTTTCGTCGCCAAGGTCGCGCGCCGATACCGCCAGCGCGGCCAGGTCGAGCCGGCTGTTGTCCAGCTTCCAGGCGCGCGGTGCGACGATGCGCAAGCCGGTTGCGGCGATATTCGAGCCCCTGGCCTCGAGCGCGGTGCCCTGCGACCGGATGCTGACATTATCCATGCTGACGGTACTGCGGATCGCCACCAGTTGGCCGACGGTCGCATTTTCGATGCGCACATTGGCGCAGTGTTCCAGCCGGATCGAACGCCAGGCGCCCCGATAGATCTGCTTGTCCTGATCCTTGCATACGGCGTCGCCTTGCGATGCGCCCGGCTCATCGACCCTGGTCTGCGGCAAAGGGCCGGTGAGCGACTTGAGCATCCATTCGCCTGTCTGGTACGAGGCGTCGCTCATCGGCACATGCCCTACTTCGGACAGCACCTTCAGGTGCGACTGCGGCAGCAGCCATTGCAAGGCCTGCCCGGTGCGCAAGGGCGCCACCGGATCCTGTTCGCCCCACAGCAGCCAGACCGGCACCTTCAGGTCGCGGATGAAGGGGCTGAAGTCTTCATTGGTCAAGCCCAGGGCGGCATTGATATTGCTGTTGTCCTTGTACAGCAGGCCGCGCGCCCGGTCCGATCCGGCCAGTGCCGCCAGCGTGCCTGCGTTGTCCGCCGTCAGATCCTGGAAGCGCCCCGAGACCCGGTTGACCAGCCGGCTGCCACGCTCGGCCAGGCGGCCAAGCACCGGCGTGGTGGTGACCTGCTCCGGCACCTTGATCAGGTAGCGTGCAAACACGGTGGTCTGCAATATGCCGGCGGCGTCGATCAGCAGCAGGCGCCTGACCTGCTGCGGATAGTCGTGGCTGTGGCGCAGCGCAACGGCCGCGCCCAGCGAATGGCCAACCACGAACACCGGGTCGGGCCTATGCCGGGCAATCACCCAGTGCACCAGATCAGCGTATTTTTTCGGTGTCAGGATGGTGTTGGAGCGCGCCGAAGCGCCAAACCCGGGCAGGTCGAGCATCAGCACCTGGTAGTCTTTCGCGAGCGCGGGCAGGACCGGCAGCCAGTCGTTGGACGCGCGCTGGCCCAGTCCATGGATCAGCACCACGGTCGGCGCGCCGCGCTTGCCGCCGGTGATGACCAGTACCTCGCGGCCGGACGCCGCGTCGGTGACGACCGATTCCGTAAACCCGGGCGGCAGCGGGAAGTCGTCTGCCCTGGCGACTGGGGCGAGCAAGGCGAAGGCAAACAGGAAGTAAAAGCGGATCATGGGGCTGCGTCGGGGAGCAAAGGCAGCACTATATCGTATTGAACTGACAAGTAAGTACAAAAAGCGAAAAACCGCCATGTCACCGTTAAGTGTTGGCCTTAAAAGCCGTCGTCCTCGCGCATGCGGGGACCCATGCTGAATTTGCTCAGCATGGGTCCCCGCATGCGCGAGGACGACGGGATCTACTGTTAACACTGAACCGTGACACAGCCCCAAAAAAACCGCCAGGGCTTGCGCGCTGGCGGTTTTTCCAGGCTTTTAACGCTTACTGCGCTATCGGCGTTGCCGCTTCAGCACCTTCGGCAGCCTTCATCGACAGCTTGAGGCGGCCGCGGTCGTCGGTCTCGAGGACCTTGACGCGCACTGCCTGGCCTTCTTTCAGGTAGTCGGCGACGGCGTTCACACGCTCGGCGGCGATCTGCGAGATGTGCAGCAAGCCGTCCTTGCCTGGCATGACCTGGACGATCGCACCGAAGTCGAGCAGCTTGAGCACGACGCCGTCGTAGGTCTTGCCTACTTCGACCGACGCGGTCAGTTCTTCGATGCGGCGCTTGGCTTCCTGGCCGGCAGCAGCGTCGACGGAAGCGATGGTGACCACGCCTTCGTCGCTGATGTCGATCTGGGTGCCCGTCTCTTCGGTCAGTGCGCGGATGACTGCGCCGCCCTTGCCGATGACGTCACGGATCTTCTCTGGGTTGATCTTGATGGTGATCAGGCGCGGTGCGAAGTCCGACAGTTCGGTCTTCACGTGCGGCATGGCCTTCTGCATTTCACCCAGGATGTGGTGGCGCGCTTCTTTCGCTTGCGCCAGTGCCACTTGCATGATTTCCTTGGTGATGCCCATGATCTTGATGTCCATCTGCAGCGCGGTGATACCGTTGCGGGTACCAGCAACCTTGAAGTCCATGTCGCCCAGGTGATCTTCATCGCCCAGGATGTCCGACAGCACGGCGAACTTGCCGCCTTCCTTGATCAGGCCCATCGCGATACCGGCGACGTGCGCTTTCATTGGAACGCCGGCGTCCATCAGTGCCAGGCAACCGCCGCACACCGACGCCATCGACGAGGAACCGTTCGATTCGGTGATTTCGGACACCAGGCGCACCGAGTAGCTGAAGTCTTCAGGGTTGGGCAAGGCGGCGATCAGCGCGCGCTTGGCCAGGCGGCCGTGGCCGATTTCGCGGCGCTTCGGGGTACCTACACGGCCGGTTTCGCCGGTGGCGAACGGAGGCATGTTGTAGTGCATCATGAAGTCGTCGGTGTACTCGCCCATCAGCGCGTCGATCTTCTGGCTGTCGCGCGCGGTGCCGAGGGTGGCAACGACCAGCGCCTGGGTTTCGCCGCGCGTGAACAGGGCCGAACCGTGGGTGCGTGGCAGGATGCTGGTGCGGATCGCGATCGGACGCACGGTGCGGGTGTCGCGGCCGTCGATACGTGGCTCGCCCGACAGGATCTGGGTACGCACGACTTTGGCTTCGATGTCGAACAGGATGTTGCCGACTTCGGAGCTGTCCGGCGCGTTGGCGCCGATCGATGCGGCTTCAGCGGCCAGCGACGCGTTCACTTCGGCAAAGGCAGCCTTCAGCTTGGCGGTACGGGCTTGCTTGTCGCGGGTCTGGTAAGCGTCGGCGATCTTGGCGTCGGCGAAGTGCTTGACGCGCGCGATCAGCGGCTCGTTCTTGGCAGGCGGCGCCCACTCGACTTCCGGCTTGCCGCCGTCGCGTACCAGTTCATGGATCGCGTCGATGACTGCTTTCATCTGGTCGTGGCCGAAAACAACGGCGCCGAGCATGATTTCTTCGGACAGCTGCTTGGCTTCCGATTCAACCATCAGCACGGCCGTTTCGGTACCGGCGACAACCAGGTCCATCTCGGACGTCTTGAGCTGGGTGGTGGTCGGGTTCAGGATGTACTGGCCATTGGCGTAGCCGACGCGTGCGGCGCCCACAGGGCCGCTGAAAGGCACGCCCGACACGCACAGGGCGGCCGATGCGCCTATCATGGCGGCGATGTCCGGATCGATCTCAGGATTGACCGACAGCACGTGGATGATGACCTGGACTTCGTTCAGGTAGCCTTCAGGGAACAGCGGGCGGATCGGACGGTCGATCAGGCGGCTGGTGAGGGTTTCTTTTTCCGAAGGACGGCCTTCGCGCTTGAAGAAACCGCCTGGGATTTTACCGGCAGCATACGTTTTTTCGACATAGTCGACCGTCAGCGGGAAGAAATCCTGGCCTGGCTTGGCGTCTTTGCGCGCAACCACGGTGGCCAGAACGACGGTGTCTTCGATCGATACCAGGACGGCGCCGGATGCCTGACGCGCGATTTCGCCCGTTTCCAGGGTCACCTGGTGTTGGCCGTACTGGAAGGTTTTCGTAACTTTATTAAACATGGGTAATCCCTTTCTA
>JAZKCA010000049.1:0-12207 GCA_040388275.1 Pseudomonadota bacterium
CGTCCCCGTCTGACCCCGGTTTTTGGGAAAGATTACTTGGCTTGAAGCAGGCCGAGGCGGGAGGCGGCCAGGACCAGCTCGGCCAGGGAGTCCACTTGCATTTTTTCCATCACGCTGCGCCGGTGTTCCTTGACGGTGCGTTCGGTATTGCCCAGCTGGTAGGCAATCTGCTTGTTCAGCAGGCCAAGGATGACCAGGCTGAACACTTCATGCTCGCGCGGGGTCAGCGACTGCACCCGCTGCGCCATGGCGCCCAGCGCGATCTGCTGTTCGGACGCTTGCTCGTAGCGCCGCACCGCGCGCTCGATGGCGTTGAACAGATCGGCGCTGGCGACCGGCTTGGACAGGAAATCTTCGGCGCCGGCCTTGATGGCCCTCACGCTCATGGCGATGTCGCCCTCGCCGGTAAGAAAAATGATGGGCAGCGGACTGTGGATGCCTTGCAGGTAGTCCTGCAGCTGCAGCCCGGACAGGCCCGGCATGTTCACGTCGAGCAGGATGCAGCCGGGCGCGGCGACCGGGGGCGCCGCCATGAAGCTGGCCGCGCAATCATAGGTGGCCACGGCAAAACCGGCGGCGCCGAGCAGGCGCGCCAGCGCGGTGCGCAGGGCGTCGTCGTCGTCCACGACATGGATCAGGAAGGCGGCATTGTTCATATTTCCTAATATACAGCCCGTCCGCCGCCCGCACCAGTGCCGGTTTCACCAGGCGCAGGCGGAGATCAGCTCGAAGGTCGTCGCTTCTTCCTGCGAAGCGGTCCCGGCGCCGGCCGCCCGCGCCAGCGTCGCCGAATTGGTCGGAATGCTGACCACCAGCGACTCGTTAAAGTGCAGGCAGGCCAGATCGCGAAACGCCACCTCCGCGGCAATGCTCAGTGGCGACGGGCTGCGTGCGATCGGCACCCCCTGCACCAGCAAGACAATCGTGAGCTGCCCTTGCGGGTCCCGTTCAAAGCGTACCGTTCCTGCTCGACTCATGTCATTCTCCCAAAACGCCACTGTAGGCCTGGCGCGCCGCCATGTAACTCGTACTTTGGTACAAGGGCGCCGCTGCGCGAAAGGCGTAAAATTACCTGATGCAAAATTTTGAACACCGCCGCGACCGCTTCGAGGCCTTTTGTCGATTCGACAACCCGATCATCAATATCGGCATGAACTTGTCCGTGCCCGATTTCAGGCCCTACTGCAAGGCGCGCCAGATCCCGCCCTTCCATTTTTTCCTGTACTGCCTGCTGCACAGCGTGCGCGGCATCGACAATTTCATGTATCGCATCTTGGACGGCGAGGTCATCAAGGTTGATCGCCTGTACGGCGCCTTCACCGTGCTCAACCTCGATAACAACCTGAACTACGCGCGCTTCACCATGAGCGACGAGCTCGATGAATTTATCGAACGCAGCGTTGCGGCCGGCGCGATTGCCCGGGCCAGCCGGGCCCTGATCAACAGCGGGGACGACCTGTCCCCGCGCGAACGGAAAAACAACGTTTACACGACTTGCCTGCCCTGGCTGGACATGACGGCCATCGAGCATCCCATCTACCGCCACCGCGAAGCGGACATTCCCCTGGTCGCATGGGGGAAATTCAGCGCGCCGGACGGCCCGGTAATGCGCTTGCCGTTCTCGGTCCAGGCGCACCACGGTTTCGTCGACGGCTATCACATCCACCAGCTCGGCGCGGCGCTGAGCGCGCGCATCGCAGCGCAGCTCGCCAGCTGAGGCAGCTTGCAACGCCCTGCCCGCTCCCGCCTCGCCAGGGTCGTCCTGCTGGCGGCGCTGGCCTGGCCGTCGGCGGCGGCGGCCGAGCGCGCGCTGGTGCTCGCGTTCGATGAGCTGCCGCCCTGGAAAACCCTGGCGGCGCCGGGCCAGTATGGCGGTGCCTACACTGAAATCGTGCGCGAACTGGCGCGCCGCGCCGGCCTGCCGCTCGACATCGTCCACTGCCCGCTGAAACGCTGCATGCGCATGCTTGAACAGGGCACAGCCGACCTTGCCATCGGCTACAAGGACTCACCCGAGCGGCGCCGTTTCCTGCATTTCCTGGTCACACCATATCGGACGCTCAGCGCCGACAAAGTGTTCTACACCGTGCGCGGCAAGGGGGTCGCGATCGCCAGCTACCGCGACCTGGCCGGGCTGCGCATCGGCGTAAAGTCCGGCGCCAGCTACTTTGCGCGCTTCGACAACGACGCCGCGCTGAACAAGGACGCCGCACGCGACATGGAGGTGAACTTGCGCAAGCTGCTGCTCGGCCGCCTCGACACCGTCCTGATCCCCGAAGACCAGGGTGAGGCGCTGCTGGCGCGCCTGGACCTGGGCGCGCTGCTAGGCAAAGCCGCCTACCGCGAGCACGACCCGACGCCGCGTTCCGTGGCGCTGTCGAAAGCGTCGCCGCACGTGGCGCGCCTGGCACAGCTGGAGCGGGCGATGGCGGACATGGCGCGCGACGGCACGCTCGAAAAAATCTACCGGCGCCACTACTTCGACGCCATGCACGTGGCGCCGGGCGCGGTCTCGATCCGCTAGAAAATAAATGCGAATGCGAATAATTCGCATTTCCATTCACAATTTGCTAGACTAGCGGCTCCGATGGCTCCCTGCCAGCTAACTGACCACTTTGCCCCTCATGAACAAAAAACCGCTGCTTGCCCTTGCTTTCCTGTGCCTCTCCCTGCCCGCCGTTGCCGATGAGAACTTATTCGGATACTTGACAGGTGCCGAAACCCTGCCCAAAGGCGCCGGAGAAATCTACCAATTTGTCACCTTGCGCACCGATAAGGGCATTGGCCACTACCGCGCGATCGACTTCAAGACCGAGGGCGAATACGGCATCAGCAACCGGCTGACCGGCGCGGCGGCGCTGAAAGCAATGTCGCTCAACACGAACGGCATCATGATCAATGGCTATCTGCCGGGCGAGAAAGAGTTCGGCTTGAAGGCAAGCGGGCTCGAAGGCAGGCTGAAATACAATTTCCTGAGCCCGGCGAAAGATGACATCGGCTTGTCGATGAGCACCGAACTGAACTATGACTGGGTCGATGCCCACTCCGGCCAGGGCAAGAAAAAAGTGGAATTTGAACTGGGCCTGCAATTGCAGAAGTTGTTCTCCGAAGGCCAGGTCAGCTGGGTCAGCAATGGCGCGCTCGAAACCACCTACGCCAGACGCAAGCCCATCGCCAACCTGCCCGAGGACTTCGAGTGGCCCACCCATGCGGAAATGGAAATCGGCATCAAGCTCGGGACCGGCGTGATGGTCCGCTTTGCCCCCAACTGGTCGGCCGGGGCCGAAGCGCTGTTTCAATCGGAATTCGAGACCGAAGTGGGCCAGGAGCGCTGGTCCTTGTTCGCCGGCCCAACCCTACACTACGGCAACAAGCAGTGGTGGGCCACATTGACGGTCATGCCACAGCTTCGAGGCGGCGGCGAGCGCTATGACGGCCAGACCCGGACACGCTACCACCTGATCGAAAAGACCCGCCAGGAAGTGCGCTTCAAGCTCGGCTACAACTTCTAATCCTGCCCATCATGTCCAAGCATATTCGCGATTGGTCCGTTTTTCTGTTGCCTGTCGCTGTACTGGCAGCGCCGGCGCAGGGCGCCGGTTTCATGTCGCTCGCCCAGACCCAGTCCCTGCTCTTTCCGGGCGCAAAATCCTTCGTCGAACAGCGTCTCAATTTAAGCGAAGAACAGCGCGACCGCATCAAGGCCATGTCGGGCGTGCGCCAGCGATCGGCACAGCTGAAGTTCTGGCGCGCAGAGCGCGACGGGATGTTGCTGGGCTGGTTCATCGCCGACGAAGTCATCGGCAAGCATGAGTTCATCAGCTACGCGGCCGGCATCGGGATCGACGGCAAGGTGATCGGGATCGACATCCTCGATTATCGCGAAACGCATGGCGGGCAAGTGCGAGAGGCCGCGTGGCGCAAACACTTTGCCGGCAAGTCGCTGTCTGACGCGTTCAAACTCGACGACGACGTGCCCAACATCAGCGGCGCCACCCTTTCCTGCCGCAACCTGCTCGACGGCGTCAAGCGCCTGCTGGTGGTCCACAAACTGTACCTGGCACATGGCTGAATTGATGCAGGAGCAGCGCAGGATGCGTCCCGGGCTGGGAACCTACGTGGAAGTGTGGGCGCGCGGGCCGGCGGCCAGCGCCGCGCTCGACGCGGCCTTTGCCAGCCTGGCGCAGGCTCAGGCGTGCTGGAGTTTTCACGATGCCGGTAGCGAGTTGTCTCGACTCAATGCCCAGCCGGGGCACCGTGTCCGCCTTTCCCCCCTTACCTTGCGCCTGTTGCGCGCGGCGCGTGCGCTCACGCGCGCCAGCGGCGGCGCTTTCGATTGCACCGTCGGTGGCATCTTGGTCGAAGACGGCATCTTGCCCGATCACGGCGGCCGCGCGGCGCTGCCGCGTGGCGGCGCCGACGACATCGAGATTGGCGGCGCATGGGCACGCCTGCGTAGGCCCGTGCGCCTGACGCTCGATGGCATAGCCAAAGGTTTCGCGGTCGATGTGGCGCTGCGCGCGCTGAGGTCGCACGGTGCTGTCGCCGGCTGGATCAATGCCGGTGGCGACCTGCGGGTGTTCGGCGACGTGGCCCTGCCGGTGCAGCGCCGCGAACTGGACGGGCGCCTTACCCCCCTTGGCGCCTTGCGCAATGCCGCGCTTGCCAGTTCGCGCAGCGCGTCGGGTCCGCATGCCGATCGCGAATCGTTTCCCGGTCATCTCATCGGCCAGGCTGGCCAGATGCCCGCGCCAGGGGTCTGGAGCGTGCTCGCCAGGAGTGCGTGGCGGGCTGACGCCCTCACCAAGGTTGCCGCCAATTTTCCGGCGCACGAACGGGCGCGCCGGGTGCGTCAACTCGGCGGCTGCCTGCTTGCCGACGCGGGAGTGCCATTGTGAAAGGCTATCCGCGCTGGTTTTTAGCGACGCTGGTCGGCACGCTGCTTGTCATACTGGCGAGCGGCCTGCTGCTGGCGCCGACGACGTTGATGACGCGCGCCGACGTCGACGTTGCGTGGCGCTTGCCAGCTGCGGCGCGCGTGACGATGGCTGCCTTGCATACGGCCGCCGGCCTTGCGACCATGTTGCTGATCGGCGCGCTCTGGAGTGTGCACATGCGCTCGGGCTGGCGCCGCCGCAAGCACCGCGCCAGCGGCCTGACGCTCGCGCTGGCACTACTCATGCTGGGCGCAAGCGCGGTCGCGCTCTTCTACGCCGCGGACGACACATTGGGCGCGCTGGCCGCGCTGGTGCACCTGGCCGTGGGGCTTGGTCTGATCGGCCAGTTCTGCTGGCATTGGGCACGCGGCCGGCGCAGCCATCGGCAAAGCGCGTGTCGCGCCGGATCACGGCATGTGGTGCCGGGCGAGGGCCCGATCCGCTAGCTGGCGCATTCCTGGTGTTGCGGCCATAATGGGCAAGGCAAGCAGCCCGTGCCGCACCAGAACCAGGACAAACGACATGATGGGATTGACCTCGCGCGCAAGACGGATCGGCATGGGACTGGCCGTGCTGCTGCTCGTCGCCGGCGCGTGGCGCTATACGGCGCGGGCCCCGGCCGTTGATGCCGCCGCTGGCCTTCCCGTCAAGGTGGCGCTCCCGCTCCAGCTGAGCGCCGGCGCCTTCTATGTGGGTGACCAACAAGCGCTATTCGCCAAAAAACGGACTGGCGCTCGAGCTCAGGCAATTTTTGCTCGGCAAACAGGCGCTGCAGAGCGTACTGGACGGCAGCGCCGACCTCGCCGTCGTCGCCGATACGCCGTTCGCGCTGGCCGTGCTGCGCGGCGAACCCATTGCCGCCCTGGCCACGATCTACGAGTCGCGCAAGTCGATCGCCATCGTCGGGCACCGTGACAGCGGCATCATCAATACCCAATCGCTGGACGGCAAGCGGGTCGGCGCCATCCTCGGCACCAACGCCGAATTTTTTCTCGATACCATGCTGGAAGTGCACGGGGTCAGCCGCGCCAAAGTGAAGGTGGTTAATCTCAAACCGGACGAAGTGGCGGCCTCATTTCGCAGCCGCCAGCTTGACGCGGTGGCTGTCTGGAATCCCGACCTGGCCCTGATCGAGCAGGAATATGGCGCCAGGGCCGTCGCCATGCGCGGCGATGACTTGTTCGTGTACCGCTTCCTGCTGGTGGGCAAACGGGCATATATCGACAGCCACGGGCTCCAGTTGCGCCAGATGCTGACCGCGCTGCGCCAGGCCAACCTGGTCATCAAGGAGCAGCCGCTGCAGGCACGCGCCCGGTTCGGCGCCATCATCGGCCTGGCCCCGAATTTGCTTGAGCACGCGTTCGATCCCAGCGATTACACACTGGTGCTCGACCAGTCGCTGCTGCTGGCGCTGAGCGCGCAAATGCGCTGGGCCACTGCCAAGGGCCTGGCCCCCGCCGGCCCGGTACCCGACTACCTCGACTACGTGCGACCCGATCCCTTGAGCGCGGTCGCGCCCGAGGCGAACCGGATCATCCGCTAACATGCGCAGGACCTCGCCGCCATGCTGTTGAACCACCAACGCAATCTGCTGACCTTGCTGGCCACGCTGGCGTGCGCCGCCGCGCTGCTCGTCACCGGCATGGCCGCGCGCGAAGTGCGCACCAGGACGGCCCAGATCAGCATGGCCGAAGACACCATTCGCGCGGTGACCAACTTCCGCTACCTGACCATGGAAGTGGTGCTGTACGGCGAGTCGCGCGCGGCGAAGCAGTGGGAACGGCGCCACGCCAGCGTGAAGGCGGCGCTGGCCACGCACCAGTACAGCGCGCCGGCGGAAAACCTGCTGCTCGAACGCGAAAAGGCCAACCTGGCCGTGCTCGACCGCCTGTTCAAGCGGCTCCTGGCCGGCACCACGAGCGCGCCCGACAGCCTGCCGGGGCAAACCAATACCGTGGTCAGCGCCCTGTTCCTGACCACCCAGGACATGCTGGACGACGGCTTCGACCTGATGGGCCAGATCCGCAAGGACCTGGAACGGGCCCAGCTGCGCGCGACCATTTGCGCCATTGCCAGCCTGACCCTGCTGGTGCTGCTGATCGGATTGACCAGCCTGATCATGAAACGCAGCGTCCTGCAGCCGGTCGCGGCCCTGCAGCGCCTGACCGAGCAAGTCATCATGGGCAACCTGGATGTGCGCCTGAACCTGCTCGCGCCGAATGAAATCGGCATGCTCGGCAGGAGCTTTGACAGCATGACCTTGCAACTGCAGCGTGCCCAGGCCGAACGCGAGTCCAGCATGGCCGAGCTGGCGGACGCACGGATGGCCTTGCAAACCTTTATCGACCACACGCCGGCACTGGTGATGTACTGGGACAGCGGCCTGCGCAACCGGTTTGCCAACGACGCCTACCAGGAGTGGTTCGGCCAGTCGCCGGAGCACATCCGCGGCAAGCATATCGGCGACGTAATCGGCCCCGAACGCCTGCGCCTGATCGAAGATCGCCTGCACTCTGTCCTGGCCGGCAACCGCGAAGTGTTCGAACGCCGCCTGACGCTTCCGAGCGGCGAAGAACGCGATGCCCTGTTCTCCTACATCCCCGACCTGCAGGACGGGCAAGTGCGTGGCATGTACGGTTTCGTCAGCGACATCACCTCCCTCAAGCGGGCCGAGGCAGGCCAGCAGGTGGCCCTGCTGCAGTTGCAGGAAGTGCTCAAGGCGGCCAGCGATTTCGCCATCATCCAGACCGACTTGCGCGGCACCATCCGGCTGTTCAGCGCGGGGGCCGAACGCATGCTCGGCTACAGCGCCGCCGACCTGATCGACCAGAGCGACCCGCTACGTTTTCACGTGGCCGACGAAGTGGCGCAGCGCGCGGCCGAACTGGGGCACAAAACCGGCGATATCGACGTGTTCGTCGGGTTCGCGCGCGCACACGGGTCCGAAACGCGCGAATGGACTTATGTGCGCAAGGATGGCAGCACCCTGCCCGTCAGCCTGACGGTCACGCCGGTGCGCGACGCCCAAAGCCAGATCACGGGATTTCTGGGCATTGCCAAGGATATCAGCGCCGAGCGCGAAGGCCGCCGTGTGCTGGCCGATGCACGCGACCAGGCCGAACAAGCCAACCTGGCCAAGAGCCAGTTCCTGGCCAATATGAGCCACGAGATCCGCACGCCGATGAACGCGGTGCTCGGCATGCTCGAACTGCTCCAGCATACGGCCCTGTCGCCGCTGCAGGCCGACTATGCGCGCAAGTCCGAGTCGGCCGCCCGCGCGCTGCTCGAACTGCTCAACGACATCCTCGATTTCTCCCAGGTCGAAGCGAACAAGCTGGAACTGGAGAGCAGCCCATTCGGCGTCGAAGGCTTGATGCGCGACCTGTCGGTGATCGTCTCTTCCCTGCTCGGCAACAAGGACGTGGAACTGATCTTTGCGATCGACCCGGCCATTCCGGCGCTGCTGCAAGGCGACGCGACGCGCCTGCGCCAGGTGCTGATCAACCTGGCCAGCAACGCCATCAAGTTTACCGAACGGGGTGAAGTGACGGTCACGCTGCGTCTGGCGCAAGCGACGGCCGAGGGCAGCGAAGTCGAATTCACGGTGCAGGACAGCGGGATCGGCATTGCGCAGGACAAGCTGGGCGCGATTTTCGACGGCTTTACCCAGGCCGAAGCGTCGACCACGCGCCGCTTCGGCGGTACCGGCCTTGGCCTGACCATCAGCGCCCGCCTGGTCAGGCTGATGGGCGGCACCCTGGCGGTCGACAGCGTTGCCGGCGCCGGCAGCAGCTTCACGTTTCGCGTGCTGTTCGGGCGCGCCGACGGCGCGCCGGGCGCCGGCATCTTGCCCGGCGCGCCGCTGCAGGTGCTGATCGTCGACGACCACGCGCTTGCGCGCGACAGCCTGGCGGCCATGGTGGCCTCGTTCGGCTGGCATGGCGTGGCCGCGGCCAGCGGCGGGGAAGCGCTGGCCTTGCTCACGACCCGGAGCGCGCCGCCTTTCGACGTGGTGCTGGTCGACTGGCGCATGCCCAATATGGACGGCTGGGAGCTGGCGCAACGGATCCGCTCGAGCGACAGCGCCACCCCGATCATCGTGATGGTGACGGCGCACGGCCGCAACGCGCTGGCGGAACGGCTGCAAAGCGAACGCATGCTGTTGAACGGTTTTCTGACCAAGCCGGTCACCCCCGCCATGCTGCGCGAAGCGATCAGCGAGGCCGAAGCGGGACGTTCGATCGAGACCGTGCAGGCCGCGCAGGCGAGACCGCGCCAGCGCCTGGCCGGGCTGCGCCTGCTGGTCGTGGACGACAACGGCATGAACCAGCAGATCGCGCGCGAACTGCTGCTGCGCGAAGGCGCGCTCGTGGACGTGGCCAGCGGCGGCGCGCTGGCGCTGGAGATGACCGCCATGACCAGCTATGACGCCATCCTGATGGATGTGCAGATGCCCGACATGGACGGCTACGCCTGCACCCGCGCCTTGCGTTCCGTGCGCGCCACCCGCGTCACCCCGGTCATTGCCATGACCGCCAATGTGATGGGCAGCGACCGCGACGCCTGCCTGGCGGCCGGCATGAACGACCATGTCGGCAAGCCGATCTCCATCGACGCCATGGTCAAGGCCATCGTGCAGCACTCCCTGAAGGCGCCGCGCAACCTGCAGGAGCCGCCCGTGCGCTACGCGGCCCCCCAGGCCAGGCCCGGCGGCGAGGTGATCGAACTGGATGCGGCGCTCGATCGCCTGGGCGGCAATGCCAGCCTGTACGTGGCGCTGGCGAAGACCTACGAGGCCGAGGCCGCGCAATTCGTTCCCGCGCTGCGCGCCGCGCTGGCGCTGCCCGACCCGTCGAGCGCAGCCAACATCCTGCACACCTTCAAGAGCGCGGCCGGGATTGTCGGCGCCGCGGCCCTGCAACAGCGCGCCGGCCAGTTCGAGGCTGCGCTGCGCGCCGGCGACGGCGGCGATACATCGGCGACAATGGCAGACATCGAGGCGCTGGTTGCGGCCAGCAGCGGCGCCCTGGCGCTTGCCTTGCAGTCGCTGGCGGAGCCCGTGGCGCCCTCCCCTGCGGCCGATGTCGCGGCCGCGCCGCTGCCCGAGCTGTTGCGCGAACTTGACGACCTGCTCGCGGCGCGCAACATGGGTGCGCTCGCGACGCTGGCAGTCATCGAAGGCGCCTATGGCCAGGTTCTGGAGGAGACCCTGAAACCGCTGTCGGACAGTATCGGCGTACTCGATTTCGCGAAGGCCACGCTCGAATGCCGTAGCTTGATAAAGGAACTGAAATGATCGACGCCGTCGCCAAGCCGCTCGTGCTGGTCATTGACGACCAGCCAGCCAATATCCAGGTGCTGCACGCGCTGCTGATGGCCGACTTCGACGTCTGCATGGCGCTGAACGGTGAAGACGCGCTGGCCCTGTGCGCCGCGCGCCCGCCGGACCTGATCCTGCTCGACATCGAAATGCCCGGCATGGGCGGCTATGAGGTGTGCCGGCGCCTCAAGGCCGACCCGGTGCTGCAGGATATTCCGGTGGTGTTCGTGACCGGGCACCTCGATCCCGAAGTCGAGGTGAAAGGCTTTGCCGAAGGCGGCGCCGATTTCATCACCAAGCCCTTCCATGCGAATGTGGTGCTGGCGCGGGTGCGGACCCAGATCACGCTCAAGATCCAGTCCGATTTTTTGCGTTCGCGCGCCTATGTCGACAGCCTCACCTTGCTCGACAACCGGCGCCGTTTCGACGAGACCCTGCTGGCGGAGTGGCAGCGCTGCCGGCGCGCCAGCCAGCCGCTGGCGCTGATCCTGGCCGATGTCGACCACTTCAAGCGCTACAACGACCACTACGGCCACCAGCAGGGCGACGCCTGCCTGCGCGCGGTGGCGGCCACGCTGCGCGCCGGCTTCGTGCGCTCGCACGACCTGGTGGCCCGCTACGGGGGTGAGGAATTCGCCTGCGTCCTGCCCGACACCACGCTGGCCGGCGCCATGCAAAAAGCGGCGGCGGTGGAACAGGCGATCCGCGCGCTGGCCATTCCCCACGCTGACGGCGGGGCGGACGGCATCATCACCATCAGCCTGGGCGTGGCGGTGGCGGCGCCACCCAAGGGCGACCAGTCTTTGGCCCTGCTCGAACAGGCCGATGTGCAGTTGTACCGGGCCAAGGACGCCGGACGCGGGCGCGCCATGAGCATCCTCGAGCCCTGACCTTACGGCGAGGTGGCCAGCACCTTCAGGCGCGTGGCGTCGCCGTTGAAGATGTCCTGGTCGCCCGGGAACACGCCGGCATCGTCATGCTGCCAGAACGTATAGAAACTCCAGCCGTAAGGCAGCGTGCCCACTGACGCGCTGTAGCGCGCGATCCACAGCGGATTGGTGCTGCCGAAGCTGGTCCGGTTGCCGGTGCACTGGTACCACCAGTTATAGGTCGAATAGATCACCGGACAGCGGCCCGTGCGCGCGCGGTAGCGGTCGCTGAAAGCCCTGATCCAGGCGGTCATGGCGGTGGTGCTCAGCCCGTAGCAGGTGGCGCCATAGGGATTGTATTCAATGTCCAGGGTACCCGGCAGCGTTTTGCCGTCGGCCGACCATCCGCCGCCGTGGTTGACGAAATATTCGGCCTGGGCCGCGCCGCCCGACTTGTTGGGCAAGGCGAAATGATAGGCCCCGCGCCGCATGCCGATGTTGTACGAGCCGTTGTATTGCTGGGTGAAATAGGGATTGGTATAGGTCAGCCCTTCGGTTGCCTTCACGTAGGCGAAACGCGCGCCATTGGCCCAGGCCCCGCTCCAGTTCACATTGCCCTGCCAACCGCTCACATCCATCCCGGCCAGTTGCCCGGCTGCGATCATCGGCGTGATCGCGATGTCGGCGGCGGTCCTGGGCTCGACCGCCTCGTTCTTGCGGATTTGCGAGCCCATCGGATGGTCGTCGCGGGCGATGGCGGCCTTGGCGGCGGGGCTGAGGATGATATCGGGGGCGGGTTTGAAGCCGCCAATGTTCAGTTTTGTACTTTGCGCGCCTGCGTACGCGCACGCGCCAAGCGCAACCACAGCAGCCAGGGCATGGGCGCCCCGACGCGACAAATTCTTCTTGTTCATGGTGTCTCCAGGTGAATAATCTTCCCGACAACATTGCCGGATAGAGAATTTCCCATGGAAACAAGGCGGGCGCATCGCCAGTACGGGTGATTTGCTGGCGCGACGCGGGGTGAATCGAGTAGGGGGCGGAATTACTCCCGCCGCCCTCTCACACCACCGTACGTGCG